>CAWEBB010000023.1:0-21993 GCA_963807085.1 uncultured Alphaproteobacteria bacterium
CCAACGTCGCCTTCGATTTCTTCGTCGAAACCTACGACGTGAAATGGGACAAGGCGGTCGCCAAGCTGGTCAAGGACCGGGACGCGCTGCTGACCTTCTACGACTACCCGGCCGAGCACTGGAAACATATCCGGACCTCAAATCCGATCGAGAGCACCTTCGCCACCGTGCGGCACCGCACCAAACGCACCAAGGGCTGCCTCAGCCGCAAGACGGCCTGGCCATGGCCTTTAAGCTGATGATGTCGGCGGAAGAATTGGCGCAAACTCGACGGCCGGAACCGCCTGCCCGAGGTCATCGCAGGGGTTGAGTTCCGCGACGGCCTCCGCCACCTTCAAACCGCCGCTTGATCAGGCGTCACCAACTTTTGCGCATATCTCTGAGAGAGTTCAACGTATTACCCGTCAGTATCAATGTTTTCAAATCCATCAGCTGTTTCCAGATCTGGATTTTGTTGGGACTGTCGGCGCCTATCGCCTTTGGACCATCGTACAGGGCATACATGGAGACGGCCGGGAGGCCGGCGAGAAAAGTCTGCACGCCGCGCATGCGATCCAGGTTGTCGTAAAGAGTTTGCACTGTCTGCTGCGAGGGCACGCCGTCGAAGAACTCGAGGTTACCGATGGAAGTCTCCACCTTGTCTGGCGTGGTGATCGACTGCGGAATTTCTGTGGTCATTTTGAACTTGGGAGGCTCGGCCACTGCCGGTACGGCGGCCGCGGCAAGTGCAACTACGCAGAGCATTGCAGATTTCATGGGGTTGTCCTTGTGCGGAATATTCTGATGTTTTGAGAACACTGCTCTCGTGGAGACTGCCACAGGCAGCAGTGCTGACGGCAGTTGCACCATCAATCAGTATAGTGTAGGTCGTCCAGATATTTTGGACAACAATCGCTCTTCGCTAAGAGACAGTTTTTATTTCCGGCCTAAGCCGCCTTCGCGGCCAGGTACTCCTTCTTCCTTCGCTCCATCGTCCTGCGTTTGATCTTCGATCGCTCGGTGAGCACTTCGTACCGCCTTCCGAAGTAAACATCCACTGCTTCTCGGGGTCACGTTTCAGGTTGTGCTTGGGTCTGAACATCCTGCGACTGCAAACATAGAATTGTCCGGACATCAACGCCAATCACAGCGAGCTTCGATATGATGCGGGCGACCTATCAATATCTGATAACAGAGGTTATCTGATGTGGGCCGCTGCTGACGCCTGTCAGAAATCGGGAATCTGGGACCCGACATTTCGCCGATCCTCTGCATCGACTGCATTCATCCGTGAAGCTGACCTTGGTGCACCGCGCAGCGACGGTCAGCTCTCCGCCCCAAACTGACGGTGCGGCAGAAGCCGCTACCGGCCCATTGCAGACCTTTGTTTCATTTACTGCGCATACGCCAAAGCATTGTGGTAATAAATCAGCGCGTTACGATGACATTGCTGCAGATTGTTGCGTGTGGCGACGACTTTCCCGGGCAATCCCATGACGACGCTGTTATCCGCGATCACGCTGTTTTCCGGAAGAAATGAACCACCTGCTATGACACAATTCCGGCCTACTTTCACACCATCTATTAAAATGGCGCCGATGCAGACTAAGGTATTGTCACCAATTTCTGCGCCGTGGATCACTACTCAGTGTGTGATGGAACAATAATCGCCGATTACGGCGGGGGTGTGTGCTCCGATATGCAACATGACGTGATCTTGAATATTGGAGGCGGTCAGTTTGGCCATGATCTGCACGATTACTTGGTAAATTTGCAAATGCAGATAGCGGCAGGTTGATGGTCAAGAAGACACTGCCGCCTTCCGTGCGGTTTTGCGCGCCGAATTCATAGTAGCCGCGCACATTGGTGTAGACGGAGACACCGCGAACATTAAAATTATAGCCAAGCTGCGGTCCTACCGCGAAAGTTTGTCCCTCGAAATCGCCAAGGATATTCGGCTGGCCATTATCGGGCGTCAGTTGAACGTAAGCGTAACCGACGGCCCCAACAAAGAACTGATCGTTAAGAAAACGTGACATGCCGACATCGAGGTGGGCGTCGATCCCGCTGGTGTAATCGGTATCGGTATTCTCGAAGTTATAAGTAAGGCCAACGGTGGCGGAAAATTCCCAGCCGGTCTCTGGATTTAGGTAAGAATAGGCGCCCCCGGCGTCGATGGCAGCATGGCCGAGACCGAGATTTGCCAGCCGGTCGGGATTATAGGCGCCCACGGGAATGTTACCGGTGACATAGGCCATCCAGTTGTTGACGCCATTGTTCCAGAAGAGCTGCGCCGTAGGGTAAACGTCGCCAAAGCCGGTGATTGTGTCGGAACGGCTTACCGATTGGGACCCGAGACCTACATCGGCGGATGTTTTGTTCCAGCCAGGAAAAAATGCCAGTGAAAAACTCGGACGCGCACCCAAAAAGGTCACATCCGGAGTCCAAGTCGGCACGATGAACTGCCCAAAGAACTGAGTGTCGACGCCGACACTCAGGCTGTCGGCAAGGCTCAGTGCCTTGTTGGCTCCCGCATTGCCTGAATAGTAGTAGGTTTGCATCGGCAGCGAGATACCTGGCTCCGGCGCGATGGCAGCGAAACTCGCGTACTGACCCGGCAGCCAGAAACTGACACCACCTTCATCTGCGCTTGCAGGCGGTGCAGTACCGGTTGCAAGCGCCACGACAATCGGAGCCAATCGAACAAGCGTCCTGCGCTTTGGCTGCATCTTACGCCTGCCCTGACCGGAGGCATTCCCAGTTGCAATGCCTCCGGTCAGCTTATTGGCAAAAATCCCGTGATTCAACCCTGTTCCCGTGCCTATTAAAGGGTTCAGGGCGACGTCCGCGCGTGCTGAGCTCGTGATGCCCGCAGTTTTGCTGCAAAACGCCAAAATCAAAACGTGTTGAGCTTTGCTGCGGCCAGCCTCATCCCCGCTTCCAAGTTTTGTCGGAGTGGCCGCCATCATGCAGCAGCCGTTATCGCTGGCGGCCCACGCAGACCATTGATCAGGCTCAGAATGCCTTGGAAGACAGCGCGTGGCAGGCCGGCCTCGGCTATCTGGAAGATGGCATAGCGCGCATGTTTGACCAACCGTGTGCCGGTCTTGATCAGGCGTTCCCTGAGCGAAGTCAGCGACCAAGATTTGATCGCCTCCGGCGTCGCGATGGTGCGCAGGAAGTTGGCAAGATTGTAAGCCAGGGCATGAAGCTGGAGCCGCACGGTGTTGGCCGCGAAGCGCATGCAGGAAAGGCGCGTCCACTTAAGGGCGTACTTGCCTTCTTTGATGTGTTGCTCTGCCGTTCCCCTGTCATTGTAAAAGGCCAGGACCCGCTCGTTCGGCAGGCTGCGGTTAGTGACGATAAACCCAATCTTTGGGAACAGTTCACCCGGATGGAATTCGATCTTGGCCACGATGCGCCGCGGCTTTGACCAGCTTTTGGCTCGGTAGTGAAAGCTGGTGTAGCGGCGCACGACATGATTTGGCGGTCGGCCTCGTGGCCGTTTGGTCAGGAACGCCACCTGCTCGTGCAGCTTGGGATTCGCTTTCATGCGAATGGCGTAGTCCCAGCCCTCTGCTTCGAGCAGGTCGAACAATCCCGGGATGGCAAAAGCTGCGTCACCCCGGAACCGTCTGCGGGTAATCGAGGGCCGCGCCTTGGTTGAATACCGGGCCAATACCGCGGGCTTAGCAATTCCTTCCATCCATCGGCGCTGTGCACGTTGCCAGGAGGCAGGACACAACGCTCCAGATCGCCGAACTGGATGAACACAAACTGCGGGTGCAGGCACTTCGACTGGAAATGGCCGTTCCACATCGCGCCTTCCTGGTCACCGTGTACCGGGCTCTCGGAACTATCCAGGTCCAGGCCGATGACTTTGGACGGGCGCCGGGTATGGACCGCATCGATCCAGTGGCCAGAGAGGTCGGCCAGAGCGGCCAAGTTCTCAGCTTGGGTTAGGGTGGCTGTCTCAAACCGCCCCATGGCGCTGGCAGACGCCGCACCGCTCTTGACTGCCCGACCACCAATCAACTGGCGCATGACCGGATCACGACAGAGCCGGTCAGCATCGTCGACGTCCTCATATCCGGCCAGACGAGAGAAAACCGACTGCCGCAACAGCCCGACAAACGTGTGCCGGCCATTTTCCCCGGTGCGGTCGTCAATCAACCGAGTAGACGCCAAATCGGTCAGGCCGAGGGCATCGTCCAACTCACGATACAGCAGCAGGCCGCCATCCGAACTGATCGCAGAACCGCGAAATAGCAGCCAAACCGCCCGGTCAAATTTCAGCCGCAATGGGCCTGATTTTGCTTCACCCGTTGCGTTCGCCATCAAACCGTCGCTCCATCGCGCTTAAGTCATTGACCTCAATATATTATCGGAGCTTCGCGGCGTGTAAATCCAGAAGTCATCTGGGAAATCCGGGGCCACATGTCGGAAGCTACCATCACGCAGTTGCCTGATCCATCGGGATTTGCAGCCGATCCATTGACGGAGCTCGTCCGCACCGGTGCTCGCAAGCTGATCGAGCAGGCAATCGAGGCCGAACTTTCAGCCCTGCTTGCAGCGCATGCCGACGACAAAACCACGGCTGGTCGCGCTCGGCTCGTCCGTCACGGTCATCTGCCGGAGCGCAACGTCTTGACCGGCGTCGGCCCTGTGCCGGTAAAGGTGCCACGCGTGCGGGATCGCGGGACGGGCGATGACAAGATCACCTTCACGCCCAGCATCCTGCCGCGCTACCTGCGCAAGGCGACGTCGGTCGAGGATCTGCTGCCGTGGCTGTACCTGAAAGGCGTTTCCAGCGGGGATTTCCAGGAAGCCCTGGCTGCCTTGCTGGGACCGGATGCCAAGGGCCTGTCCGCAACGACGATCTCCCGGCTGAAGGCGGATTGGTGGGAGGACTACGAGGCTTGGCAGAAGCGAGACCTGAGATCCCGCCGTTTCCTCTACATCTGGGCTGACGGGGTGTACTTCAAACCCAGAATGGCAGAAGAAAAACAATGTGTTCTGGTGATCGTCGGGGCCGACGAATACGGCCACAAGGAGCTCCTCGGCATGGCCGACGGCTTCCGTGAGAGCACGCAAAGCTGGCGCGAGCTACTGCTCGATCTCAAGCGCCGCGGGCTGACCCAAGATCCGAAACTGGCCATCGGCGACGGGGCGCTCGGCTTCTGGGCGGCGCTACGCGAGGTCTTCGCCACCACCCGGGAACAGCGTTGTTGGCTGCACAAAACGATGAACATCCTGAATGCAATGCCGAAGTCCGTGCAGCCGAAGGCCAAGGACCATCTGCATGACATCTGGCAAGCCGAAACCCGCAAGCAAGCGGAGGCAGCCTTCGACTTCTTCGTCGAAACCTACGGCGTGAAATACGACAAGGCGGCCGCCAAGCTGGTCAAGGACCGTGATGCGCTGCTGACATTCTACGAATTTCCGGCCGAGCACTGGAAACATGTCAGGACAACAAACCCAATTGAAAGCACCTTTGCCACTGTCCGCCACCGCACAAGGCGAACCAAGGGATGCCTCAGCCGCAAGACAGGTCTGGCTATGGCGTTCAAGCTGATGATGTCGGCCCAGGCGAAGTGGCGAAAGCTCGACGGTCGAAACCGCATGCCCGAATTGATCGAAGGCGTTGCGTTCCGCGACGGCGTCGTCCACCTTCAAACAGCCGCCTGATCAGGCGTCACCAAGATTTGGGCATATCTCGTTTCTGCACGACCACTAGCAAGCATCATTGATGCCTAGGCCTCAATTAGCGTGTCGTCGACATATTCGACAACCTGCTAGTTGGTTGGCACCGACTTCGCGCCGACCGCAAAGTCAGGCGGGTGGGACTGCCAAGTGCCGCCGGCGAGACCATGCTTGTAGCCAACCTCATAGAGCGCGTTCATATAGACGGGATCGAAGGGTTCCGTCGGTTCCGCGGTGAAATCGCGCGGGATCGTCGTGATCTTGAGGTCGATGTCGTCGCGTTGCGCTATGGCGTAGGCGCGATAGAGATCGCCACCTCCGGAACCACCTATCAGGCTGCTGAGTGAGGCGCCAATAATGGGCAGAATTTCAGGTTCGACCGTATTGTATGACTTATCGATCTTGTTGTTGACGATAATCCACACGGTGCGGTTGAACTCGATGCCAAGGCTTGGTCGATGTCCTTCATCGAAAACTGCGGCGAGAAGTAGTTCAATTGCCGCGTCGCTCCGCCGTCGACATGCAATTCGTCCCGCACCTCGCCGTCGGCAGTCTTGACGGGAATTAATACGGGCGGGAAGACGCCGGGAACAGAGGCGGAGGCTTGGATCACGTCGCGGATCAGGCTCTTGGCTTCGGGGTGCCCACTGGCCGCCACGGCGGTCAAATCCCAGAGCATCGGTCTTAGTGCATCAAGGTTAGTAGTGCCAACGAGTAGGTAGCGGCCTTTCGCGTACTCTGCGGCAAGCTTGATGACCATTTCATCGTCGACATAGCGGTCGATCATCGCGCGGAAACCGCTAGCATCAGCAACGGATGCGCCACCGAACATGCCTGTGAGCCACTGCGTCTCCAGAAGCTGATCGGTGGTGTATTGGGTGTAAACTTCTCTTAACGCTGGATCGTAGTCGGGACCCAGAAAGGCGAAGACGCCAATGATCGCGCCCGTACTAATTCCGGTGACGATATCGAACTCAGGGCGGTCGCCGCGCGCAGTCCATCCATTTAGAATCCCGCACCGAAAGCGCCGTCAGGACCGCCTCCCGAAAGAAGCAGCACCAATTCATCGTAGGTGCCGCCTTGCGCAAGCGCCGCAGCGAGCGCAGGTGATCCCTTGAATGCTTCAATCTCCTCCATCAGTGCGACCTCGCCGGACTTGCTAAGCGTATCGCCCCAGTCGCGGATGTACGTGGGAATGCCGTAAGGGGCAGCCAAATCGATCTGATCCTCGGACACGGCGTTTCTGGTCATTGATGCGCAACCGGTCATTGCCAGTGCTACGACGACAGTCGCCGCCGCGCGAAACGCTTTTGACGCGAACGTCGAATCGCGATGCGCTCTGTTTGGACCGGTCCAAGCCCGGGTTGCTTCGCGGGATCCAGTTGCTGCCGAGCGCCTTCCTGCTGAGTGGAAGCCAGTGAAAATCTAATTCATGGTGCGTCCTCAAATGCTGCGATTTCTCGACGTGGCGGCCGCCAACTCCAGAGGCATCCGTGCTACTAGAGCAAAGGCCGACCATGCAGTTACATTATATCTGGACGACGCCGGAACTGCTGCAGGATATTGCTGTCGAGTACAAAAAGGGCCGCTACCTGCTGATCGGAACGACCAACCTCGACGCCGGCCGGCCGGTTCTCTGGGACATTGGCGCGATTGCCGCATCGGGCGAACCCGGCTCCCTGGAACTGGTCCGCGACTTGATCCGCGCCTCGGCGGCGATACCGGTCGCCTTCCCGCCCATATTCATCGACGTCGTCGCACCGGACGGACGGGTGTTCGACGAAATGCATGTTGACGGGGGAGCAGCCTCCCAGGTGACGTTCATCTCGCCGCAGATCAAGCTGGGGGAACTGACCCGGGAGGCTTTGGGGCGGAACGTCGACCGGCGCATGTGGGTCATTGTCAACAACGACCTGACGCCGCCGCACCAAAAGGTCAAGCCTCGCCTGCCGAACATCGCGGGCGCTGCCGTCAGTTCGCTGCTCCGTGGCAGTGGTTCAGGCGACCTGTACCGGCTCTATGCCGTCGCCCTCCGGGACGGGATGGACTACAATGCCACCTGGATCCCGACCGGAACCGGGTGTCCGGCTCCAACGGAGGATTTCGACAAAGCCTTCATGCAATGCCTGTTCGAGTTCGGGCGCCAGTATTTCAACAGCGGCAAGCTCTGGTACAAGGGTCCACCCAACTTTGCCCTGCCGGCGGATTCGCATTGAGATAGCGCGCCAAACCCTCATCGCTCTCGGCCATCGCCTTGGCGAGTTTGAGATATGCCCAAATCTTGGTGACGCCTGATCAGGCGGCTGTTTGGGCGATGCGAAATACGTCGGCATAAGGACAGGCAGAGGCCATCGCCACACGGATACGACGGACGGTGACGGTCACCTGTGCGCCGATTTTCAGCAGTTTCAGACGCAGCGTGCCGCAGGTGGCCTTCGCCAGCCGGGTATGCGCCAGGCCCTTTCGCCGTAACGCACACAGCAGCACATAGGCCATGGAGGCGAACCACAGCCGCAACTGGTTCGCGGCCATGGTCGCCGCACTGGTGCGGTCGGCAAACAGGTCGAGCTGGCATTCTTTGATCCGGTTTTCCATGTCGCCGCGGGCGCAGTAAACGCGCTCGTAGAGCGTCCGGGCGTCCAGGTCCCCCGACGCAAGCGAGGTGACCACAAAGCGCGGGTTGGCGCCGTTCTCGCCCCGGCCCGGCATCCACTCGGCCTTGGCCACCACCCGACGGCGCCGGCTCCAGCTGTCCCGCGTGGTCCAGCGGAAGTCGGCGAAGCGCCGGGCGGGCCTGCCGGTGCGCTCAGCCTCTTCCCCTGCCCAGGCCAGGTCAACGTAGATCCGGTCCACCAGACTTGAATTGCGCGCCAGGCCGAAGAGATAATCGACCCGGTTGGCCTCACACCAGGCCATGAGCTCTTCGCGGGCAAAGCCGCTGTCGCCGCGGAGCAGGATGCGCACCCGAGGCCAACGCTCGCGGATGTGCCGGACAATCCGGGCGATCTCGTCGGCTGCACCGGCGCTGGCGTCGATATTGGCGCGCCGAAGCTTGGCCGCCAGCAAATGCTCGCCACAGAACACATAAAGCGGCAGGTAGCAGTAGCAATCGTAGTAACCGTGAAAGAAGCGCCCCTCCTGGCGCCCGTGGATCGGGTCGTCCGTGGCGTCCAGGTCGAGCGTGATGCGTGCCGGTGGCCTAGTGTGCGCGTCCAGGAACAGATCGACGAACACATTCTCAATCGCCTTGGGATCGTGGGCGATCTTGCGGTAGCGGTCGTTGCAGACCGGCGCTTGCTCCAGGCGGTTCAGCGTGCTCTTGCCCGCCAGCGGCGCGCAGGTGGACCGGCGCGCTTCCAGTCGGCCGAGAACGGGGCCGAGCACCGGATCGTGGCGCAGGTCGTCGTGATCGACCAGATCCTCATAGCCGAGCGCGATGGCGAACACGCGCTGGCCTATCAGCGTGCGCACGTCGTGGACCACCCGCTCAGCCGCCCGGCCATCGGTGAAACAGGCAGCAAAGCGCTCGACCAGATTAACCGCCCGGTCCGTCGCCCCCAGCAGCAACGCTCCGGCATCCGAACTGATCGCCCCGCCACCGAAATCGGCGACCACGTCGCGACGAGCAAGGCGTGCAAATAGCATCGCTTCCCGGTTACACTCTGTCCGCATTGGGGCTGCTCCTGAAGTCGGGTCAAGTGTCTGTCCACACTCACTTTTTCCCCGATCTTATGCCCCGATGCACCTATCCTCGTGAGAAATGCAGGCTAGGTCGGCGATGCGGCGCATCTGAAGGCATTCCGACTTTGGCAGTTCAAGGCAGGCCAAGGCGTTCCGCCATAAACATGAAGCAGCTTTGGCAAGGACTTGGATCGGGATGGCGGAGCGAGGCGGGAAGCAACCCGCTCTGGCGTCCTCCGACGATCCGGGCTGTCGACCCGGCTGCTGCTCAACGGTTTGGATGCCCGCGCTATCCGTCGCGCGGCCTTCATGGACCCCTTTGCGCGAAGTGCATCGGTTGCATCAGTTGCATCAGTTCTCCTGGCCGGTTCTATATCTCCTGAAAATGCTTTCTACTAAACACAACCAATAGTCGAAAAAGAATTTTCGGAAATCTCTGGCGACAGAAACAACCGATGCAACCGATGCAACCGATGCACTTTCGCCATCAGAGTACCGTCTTTGCAAAGTTACAGCCAAAAGATGCCATACTATAACACCGCCCACGAAACCGGGGTTCTTTCCGGCTGCGGCGTACGACGTCTCACACAGCCAAATATGGTAGGCAGCGCTATTTTTCATCGTCATCGACCGGGCTGAATTCGCCGCCGTTAAGCAGTTTTTCGCGGCCATCCTTTGGCAATTCTCCGGTGCGTATGATTTTGAAGACACCCCTTTTCATTCGGTTTGTCCGGTTCCCGCCAAGCTTGAACCGGTTCCATTCCAACCGGAGGCGGCCTTCGACTGTCGTGCCGCGGTTCTTCTTCAAGTATATCGCCACCGCCTCAACGGTTGGCATGTCACCAAAGAAGGCCGCGCGCAGGACATGACCAGCCACGCCTTCCCTGATCTCGGCTGCGGTATACCAATGGCCCTCTGGCGGTTGGTCTTCATTGGTAGTGCCAAAGAGAGGCAGGCATGCGATGGCTGTAAACAAGTCGGCCATGCCTGCGCCGGTGGTTCCTTCGCCATCACTTTCGGCGGCATCGATCCAATCGGCATCCCACTCCTTCAGGCCCATCGCAGACACGACAGGATTGGCCACCACGTTGGCCCATTGGGGGAAGCGGCCAGCCACCTCCACCGTTGTTTTCACCAACATGATGCGCCTGATCGCCCCGAGGATTCTGCCGCGGTTTTCTTTGGTCCACTGTATAATGTTCTTGTGCCGGAACTTGCGGGTTGCAAGGTTCTGGCCACCCGGTCGTTCGAGGCGGCACTCGTACAGGCGGGACCGCATATCGCCAGCAACGCCGATGGCATTGCCCGTGGCCGACATCACGAAACCAACAGGGCCATCGAATGCGTTAGACCCGCCGAGCACGCGATCAGACCAACGGCCGGACGTGATCGCCTGCAAGATTTCCGGCAGGTGATTGCCGAAGGTCGACCCGGTTCGCAGGTTGTCGAAGTTTAAGGACAGGGTGTTCGCCATCACCACCGACATCATCAGCTTTTTGCGCTCTTGCCCATCTTCAGGCAGGGGTGTCGTCGGTGCGCCTTTGCCCGTCACTGCATAATGAAGTAGGTCTACGATCAAGGATTTGCCGATCCCGGCGGTAGTGGCACTGAACAAAACCATAGGCCGCCCCACGCCCATCAACGAGGTTTTCCCGCAGAGCAGCGTCATCAGAAACATGAGAGCGCTGGCCTTGTCCTTGTCGCTGGCAAAAGGCAGATCGCCCAGCCACTCACTGAGTAGGAAGTCCAGCGCCTCTTTGACGTCCGTGAAATCCTCCACATCGATGTAACCGGTCGCCAGGAATAGGCCACTTTCTTCGTGGTAGCCGTTGCCTGTCAAAAGATCGTCTTTGAACCAGACGGGATGATCGGCGAACGCTAGCAGCGGCGGTACGGCCGTATCCAAATAGTGGCTGAGTATGCGCGTGAGGATGCTGCCTGGAATACCGCAAGCTACTGGGCCTTCATCGCCGGGGCGGAACAATGCCACCTCTTCACCGGCTAGCGCTATCAGCTTGCCACTATCAACTATACGCGCCTGAACGATGACGTAAGGCTCCATCACGGGTTTACCGCTGCCATCCAAAATGACGTTACCGGTCTCATCGCGCTTGCGCACCTTCTGGGAAATATCAGCCGACCGTTTAGGCGCAACGAATAGGCCACCCATGTCGAAGACCAGCTGCTTCCGTGCCAACACCTCAACGATCTGCCGGCTGACCAAATCATAAGTGTTGGCGTCATCAAGCATGATGCGCACCTTGCCGGTCTCTCCGGTTGAGGCCGTCCGCAAGAAACGGGCACGCATGGCATCTTTGGCCGCCTTGAACTTCGTCGTCACCCGCCTTCGCTTGGCCAGCGCCTCGATTGCAGCCTCGGCCTCTTCGTGACCCTCAAGCAGCAAAGCCGTCAAAATCACCTCATCAGCCAACAAATCCTGGGCATTGGTCACTGTCGCCAGATGCTGCTGCCAGTCCCGCTGGACATCCTCTTTGCGCACGGCCCATGCATCAATGGCCTCGAAATCGCTACCCAAGATGAAGACGCGCCCCGTGCCGTGCGCTTGCGAGACGATCCGGCGGTTGCCTGCATAAATGATGGCTGTGGCGCGGCCACCGTCGTAGCCAGGCTCGTATGGATCCAGGCATGCCTTGCCTTCGTAGGCCTGAGGCCTGCTTATCAGTTCCCAAACTTTGACCTGCCGCCCGGCTTTCAGTGTAATCACGAAATCGGCTGGCAACATCTCCCTCTCAGATGTCAGTGCTTGCCGAATTTCCTGTTCGGCGCCGGCGGCGATGGCCGCAGCCACAGCAAGACCGACGGCTTCATCCGACGCATCTCCCCCCAGATCGATCCGCACACGCGAAGTCAGCTGCGCACGAACACTGGCGGCCAGCTTCTCTTCCACCTCATCTGCCTTGGCGGCCTTCGCAGCGGTGACCAAAGCCTCATAACGCTGCTCTTCTGCGGCGGTCAGATCGGGCAAGGCGGCCTTCGTATCGACCAAACGCTTGCCTCTGCAAATCAGGCATGGGTCGGGTCGTCTCTGCTCCAAACCCTTTCCGCAGACGGCACCAGCCACATAATCCAATCGCGATGCCTGCCATACCGTGGGATCGATAAGGCTGCGCACGTGCAGTGATCCGTTCTGGCCAACCAGGATGTAGCCTTTGCCTCTTAGCCACAGCCGCTTGACCAGCACTCTGGTTGCGCGAGGGATGTCCCTTGCGTCTTTGACGGCGAAATAAAACCGTTGCCCGCGAAGGCCCACCAACTGTTTTCCCGTCGCGGTATCGAATATCCAACCACCGGATGAGTACCCGGATGCCATATCGTGGCCGCGCAGGCCTGGGGCAGATGACAGTATGTGTTTGGCGTTGGCCGCGGGCAGCTCGACGACATCACCCGTGCGGTAATCGACATCTATGAACATGATGCCCGGCCCATCACGCCAGAAAAAGGTCTCTTCATTCCGCTGAAGCGCTAGGCTCTGAGCATCGGCCTTCAACTTCGCAAATCTCTGCGCGGAGTAGACAATCACCGCCTTCTGCGCCCGCATCTCATCGGTAAGGTGGGGCAAGCCGTAGGCCAGTATGCTTTTGCCGGGCACACTGAGTTTGTCTTTCAAATATCGGCAGAAGCCGTCGAGGCTGGATACGGACACCACCCGTACCTGTGACGCTGAAACCGCGCCTTCGGTCCGCTTGACCAACACACCATTCACGATTTGAAATGTCTTCCCTGCTACTCTGCTTTTTGTCAGGTTAAAGAGCGAAAACTTGATCCGGCTCTCAGGCGCCACGACGCGGACAGGTTTGGAAATTTTGCCGTTTGCGGCGGCTGTCTTTGGCTCTTGCGCCTCTGGGATAGCCTTGGTATCAAACCATTTCATGCTGCTCGTCTTCGAGTTGTGTCCTGCTTTCCGTTCAGGGATCGCCGCTCGGCTGCCACCGACGGCATTCCTGTTTCCCCGACCATCACTCATCGCCCGCTCCTCCACGGATTATCCGCTTCAGTTCGCAGCCGGGGATGCCGACCAGCGGCTCTATTCCCTCGATACGGCCCAGCTTGCCGGTCGCAATCCACCGCCGGATCAACTCGGGGGTCGTAGAGCGCGAATAACAACTGTCCGAAAGCGTGCCGTACCGCTGCCGCTTCATTGCTTGTCAAGGCCGCTAACCTGCGTTGTGATTCAGCCATGGTGCGCGGCCTCAGCAGTTTCCATCTCGATCCAACGCACCAGCGCCGGGTACCGGTAGCGGGGCTTGCCATCCACGCGCTCGACCGGCGGGCCTTCGCCTTTCCACCGCCAAACCGAGAGCGTGCTGGGCGACAGGTCCAGCAGCCCGGCTGCTTCACGAGTGTTGAGCAAGGCGCGGGGGTCTTTTACGGGGATGCCCGCGGCGAAGCGGTCGCTGATCTTGTCCCGGTGCAAGGTGACCATTGCGACCCATATCGATGCGTCGAGCAGCGCCATCAGCCTCATTCCTCGCTAAGGCCGATGATCCATTCGCATAAATCGCAATATCGGTAGCGGGGGAGCCCGGCGATGCGGACGACCTTGGGGCCTCTGGCCTCGGCCCTCCACTTTCCCAATGTCCGCGGCGAGATGGCCAACAGGTCTGCCGCAGCGTCTGGCCGGAGGAGTTGATGCGCGTCCAGGCTGTCTCTTGGCAGGGTGCGAGACGATGCATCGACCCTGGCGGCTATCTCCTCAGCCGCCTGGATCATCGTCGCCCGGTCGAAGACCTTCGTAATTGGTGCCACTGGCTTGCTCTCCGATGTTTGATCGGCGGCCTATTTGCACCAGTTTCCCAACACTTTTGACTAGGGAGTTGTGTCAGCTTTCGTGGAGCAGCTTTGCGCGCTCAATCAAGCACTGCAATTGGGCTTCAGTCTCCAGACCGCGAAAGGGTTTCAAGAGTTGCGCAATATCTTCTGCATAGATGTCGGCATCGCGCCCCGCTTTGGCGACAGCGCCAAATTTTGGCGTCCAATTGCCGATCTTGCTCGTTCCCAGGCCCGACCACTTCGAGACCATCTGCGCGGCCTTACTTTTCGAGCGTCCTTTCATATGAAGGTTTCCGGTCCTCAGCACCGCGCAGGCATAGCCTGCCATGATGTTGATCAAGAGATCCTGGTACGGCGTAAACCTCCCGCCAACGTCCACGTTCAACAAGCTCTCGTTTGCCCGCTTCAACGTATCGGCGAACAAAAACATCATGTCGTCTTGGTAATCTGGGGAAAGCCTTTTAACCAGACGGACCACAGCTCCCCGCTGTCTCAGCTCCCGCGCACCATCAGGCAGATTGGAGGCTTTCTGCAGCTCGAAACGGTATTCTTGTACAATTTCCAGTACCGCGGTGGGGTTCAGTTCCCTTTCCTTGGCATCATCACCGTCGATCATCGCACCGCCTCCGCGACAAAGCGCTCCCAACGCGCTTGCGCATCGATGCGCGCCTGCCACTGCTCAGAGCGGTCATAAATGCCGATCAGCCCCTGCCGTTGGTGGCCGATCATGACCTCGCCCAAGGCCTCCGGCACGCCAAGCTCCGCCAAACCGGTGCGGTAGCCCTTGCGCAGGCCGTGCAGCTTCACGCCCGGCATCGCCTCTTGGACGGGTCGCATCCGCCGGGACCAGCCCTGTAGCGGCGTGCCACCGAACACGCAGCCGCCGGTCAGGCGTGGCTGCGCTTCGACAAGGGCGCGGCTCATCGGCCCCAGCGGCACCCGATGTTCGATGCCTGTCTTGCGGGTGGTGGCGGGCAAGGTCCACAGCGGCACCTCTCCTTCGAGCTTCACGTCCTCCCACCGCATCAAGGCCGTCTCGGTACGCCGCTGCCCGGTCAGCAGCAGCATGCGGAGGTAATCCCGCAAGGCCTCAGACCGTGCGGCCTCGGTAGCCCGCCAGAACTCGCCAATCCGGTCGGGCATCAGCACCCAAGCCCGTTCGGCCTTCTCCATACGCTGCGCCCGGCTCAGGGGCGGTGCTCGGTAACCGCTCATGACGTTGGCCGTCAGCGCGCCGGTATTCACGGCCCAGTTCAGCAATGCGTGGACATGGCGGCGCAGGGACGCCCGGCTGGCCACACCCGGCGCACGGTCCAGCAATATCAGCCAGTCGCCGCGTTGCATGCTCTCTATCGGCAATCCCGCACGACCCCACACCAGCCGCTGTAGCTCCCTTTCGGTGCGGCGGGCATGGACGATGCCGCGATTGGCCTGATCCTCGCTGTAACGCTGGATAGCTTCGCCAATGGTCAGCCCCTCATTCACGCGGCGGGGGTCTTCACCGCGGCGCATCTGTGCGGTTATAGTCAAGGCCTGCGCCCTTGCTTCGGCCAAACCGATCCGGCCCAGGGTGATGTCGATGCTTGGCGCAGCCCGGCCGCGCCCGATCCGCCCTCGGACGACGAAGGCCTTCGCGCCGTTGGGGCTGATAGATAGATAGAGGCCCGGCACTTGTGCGTCCGGGATGCGGTAGCGGCGGGCACGTGGCTGCGCGGCTTCGATTCGGGCCTGTGTGAGCCTCTGCGGCGGCTCCGGCGAGCGGGTGAGTTTTACCACGTGAGACTGATTGGTCATGACCTGCATTCTTTCTCAGGAGTTACACACACCGTGCCCACACAATCTAGAGGGACCTGTGCGGTCTGGCAATCATGTAACCGAGAGAAAGCGCGTATTTTTGCAGGTGTCAGCGGGAATGAGCGGGTTAGACATATAAAACAGCACGTCATCTTCGACGACGTGTTCGTGCCGAAGGAGCGCATCTTCCTGAATGGCGAGGTCGAGGCCGCCGCCATCTTCGCCCATTCGCTGGGGCTTTGGGTGCGCATCAACGGCCTCAAAAACATGGCGGACGAGGCCGACATGATGATCGGTTTCGCCCAGCTAATCGCCGAGGCGAACGGCCTGGAGCGCTCCGACAATATTCGCTCCAAAATCGCCGACATGGTCATTCACGCGACATTGGTCCGGGCGACGCTCGAAGCGGCGCTCGCCAACGCCACGGTCAGCGCCGATGGCGTCGTTGCGCCGAACGAGCTTTACGCCAATGCCGGCAAGTACCAGGGCGCAGCCGGCCGGGCGCAGATGATCCAGAACCTGCAGGACATTGCCGGCGGCTCACTGGTGACGGCGCCCTCGACGCTGGACCTGGCGAACCCGGAGATCGGGCATCTGGTGCGCAAATACATGGGGACCAAGCAGTCCATCGACGGCAACTACCGCACGCAGCTTTTACTGGCGATGCGCGATCTCACCTCCAGCGCCTATGCCGGGTACCATTCCGTCGCAATCCTCCAGAGCGGGGGCGGCCTGCACGCCCAGCGCATCGTCACCCGCGCCCGCTACGACATGAAAGAGGCACGGAAGCGCGCGCTGGAGGCGGCTGGCCTGGACGACCCGACTGCGTGACGCGCGTTCAACCGCTCTCCCGCTATCGTTGAAAGGACACACTATGATCGCCAAATGGCTGAAACTGCGCATCAAACCCGAATGCCGTCAGGAGTTCCTGGATGCCATCGAGGTTGACGCCATCGCCTCTGAACGGGACGAGCCCGGCTGCGCCCGGTTTAACGTTCTCCAGGATCTGGAGGACGGCAATGTCTATTATTTCTACGAAGTCTACCGGGACGAAGCAGCGGTCGAGGCGCACCGTACCTTCCCGCACTATCAGGTCTGGAAGGCGGTCGGCCACGTGCTGGACGGGCCCGTCGAGCGCACCGAGACCCGCGCCGTGTTCCCGGCGGACGAAAAATACTGGTTCCCGAAGTAGGGCCGCTCGTTACTTCCCGCCCGAAGCCGCCTTCATCTGTTCGGGCGAAAGGCCGAGCATGCCCCCCAGCACCTCTTCCGTATGCTCGCCGAGCGTCGGCACGCGGCCCGGCTTGCGCACCGGTGTGGCCGAGAGCTTAAAGGGCGACGCGACCACATCCTGTTGCCCGTCCCGATAATCGGCGGGCTGGATCATCTCACGCCCCGCTGCTTCGGGCGAGGCAACCGCTTCCTTCGGCGTGCGTACCGCCCCGCCCGGCACGCCGGCGTCGCGAAGGCGCTGCACCCACTCCTCGCGCGGACGCTTTTTCAGCTCCTTTTCCACTTCCATTTCCAGCGTCTCCCGGTTGGCCAGCCGGTCCCCCAGAGAGCCGTAGCGGGGGTCCGTCGCCATGTCCGGGCGTTCCAAGGCCTCACAAAAGCGCTTATACTGCCGGTCGTTGCCGACCACGATCATGATCTGGCCGTCCGCGCAGTCATAGGTGCCGAGCGGTGTCAGCACCAGAGAGCCATTGCCATAGCGCGGCATGTCCTCTCCCACCATCATCGGATACATGGCGGCATAGCCTGCAGCCGCCAGCATCGAGTTGAACAGGGAAACATCCACATGCTGCCCCTCGCCTGTACGATGACGCGCCTGGATGGCGCCCATCAGCGCCATTCCCGCATGCAGGCTGGTGAAAGTGTCCGCGACCGAGGCGCCGGCCTTCTGCGGCTCGATCTCTTTTGGCCCGGTCAAATACATCAATCCGGTTTCCGCCTGCGCGACCGGATCGTAGCCCGCGACCAGCCGGAACGGTGAGGAATGGCCGTAGCCCGAAATCGAGCAATAGATCAGCCGCGGGTTCTGTTCCTTTAGATCATCATAGGCCAAACCGTATTTCGCCATGACGTCGGGCCGGAAATTTTCCACCAGGATATCAGCCTTCTCGGCAAGCGCCAGACAGGCGGCCCTGCCCTGCTCGCTGCCCAAGTCAATCGCCACGCTCTTCTTGTTGCGGTTCAGGCCCAAGAAATAGGGCGCATCGCCCTGCCAGCCGGCCGGCCGGTAGTGCCGGAAATCATCGCCACCGCGCGGGTCTTCGATCTTGATGATCTCCGCCCCCAGGTCGCCCAGCATTTGGGTCAGATACGGCCCTGCGATTACCCGGGTAAAGTCGAGCACCAAAAGCCCCTCGAGCGGAGGAGCATTTTAGGAAGAGGCATCAGGTGGAATCCCATGTAGCGTAATCAAATCCGAACGAGTTTAGCGGTTCGACCGAGATCGTCTCGCCCGATTGCTCAGCCCGCCAGCGCCGCCGGGACCAACTTCTCCAGGAACCGGACGGCCTCGGCAACCAGGTGCAGATTGCTCTGGCATACGGGATGGCTGGTGCGAGCGGCAGGGGGAGACGGCAAGGACCGCATCAGCGATGGCGATGTGACCTTGAAGGTGTTAACGGCCCGCTCGCGACAGGGTGCGGGTGTCGGCCCGCTGGTGCCCACCCGGGGCAAGTGGGCGCAAGCCCGCCGGAGTAAGGTGATCGTGTCGTGGCCGATCAGATCATCATCGTCGTCGAGCTGGCCAGCGGATCGATCCCGGTCCAGAACTCAACTGGAAACC
The DNA here is from genome assembly GCA_963807085.1 of uncultured Alphaproteobacteria bacterium. GTDB lineage: Bacteria > Pseudomonadota > Alphaproteobacteria > Bin95 > Bin95 > JACKII01. Next base: position 18,743 of record CAWEBB010000023.1, read on the forward strand.
ATGTCCAGGGTTCCGGAAGGTCGATGTCCAATTGCCACGCTGAATTCGACCACCAGCGGCGCCGCTGTATCGATCACCCAGCTCCCCCTTGTAGCCTCCAGGTTGTCGCTGACCTCATGGCTGAACCGGTATGGACCAAGCAGCTTGGTCGCTGGAGAGAACGCGGGTCGCCACCACGACACTGCCCAGCACCTTGGTATAGATCGGGTTTATAATTGCTGACGGCTGTCGGGCCATAGGTTGTTCGAGCAAACGAAACCACACAAGCCCGAGCAGGGACAGTCGCCGAACCCGCAATCTGTGTCAGACCGCCCTTTGCCTTTGACGCAGCACCGGTCATCGGAAAGCTGTCGAGATTTGGACCGTGGTGCCGACGTTGCCGGCAGGTTATCCGGCAAACATCGTTCCGGCAATAACCGTGCTCCATGTCGGCCGGACGATGGAGGAACATGCAACAAAGACAAGAGCCAGAAACCGCCCGAAAAACATGGCAAGCGGATAGCGCTATCGCGCAACCATAACCAAAAGGGACCGGCCCAAGAATCCGAGGAGGATCGCGTTTGAGACGATCATGGTAGACACCTCGATGGTTTCATCGCCAATTCCCCACGATGTATTTGCGCTCCCCTCAGAAGAGCGAAATCTTCCCGTCCCCCAAGATCGAGCACGTTCCAATCGACATCGTCACCGGCGCACTCAGATTTAGACCGAGTACCCGATCCATGCAATACGACAGCTCCCTGCCGGCCAGCGCTTCGATTTCGGCCTGCCGTATAGCCCGCCTCCCCGCATCACATCGCGGGTATGCTCGCCGACCGCGGGCGGCTGGCGGAACAGGCCCAGCTCGTGGCCGTCCATCTCGATGGGCAGGCGCGGCAGCTTCACCAGTTGGCCGTTCGGCATATTCACCGGCAGCATGCCCCGGCCTGCATTCAGGTGCGCGTCGTCGTGCAGGTGCTTAGTCTCCGCCACCGGCGCAAAAGGAATGCCGATGCGTTCGGCGATTGCCACCATTTCCGCCATCGTGTGCGGCTTCACAAGTTCAGCAACCAGCGGCAGCAGGGTCGGGCGCATGGCGACGCGCGCCTCGTTGGAGGCATAGTCCGGATCGCTCAGCAGGTCCTCGCGCCCGAATTCCTTGCAGAAGCGCTGCCAGTGATTGTCGCTGGTAATGCCGATGAAGATCGGCTGGCCCTCGCGCGTTTCAAACAGCTCGTAGACCGCCCAGGCGCCCTCGCGCGCCGGCATCGGCGGCATTTCGCGGCCGGTGATCTTTTCGCCCGCCATGTGCTGGGTCATCAGCCAAGCGGTGCTTTCAAACAGCGCGCTCTTGATACACTGGCCCTTGCCCGTGCGCTTGCGCTCCTCCAGCGCCGCCAGCGCGCCGACCACGGCCATGGTGCCACCCATCATGTCGATGACGCTGGCGCCCGCCCGCACCGGCTGGCCCACCGGCCCGGTCATATAGGCGAGCCCACCCATGAACTGCACCACCTCGTCCAGCGCCGGGCGGTGTTCATAGGGGCCGGAAAGAAAGCCCTTCAGCGCCCCGTAGATCAGGCCCTCGTTCAGGTGCCTGACCTGGTCGTAGCCGCAGCCGAGCCGCTCCATGGTGCCGGGGCCATAATTTCGAATAGCATGTCGCACTGGGCGATCAAGCGGTGAGCGACGGCGCGGCCCGCTTCGCTCTTCAGGTCCAGCGCGATGCCCCGCTTGTTGCGGTTGAATGCCGTGAAGAACCCCGAAGCAAAGCCCGGCAGGCGGCGTGTCTTGTCGCCCGCGGGCGCAGGCTCCACCTTGATCACGTCCGCACCCAGATCGGCCAGGATCACGCCGGCGGTCGGCCCCATGATGGTATGGCAGAACTCCAGCACGCGGATGCCGGCAAGCGGCAAGGTAGCGGTCTCAGACATTTGTGCTCTCTTTACCAGCCCATTACGTCGAAATGAGGCCAAAACTCCGCGACCACCTGCTCATAGACGTCGCGTTTGAACGGCACAATCAGATGACAGAGCGTCCCCGGTGCAACCCACTGCCAGGCATCGAATTCGGGATGCGCCGTCGCGATGTCGATATCACTGTCCCGCCCCGTAAACCGCATCAGGAACCAGCGCTGCTCCTGCCCACGGTAGCGCCCGCCCCAGGCCCTGCCCAGCAGATGCGGCGGCAGGTCGTAACGGTGCCAAGTCTGGCTTTCGGCCACGATTTCGGCCTTGTCGGTCCCGATTTCCTCGTGCAGTTCCCGCAGCGCGGCCTCGCACGGGCTCTCGCCCTTGTCGATACCGCCCTGCGGCATCTGCCAGCCGTTCGGGGTGTCGATGCGCCGGCCGGCCCAAATCATCCCGGCCGGATTAACCAACATGACACCGACACACGGGCGGTAGGGCAGATCCGATGGCTTCATGCCGACCCCGCGATTCTCCTACCTTTGATTGTAGAGGGCGATCCCGCGCAGCAGGTCGAGCGCCCTTTCGAGTCGATATCCACGGGCGGCACCTCTGCGGCGGCGGCATCGCCGCCCTGTCCGCCGTCGCCTTCAGGGCGGTCGATATTATCGAGTGCGCCACGCAGGTCGGACTTGCGGCGGCGGGCGGAGACGTCGATTTCTTCGATTTTGGCCGGTTTCACCTCGATATCCGGCTCGACGCCTTTTGCCTGGATCGATCGTCCGGATGGCGTGTAGTAGCGGGCCGTGGTCAGGCGGATTGCGCCATGAGCGGGTATGGCCTGGATGGTTTGCACGGACCCCTTGCCAAAAGACTGCGTGCCCATGACGATCGCCCGGCGGTGGTCCTGCAGCGCACCCGAGACGATCTCCGAAGCCGATGCGGAGCCGCCGTTGATCAGAACGACCATCGGTACCCCTCCGAGAACCTCGCCCGGCTCCGCGTTGAAGCGCTGCGCGTCGTTCTCGTCCCGGCCGCGCGTGGAGACGATCTCGCCCTGATCCAGAAAGGCGTCGGAAATAGAAATCGCTTCGTTCAGCAGCCCTCCCGGATTGTTGCGCAGGTCGAGCACCAGCCCGGTCAGCTTCCCGTCTGGCGCCTCCTTCTTCAGCCTTTCGACGGCATCGAGCAGCAGCATGGTGGATTGCTGATTGAAGCTCGTGATGCGCACATACCCGACCGAGCCTTCCAAGCGCGACCGCACGGACTGAATTTTGATGATGGCGCGAGTCAGGGGTAACGTCGAACGGGTTTTCCTCGCCCCGGCGGATGGTCAGTGTAACGTCCGTGTCCGGCGGGCCGCGC
>CAWEBB010000024.1:0-194373 GCA_963807085.1 uncultured Alphaproteobacteria bacterium
CGTTATCGCTGGCGGCCCACGCAGGCCATTGATCAAGTTCAAAATGCCGTGGAAGACAGCACGTGACAGGCCAGCCTCAGCCATCTGGAAGATGGCATAGCGCGCATGTTTGAACAGCCTTGTGCCGGTCTTGATCAGTTGTTCCCGAAGGGAAGTAAGCGACCAGGATTTGATGGCGTGCGGCGTCGCGATGGTGCGCAGGAAGGTCGCGAGATTGCAGGCCAGGGCGTGAAGCTGGAGCTGCCCGGCATTGGCCGCGAAGCGCATGCAGGAAAGGCGCGTCCACTTCAAGGGCGTACTTGTCTTCTTTGATGTGCTGCTCCGGCGTTCCCCTATCATTGTAAAAGGCGAGGACCCGTTCTTTCGGCAGGCTGCGGTTGGTGACGATAAATCCGATCCTCGGGAACGGTTCTCCGGGATGGGATTCCACCTTGGCCACCATGCGTCGGGGCGTCGACCGGCTCTTGGCGCGGTAATGGAAGCTGGTGTAGCTGCGCACGACATGATTCGGCGGTCGGCCTCGTGGCCGTTTGGTCAGGAACGCCACCTGCTCGTGCAGCTTGGGATTCGCTTTCATGCGAATGGCGTAGTCCCAGCCCTCTGCTTCGAGCAGGTCGAACAATCCCGGGATGGCAAAAGCTGCGTCACCCCGGAACCGTCTGCGGGTAATCGAGGGCCGCGCCTTGGTTGAATACCGGGCCAATACCGCGGGCTTAGCAATTCCTTCCATCCATCGGCGCTGTGCACGTTGCCAGGAGGCAGGACACAACGCTCCAGATCGCCGAACTGGATGAACACAAACTGCGGGTGCAGGCACTTCGACTGGAAATGGCCGTTCCACATCGCGCCTTCCTGGTCACCGTGTACCGGGCTCTCGGAACTATCCAGGTCCAGGCCGATGACTTTGGACGGGCGCCGGGTATGGACCGCATCGATCCAGTGGCCAGAGAGGTCGGCCAGAGCGGCCAAGTTCTCAGTTTGGGTCAGGGTCGCTGTCTCAAACCGCCCCATGGCGCTGGCAGAATGAGATATGCGCAGAAGTTGGTGACGCGTGATCAGGCGGCGGTTTGAAGTTGGCGAAGACCGTCGCGGAACTCAACCCCTTCGATGATCTCGGGTAGGCGGTTTCGACCGTCGAGTTTGCGCCATTTGCTCTGCGCCGACATCATCAGCTTGAAAGCCATTGCCAGTCCGGTCTTACGGCTCAGACACCCCTTGGTGCTTTTGGTGCGGTGCCGGACGGTGGCGAAGGTGCTTTCGATCGGGTTCGACGTCCGGATGTGTTTCCAGTGTTCGGCCGGGTAGTCATAGAAGGTCAGCAACACGTCGCGGTCCTTGACCAACTTGGCGACGGCCTTGTCCCATTTCACGCCGTAGGTCTCGACGAAGAAATCGAAAGCGGCGTTCGCCTCGGCGCGGGTTTCTGCCTGCCAGATGTCGTGCAGATGCGCCTTGGCCTTTGCTTGCAGGGAATTCGGCATAGCGTTGAGCACGTTCATGGTCTTGTGAACCCAGCAGCGCTGTTCCCTGGTCGTGGCGAACACCTCCCGCAGGGCCGTCCAGAAACCCAAGGCGCCATCACCGACAGCCAGCTTGGGGTCTTGCTTCAGGCCCCGGCGCCTGAGATCAAGCAGCAGCTCGCGCCAGCTCTCGGTGCTTTCTCTGAAGCCGTCGGTCATGGCCAACAACTCCTTGCGGCCATATTCATCAGCCCCGACAATCACCAGAACGCATTGCTTTTCCTCAGACATCCGGGGTTTGAAGTAGACCCCATCGGCCCAGATGTAGAGAAAGCGCCGGGCGCTGAGATCGCGCTTTTCCCAGGCCTCGATACTCGCCCCACCAGTCCGCCTTGAGGCGGGTGATCGTCTTGGCGGACAGACCCTTGGCGTTCGGGCCGAGCAGAGCGGCAGGGCTTCGCTGAAATCGCCGGTGGAGACGCCCTTGAGGTAAAGCCACGGCAGCAGCTCCTCGACCGATCTCGCCTTGCGCAAGTAGCGCGGCAGGATGCTGGGCGTGAACGTGATCCTGTCTTCACCAGGCCCGCGATCCCGGACGCGCGGCACCTTGACGGCTACAGGACCAATGCCCGTCAGCACCTCGCGTTCCGGCAGGTGACCATGACGCACCAGCCGCGCCCGCCCGTCCTCAAGCTTTTCCCCGGAAAAGGTGGCCATGAGCGCCGCCAGCTCCGCATGGATCGCCTGTTCGATCAGCTTGCGCGCCCCATCGCGGATGACATCGGTGAACGGGTCGGAGCCAAATCCCGATGGATCAGGCAGCTGGGTGATGGTATTCTCTCGCATGTGGCATATCCCTTTCTCATTTGAGAATTGACGGCGCTTCGACACCGCCATGATATGCCGCCCCTCAGGGCATCACCAACTTTCGCGCGTTTCTCCTGGCAGACGCCGCGCCGTTCTTTACTGCCCGACCACCAATCAACTGGCGCATGACCGGATCACGGCAGAGCCGGTCAGCATCGTTGACGTCCTCATATCCGGCCAGACGAGAGAAAACAGACTGCCGCAACAGCCCGACAAAAGTGTGCCGCCCATTCTTGCCCGGTCCGGTGATCAGCCAGCAGATTAGTTGCCAAGTCAGTCAGGCCGAGCGCGTCATCCAGTGCCCGATGCAGCAGCAAACCGGCGTCAGAACTAATCGCAGAACCCCGAAACAGCAGTTGTGCTGGGCTATCAAACCCCGCCGCAACGGGCCCGATTTTGCTTCACCCGTTGCGTTTGCAATTTATCTGCCACTCCGTCACGCTTAAGTCATTGATTCAACGAGATTAACCGAGCTTCGGACTGGGTAAAGACCGCATCCATATGGGAAATACGGGGGAAAATAACGCGGCGCATTCGGCTTTTATCCTTACTCAAGACGGCCTACGGCCACCGACCAAGATAATAATCGGTTCGATTTGTGTGAGCAGTCTTCGGTCTGCCGGCAAGTGGATTTCCCCCTGGTTAAGCCGCTACCGCGATTGGCGCTAGCTGAATATCCGCCTTAATTCGGAGTTGATCACCCCGGCGGCGACAGTGTGGCAGCATGGGTGGGCGGATTGGGTCAAAATACCGAAGAACTCGGCCGTCAGGTCATCCAGATCCTGCGGGGAGACGACCAAATCCAGCTTGGGTTGAACGAAGCCGCCTTTTCGAACGGCCGTGAGCATCCCTCTGAACTGCCGCAGCGCCACCTCGGCACGGTTCGGCGAATAGTTCTTGACCAGTACCGCCCGCAGATCGAATAGGTCGCCCAACTTGTGGAAAAGCTTCAATTCGATATCGCGAAAAGTTGCCACATTGCGATGCCCCCGAGACGATCCGCCACGAAAGATGTCCCTGATCTGCCGGGGCCGCCCACGAAGATCATGCCGATTGTCATTAGGGTGCCATCACTCTTCCCAAGATACGGCCGGTGGCGACGATGGCGCCGAAGACGCCACGCAGACCGTGCTTCTCAATCTCTTCTGACAGAGAGGGGTCCCGTTCAAGAACCACAAACGGATCGAAATCCGGTCCCGGCTTCCGGTTTTCCGCGCTGCCAAAGGCGATGAAATGCGCGAGCGGCGAAGAAATCAGCCCGACCCGAACCGCGCGTTCAATATCATCATAGCGAGAGAGGTAGAACTGGCTGTCGAAGAACTCAATAGGCTCCTTTGCGTTCGACAAACCCACTTCCAGGTAGTGCCAAAGCACGGTACTACGCTTGCTGCGCGGAAGGCTGCGCCTGCGGAAGCCGTCGAGATATTTCGCCTGCTCGATATAATAACGGGTCACGAAAAACTCATTGGGATCGAACAGAAGCGCGCTGCCTTCGTCGATATAATGCGCGATGGCGGATTCGTAGCGACCTTGCTCAATCGCGGCTTTGGCATCGGGATACCGTTCCAGGTAATAGGTCTCGTCGAAAATATCGTCGAAAGCCCGTTCCAGCCGCCCCTCCGGCAGACGCAAGCCCGACAGCAGTTTCGGGCGATGTTCGCGCAGCCAGTCCATGAAACAGGGTCCGTCGCCTGCGGCATAGGGGTCGCCGAACCGTCGCTGGAGGTCGGCGTCGGTACGGTAGATCTTGCGGGCTTCTGCCGGGATCTTTTCGCCGTTGTCGAAAAAATCATAGGCCGGCGGGATCCGCTCGAGGCGCTGTTGGCCGTGTCGGGCGATCGCTTCTTCGTAGCGGCGCTCTATCTCCGCCATGGCGGCATTGGAGGGGTCGAAGATCTCCCGAACATGCCGATGCGTGCCGGATGGCCCGGCGGGATTGTGCCGCTCAATGAGCCCAGGGTGTCATCGGCGAGAGAATGTGCGAAAGCCGCCTGCATGGCAGAGACGTGCTTATGGTGATCGCGCGCCCTCTCTGCACCATCGATGCCAATGGCGAGTTCAGGCCGGAACGCCGATACGCGGCCTTCAATGTAGCCGGTTACGATGGACCATTGCGCCACGCTTTCGAGCGGCAGGTCCGCATCAAGCACGGCGTCCTTATGTGCGCGGATGAATGGTGCGTTCAGCACGAAAAGATCGAGCCCGCAGTCGATGATGGGTGCCGCGGCGTTCATATCAAATAGCCGCGGCGAAGCCGACGGATAAACCACGGAAAAAGTGCTTTTATTTGGTGCGAGACCGGTCGCGGCAAGCACTGCCCAGGCAGTCCCGCCGGCCCCTCCGGCGCAAGCGAGCTCGAGACGCCCCAGCAATTCCTCATCAAAGATGCAGAGACTGTTCAGCGAGACGGCGATCGCCCCGACATCCGCACGCTTCAATGCCTCATCCAGAAGCGCGAAAAACGCGTTGTTGCCATTGGCTGAAGCCAGAAATGACATGCGATCGAAGGCGGCGGTCGCGACACCCGACGGCACGGCATGATCGGGGATATCTACGATAAACGCGATAGAATAAGAATTCTTCATAGTCCATTGAAACAGCTTCACTTACGCTCGGGCCTCGCAGATATTTCGGGGTGGGTCAGGTGCGTCCGGACAGAGCAAATCCCGGAGTGGTCAGGTGGGAATTGTCGATCAGGCGGCCTGTGATGGAATGCTGAAAAGCAGGTGGATCGGAGATGGATCGCTCAGACCGAACACCACAATCTGCAAAGTCTTCTGCATGATGCGGTGCCGAGCCGGGTGCAGGATGATCGGGAATGTCTACAGTGAACGCAACTGAATTTTGACTGGTCTAAAGTGTCCCGGACGCCTGCGGAGCTTGTTCGTAACTGTCATTGCGGGCTGCCGCACCGCCATCAACCATCCCGGCTATCCTCAACCCGGCTCTCAGTCGCCTGCTCGCCGAATGAGCATCCGCCGAAGGCTCTGCCGCTCGCGGCGAGCGCGTCGGCGGCCGCGATCAGCGATTGCAGATCGCCGGCCAGACGGCTCCAGTCCCGCTCGGTCTTCCGTGCGAGGTCGGCCACCGCCGCGCTCTGCTCTGCCAGCCGTGCCGCCGCGCCTTGCATCAGGTCGGTTTCCTCGGCGAACCGCACATCGCGCAGCACCGCGGCCAGGGTGTTAAGCAGGGGCCAGAGCGTCGATGGCGAGACCGGGAAGACCCGTGCGCGATGCGCGGCCTCGATGGCGGGCCGGCAATGCACGTGCAGGGCGCTGAACACCGCTTCTGACGGCAGGAACATCAAGGCAAAGTCCGCCGTTCGCTGCGGCACCAGATATTTGCTCCGGATGGCCTCCACATGCGCGGCCACGTCCCGCTGGAATTGCCGCGCTGCCCGCGCTGCCTCGCGCTCCCCGTCGGCCTGCTGCCACGCTTGGTAGGCTTCGAGCGGAAATTTCGCGTCCACCGGCACCGGCCCCGGTGGCCAGGGCAGGGCGATCAGACAGTCAACCCGGTTCCGGCCGAGCGGCGCCTGCAATCGATAGGAGGCGGAGGGCAGGAGGTCGGCCACCAGGCGCTCCAATTGCGCCTCGCCGAACGCGCCCCGCGCCTGCTTGTTATCCAGTACACCCTGTAGCGCGTGCAGAGCCCGGCCCAGTCCTTGCTGCTGCCGCCCCAAGCTGGTCAGTCGTTCACCCAAGGCAGCCGATTCGGCGACGGTTCGGCGCTCACTTGCCTCGGCCCGGTTGGAAACATCGGCCGCAAGCTGCGCCAGCGTCTGCTCGTGCGCAGCCAGCCGCTCTGCCAGCACCGGATCAAGATCGCCCGACCCTTGCCCCCGGCCAAGTCGGCCCAGCAAAAACGCCAGCAGCAATGCGCCCGCACCGACCAACCAGGGCCAGCGGGCGATATACCAGGCGGGGTCCAGCGAAAATTCGATGGCGGCAATCCTTGACCACACGTCATTCACGCCATAGCTAGCAACTGATTCGCACAAAGGAACCAGATGGATGCCGTTATTGCCCATCGTCCTCGCGCCGGATCGCCGCCTGAAGATCACCTGCAAACCGGTGCAACGGGTCGACGACGAGGTGCGGACGCTGATGCAGAATATGCTGGAGACCATGTACGACGCGCCAGGCATCGGCCTGGCCGCGCCGCAGGTGGGTGATGACCGTCGCATCATCGTGGTGGATGTGGCGCGCGACGGCGAAGACCCGGAGCCCCATCTCATGACCAATCCGGAACTCGTCTGGGTGTCCGAGGAAAAGATCATGATGAACGAGGGCTGCCTGTCGCTGCCCGATATCTTTGTGGACGTGGAGCGGTCGGAAAGCATTCGCGTTTCCTATGTCGATCGGGACAATACCCGCCGGGAGATCGAGGCTGACGGCCTGCTCGCGCGCTGTATTCAACATGAAATTGACCATCTGAATGGCATCCTGCACGTGGATTACCTCAGCCGGATCAAGCGCGACCTGACGCTCCGCAAGCTCGCCCGCAACAAGGCCGCAATCATTGCCGAGCGAGCAAAGGTCGGCGCCTAGGTGAGTCTGCGTGTTGTTTTTATGGGCACGCCCGATTTTGCGGTCGGCCCTCTGGCAGCCCTGCTGGAAGCGGGGCATGAGGTGCTGGCGGTTTACTGCCAGCCGCCCCGAGCGGCCGGTCGTGGGCAGAGGGTGAAGCTTGGCCCCGTGCATGCCTTCGCGGAGAGCAACGGCATAGAGGTGCGTACACCCCGCCGCCTTCGTTCTGCTGAGGATCAGGCAGCCTTCGCGGCTCTGGGGGCGGATGTTGCGGTAGTGGCCGCCTATGGCTTGATCCTGCCAAAGGCGGTGCTGGACGCGCCCCGGCACGGCTGCATCAATATCCACGCCTCGCTGTTGCCCCGCTGGCGGGGAGCCGCCCCAATCCAGCACGCTATTCTGGCGGGCGACACGGAAAGCGGCGTCACCGTCATGCAGATGGACGAGGGGCTGGATACGGGCCACATGCTCCTGAAAGGGGCGGTGCCGATCACCGGGCAGACCACCGCCAGCAGCCTGCACGATGCGCTTGCCGAACTGGGTTCGAGGTTAATTGTTGAAGCTCTGGCGAAGCTTGAGGCGGGCACCCTCCAAGCGACGCCGCAGCCCGAAGAGGGCGCGACCTATGCCGGCAAGCTGACGCGCGACGACGGCAGGCTGGATTGGCGGCGGCCGGCAATTGATTTGGAACGGCAGGTAAGGGCGCTAACTCCTTGGCCTGCAACGTGGTTTCTGCACGACGGAGTCGTGCTAAAGGTAAGTGCGGCGGAACTGGTGCCTAGCGTATTCGGTGAACCGGGGGAGGTGCTGGACAATGCACTCACCGTTGCTTGCGGCGAGGGTGCGCTCTGCCCGACCCGCATTCAGCGCCCGGGCAAAGCGCCGATGAGCGTTGCGGACCTCTTGCGGGGGTATGCCGTGCCGAAAGGCACCCGACTGGCGCTTCCGGCGGACTGAACCATGTCGCGCTACCGACTGACGGTCGAATATCACGGCGGTGGCTTTTCCGGCTTCCAGCGCCAGGCCGGGCTGGAGACCGTGCAGGGCCGGCTGGAATATGCCCTGGAAAAGCTGACCGGCCGGCCGGTGACGGTGCACTGCGCCGGCCGGACGGATGCGGGCGTGCACGCCGCGGGTCAGGTGATCCACGTGGATCTGCCAGAGCCGCGCGAGCCCTGGATCATTCAGAATGCGATCAATCACTGGGTGCGCCCCGCGCTGATCTCCGTCATTGATGCGGCAGCGGCGCGGCCGGACTTCGATGCCAGGCGGAGCGCGATCAAGCGCGCCTACCGCTTCCGCATTCTGAACCGGCGCGCACCACCCGCCATGGAGCGGGGGCTGGTCTGGCACGCGGGCACGCCGCTGGATGCGGCCGCGATGCACGCGGCAGGCCTGCATCTGATCGGCCGGCATGATTTCAGCAGTTTCCGCGCGGCCGGCTGTCAGGCGAAGTCGCCGGTCAAGACGCTGGACCGGCTGGATGTCAGCCAGCGCGGCGAGGAAATCTGGATCGAGGCGGAGGCGCGCTCCTTCCTTTATCACCAGATGCGAATCATCGCCGGAACCTTGAAGCAGGTCGGGGATGGCCGTTGGCAGCCCGAACAAGTTGGAGAAGCACTGGCCGCGGCCAAGCGCGAGGCGGCCGGGCCGACCGCGCCGCCGACGGGCCTGTGTCTGATGCAAGTCACCTATCCGCCCGAGGCCCTGGCTTTCCCGTGAGGCGCGCGGTGACGATCGGATCACCCCGTGGCGGTCTTCCGCGAGAGATTGCGGATCGAAGTCGAGACCGCGATCGCGCCTTCCCCTTTGTATGCCTCGTGGTTGGCGTCGATCTCGTCCAGCTTGTAGACATAATTGATCATCATACCCGCTGCCTGGCGCATGCCGCGGCTGGAGGTATCGGCGAGCCAGTTCAGCCGCTCCATCCGCGCGCCATTCGACAGGTGGAAATGCGCCACGGGATCCATGGCGCGGGTACTGCCGCGTTTGGCGGTATAAAGATAGGTCGCCGCCAGGCGCGTGAGGGCAGGCTTCAGGGCGGCTTCGAGCGCGGGATCTTTGGCCCAGTCGCCATTGGCCATCAACCCCTTCAGCAGGTCCTCGATCGTGGAGGCGCCATCGAGCGCCTCTTCCAGCGCCTTGCGCTCGTCCGCCAGCAGAATGGCCTCGCCCAGTTCTTCCCGCTCCCGCTCGAACCATCGGGCAAATCCCGGAACGGGCGAGAGAGTCGCGAATGTCTTCAGGTTTTTATATTGGCTCGACAGGTCGGACGCGACCTGTTTGATCAGAAAGTCGCCAAAGCCGATGCCGCCGAGCCCACGCTGCGCGTTCGAGATAGAATAGAAGATCGCGGTGTCGGCATTCTCGGGCGGCAGTTGCTCTTGGCTCTCGTCCAGCAGGTGCTGCACATTGTCTGCGATACCGTTGACCAGAGCCACCTCGACGAAGATCAAGGGTTCCTGCGGCATGCGCGGATGGAAGAAGGCAAAGCAGCTTCGGTCGGAATCCAGCCGGTTTTTCAGGTCCGTCCAATCCCGGATTTCGTGCACGGCCTCATAAGCGATCAGCTTTTCCAACAGCGCCGCCGGTGCCTCCCAGGTAATCTGACGGAGTTCCAGAAAGCCGACATCGAACCAGCTTGCCAGCAGGCGGCGCAGGTCTTCCTGCAGGTCGGCGAGCTGGGCGTCATCCTTGGCCCAACCCAGCAGCTCGGCGCGCAGGTCCACCAAAAACTTCACCCCACCTTGTAGCCCGTTGAATTGACGCAACAGCCGGGTGCGCGGCGGCGTCAGGCTATCGCGCAGCAGCGCCTCGGCATTGTTCCGCTCCTTGGGCGTCTTAGCCGCCGACACCTTTGCAATGGCGGCATCGACAGCCGTGTGGTCGGTGTCGAAGCGGGTGGCCAGCAGCGAGAGGAACCGCCGGCGGCCCTCCGGGTTTAGGCCCATATAGGCCCGACCCAGATTGGCCGCGCGCGCCCTGGCAGTGACCTCGCCGCCGCGGCCGCTCAGGCAGTCGCGCATCTGGGTCAGCAGGCGTTCACGGTCGGATTCCGGAAGGTCGGGTCTCAGGTCAAGGACGGGCAGGCCCCGGCGCGTCGCGATTTCGCGCAAGGCGCGGCGCACTTGATCAAAGGTTCGGTCGAAAAAATTCGGTTGAACGGCGATATCGTTCATTTCGGGACTCTCAATCCTGAAGGCGGCCGCATCAATGGCACGGACCGTAGAATTGCGAGACGATGCCTGCAATCCATTTCCCAGATCAACTGATAGGATGCCTCGCCCACGCATCTCACTGGGTTATGAGACAATGTACCGCGAAGCTGCCTGCGGTCAGGCCTTCCGGCGAACGGGCGGGTTTGTGCCGCTCACGCGCCACCGCCAGCGTGCTATATAAATGCCGCCAGCACCGGGGCGTCAGGATTTTTTCGCGTAGCCGACAGCTTTAAGCGCCTCTTCGATCTCCGCCAGAATGTCCGGATCCTCGATCGTCGCCGGCATGTTCCAAATATCGGCATCCGCGATCTTCTGCATGGTGCCCCGCAGCACCTTGCCGGAACGGGTCTTCGGCAGGCGGTCAACCACAGCTACGTCCTTGAACGCCGCGACCGGCCCGATCTGCCGCCGCACCATCTGTACAACGTCATGCTTGATCTGGTCGTGCGGCCGGTCCGCGCCGGTCTGCAGCACCAGGAAGCCGACCGGAATCTGGCCCTTCAGCGGATCGGCAACGCCGATGACCGCGCATTCCGCGACGTCCTCGTGCGCCGACAGCACTTCCTCGATAGCGCCGGTCGAAAGCCGATGGCCGGCTACGTTGATGATATCGTCGGTCCGCGCCATCACGAAGACATAGCCGTCCTTGTCGATATAGCCGGCGTCCGCAGTCTCGTAGTAGCCGGGGAAGTTAGCGAAATAGGCGTCTTGGTAACGATCGTCGGCGTTCCAGAGCGTCGGAAAGCTGGAGGGCGGCATCGGCAGTTTCGCCACCAGCGCGCCGATCTCACCGGGCGGCAGTTCCTGGCCGCCTTCGCCCAGCACATGCAGATCCCAGCCGGGCGCGGGCTTGGTCGGCGAGCCATATTTGACCGGGAGCAACTCGATGCCCGTGCAGTTGGCCGCGATCGACCACCCGGTCTCGGTCTGCCACCAGTGGTCGATTACCGGCACTTGCAGTTGTTGCTCCGCCCATTTGATCGTGTCGGGGTCGGAGCGCTCGCCCGCCAGGAACAGGGTCCGGAAGTTCGAGAGATCGTAGCTCTTCAGCAGCTTCCCGTCGGGGTCGGCGCCCCTTATGGCGCGGAAGGCGGTGGGTGCCGTGAACAGCGCCTTCACGTCATGTTGTTGGATCACGCGCCAATATACACCGGCATCCGGTGTGCCGACCGGCTTGCCCTCGAACATGATGGAGGTGTTGCCGGCAAAAAGCGGCGCATAGACGATATAGGAATGGCCGACCACCCAGCCGATATCGCTCGCTGACCAATAGGTGTCGCCGGGATCGACATTATAGATGTTTTTCATCGACCATTGCAGGGCCACGATGTGCCCGCCGGTGTCGCGTACGACGCCCTTAGGCAGGCCGGTGGTGCCGCTTGTATAGAGGATATATTGCGGATCGGTCGCCTTCACCGGCACGCAGTCCACCGGGCTCGCGGCGGCCATGGCATCGTCCCAATCCAGGTCGCGCCCCGGCGTCAGTTCCGCCCTGCATTGCGGCCGCTGCACAATGACGCAATGGGCAGGCTTGTGCTTGGCGAGTTCGATGGCGCCGTCCAGCAGCGGCTTGTATTCGACAGTACGCGTCGGCTCGATACCGCAGGAGGCGCTGACCACGACCTTGGCCCCGCAGGCGTCGATGCGCACGGCCAGCTCCTTGGCCGCGAAGCCGCCGAATACCACGGAGTGGATCGCACCGATGCGGGCGCAGGCGTACATGGCAATCGCCGCTTCCGGCACCATCGGCATATAGATGATGACCCGGTCACCATAGTCGACGCCGAGCTCGCGCAGCACGCCCGCAAATTTTGCGGCCGTATCCTGCATTTCGCGAAAGGTATAGGAGCGGATTGTATTGGTGACAGGGCTGTCATAAATCAGCGCCGCCTGATCGCCTCGGCCTGCGTCCACATGCCGGTCGAGCCCGTTGAAGCAGGCATTGGTCTCACCGCCGGTGAACCAGCGGGGGCGCTGTGGGTTGCGGTCGTCAAGCACGAATTCCGGCTTCTTGAACCAGTGCACGGCCTCGGCGGCCTCTCGCCAGAACCCATTGGGGTCAGCGAGCGAGCGGGCATACACTTCAGCGTAGCGGCCGGTCATTACAATCATCCTCCGAGAACACTTGGTCTGTTATCGCATTGTTTAATAGCGTGAGCGGGCCTTAACAAGCCGAGTATCGCAGCGCATCAGTCCAGCGTTTCGTGCGAAAATGGCGGGCTTCTTTCGCGTTTTGGGACAACTTTTCCGCGCCATTGGCGGAATCCAGGATGCCGTCGCTGATACGGACAGATCATGCGGAGCCCTTTCTTTCTTCCCACTCACTGTGTTCCCCGGACGGATTGCTAGCGAGATCCGGTGCCGATAATTTTTCGGTGCCGCACCTTGCCCCGATGGGCGGCCTTCTGGACGTTGCTGCACACCAATCGGCGTGACAGGCTGGTGCGGTCCTGCTAGTCAGCTTGGCTAAGCTTCCGCGCTTGTCCGGAGGGTTGGCTGCGGCGGTTTCTTCGACATTCGGACGCAGAAAGAGGACGCAAGAAAATGGGTTTGATGGACGGCAAGGTTGCCTTGGTAACCGGTGGGGGCCGCGGCATTGGCCGGGCCATCGCGCTCGATATGGCGAAAGCGGGCGCGAAAGTCGTGGTGAACGACCTGGGCGGTTCGCTCACGGGCGAGGACAGCGGCGACACCAGCCCCGCCCAGCAGGTTGTGAAGGAGATCGAGGCCATGGGCGGCGAGGCCGTGGCCAACGGCAACAGTGTCAGCGAGTGGGACGGCGCGCAACAGATGGTGCAGGATGCCATCGACACATTCGGCACGATCGACGCCGTGGTGAACGTTGCCGGAATCCTGCGCGACGGTATGTTCCATAAGATGAGCGAGGCCGAATGGGATGCGGTGATTGCGGTGCATCTGAAGGGCTGCTTCAACGTCGCCCGCGCCGCCGCCGTGCCGATGCGCGAGCAGGAATCGGGTGCGATGGTGCATTTCACCTCGACCAGCGGCTTGGTCGGGCAGATTGGCCAGGCGAATTATGCCGCTGCCAAGATGGGCATTGTCGGCATGAGCCGCGTTATCGCCATGGAAGGGGCGATCAAGAATGTGCGCTCCAATTGCGTTGCGCCCTTTGCCTGGACCCGGATGATCGAGAGCATTCCAATCAAGTCGGACGAGCAGGCCGCGGCCTTTGAGAAGTTCCGCGACAATGCCCGACCGGAGCACGTGGCGCCGGTCTGCACCTATCTTTGCAGCGAAGCGGCGGCCAAGATTTCCGGCAACGTCTTCGGCGTGCGCGGCGGCGAGATCTACCTGTTCAGCCAGCCGCGACCGGTAAAGACCATCCATCACGACGGCGGCTGGGATCATGACTCTCTGGCAGCGATGGCCGAGCCGGCATTGCGCAGCGAGCTTTATGACCTGGAGAGCACCGGCGAGTATTTCAGCTGGGATCCGATCTGACATCCGCATCCCGCGTGACGCGCAGCCGCAATCCGGGACCTCCTCCCGTGCCTGGCTTTTTGAGGAGGCCCCGGATCAAGTCAGGGGAAGCGCGTTGATTTCGGACTTGGTTTAAGACGGGCGGGGAGGACATCTCGGGATGCAAGCCGACCCCACCCCAATTCATACCGACATCGTCCTGCTCGGTGGCGGGCATGCGCATGTCGCGGTTCTGCGGATGTTCGGCATGAAGCCGGAGCCGGGCGTGCGGCTGACAGTGGTAGCGCGAGAGACGTTCACGCCCTATTCGGGTATGATCCCCGGCTTTATTGCAGGCCACTACGCACATGCCGATTGCCATATCGACCTGGGGCCGCTCTGCCGGATGGCAAAAGCGCGCCTGATCCATGCGCCTGCCGACGGCATCGACCCCGTGGCGCAATCCGTCTCCATGCCGGGACGACCCCCGCTGCGTTACGATTTCCTTTCCATCGACATCGGCTCTTCCACTGCCATCAACTCCATTCCCGGCGCGGCGGAGCACGGCATGCCGGTCAAGCCGCTCGATCGCTTCCTGGAGCGGCTGGCGGCCAGACAGAAAAGTTTGGCCGAAGGCGCGCCGGTCATCGTCGCCGGCGGTGGCGCGGGCGGCGTGGAATTGGCGCTGGCCGTCGCCCATCGTCTGCGGGGTAAGCGGCCGGAACTCGCTCTCATCACCGATACAGCCAAAATCCTGCCGACATATCCACCGCGTGTGCAGGCCGCCATGCAGCGGGTGCTGACGGCCAACAATATTGAAGTCCTTACCGGTGCCGCGCTTGCCGAAGTGAGGCCGGAGAGCGTGCGCCTCGTCGACGGCACGGCAAGGGAAAGCGCGCTGACGGTGCTCGCCACCGGCGCCCGGCCTGCCGCATGGCTGGCCGAGACCGCGCTGGCGCTGGACGAACGCGGCTTCGTCGCCGTGAGCGAGACCTTGGCAAGCACTTCTCATCCGAACGTATTCGCGGCCGGCGATATCGCGGCCTTCACGGCGCGGCCGTTGCCGAAAGCCGGCGTTTACGCCGTGCGGGCCGGCCCGGTGCTGGCGGGCAATCTGCGGCTCGCGGCGCGCGGCCGGCGCCTGAAGCCCTTCAAGCCGCAAAACCGCTTTCTCTCGCTGCTCTCCTGCGGGGAGAAAAGCGCCATCGCCTCCTATGGGCCGCTGGCGCTCTCCGGCCGCTGGGTCTGGCGATGGAAGGATTGGATCGATAGGCGCTGGATGCGCCGCTATCAGGACTTGCCCGACATGGCGGCGGATGACCCGGAGGCGGCGGCGATGCGCTGCGCCGGCTGCGGGGCAAAGATCGCGGGCGACGTTCTTTCCCACGTGCTGGACCGGCTTGACCTGGGCACCGCCCGGGGTGTCCTGCTGGGGGTCGGTGACGACGCGGCGGTGATTGAGCCGCCCAAGGGACAGGTTCTGGTGCAATCGGCGGATCAGTTTCGCGCCTTCATCGGCGATCCGTATCTGTTCGGCCGGATCACGGCGCTGCACGCGCTTTCCGATCTATACGCGATGGGCGCAGAGCCGCACAGCGCGCTCGCCCATGCGACCCTGCCCTTCGCAGCGCCGGAAAGCGTGTCGGACGATCTTTATCAACTGCTGGCGGGTGCGTGCCTGGAGTTACGGGCGGCCGGTGCGGCCCTCGTCGGCGGCCACTCCAGCGAGGGGCCGGAGATGGCATTCGGCCTTTCCGTCAACGGCTTTGCGCGTCCGGCCGAGCTTTGGCGTAAGGCGGGCGCTAGGGCCGGCGATGCCCTGGTTTTGACCAAGCCGCTCGGCACCGGTATGCTGCTGGCCGCCGACATGCGCGGCAAGGCTCGCAGCGCGTGGATCGGCGCGGCCCTGGACAGCATGCTGGCCAGCAATGCCGCCGCCGTCGGTGTGTTGCGGGCCTATGGGGCGACCGCGGCGACCGACGTAACCGGGTTCGGCTTGCTCGGCCACCTGCGGGAGATGCTGACCGCGTCGGGCGTCGGTGCCAAAATCGACATGGCGGCGCTGCCCGTGTTGCCCGGTGCGGCCGAGACGCTTGCAAACGGTATCGAAAGCACGCTGGCGCCGGCCAATCGAGCCTTCCTGCCTGATGCGCCCATAGTGCTCTCGGACCCGCAAACGTCGGGCGGGCTGCTTGCGGCGCTACCGGAAGATCGCGCGGCGGAATGCGTGCAGGCGTTGCGCGCTGCCGGCTACGCCGCCGCGGCCGTTATCGGCGTCTGCACTGTCGGGCGCAGCGTCGATTGGCGCTAGTGGTTCGATGCCAACAGATGCTACCCATCCGTTGGCGGAATCAAGCCACCAGATTCTTGAGTTAGTGATCTGATCCCGCACGGCGATGTTGTCGGCTGAGGGTGGCTTTCAGCGAGCCGGGCGGATCGGTCGCCATTGCCCACGGTTGCGGTGACTAACGGAACACCCAATGTCTGATCGGCCCATGAACTGGTTTTGCTTGCGACCGCTATTGAAAAGGGGCTAAGGAGCCGCTTATGCCAAAGGTTACATTTGTCAGCCCCGCCGGCGAGCGCACCACATTGGAACCGCCCGCGGGCCTTTCCTTGCTGGAGATCGCGCGGAAGTACAATATCGACATCGAAGGTGCGTGCGAAGGTTCGCTCGCATGCTCGACCTGTCACGTCATCGTCGAGCAGGAGTGGTTCGATGCGTTGGATGAGGCGAGCGAGGACGAGGAAGACATGCTCGACCTCGCTTTTGGCCTGACCGAGACCTCGCGCCTCGGCTGTCAGATCATCGTGACGGACGAGTTGGATGGCATCACCGTCAAGCTTCCGGCCGAAACCCGAAATATGATGGATTGAGGAGAAACTGTACTCGTGCTGTACGCCGCCGATAGCCTGTTTGCTCGCCTGCGTGCTGCCTGCAAGCCGGAATGGGATGCTTATGTTCACCATCCTTTTGTGCGGCAGTTGGGCAATGGCACCCTGCCGGAGGCCAGCTTCAGGCGCTATCTGGTGCAGGACTATCTGTTCTTGGTCCATTTCGCTCGCGCCTATGCTCTGGCGGCATACAAGTCCCGGACCCTTGCCGATATCCGCGAGGCTTCCAAGGGGCTTTCAGTCATAGCCGACAACGAGATGAGCCTGCATGTGGAATTCTGCGCTGGCTGGGGCATCAGCGAAGAAGAGATTGTGGCAGAGCCCGAAGCCCAGGAAACCATGGCCTATACACGCTACGTGCTGGAAGCCGGCATGGCAGGCGATGTGCTAGACTTGTGGGTGGCGTTGTCGCCCTGTGTTGTCGGTTATGGCGAAATCGGTTCTATGCTGGCCGGTGAGGGGACGCTGGAAGGCAACCCCTACCGCCCCTGGATCGAAATGTACTCCAGTGAGAATTACCAGTCCGCGGCCCGCCGTAAGGTGGCACACATGGACCGGCTGATGAAGGCCCGCGCTGGAGCAGGCCGCTTCGATTCGCTGGCGGAGACGTTTAAAGAAGCCACCCGCCTTGAAGCCGCGTTCTGGGACATGGGCCTGAAAGGGTGAGCACGACGCTGACAGACAGGCCCGGCCGGACGCTGGATCTCGATCTGGCCAAGCCGCCGGCGCAGAGCCGCGTGGTTGTCGCCATGTCGGGCGGCGTGGACAGCAGCGTTGCTGCGGCCATGGTGGCCGCGGCCGGATACGACACGGTCGGCGTGACGCTCCAGCTTTATGACCATGGCGCCGCTATCGAGCGCAAGGGCGCGTGCTGCGCTGGGCAGGACATCCACGACGCGCGCCTGGTGGCTGACCGGATCGGCATTCCGCATTATGTGCTCGATTATGAATCGCGCTTCCGCCAGGCAGTGATGGACGACTTCGCCGACGCCTATCTGCGCGGCGAAACGCCGATCCCCTGTGTGCGCTGCAACCAAACGGTAAAGTTCCGCGATCTGCTGGAGACTGCGCGCGACCTGGAGGCGGATGCGCTGGTCACCGGCCACTATGTCCAGCGCGTGGCGACAGGGCAGGGGGCGGAAATGCATACCGCCGTCGATCCCTCCCGCGACCAATCCTATTTTTTGTTTGCCACCACCCGGGCGCAGTTGGACTTTCTGCGCTTTCCGCTCGGTGGCCTGCCCAAGGCGGAAACTCGCGCCTTGGCCGAGAGGTTTGGTCTGCCAGTCGCGGCCAAACCGGATAGCCAGGATATCTGCTTCGTCCCGAATGGGTCTTACGCTCAGGTGGTCGAGAAGCTGCGACCCGGCGCGATCGAACCTGGCGAAATCGTCGACCGCCAGGGTAATGTGCTCGGCGCGCACAAGGGCATTATCCACTTCACCATTGGCCAACGCCGCGGGCTGAACCTGGGCAATACGGACGGCAAGGGCGAGCCGCTTTACGTTGTGGCACTCGACGCCGCCATGAAGCGGGTGATCGTCGGGCCGAAGTCAGCGCTTGGGCGGCGTTATGTGCGGGTTGCAGAGGTGAACTGGCTCGGCCACGAACCGCTCGGGAGCGCACCGGTGCGCGTGGACGTCAAGCTGCGCTCTGCCATGCCTGCGGTGCCGGCCAGCATTTCGCGCGATGGATCGCACGGTGCGCATGTAGTGCTGGACGAGCCGGAGTTCGGCGTCGCGCCCGGTCAGGCCTGTGTCGCCTATGACGGCAGCCGGGTGCAGGGCGGAGGCTGGATTACCGACACGGCGGAAGAGCCGGCTTGAGCGCCGATCAGAACCCGTCGGATAGGGCCGGCCCGGACTTGCCCAAGTCCGACGTCCAGTGGAAACGCGGGCAACGGCGGCGCTTGCTTCGGGCGCGGGAACAGCTTTCCGCCGAGTTCCGCGCGAGCGCAGACACCCGGATCAGCGCGCTTCTGGAAGAAACGCTTCCCCAGATAACAACCCGCAGTTTTTCATTTTTCTGGCCGATGCCGGGAGAGCCGGACCTGCGGGAGGCGGCGGCCCGCTGGTACGCGGCCGGTGCTACGGCTGCCCTGCCGGATACCGTCAAGGGCATGCCATTGACCTTTCGGCCCTGGTCGCCCGGCTGCGCCATGCGGCCGGGCGTTTGGAACATTCCGGTTCCGGATACCGAGCGGACGATGCACCCGTCCATTTTGCTGATCCCCTGCCTCGGCTTCGACTCAGACGGCTATCGCCTGGGCCATGGTGGCGGATTTTACGACCGGACGCTTGCGGAGCGCACGCCGGATGCGGGCCATCCGCCGTGTCCGCTGGCCGTCGGCATAGCCTATAGCCATGCCGTCCTGCCCAGCATCTGGCCGGAGGCGCACGATATCCCCATGGATATGATCATCACTGAAAAGGCAGCGATCCGGTTCGAACGTTAAACAGCGTCGAAAGGCCCGGATCTTCGCGTGTCTCGGGAATGACGGTGAAGGTTCCGTCAGTTTCCAGCACGACCGCGCGCACGTCCCTCATATCCAGTATCCCGGCCTGCCGCACCGCGGCCACTACTTCGGATTCAGCCACACGTTCCCGCCGCATCGTCTGCCTCAACATCTCGCCCCGCGATAGCAACAATGCCGGTTCGGCCTTGACAATCTTCATGACCCAGCGCGACCGGCTGGTGCTCCAAGCGATGACATATTGCATGGCGATCAGCAGCGCGAAAGCCGTCAATCCTTCGGCAAGCGCGGTACTTTTGGAGAGAATCAGGCTGGCGAGCGTGGAGCCGAGGGCGATGGTCACAACCAAATCAAACACGTTCATTTGCGACAGCGTGCGCTTGCCTGTGATTCGCAACAATAAGACCGCCCCCACATACCCGCAAACGCTGACGATCGCTATCCGCAGGATGGGGTCCCAACCGTTGAAAAAATACGCCGCTTCCATGAACGGGACAACGCACCGTTTTGCGGAAAGTTCCCGGCGCAATGCATGTGCATCGCCGTTGACTTGTGCCGACTTGGGCGGCATATAGGCCGCCTCGCGATGCTCCCTCACCGGGGGGGCTTCGGGCGGAGTAGCTCAGTTGGTTAGAGCAGCGGAATCATAATCCGCGTGTCGGGGGTTCAAGTCCCTCCTCCGCTACCATTTCCCTCTTTGATATTGCGTGATTTTAAAGCCGCGTAACATGCGTAAGGATGGGGCATGTGCGGCATCTGATGGCGGCACGGCCCCGAGGACTACAGGTTGACGCCAGACTGGCGATTGCGCCGCAGTTGAAGGGAACCAGGCGTCCTTGATCCCAGACTTGCTCACCCTGTTCTCGATACTGTCACTCGGCACAGGCGCCTTTTGTGCCGTCTGGATCGGGTCCAACTTGGTGCGCCGCCCGGTGAAGATATGGCGATCATGAATGCAGTTTGGGCGCTGTCGGCGCTGGCCGGCAGTGTCTTGCTGTTGTGGCTCTATATGAAATGTGGGCGCGGACAGCCCAGTGACGACCATAGCGCTCCGCCATATCCGATTGCGGTCGCGAAGTTGCGCTGCATTGGGGCGCAGGCTGCACTCTCAGCGATATCCGCGCGAAAACCCCGCCGCAAAAGTCGACCCGACCGAGCCTGTCTTTTGGTTCGCCATACAGTTCGCAATGCTGGCCGGTTTTTGCCACCGCCTATCCGGTCAACTGGTGGCCAATCCGCAGGTGCATTAAAGAGCGGATGTAGAGGAACCAAAGCGCCTCAGGACCGTGGCGGCTATGCCGATTGGGACATTGACCAGAAATGTCAGACGCCAGCCGAGGTCGGGGCAGCCGGTTTCGATCGGAAAGCCGCCCAGGCCCGACCCGAGGTCATGTCCCAGTGCGTGGTGTAAGAGTGCCGGTCCTCGGCGAGGTCCGAGGCTGATCAGGGCGCCACGGCGGGCAACCTGACGAGGTGATCATCGATTATCCGGGCCAGGCTTTCCAGCGCCATGTAGCGTCGGGCGACGGCCCATTCGTCATTTTGCTCCAGCATCAGTGCGCCAACGAGGCGGATGATGGCCGCGTCGTTGGGAAAGATGCCGACAACATTGGACCGGCGTTTGATCTCCTTATTCAATCGTTCCAATGGATTGGTGCTGGCAATCTGGCCCAGTGCTCGCGCGGAAAGTCCATGTAAGCGAGCACGTCCTCCCGTGAAGCGCCCATCATCTGGGCCAGCCCCTCGTTCTTCTCGCGCAGAGCATCGGCGACCACCTGCCACTGCTTCTCCGCCTCCACCTTGGTCTCCTGGGCAAAGATAGTTTTGAGCATGGCGGCGACGGCGCCTCTGTTCTTGGCAGGCGCATGCGCCAAAGCATTGCGCATCCAATGAACTCGGCAACGCTGGTGGGTGGCGTTGAACACACGGCTCGCCGCGGCGCGCAGTCCCTTGTGATCGTCGGCGATGACCAGCTTGACGCCCCGCAGGCCGCGATCGGCGAGCGAGCGAAGAAACCCGGTCCAGAATGTCTCCGCCTCTGATGGGCCAACCGCGATGCCGAGAATTTCCCGCCGGCCGTCGCCATTGACTGCGACGGCCACTATCACTGCGCGACTGATGATCCGTCCGCCCTCGCGCACCCGGATGTAGGTGGCGTCGAGCCAGAGATAGGGCCACGCGCCTTCAAGCGGGCGGTTGAGGAAGGCCTGCACCCGTTCGTCGATCTCGGTACAAAGCCGTGAAACCTGGCTCTTCGACACCCCGCCAGCGCCCATGGCCTTGACCAGATCATCGACAGCACGGGTTGAAACGCCGTGGACATACGCCTCTTGAATGACGGCAACGAGGGCTTTCTCCGCCGTCCGGCGCGGTTCCAGAAAGCTCGGGAAGTAGGAGCCCTTGCGCAGCTTCGGGATCGACAAAGCGATCCGACCGGCGCGCGTGTCCCATCCCCGTTCGCGATAGCCGTTGCGCTGTGCGGTCCGAAGCGGCGAGCGGGCCCCCTTCGCTGCGCCAGTCGCTCCTTCAACTTCCGCCTCCATCAGCCGTTCGGCCGCAAAGGCCAGCAGGTCGCGCACCAGATCGGCGTCCGCACTGTTTTCAACAAGCTCAATCAAAGCCATCCTATCGTCGGTCATTGTCATCTCCGGTTCGGTTTCGAGTTTCCCAACAAGAACCTCTACCGAAGATCGGCAATGGCCGCCCGCGCCGCCTTCCGCCCGCTACAGCGCTATGAGGGGCGCGCGGGCGGACGGCGGCGCTACCGCCTGCTGTTACACCACGCTACGGGACACTGCTCGACCCGACGGCGACCAATGCCGAGACGGTACCGACATAGCCCGACGCTCGGCCGCGTTCATCGCCGCGGAAATACTGTTGTATCGTCCCAACGCTCTGTAGATTGAGCAGCCTGGGCGCGCCGAGGCCCTGCTGGACCGCGGGAAGGGCAACGTTCCTGATACTCACACCGACCAGCGACATGAAGATGGCGCCCAGCAGCACGACCAGGATGCGCGAACGGTCCGCATCCGACACGCTTGCGCCATCGGATCGGATCGCGGTTGAGGTGGTGCGGCCTTGGCGGCGTTCGCACGTACGTGCTTTGGCACCTCGGTCTCCCCGCATATCGGCATTTTCGCAGCAGCCGCTTGGCTTGGCAGCAAGCAGTCCTTAGATTGAGCGGACATCGGATCAAGACCGCGGTCTCCATTGAGGGCTCAGACCATACGATACGCATCGACCTTTGCCGAAGAAGCGACTTGTGCCTGTGAATGGGATGGGTGCGAGGCTGACGGCGCCTATCCCGCACCCGCAAGCCCCAAGCGGCTGGGCGAGCGGCGCTATTTCTGCCTGGAGCATGTGCGCGCATACAATCGGGCCTGGAATTACTATGCCGACATGACGCCGGACCAGATGGAGCAACTCCGCCGCCGCGACACCACTTGGCAGCGGCCGACCTGGCCGTTCAGCCGGGGCAATATTGGTCGCGGCAACGCGCCCGAACCGGCTCCGGGCGACGGCAAGTGGCGGCGCATGCCGACGACCGCGGACGAGCGCCGCGCGGCCAAGCAACTTGACCTGGCGCTGCCATACACCGAGGATAGCTTGAAAGCGTGCTATCGTGCTTTGGCGAAGGCGGCGCATCCCGACCTCAATCCAAACGAGCCAAACGCAGAAGAACGCTTCAAACAGTTGCGTGAAGCGTATATGACTTTGCTTCAACCACTGACGAAATAGCCTATATCCGTTGGATCCATACTGATGAGCGTTGAGCAAGATTTGACCGGCATGCCGACCGGAATGCCGGATACCAAGATTTCGGTGCGTGAAGTGTTCGGAATCGAGTCCGACATGATGTGCCCCGCTTTTTCGGAGCGAAGCGAGCATGTGCCGGATTTTGACGAAACCTACCATTTCGACCCGCACACCACGCTGGCCATTCTGGCAGGGTTCGCCCACAACCGGCGGGTGATGATCCAGGGTTATCATGGCACCGGCAAATCCACCCATATCGAGCAGGTGGCCGCCCGTCTGAATTGGCCGTGTATCCGGGTAAATCTGGACAGCCATATCAGCCGTATCGACCTGGTCGGCAAGGATGCGATCGTGCTGCGTGAAGGACAGCAGGTGACGGAGTTCCGCGAGGGGCTGCTGCCCTGGGCGCTGCAGCATCCGACCGCTCTGGTATTCGACGAATACGATGCCGGCCGCCCGGACGTAATGTTCGTGATCCAGCGCGTGCTGGAGGTCGAGGGCAAGCTGACCCTGCTCGACCAGAACCGTGTGATCCGGCCGCACTCGGGCTTCCGTCTGTTCTCGACCGCCAACACCGTCGGCCTGGGCGACACCACCGGCCTCTATCACGGCACCCAGCAAATCAACCAGGGCCAGATGGATCGCTGGAACATCGTCGTGACCCTGAATTACCTGGAAGCCGAGGAAGAGGTGAAGATTGTCACCGCCAAGGTTCAGGAGTTGCTGGGCGAAAAAGGCCAGAAGCTTTGCGGCCAGATGGTGGCGCTGGCAGAAATGACTCGCCAGGGCTTCATGCGGGGCGAACTATCCACCGTCATGTCGCCGCGTACCGTTATCACCTGGGCGCAGAATGCCCAGATTTTCGGCGATGTCGGCATGGCGTTCCGGTTCACGTTCCTGAACAAGTGCGACGAGTCCGAGCGCGGTTTGGTGGCGGAATACTACCAGCGCTGCTTCGGTGAGGAACTGCCGGAAAGCGTGGTCGCTCGCGCCGCCGAGTAACGGCGCGTATTCGTAGTTCGAGGAACATCTTCCATGGCGACGCCAGAAAAGCGTACCGCAATTGAGGAATTCAAGCGGGCGACTTCTTCCACCATGCGCGTGCTCTCGTTGGCCGAAGACGAAATCGAGGTCGTGTTCGGCCCGGATCCGGCGCGCATGGACGGGAACACGGCACGCCTGCAAATGCCGGCCCGCTCGCTGCCCGCGAACGAGGTGGCGCAGGTGCGCGGTAAATCCGACGCGATGGCGCTGCGCAAGCGCTTCCACGACGCCAAAATGCACCGCCGCAACAGCCCGAAAAGCAAGACCGCTCGTGCCGTGTTTGATGCGGTGGAACAGGTGCGGTGCGAGGCGCTCGGCTCCCGCAACCGCAGCGGCGTCGCCGACAATCTCCAGGCGGCGCTGGTCGAGCAGGTGCGCCGTAAGGGCTATGCCCGCATGAGCGAGCTTGAGCCAGGCCAGGTGCCTGACCTGCTTGCCTTGCTGGCGCGTGAGGCGATGACAGGCCGGGAAGTGCCCGAAGAAGCCAAAGCCATGGTGGACCAAATGCGCGACCATGTGTCGGAGGGCGCCATGGATGCGATGTCACGCCTGAACGAGAGCGCGGCCGATCAGGAAGCCTTCGCGCGGATGGTGCACGAACTGCTCCAAGAACTGGAACTGGAAGCTGAGTTCGGCGAGGAAAGCGACGACCAGGAAGAAGGCGAACAGTCGGAAGACCAGCAGGAATCCCAGTCCGACGACGGTGGCGAAAGCGACGAAACCTCTTCCCAGTCCGCCGAAGGCGAAATGGATGCCTCCGACAGCGACGACGCCTCCATGGAAGAGGGCGAGATGGACATGGACGCCGACGCCGCCCTCGGCGACGACGAGATGGACGGTTCGACCACGCCGCAGCAGCGGCCTAACGACCGCTCGAACAGCGCGGCCGCCATGTACCGCGCCTATACCACCCAATATGACGAAATCGTCACGGCGGAAGCGCTCTGCGACGAAGACGAACTGGGGCGCCTGCGCCATCACCTGGACCAGCAACTGGCCAACCTGCAGGGCGTGGTAACGCGGCTCGCCAACCGCCTGCAGCGCAAGCTGATGGCTCAGCAGACCCGGTCGTGGGATTTCGATTTGGAAGAGGGCATATTGGACACGGCGCGGCTCGCGCGGATCGTGGCGGATCCGATGCACGCGCTGACATACAAGATGGAGAGGGAGACCGAGTTCCGCGACACGGTGGTAACGCTGTTGATCGACAATTCCGGCTCCATGCGCGGGCGTCCGATCACGGTTGCGGCCATGTGCGCCGACATCATGGCGCGCACGCTGGAACGCTGTGGCGTCGGCGTGGAGATTTTGGGCTTCACTACCCGCGCCTGGAAGGGCGGGCAAAGCCGCGAGAAGTGGCTGGCCGACGGCAAGCCTCCCAATCCCGGCCGCCTGAACGATCTGCGCCATATCATCTACAAGGAAGCCGATGCCCCCTGGCGCCGGTCACGCCGCAATCTCGGCCTGATGCTGCGGGAAGGCATCCTGAAGGAAAACATCGACGGCGAGGCACTCGCCTGGGCGCACAGCCGCATCGTCAACCGGCCGGAAGACCGCCGCATTCTGATGGTGATTTCGGACGGTGCGCCGGTGGACGACTCCACGCTGTCGGTCAATGCGGGCAACTATCTGGAGAAGAACCTGCGCGAGGTCATCGACTATATCGAGCGCCGCTCGCCCGTGGAGTTGATCGCCATCGGCATCGGCCACGACGTGACCCGCTACTATCGCCGCGCGGTGACGATCTTCGATGCGGACCAGTTGGGCGGCGCCATGCTCAGCCAGCTCACCTCTCTGTTCGATGACGAGCGCACCGGCAGCCGACGCTGACGGCCGCGAGAAGCTGGCGTAGAGAATAACGTTCAGCCGTTCGGATGGATAACCCGCTCCATCCGGACGGCGGCGCGCCGCAGCTGCGTCCAGCCATCGCTGCAGATCGCGAATGTGGCACAACTTCCCGGATCAAACTCCCGGATGGCGGAGTGGGTTCCGGCTGATGGGCCGGCCAATTGCATCGCCGCCTCCGCGATGGCGGGATTATGTCCCAGCACCAGCACATGCGCTGCCAGCGGGTTTGCGAACTCTGCAATCAGATCGAACACCATGTCAGACGCGCAGCCGTACAGGTCCGGCAGCAGACACAGCGGCCGCCGTAGCGCTGCGCCGCCAAGGAAGCTGCGCGCCGTCGCCAGGGTCCGTTCGGCATCGGAAGCCAAAATTTGATCCGGTGCCAACGCATCGCTCGCGAACCGCTGCCCCAGAGCCCGCGCCTGGCGGCAACCAATGTTTGTCAAGGGACGGTCACGATCATCCGCACCGGCGGGTGCGGGCGCGGCCTCGGCATGACGCATCAATGTAAGCCGCCGCACGGCCGTTTGTGGACCCACTGCATCCGCTCCTCTGGTGTTTCCTCTCTTATGTCTATAGTGATTCAACAATAGACACGGGTTCCGACGCAACTCTAACCAACGATCGCGGAGAGGATCGCATGAGCCAGGTTCGCAGCAGCGTGTTGCGGGGGCCACCCGCCTCACAGGAACGCGAGAAGGAATCCTCCCGATTCATCAACCGCGAACTATCTTGGCTGGAGTTTAACGAGCGGGTCTTGGAGGAGTCCGGCAACCAACACCACCCTTTGTTGGAGCGCCTGCGGTTTCTCTCGATTTCGGCCAGCAATTCCGATGAATTCGCCATGGTGCGGATCGCTGGCCTCAAGGGACAGGTGGAGGCGGGGGTCACGACGCCCAGCCAGGACGGCATGACGCCGAGGGAGCAGCTGGAGGCGATAGCGGTGCGTATGCACCAACTTTCGGACCTGCAACAAAAGCTGTGGCGGACACTGCGCGAGGAATTGGCCGAGGCGGGCGTCAAGGTTCATGCGCCGGCAGAGCTGGCGGCGCAGGACCGGGATTGGCTGAAAACCTATTTCATCGACCGCATCTTTCCGGTGATCACCCCCCTTGCCATCGATCCTGCCCATCCTTTTCCGTTCATCCCTAATTTCGGTTTCGGTCTGATTTTGGATCTGTATCGGCCAAAGGACGGTCAACACATCGATGCGCTGGTGCCGATTCCACAGGCGCTGGAACGGTTCGTGTTGCTGCCGGGATCGGACGACTGCTATGTCTCGATCGAACACATCATTCTGCTGTGCCTCGACCGGCTTTTCCCCGGCTTCGAAATTCGGGCCAAAGGCTCCTTTCGCGTTATTCGGGACAGCGAGATCGAGATCGACGAGGAGGCGGAGGATCTGGTCCGCCACTTCGAAACGGCGTTGAAGCGACGCCGGCGCGGGCATGTGGTGCAATTGATGATAGACGGCGATATGCCAGAGCATCTGCGCAAATACCTGACGGATCAAATGAAAGTCGCACCGGATGACGTGTTCGTATTGGAGGGACTGGTCGGCCTGGTCGATGTGCAGCAATTGATCAGCGGCAAACACAAGGATTTGCTGTTCCGGCCGTTCGAACCGCGCTTCCCGGAGCGCATCCGGGATTTCGGCGGAGATTGCTTTGCGGCGATCAAGGCGAAGGATATTCTGGTGCACCACCCCTATGAAGCATTCGATGTGGTGGTGCAGTTCTTGCGCCAGGCCGCCGCGGACCCGCAGGTGGTGGCCATCAAGCAGACGCTGTACCGGACTACTCGTGACTCGGCCATCGTGAAGGCACTGATAGAGGCTGCCGAGGCCGGGAAGTCTGTCACGGCGCTGGTCGAGTTGAAGGCGCGCTTCGACGAGGCGAACAACATCGTTCTGGCCCGCGACATGGAACGGGCCGGAGTGCAGGTCGTCTTCGGCTTCATCAATTTCAAAACCCACGCCAAGCTTTCGCTGGTCGTGCGGCGGGAGGGGAACGATCTGCGGTCCTATGGGCATTACGGCACCGGCAACTATCATCCAATTACCGCCCGCATCTATACGGACCTGTCCTATTTCACGTCGGACCCGGTATTGTGCCGGGATATGGCGCGCCTGTTCAACTACATCACCGGCTATGCCTCGCCGGAAGGGCTGGAGAAGGTGGCGGCCTCGCCGGTGTCACTGAACCGCACCCTCTTGGACCTGATCGGCGACGAAATCGCGCATGCCGATGCGGGCCGGCCGGCGGCGATCTGGGCGAAGCTTAACGCGATTGTCGATCCGGGAATTATAGACGCGCTCTACCAGGCGAGCCAGGCGGGCGTCAGCGTCCAACTGGTCGTCCGGGGCATCTGCTGCCTGCGGCCGGGTGTCCCGGGCATGTCCGAGAATATTACGGTAAAAAGTATCGTCGGCCGTTTCCTGGAACATTCGCGCATCGCCTGCTTCGGTGCCGGACACGGCTTGCCCCACCCAAAGGCAAAGGTATTCATCTCCTCCGCCGACTGGATGCCGCGAAACTTGCATAGGCGGGTCGAGAGTTTTGTGCCGATCGAAAACGAGACGGTGAAGCGGCAGGTGATGGACGAGATCATGGTAGCAAACCTGAAGGATACGGCGCAAAGCTGGATTCTCCATGCCGACGGCAGCTATACGCGGGTGGAAGCGGGCCCCAAGCCTTTCTCAGCGCACGAGTATTTCATGACGAACCCCAGCCTGTCCGGTCGTGGCACGGCCTTGGAAAAGGCGCCGCCGGCGCCGGAACTCGTTCTGCGGACGGATGCATAAGGGCATCGGCCGTTCGAATGGTGAGGGGAGAGGGCGCCGGAATGCATCGGGTTGGCGTTGTCGATATTGGGTCGAATTCGGTCCGGCTGGTCATCTATGGTGTCGTCGGATCAGCGCTTGTTTCGCTTTACGATGAAAAGGCGACCTGCGGGCTCGGCAAGGACCTGGACCTGACGGGCAGGCTGGACCCCGAGGGAAAGAAGTGCGCGATCAGAGAGTTGCGCCGTTTCATGGAATTGGCAGCCGATGCGAGCCTCGACGCGTTTTACCCCTTCGCCACCGCGGCGATCCGTGACGCTGCAGATGGTGCGGCGTTCGTCGACCAGATAGCCGCGGAAGCCGGGCTCGCGGTCAAGGTACTCTCCGGACTGGACGAGGCGCGTTATTCGGCGGTGGGCGTTGCCGGCGCGATACCGGGTGCGACCGGTGTGGTCGGTGATCTTGGGGGCGGCAGTCTGGAAATGGTTCGGCTGGTGGATGGTGCCGTCCACGAGCAGGTGTCCCTGCCGATCGGCGCCTTGCGCCGGCCGGGCAGCGCTTCCGCCGGTGAGACCACGGCATGGATCGATGGGTGGCTCGACCAGGTTCCCTGGCTCCGGGATCGGGCGGAAGAAGATTTTTACCTCGTTGGCGGCGCCTGGCGGGCATTTGCCCGGGCTCATATTCAGCAGGATGAATATCCTCTTTCGGTCATCCACGAATACGCCATGGCGACCGCGGATGCTGTCGAACTCGCCACGATTATCGGCATGATGAGCGAAAGCTCGGTCGCGCTGTTGCGCAGTGTCTCGCGTCGCCGCCGCTCGATCATGCCTTATGCGGCGTTGGCCTTGGCCCGGATCGCCGCATATGCCCGGCCACGGCGCGTCGTTGCCTCTGCTCATGGACTCAGGGAAGGGTATGTGCGGCACAAGCTGGGCCTGCGCGACGGTGATCCGCTGTTGGATTACTGCCGCTTTGCCGGCCCCACGACCGCGCGCATCCCCCCGGATGGCGACCGCATCTTTGAATGGCTGTGCCCGCTTTTCCCGGAGCTTGACCGTGAAACCCGCCGTTGGGTCGCGGCGGCATGCTGGCTCTCCGATCTCGCGGGGCGCGACCATCCGGACCGCCGGGCGGATATCGCCCTTGCGCGCGGGCAGAACATTCCTTCGGTTGCAATTTCCCACGCCGGCCGCGCCTTTCTCGGGGCGGCGCTGCGTGTGCGTTATAACGGCGCCAAAGGGGGCGCGGGGGAGGGCGGCTCGGCCGCCGAGCGCTTGCTTGCTTGCAATCAGATCCGACTGGCCGTCCGTTTGGGCGTGACGTTGCGGCTGGCCCACGCCCTATCGCCGAGCGGCGGCAGCCTGCACCAGTCGCGCCTGTCATTCACGGGCGGGGGGCTGGCGCTGGACGGCCCGCCCGGCCTGCTATCGGGAGATACGGTCAGCCGCAGGCTGAAGAGCGCCGCGAGGGAATTCGCAATGGAGCCGGTTCTTCTCGGCGATCAGGTGGCCGCATAAAACTTTGCCCGATCTGGAGGATCGGGCAAAGCGAGTCGTGGGTCATGCGTGTGAAAGCAGATCGGCGATTTCCGCTGCTTTAGGCGGCCGAATACGCCTCCAGCGCTTTCTTTGCGTCCATATTATCCTGGAGGGCGGCATTTCGCATGGCGCGTTGGAGCTTTTCAAATGCCCGCACCTCGATTTGCCGCACGCGCTCCCGGCTGATGCCGTATTCGTGGCTCAACTGTTCGAGCGTCGCCGGATCGTCCTTCAGGCGCCGTTCTTCCAGGATATGGCGTTCCCGGTCATTCAGGCACTTGAACGCTTCCTTCAGCATGCGCCGCCGGTGGTCCAACTCCTGTTCCTGGCCCAGCGTGGCTTCCTGGTCGTCGCTATCATCCTCCAACCAGTCCTGCCATTCGCCGTCGCCGTCGATGCGCAGCGGCGCGTTAAGCGACTGGTCGCCGCCGGAAAGCCGCCGGTTCATGGAAACCACATCGGCTTCCGAAACTTTCAGCTTGTCCGCAATGGTCGTGACCGTATCGGGGTGCAGATCGCCTTCCTCGAAGGCTTTCAACTGTCCCTTGATCTTGCGCAGATTGAAGAACAGCTTTTTCTGTGACGCGGTCGTGCCCATCTTCACCAGCGACCAGGAATGCAGGATGTATTCCTGAATTGAGGCGCGGATCCACCACATGGCATAGGTTGCCAGACGGAAGCCGCGGTCGGGGTCGAAGCGCTTCACGGCCTGCATCATTCCGACATTGCCCTCGGAGATCAGCTCGGCCACAGGCAAGCCATAGCCCCGGTAACCCATGGCAATCTTCGCGACCAGTCGCAGGTGACTGGTGACCAGCTTATGGACAGCCTCAAGATCTTCATGCTCCTGCCACCGTTTGGCGAGCATGAACTCTTCCTCGGGCTCCAGCATGGGGAATTTGCGGATATCCTGGAGATAGCGCGAAAGGTTCCCCTCCGCAGTAAGAACTGGGATAGAGACTGGAACTGACATGGTATACCCTCCCGTCACGCGGAATAAACTGATCGCGTCGTCCGACCCCGGTGCCTATGTAATCGTTAAACGCCTCACAACGGCAAAGGTTTCGTCATCGCTTCTGCATTGTATACGCGGGCGAGTGCGTTGCAGATCATTATCACTATAGCATGTCCGCTAAGTTTTTGTGCAGAATACGCAAATTGGGCGGTAAAGGTGCCGTGAACCGCTGAATTTTCCCATTGATCGGATGTTTGAATCCGAGCGCGGCGGCATGCAGCGCCTGCCTTTTCAGCGATACGAGGAGATCGACTGCCGGGCCTAATCTGCCGCGGCGCGCCTTCGAGACACGGGCATAGACCGGGTCGCCCAACACCGGGTGGCCGATATGGGAGAGGTGCACCCGGATCTGGTGCGTCCGGCCGGTCTCTAGCGAGCAGCGAACCAGAGCGGCACCCTGGCCGAAAATCTTGTCAACGCGGTAGTGGGTCCGGGCTTCGCGGCCGGTATCGGTGACGGCCATGCGCTTACGATCGACCTTGTGCCGGCCGATGGGCGCATCGATGGTGCCTTGCAACGGGTTGGGAACGCCGGCGGTGAAGGCCAGATACTCCCGCTCGATGGCGTGAACGGCGAACTGCTCGACCAGGCCCCCATATGCGGCGGCGGTCTTGGCG
This sequence comes from uncultured Alphaproteobacteria bacterium, assembly GCA_963807085.1. Lineage (GTDB taxonomy): Bacteria > Pseudomonadota > Alphaproteobacteria > Bin95 > Bin95 > JACKII01. The sequence goes on from CAWEBB010000024.1 coordinate 31,469, forward strand.
ACCACGATCAGACCGCTGGTGTCTTTGTCGAGACGGTGGACGATTCCCGGCCGATTTTTGCTGCCGATGTCCGCCTGGCCGGCACCGCAATGGGCCAGTACGGCATTGACGAGCGTGCCGTCCGGATGCCCTGGCGCCGGATGCACCACCAAGCCCGGAGGCTTGTCGATTACCAGTAAAGCATCGTCCTCGAAGACGATGTCCATCGGGATCGGTTGAGGTTGGGGCGAGGCGGGCAGGGCCGGCGGCAGGCGCAGCGCCAGTTTTTCGCCCTCGCGCACCGTGTCGGAGGGGGTGAGGGGCCGGGCGCCGGCGAGCGCGCCGTCCTCGATCAGCGCCTTCAGCCGCGATCGGGAGAGGTCTGGCCACAACGCCGCCAAGGCGCGGTCCAGACGCCGGCCTGCTAGCTCCGGGGGAATGGTGATGCGGCGGAGGTTCGGGTTCTCGTCCATAGGTCCTTGTAATATGCCGTGTGCTCCGCCGGAAGGTAGCAAAGTCTAGAGCATCGCCCGATCAAATTGAATCGCTATCGCAATCAATTTATCGGGTAGATGCTCTAATTCTTGGATTCCGAGCAGATTTACCCGACCCATTCGGATCGGGATCTGCTCTAACCAATCTCTTTCGCGCGCTTGATGCGGGATCCATTCTGAAGGCGTTGGCAATTCAGCGCCGGCTGCCTGGTTGCACCGTCGCTGGCATGGTTCCCGACTTGCGCCAGGAAGAGAGGAATACGGAAGCGAAATCGCTACCCGCCCAGGCCATAGCTGGACCAGCGCAAGGGCGTGAGCGTAATGCGCCAGCGGGTGCCGGCCTCCATGGCCTGGCGCATCTTCCCGGCATACTCGGCCCCCGCACTCTCGCCCAGATAGCGCATTGCCATATCGCGAATATCGTCCGGCGCGGCGGTTTCCAACAACGCGGTGCCCTCCACGCTGACATAGGCATAAGGCCGCGTCTCCCGCTGGGCGGTCAGCGTGAAGCGGCCCGCCGCCTCGATCAGCCGGGACTTGAGGGACGCCTTGGGCGAAACGAACCACGGCCGGCCCTCGGGGTCCAGCGCATACCAGACCGGCACGGTCAGAGGCCCCCGGCCGGGCGCCGTAACGCCCAGCATTCCGACCCAGGGTTCGGCGAGGAATTGGCCGGCGGCATCACTGGCGTTCGAAGTTGTCATGAGTTGCCGGCTTTCTCTTTCAGCTGGATTGTAGCGTATTCTTCGCGCAACACCGCCTTCATCACCTTGCCGACGCCGTTGCGCGGCAATCCTTCGACAAAGCGGATGGCGTCGGGCATCCACCATTTGGCGATCTTGCCTTCCAGGAACGCGCGCACCGTCGCTTCGTCCAGGTCTGCGCCCGTTTCGCGCACGATCAGCAGCAGCGGTCGTTCCTGCCAGCGCGGGTGCTCGACGCCGATGCAGCAGGCCTCCGCCACGCCGGGGCAGCCCGCCGCGGTATTTTCCAACTCTACCGAGCTGATCCACTCACCGCCGGACTTGATCGCGTCCTTGGCCCGGTCGCTGATGTGCATATGGCCCTCCGGCCCGACCGAGCCGATATCGCCCGTGTCGAGCCAGCCGTCCTGCGTTACCGGCGCCAGGTCGGCACGCCGGAAATAGCTGGCCGCCACCGAGGGGCCGCGCACCTGCAACAGCCCGACGCTCTCTCCATCGTCCGGCAGCACCCGGCCCTGCTCGTCCACCGCGCGCACGTCCGAGAGGAAGACCGGCTGGCCCTGCGTCATCTGCTCGGCCCGCTGCTCTGCTTCGCTCGCGTGCGGATCGGGAATGGAAATGGTGAGCGCCTGGGTAGTTTCGGTCATGCCGAAAGCGTGAACGACCTTCGGTCCCATGGCCTCCAACCGCCGGATCAGGGCCTCGGGCGGCGCGGTCGCGCCCGTCCAAAGCTGGCGGAGCGGTCCGAAACCGCTGCCATCGGCCTGCGCCTCGGCCAGCAGGTCCATCAGCACCGTGGGTACCCCGCCCGAATGGGTGACGCCCTCTGTCCGGATCAGATCCAGCATGGCGCGCGGGCTCACATTGCGGCCCGGCAGCACCATCTTGGTGCCGGTCAGCGGAGCCATGTAGGGCATGCCCCAGCCATTGCAGTGGAAAAACGGCGCGGCACAGAGCACACAGTCGCCGCGGCCCAGATTCCAGCCGTTCTTGCCGGCGATGGTCAGCACGTTCACCACCGTGCCACGATGGCTGTAGAGCACGCCCTTGGGCTCGCCGGTCGTCGCGGACGTGTAGCAAAGGGTCGAGGCGCGGCGCTCGTCGAACTGCGGCCACTCGAAGATCGAGTCCCCTTCGTCGATGATGTCTTCGTAGCATAGGGCGCCCGGCAGCCTCGTCTCCGGCATCTCGTCCGGTGTCGCCAAGATGATCCATTGTTCGACCGAGGGACAGGCCGGCGCGATCGCCTCGGCAAGCGGCAGGCAGTCAGGGTCGACGAAAATCGCCCGATCCTGGCTGTGCCGCACCGTATAGGCCAGATGGCGCTCGTGCAGGCGCGGGTTGGCTGTATGCAGCACCGCACCGACGCCCGGCACCGCATGCATGATCTCGAACAGCCGCCAAGTGTTCCAGGCGAGCGCGCCCAGAACCATGTCCTCGCCCACGAGTTCCTCGGTTTGCCAAGGCAGACGCCAACAGGCGCGCTCGCCGGTCCGCCTCGGCATAGGTGGTGCGGTGGAAGGACTTGCCGTTGTCGGCGGTGACGATCTCCACCTGGGGATAGACACGCGCGGCATGGGCCAGCGTGGCACTGGTCAGCAATTGGGCTTCCTGTATCAGCCCGAGCATGGCCGCCCTCCACCAGAATCAAGCATATGCTACATACCCAACTGATCCTTCACGCCATACTCAGCCGCCAGTTCCTGGAGCTTTGCCCAGGTGGAGTCCTCGATTTCGACGCCGTCGCGGCGGCGGGCCTGCTCTTTCAGGTGCTCGATCTCGCCCGGATAGAGCACGCCCTGGCTGCCGGCGGCTGGCGGCGTGTCCTTCAGATACTGTGCGAAGTCGGCCACGTCCTTCTTGAAAGTCGCCACGTCACGGAAGGCGGCCACGTTGAATACCGCCATGAAGCAGCCGTCATTGTGCTTGCCCTTCGGGTCCACCCCGAAGCCGAGGCCCGTCAGCAGGCCGCAAAGGATTTCCACCATCACGGCCAGGCCGGTGCCCTTGTAGCCGCCGTCGGGGCCGCCGAGTGGCAGGAGCGCGCCGCCCTGGCGGAGCTGGGTCGGGTCGTTGGTGGGCTTGCCGTCCGCGCCGATCACCCAGCCGTCGGGCACGCTTTCGCCGCGGGCGACGGCGACGTTGACCTTGCCGGCCGCGGCCGCGCTGGTGGCCATGTCCAGGAACAGGGGCGCGCCGAGTTCGGATGGCACCGCGATCGAAATCGGGTTGGTGCCGAGCCGCGCCTCGCGTCCGCCGAACGGTGCGACGGCCTTGGGCGAGCGGCCGCTGTCGGCGGTGATCAGGCCGATCATATCCTCCCTGGCCGCCATCAGCGGATAATTGGCCAGGCGGCCGATATGGCTCTGATGATAGACGGTGGCGGCGGCGACGTTGGAGGTTTTCGCCTTATCGATCAGGGTGCGCATGGTGCGCTCGGTCACGGCAAAACCGAAGCCCCAATTGCCGTCCACCACCATGTGCGCGGGGAAGTCGCTCACCACCTCATAAGGCGCGCCGGGCACAATATGGCCGCGTTTAATGCGGTCGATATAGGTCGGAATCGCGATGATGCCGTGGCTGTCATGACCGGCGAGATTCGCGCCGATGCAGCCCTTGGCGACGCATTCCGCCTCATAGTCGGAGCAGCCGGCGGACTTCAGCAGGGCCTCGCCGATGGCTTGCAGTTTGTCGTGGGCGACGGTGGGCATGGCGGGCGGTTTCCTTCGCGAAGGGGTTTTTTGAATCGATGGTGCAATTTTGCGGCGGTGCGCGGTGATAGGCAAGGGCGCTTGACGCCCAGGCGCGCCTACCCCCGAAGTTCGATCGCGTTTGGCAGGAAGGTCACTATTTCCGGCCAGACCGTAATCAGTATCGCCAGCCCCACCATGATCAGGAAAAAGGGAATGGTCGCGAGTGCGATCCGCCCGATGGGCTCGCCCGTCATGCCCTGGATGACGAACAGGTTAAAGCCCACGGGTGGCGTGATCTGCGCCATCTCCACCACCACCACCAGGAACACGCCGAACCAGATCTTGTCGAAGCCGGCGGCCAGCACCAGCGGCAGCGTGATGGGCAGGGTCATAACGATGCTCGACATGCCCTCCAGCACGCAGCCGAGAATGGCGTAAAACACCAGCAGCAGCATGATCAGGGCGAAGGGCGAGAGGCCGAGCGCGCCGATCTCCGTCGCGATTGCCCGCGGCACACCCAGAAAGCCCATCGCGACCGACAGGAAATAGGCGCCCGCCACAATCAGGCCGATCATGCTGACCGTGCGCACCGCCCCCAGACAGGCGGCGGTCAGGTTCCGCCAGGAGAGCGAGCGCTGAAAGGCGCTGACCATCAACGCGCCCAGTACGCCCACCGCCGCGGCTTCGGAGGGGCTCGCATAGCCGCCATACATGGATCCCAGTACTACCAGGATCAGGAACAGCACGGGCCCCAAATGGCGAAGGCCATAGAGCTTGGCCCCCCAACTTATTTCCTCGTCCCGTTCGGGCGTGGCGTTGGTGTTCAGCGTCGCCCGCGCGCCGATATAGACCATGTAACCGAATGCCAGCGTCAGGCCGGGAATGATGCCGGCGATGAACAGCTTCAGGATCGAAGCCTCCGCCAGCACGCCATAGATGATCAGCACGATCGAGGGCGGGATCAGCAGGCCGAGCGTGCCCGCTCCCGCCAGCGACCCCATAGCCAGGTCCTTGGCGTAGCCGCGGTTGAACAGTTCCGAAAGCGTGATGCGGCCGACCGTGGCCGTCGTCGCGGCCGACGAGCCGGAGACCGCGGCGAACATGGTGCAGCCCAGCACGTTCACGTGCAGCAGCCGGCCCGGCAGCCGGTTGGTCCAGGGCGCGAGGCCGCTGAAGAGCGAGGCCGAAAGTTTGGAGTGAAACAGGATCTCCGCCATCAGGATGAACAGCGGCAAGCTGATCAGCTCCGGCGTGGTGGTGACGTTGAACGTCAATTGCGCCAGCAGTTTTTCCACCGGCATGGAGCGGAAAATGGCCAAGCTGACAATGCCGACCGAATAAAGTGCCACACCGACCCAAACGCCAAACGCCAGCGTCACCACCAGGATCGCCAGCACGGTCGCGGAGATGCCGATCACCGTGCTGTTGGCCTCGGCGATGCCGTAACTGCCGGCGGCGACGGCGAGCGCCACCACCACCAGGGTGACCAGGCCGCTCGCCCGGAACCGGGGCGCTTCTGCGGCGGCGCTACTCGACACCATAGGCTTCCCTTGCTTCCGTATCTTCGGGAGGCGCGCCGGTCAGCAGCCGGATCAGACGGACCAGGAATTGCAGAGCCAGCAGGCTGACGCCAAAGGCCATGACGCCTTGCGGATAGACCAGCGGCGTCGCATCGATGGTGGAGGAAGTGCGGCCGGTGGTGAAGGACTGCCAGGCGAACAGGACCAGCGCATAGGCCGCGAAGCTCGTGATTGCCAGCGCGAACACCGTCGCCAGAAAATCGATGCCGCGCGCGAACAATGGCGGCACGTTGAGAGTCAGCAGCGAGACGCGCACATGCCCGCCGGTGCGGAGCGTGAAGGCCGCGCCACAGAAGATGGCGCCCGCCATCATGTAGGCACTGTAGTCCCAGGCGAAGGTCAGGCTGATGTTGAACACGTTCCGGCAGACGATCTCCGTCAGCACCAGGAGGGCGATGCCGGCAATCATGAGCGCGGCCGCATAGCCAGCAACGCGCGAGACCCAGTCAATCAGGCGGAGCATGCAGTCCCTCGGGGCGGCGCGTTGGATCGCTTCTCCCGGCTTTTGGCCGGGGTCGCAATGACAGTGAGGGGCGGATTCAGTGTGATCAGCGGCACTTACTGCCGGCCCACGTCCGCTTTGAAGCCCTCGATAATCTCTTTCGCCTTCGGGCCGGCGGCCTCGATATATTCACCGACCATGGGCTCTGTCAGTTCCTGCATGGCGGCGAGCATGCCGGAGACGTCGCCCATTTCCAGGCCATTCTCCGTCAGAATGCCTGCCTTGATGGCGTCCTCCGACCGGCTGACCTGCCAGAACACCGGTTGCAGGGCCGCGGCCGCCGCTTCGATCGCCTCGCGGTTGCCTTCTGAAAGGCCGTTCCAGGCATCCAGGTTTACCGACACGATGTTTGAAGACCAGACATGGCTGGTCGGGTACATATATTTCAGGAATTCCCAGAACTTGCCATCCACGCCGGAACTGGCCGATGTGGTGACCGAGTCGATCGTGCCGGCGGCGAGCGCAGGCACCACCTCGCCCCAGGGCAATTGTACCGGCGTCATGCCGACCCGCCCGAACATATCGGTGGTCGAGCTGTTATAGGTGCGGATCTTGATGCCCTTCAGGTCGTCGACCGTCTGGGCCGGGTTTTTGGTGTACACGTACTGCCGTGGCCAGGGTACAATATACAATAGCTTTTGGTTGTATTGCGCCAGTAATTCTTCCAGCATCGGCACGAAGCGTTCGTGCATAACCGCCAATTCGTCCAGGTCTTGGATCAGATAGGGCTGGGCCTCCAGCCCAAACAGGGGGTGTTCACCGGTTTGCTGGATTAGCAGCATGTCGCCGATGGGCACCAGCCCGTCGCGCACCGCGGTCACCATTTCCGGCCCCTTGAAGCCGAGCGAGCCGCCGGGGTGAATGTTGATCTTCACCTCGCCGCCGGTAACCTGCCCCACCACCTTCGCAAAAGTCTTGGCGTTTTCGGTGTGGAAGTTGGTGTCGCCCCAGACAAGCGGCAGGTCCCAGGTCGTCTCCGCCTGGGCCATCGCGGTGAGGCCGAGCGTCAGGGCGCCCGCGACCATTAAGCGTTTAAAAGAAAGAAGTGACATGACGGCGTTTGCCTCCTTGCTTGTATTGCCGGATTGTTGTTGACGAATATTGTGCGTGTCTGCGCCTTGATGCGCAAGGACCGTACCGACTGCCCATGCTTGTGGCGTTGCGCATACGGCGCTATTCACTGCCTTGCGGGTATTCGACCAATGGAGGCGGCGATGCGCATTGCAGTGATCGACGGGCACCCCGATGCCGCACCCGAACGGCTTTGCCACGCTTTGGCCGAGGCCTATGCGGGTGCCGCGGCGGCGTCCGGCCATGAGGTGCGGCGGCTCGACGTGGCCGGGATGGACCTGCCGCTGCTGCGTTCCGAGGCAGAATTCCAGAATGGGCCGGTGCCGGATGCCGCGCGACAGGCGCAGGACGCGATCGCCAGGGCGGGGCATCTGGTGCTGATCTATCCGCTCTGGCTCGGCACCATGCCGGCGGCGCTCAAGGCGCTGCTGGAGCAGACCCTGCGGCCCGATTTTGCCATGGACTACACGGGCCGCTGGCCCGTCGGCCGGCTCAAGGGCCGCTCGGCCAGGGTGGTGGTGACCATGGGCATGCCGGCGCTCGCCTATCGCTGGTGGTTCGGCGCGCACTCGCTGAAAAGTCTGGAGCGCAATGTGCTAAAATTCTGCGGCATCAAGCCGGTGCGCGAAACTCTGTTCGGCATGGTGGGCGAGGCAAGCCAGGCCACGCGGGAGGGCTGGCTGGCCGAAATGCGGAAACTGGGCGAGCGGGGCCGGTAGGCTGATTGCCGATGAACCGGCCCCTGTCCCGCACGGGCATGCTTTCTGGCCGACCTTATGCTGCCCACGCTCGCTGCATGGCGGAGCGGGCATTGCAGCGTTCGATATAGGCATCCACATGCGGCTTGTCGCTGACATCGGCGCCCAGACGGCGCGCCACGGTGCAGGCGTGGCCGGTCATGATATCGGCTCCCGAAAACTCGCCCGCCAGGTAGTCCCGGCCGTCCGCCATGTGCGCCTCGACCGCGCCGAGCATTTGACCCAAAAGCTTGGTCGCCCGGGCGACATTGGCGTCGTTTCGGCGCTCCGGCGGCAGCAGGATGGTCTCTACCACGATGGTGTTGACCGGCGGCATAATCATGCCCTCGGCATAGTGCAGCCATTGCAGATAGGCCGGGAAGGCGGCGCTGTCGGTCGCGGGCACCATGCGCCCGCCGCCATGGCGCGCCAGGACATATTGCACGATGGCGCCGCTTTCATAGATGGTCACCTCGCCGTCCTCGACCGCGGGAACGCGCCCCATCGGGTGGATCTTGCGGTATTCGGGCGTGCGCATGGCCGGGTCGCCAAGCTTGTATTTCTGCAATTCGTAGGGCAGGCCCAACTCCTCGAACAGCCAGACGGCGCGGACCGAGCGGGTGTTGGGCGCGTGGTGAATTTTCATGGTCATGAGGCGAAGCCTTGTGCAGTGTGTCGGTGAGGTGTGGCTTACTGCGCCGTCAGGCCGCCATCCACCACCAGGCCCGCGCCGGTCATGAAACCGGCGTCGTCGCTGGCGAGGAAGACGATGCCCTTGGCGATGTCCTCGGCCACGCCCAGGCGGCCGATGGGGTGCATCTTGGCGGAAAATTCCTTGGCCTTGGCCGGATCGTTCAGGCCCTGCTTCTGTGCGCGCGAGACGAAGGTCTGTGCGCCCATATCCGTGTCGATCACGCCCGGATGGATGGAGTTGCAGCGGATGCGCTGGCCCTTGCGGCTGAAGAACAGGGCGGTGGACTTGGTGAACAGCGCCACGCCGCCCTTGGTCATGGAATAGAGCGGGTCCAGTTGCGAACCCACCAGGCCGGCGATGGAGGACGTGTTGACGATGGCGCTGCCGTGCGGGCTGTCGGCTCCGCGGGCGGCGAGCGCATCGGCGCAAAGCTTGGTGCCCAAAAAGACGCCGGTCATGTTCACGCCTACCAGTCTGTTCCAGTCGTCGAGCGTCGCCTCGTCAATGCCGAGGCCGGTAAAGATGCCGGCATTGTTGCAGAGAATGTCCATCCCGCCGAACTTACTTTCGGCCAGATCGACCGCGGCGCGCCAGTCGGCCTCCTTGGTTACGTCCAGATGGATATAAGCGGCGGCATCGCCCAGCGCCTTGACGGTTTCCTGGCCGACCTCGTCCAGCACGTCTGCGACGACGACTTTGGCGCCGGCCTTGACCATCAGTTCGGCTGTCTTCGCCCCAATGCCGCGGGAGCCGCCGGTGATCAGGGCGACTTTACCGGTAAGATCGTTCATGAGTGGGGTTTCCTTTGCTTAAAGTTTGCCGTCATTGCGAGGCCGAGCCGCAGGTTAGCAACGCGGCAACTCAGGGTTTTTGTCGGTTTTGGTAGCGCTGGATCGCTTCGTTGCTTCGCGCCTCGCAATGATGCCGATAGCGGGTCAGTAGGTAACGCTCGCCACCGTGCCGAAACACGCCGGTTTGCCTTCCGGTTTCATTAGCGCGATGCGCGAGAGATGGCCGCCGCCGTTTGCGGCCGTACGGTCGGCGGTGATGGCGAGCAGCTCATCCCAGAACATCGGGCGGCGGAAGCTGACGTCCATGTCCAAGGTTTGGATGGGCACGCCGCCGTCTTTGATCAGCGCCTCCAGCATAATGTGCGAGCCCATGATGCCGGCGGCAATCGGTGCGCGATAGCCGAACTGGCGTGCGATCTCTGGATCGTCGTGGATGCGGTTGATTTTCTCGTCAGAGAAATTGCCGACGCCCTCCGGCGTCATTTGCTTTTCGCCGATACGCGGTAGATCGAGAAAGCCCTCATCCGGATTTTCGCCGACCCGCTTCGCACCACCGGGACCTTTGCGTTCGGCGTTCTGATCGGTGCGGACGCTGGTGCGGCCAAGTTCCATCGCAACCGAGCCATCGCTGCGCAGCATTTCGTATTGGGCCTTGAACAGGGAGCCGCGCGCCGCCGGTTCGATGCCGGTAATGCGGCCGCGCATCTCTACCTCCTCCCCCAGCCGGATCGGCGCGTGCACGCGGTATGTTTGGATCATGTGGACGCTGCCGTTGATCGAGAAGCCCTCGCGGTTGACGATTTTGATCGTGAGCGTCGCGAAAATGCTGGGGTCGACGATATCGCCCCAGATCGACGGATCAATGCCGCAGCAGCGCAGCTTCTGGTTCTGATGCTCCCGCTCTACCGCCAGCCGCCAGGGCGTGAATTCGAAGCCGGGCACAAGCTCGCTTTCGGAGCGAAGCGCCTGGCCGGAAGGGTCGGGCATCATGGGCGGGGAGTCCTCTTGATCGTCGTGTTGTTGCGGCAAAGCTTATTGCAAGACGGTACGTTCGACCAGCCGCCGTTCGATGGCGTCCCAGTCGTAGGCCATGCCGAAGCCGGGGTCGTCCGGAACGCTCACGCAGCCGTCCTTGTCCACGCAGTCCAACTGGTCGGAATAGCCGTCGGCGTAGATGGGCAGGTGCCAGGCGTTCGGCGCTTTCGGGTGCACCAGGTTGACCTCGTAGAAGTTGGCGTTGCGGCAGGCGGCCATCAGGTGGCGCATGGCCGGGCCGCAGGAATGCACCTCGACGTCCATGCCCAAGCCCTCCGCCACCGCGGCGCGTTTCAGGCAGCCGGTGAGGCCGCCGTCATAGTCCGGGTCGGCGCGGGCGAAGTCTGTCGCGCCCGCCACCAGCATGTCTGTCATGGTCTCCAAATTGTGAACGAATTCCGTAATTAAGATTGGCGTTTTGACGGATTGCTTCAGCATCTGATGGCCGCGCACGGAGAGCCCGCCGTCGGAATACGGGTCCTCGTACCAGTAGAGATCGCACTCGTCGCAGACCTTGCCGATCAGGATGGCGTCGGCCAGCGTGCGCAGGTTGCTGGAGCTGTCATACATGATGTGCATGCGCCCGCCGACGCGCTTGGCGACCGCGCGGATCATGGCCGCTTCCTCCGCCACGTCGCCCTTGGACCAGCCGTGCATTTTGAAGCCCGGATAACCCAGTTCCAGGCACTGCTCGGCAAAATCGGCATAGGCTTCGGGGGATGAAAGGCCGCCGGGCAGCCGGTCGCCGTGCAGGGTGCTGGCATAGGCGGGCAGGCGGGTGCGGTAGCCGCCCAGCAATTGATAGACGGGTGCTGCGTGATGCTTGCCTGCCAGATCCCAGAGTGCGATGTCCAGCAGGCCGATGCCGACCTCGCCCACATGCTTGGTCAGGCGGCGGAGCGCGTAATAGTGCTGTTCTCGCTCCAGCGCCGGCTGGCCGATCAGCTTTTGGCCGAGCGCCGCGGCGGCGGCATGGATGATCCGCGCCCGCCCGCGGCCCGGCACATATTCGCCGACCACCCCGGTGTCGCCATGGATTTTGACCGCGAGCCGCAGTTGCGGCGGCGACTGGCCTGGCGTGTAGTGGATGCCAAAGCCAGATGGGTCGGCGGTCATGTCGGGAACGTCAATCTCGAACAACAGCAGTTCGATGCGCTCTATAGTGGGGGAGGCGGGCATGGGGCGCTTCCTTTGATGCGAAATCTACCGCCGCCCGGCCGACACGCCGCCATCCACCATATAGACGCCGCCCGTGCAGAAGCTGCTGTCGTCGCTGGCGAGGAACAGCATCATCCTCGCCACCTCTTCCGGCTTGCCATAGCGCCGCAACGGGGTTCCCCCCGCAAGCGGTCGGTCATTGCGCTCCGCAACGCCGTGCATGTTTTCCAGCGATTGCATCATCGGTGTGTCGATGGGCGACGGATTAACGCTGTTCACGCGGATATTGTGCTCCGCGCCTTCGATGGCCGCAGAGCGCATCAGGCCGACCGCCGCATGCTTGGAGGCGATATAGGCCGACATGTTGGGCACCGCGCGGATGCCGGCTGTGGAGGCCGTGACGACGATGCTGCCGCCGTTCGCCTGCATGGCCCGCATGGCGTATTTCAGACCTAGCCAGACACCGCGCACATTGACGTCGATAACCCGGTCGAAGGTCATCGAATCATAGTCGACGATGGGCGCGAGGTCGCCTTCGATGCCGGCGTTCAGCAGCGCCACATCCAGTCGGCCGAAGCGGGAGACGGTTTCTGCGACCAGGTTTTCCACCTGGGTTGCATCCGCGATGTCGGTCGGGCAGGCGACGGCGCTCGGTCCGATATCCGCGGCCAGCGCCTTCAGCGGTTCCGCAAGCAGGTCCGCCAGCATGAGATTCGCACCTTCGGCAGCGAACAGGCGGGCCGCCGCCGCACCGATGCCCCGCGCAGCACCTGTGATGATCGCAACCTTGCCGTCCAATTTCCCCATGGGAGCATTCCTCGATGTGGTGAAGTCTGTCGGGGAGCATGCTCGCGCGGGGCGCGCGCTCGGTCAAACCCAAACGACTTGCGCGTCCGTCCCGATGTCGGCGAGAAAGCCGACGACGCCGGTCACGTTGACACCCTCCGGCGCCGTCGCGCGCGCGGCCAGCAGGCCGGTGTCGCAGGCCTGGAACGTCGCGCCGAGCTCCTTCAGGCTTTCCCAGAGCTCATCGAAACCGGCTATGCCTTTGCCTTGCAGGTCAGCGTCGTACACGGCGGCGGTGCTGCCGTCCTCCGCCGGCAAAAGGCCCGAGACTCCCTGGAACGCGCGGCAGCCGGCCATGGTGAAGAACAGCGTCACGTCCCGGCCCATGGCCAGCGCACCCGTCGCGAACAGCAGGGCGTAATGCATCCGGTCCACGGTGCCGCTCTGGATGATCATGGCAAGCGGCGGTTTTCTGGCAGCGCTGTCATTCATGAGCCGAAAGGTCCTCGATCGTGGGATGCTCGCCGCAAAGCGGGCAGGCGGGGTTTTTGCGCAGCTTGATTTTCTGCCACTCGGTGTAGAGGCCGTCATACATCATGAAGGTGCCGGAAAGGCTCTCGCCGATCTCTAAAATTTCCTTCAGCACCTCGACCGCCTGCTGCACGCCGACCGCACCGGCGACCGCGCCGAACACGCCGGCCTCCGAGCAGCTCGGCACCGAGCCGGGCGGCGGCGGCTCGGGGAACAGGCAGCGATAGCAGGGATGCGGCTCACCCAGATGCGACTTGAACACGGAAAGCTGGCCCTCGAACCGCAGCAGCGCCCCGGAGACCAGGGTCTTGCCCGCCAGGTGGCAGGCGTCGTTCATCAGATAGCGTGTCGGGAAATTGTCGGTGCCGTCGGCGGTGATGTCATACCGGGAGACGATTTCCAGCGCGTTGGCGGCGGTGATGCGCTCGTTGTACGGCTCGATCGTCACGTCTGGGTTCAGGTCGCGGATCATGCGGGCCGCGCTCTCGACCTTCGGAATATCAATATCTTGCGTGCGATGGATCACCTGACGCTGCAGGTTGGAGAGATCGACCGTGTCGGCGTCGATAATGCCCAGCCGTCCGACTCCCGCCGCCGCCAAATATTGCAGCATCGGCGCGCCGAGCCCACCCGCGCCGATCACCAGCACGGACGCCTGCAACAGCTTCTCCTGGCCGACGCCGCCCACCTCCGGCAGCAGGATATGGCGGGAGTAGCGCTCCAGTTGTTCATCGGTCCAGTCAATCACGTCTGTGTCCCCGTCGAGCCGAACCCGCCCGCCCCGCGTTCGGTCGCCTCCAGGTCGGCCACTTCCTGCCAGACCGCCCGCGTCACAGGCGCGATCACCATCTGGGCGATGCGCAGGCCGCGTTCAATAATGAAGGGGGCGCTGCCCAGATTAACGACGATGGCGCCGATCTCGCCCCGATAGTCGGCATCGATCGTGCCGGGCGCGTTCACCAGCGAGATGCCGTGCCGTAGCGCCAAGCCCGAGCGTGGCCGCACCTGCGCCTCATAGCCGGAGGGAAGCGCAATCGCGATGCCGCAAGGCACCAGCGCCCGTTCGGCCGGCTGAAGCGTAACGGGCGCATTGGCGGGAACGGCCGCCAGCAGATCACAACCCGCGGCCTCCGCCGTTTCGTATTGGGGCAGCGGCAGGTCCGCTGCGTGCGCCAACACCTGGATCTGAACCGGAACGGCGCTGTTGCTCACTCGGCTGCCTCGGAAGGAGTCTCGACGAAGGCTTCGGCGATGCGGGCGGCGAGGCGTTCAGCGACTTCGGTCTTACTCATGCGCGGCCAATTTTCGACATGGTCGGCGGAGACCAGGTGCACGGTATTGTCCGCGCCGCCAAAGGTGCCGGTACCGGGCGAGACGTCGTTCGCAACCAGCCAGTCGCAGCCCTTGCGCGCGAGCTTTGCGCGGGCGTATCCGACCACATTGCCTGTTTCCGCCGCGAAGCCAACCACCAGCTTCGGTCGCTGGTTTCCTGCCTGGCCGAGGCTCGCCAGAATGTCGGGGTTTTCGGTCAGCGCGAGGGCGGGCGGGCCATCCGCTCCTTTCTTGATTTTCATTTTCGTGTCCGTCTCTGCACGCCAATCGGCGACGGCAGCGGCGCAGACGGCAATATCGGCAGGAAGGGCAGCGTGGCAGGCGGCATACATCTGGCGGGCGCTTTCGATGCGGACGACATGAACGCCCGGCGGGTCCGGCTCGGCGGTCGGGCCGGAGATAAGCGTCGTGCGCGCGCCAAGTTCTGCCAAAGCACCAGCGATGGCGTGGCCCTGCTTGCCGGATGAACGATTGCCGATATAGCGGACCGGGTCGATGGGCTCCCAGGTGGGGCCGCTGGTGACGATGGCGTGCCGGCCTGTCAGTGGCCGGGGGGCGAGCGAGCCCGGAGAGGGCAATTCGATGGCCGGCGCTTGCAGGGCTTTCGGCTCCCCGATGAAGAAAGCTTCGATGGCGGCGACGATATCCATGACCTCGGCCAGCCGGCCCGACCCGACCTCGCCACAGGCCAGGTTGCCGGCGCCGGGCCCGACGCGCAGCACGTCGCGCGCCTCCAGCGTCAGCATGTTCGCCTGGGTGGCCGGGTGGTGCCACATCTGCACGTTCATCGTCGGGCAGACCATCACCGGCTTGTCGGTTGCAAGCAGGGCGGTGGAGGCCAGATCGTCGGCCAAGCCGTTCGCCATCTTAGCCAGCAGATCGGCCGACGCCGGGCAGACAACGACCAGATCGGCCTCGCGAGAAAGGCGGATATGGCCCATTTCCGCCTCGTCGGTGAGAGAGAACAGTTCCTGGTAGACCTTATTTTCGCTAAGCGCTGCGACACTTAATGGGGTGATGAACTGTGCGCCGCCCTTGGTCAGCACGCAGCGCACATCCGCGCCGCGTTCGCGCAGGCGGCGGATCAAATCGAGGCTGCGATAGGCAGCGATGCCGCCTGCGATGATCAGAAGAATGCGTCTGTTGGTGAGTGTCACGGCCTCTTTTTCCCGTGTATCCCCGCCTCGTATATCCCCGGCCTTGAGCTGGGGGCCGGCCGAGGCCGCGTTCGTTCATCCAGGTGCTAATGCCTCGCGGCCCCGGATCGCCCGGACGGGCGTCCGGGAATGCATTGCAACTAGGCGCCGATCCGCGTCCGCCCAGCCCATTCGCTCATATTGGCCTGTTCTTCCAGGCCGGCAATGGCGGCGACCAGCGCTTCGGTTTCGCCTTCGCCGACCAGGGGGCCTGCCAGCGCGCGGAACTTCTTCGCCAGCTTCGCTTCCTGCTCGCTCAGGTCGCGCATGGGCTTGCCTATGTCGAATTCCTGGCGCAGCACCTTGCCGTCCTTCTGGTGCACCGTTACCTCGGAGTAAAACGAGTTGAACTCCGGCTTGCCTTCGACCACGGCTTTCTTGCGCAGGACGGCGGCTTCCGGCACCTCGAAGCTCTCGTCCATGTAGAGTTCCAGGCTGCCGTCGGCCTTGTCCAGCAGGCCCAGCGCCACGTTATGCGCCAGCGAGAACTTGGCTTCGAGGCCGCTGGTCGGTTCGGCGATATCGCACATGCCTATGCAGTTCTGCGGCACGCTGATCTCGATCTTTTCCACCAGCGCCGGATCAAATCCGTCTTGCAGGCGCAGGCGCAGCGCAGCCTCGGTGGGCGCGTGCACGCCATAGCAGGCCGGGTGGTACTTAAAGAGCACGTCCGGCGTGTGGAACAGCTCGCCAATGCGCTCCAGCGCCCGGTCGATGTCCAACTCACCCTCGGCCATGGTGTCGCCAAAGCCCTGCTTAATATCCAGCGTGTTTTCGCGCGCCGTGAAACCGCGGGCAGCCAAGGTCGCGGCGATCAGCCCGTTCTGGCCGGCCTTGCCCGCGTGCAGCGGCTTGGTCATCGTGCCGAAATTGCTTTTCAGGCCCGCCGCCTGGCTGGCGGCGATGCCCATGGCGCGATTGGTGGCTTTGGCGTCCAGACCCAGCAGGTTGGCGCAGCCTGCCGCCGCGCCGATCGAGCCGATGGTGCCGGTGGAATGCCAGCCGCGGGCATAGTGGCCCTTGCTCATCATCGCGCCAATGCGCGCCAGCACCTCGACCCCGGCGACGAAGGCGGTGATGACGGCCTTTCCGTCCTTGCCATGCCGCTCGGCGAGCGCGAGGACCGCGGGCATGACCGCGACGGTCGGGTGGCCGGTGAAGACGCCCAGCACATCGTCATAATCGAGCGCGTGCGCGGCCGAGCCGTTGTAGAGCGCCGCCTGATTGGCGCTGGTCTTGTCGCCGAGCCCGATCAGGGTGGCGTGCTCCGCGCCGCCTTCATCCTCGATCTGGGCGGCCAGCATTTGGCTGAGCGGCTCGTCCTTGCCGGCGAGTGCCACGCCCACCATGTCCATCAGGCAATGGCGGGCGACAGTGCGGGCCTGTGCCGGGATCTGGTCGAAGGTCAGATTGGCGGCGAACTCCGCCAGTGCTTGCGTGACGATGGGTTCGTTGGAGCGTGTGTCGGCCATGGTTTTCACTCCCGAATGGCGTAAATATCGTTATGACAAGTAGTGAGGTGGCCAGGAGTGAACGTCAAGCGCTCTGCTCGTTGCGGCCGACGGCGCCGCCGCCTGCCTCATGCATTCTCGATCGCCGTTCGAATAGCCTGCCACTCTTGCTCGATTGATCCCGAATGCCGGTCCTTGTCCGCGCGTCGGTACCAGTAGTCCGCATTCCGGTCATCGCCTTCAATGCGATGAACCAAGGCATGGACCCAGTCGAACAGAGGACCACCTTCGTGGGCCTGACATATTTCATGGGCCTTCTCCCAATCTTCGCCCGTGCGAAAATTGCCGGCTTTCAGAAGATCGGTCGCCGTTTGGAGTTCTGCCTGTGACATGGGGCTCGCCTGACTTGCTGTTGTTTGCTCGCTTTTCCAACACGAACCGCAGGCTAGCAGCCATAGTCGTACGCGGCATCCAAAATCTCTGACGAAAGGATCGGCCGCGCCGACGCCAGCCAAAATAATATAAGGGCACTTCGATAAATACGGCTGCGTAGCCGCTTCTGGGCCGATGTTGAACCTCGTTCGCCGCTGAACGCCCCGATGGGCGCCGTTTTGCGGCCTTCTTTGGTTGTTTTTGCCCGTTCAGCTGCGCTCCAGACGCACTTCTGCTGTCGCCACCCCGCTCACGTCGGCCCGCGGGCGGCGGCGAGGCCGTTCAGGTGGACCACGCGGCGCATGTTGTAGGCAAGGTTCTTCAGGCCGATGCGCGCCTTGGCGCGGGCGATGCCGATGCTGCGCACCAGCGTGCCACCCATGTCGTTGGTCTGCGCGCCGAACACGTGCTCGACCCGGGCGCGGACCTTCGAGCGGGTCTTGTTGCCCTGTTTCTCGCGCTTGCTGAGTGGGCGGTTGCGATGGCCCTTGCGGTGGATGCGGCTCTTCAGGCCGCGGTCTTCCAGCTTCTCCTCAATCTCGGCCGACCGGTAGGCGCTGTCCGCCCAGACGTCCGAGGCCGTGTTGCCGTCGTCCAGCACGTCGTCGATGACCTGGCTGTCGTGCGTCGCCGCGTCCGTCACCTTGTAGCGGCGGATCAGCTTGTGCCGCCGATCGACGTTGACGTGATTCTTGTAGCCGTAGTGCGACTTGCCGTGCTTCTTGGTCCAGCGCGCGTCGGTGTCCTTCTGGCGCTTCTTCGCCGGCTTCTCGTCCCAGCCCTCGGGCGTCTCGCCCGCCTTGATCGCGGCATTCTCATCGCGGTCGTTGCGCTGCTTGGGCACCGGCACGATCGAGGCGTCGATCATCTGCCCGCCCATCGCCAGCCAGCCCTGGGCCTCCAGGTAGCCGTCGAATGCGCCGAACAGCTCACCGACAACTCCAGCCTGGACCAGCTGCTCGCGGTACTGCCAGACCGTCGTCGCGTCCGGAACCGGGTCCTCAAGACCCAAGCCCAGGAAGCGCATGAACGACAGCCGGTCGCGCACCCGGTACTCGAACTGCTCGTCGGAGAGGTTGTAGAGCTCGCACAGCACGAGCGCCTTGAGCATCACGACCACATCCCACGGCTTGCGGCCAGCCTTGGATTTTCGGGCCTCCGGCGGCCGGCGCCAGACCGCTTCCAACTGCGGCCGGAAATACGCCCAGGGGACGATGGCGTTCAGCTTCACCAGCGGATCCGACTTCGCGTCCAGCCCGGCGTAGCGTTTCGAAACGTCGAAGAAGCCCATCTGGCCCATCAGCACCTCCCAGTCATCGCCCCTATATCGGCGATTCTACCGGAATCCGGCTGGATCGCGACATTTTTCGAGGTGCCCATAAGGTGTCCGCGCTTACAGCATGGCAGCATGACGAAATTCAAGGAACAGGGAGATCGAGGCAGATGGCGGATGTGACACGGCATACGGTCAAGACCGGTGAGCACCGGACCTTTTATTTCGCGGCGGGGCCTGAGGATGGGCCGCCGGTGATTTTCTGCCATGGCTGGCCGGAGCTTTCGATCAGTTGGCGGCATCAGATTGCCTGCCTGGCGGGACTCGGCTTCCGCGCCATCGCGCCCGACATGCGCGGCTATGGATGCTCCACAATCTACGCGCGGCACGAGGATTATGGGCTGGAACTTATCGTCGGCGACATGATCGGATTGGCCGAGGCGCTGGGCATCGAAAAGGCGGTATGGGTCGGGCATGACTGGGGCGCACCGGCGGTCTGGAGCCTGGCCAGCCATCACCCCGAACGCTGCCATGCGGTAGCCAATCTCTGCGTGCCCTACGCGACGCTGGAGCGGGGGCTTGAGCCCTGTCTGCCGCTGGTCGATCGCGAAACCTATCCAGAGGCTGAGTTTCCTTATGGTCAATGGGAGTATCAGCGCTTCTACGAGGAAGATTTTGAACGCTCCATTCGGCCCTTCGACGCCCACCCCGTAAATGCCGTCAAGGCACTGTTCCGCAAGGGCCAGCCGGGCATGGACCGTCGCAAATGGCGCAGCGCCCATGTGCGCAAGGACGGCGGCTGGTTTGGCGGTGCAGACGAGCCACCAGACCTGCCCCGCGACGGCAACGTGGTCAGCGCCGAAGAGCTGAGCATCTATGCCGAGGCCCTGGCCCGGAACGGATTTTTCGGGCCCAGTTCCTGGTACATGAACCATGCCGCCAATGCCGAATACGCGGAAACGGCGGTCAATGGCGGACGGCTGGATATGCCGGTGCTGTTTCTGGCCGCGGCCTACGACTATACCTGCGACTGCATTACCTCGCGTCTGCCCGAGCCGATGCGTCTGCTCTGCCCGGACCTGACCGAGCAGACCATCGAAAGCGGCCACTGGATGGCGCAGGAGAAGCCGGTGCAAGTCAATGCCGCGCTGGTCCGTTGGCTGGCGGCGAAGCTGCCGGAAGTTTGGCCCTGCCAAGCCGCGCCCAGCTAACCCCGTTACCGCATTTCGATATCCAGACCCAGGTCCAGGCTCTTGGCGCTGTGGGTGAGCCAGCCAGCGGAGATCAAATCGACGCCGCTGGCGGCGATGGCGGGAACCGTCTCGAGCGTGATACCGCCCGAAGCCTCTGTCACGGCGCGACCGTCGACGATGCCCACCGCTTCACGCAGCATGTCGGGCGGCATGTTATCCAGCAGGACGGCATCGGGGGCAGCGGTCATCGCTTCCTTTAGCTGGTCGAGCGTATCGACTTCGATCTCGATCCTGACCAGGTGGCCTACCGTCTCGCGCACACGCTGCACCGCGACGGCGACGCCGCCGGCCAGCGCCACGTGATTGTCCTTGATCAGCACGGCGTCGTCCAGGCCAAAGCGGTGATTGGCGCCGCCACCGGCTCGCACGGCGGCCTTCTCCAGAAAGCGCAGGCAGGGCGTGGTCTTGCGGGTGCAGGTGATGCGGGCCTTGGTTCCGTTGGCCGCCTCCACCAGTTCGGCGGTGGCAGTCGCAATGCCCGAGAGATGGCAGAGAAAGTTCAGCGCCGTGCGCTCGCCCGAAAGCATGGCGCGGCCGGGGCCAGCAATCTGCATCACCACGTCGCCCGGTGAGACACGGCTGCCGTCCGGCCGCACGATCTCGCAGCGCATCTCGGGCGCGAGCAGGCGGAACGCCAGCGCCGCCACGGTGACGCCGGAGACGGTGCCCGGCCTGCGGGAGGCGATCACCGCCTCGGCCATCTGGCCATCCGGCACCAGGGCGTCCGTGGTGATGTCGCCGGCGCGGCCCAAGTCTTCCAAAAGGGCCGCGCGCACCACCGGCTCGATCATCAGATCGGGCAGGGCTGGGGTGAGGTTGGACATGAGCGGCCGCCCTTATGCGACGGCCAGCATGCGCTCGACCGCGGCGCGGGCGCGGGCGGCTACGTCCTGATCGACGAAGATTTCCGGGCTCATGGTTTCCAGCGCCCGGCGGATTTTCGGCAGGGTGATCCGCTTCATGTGCGGACAGAGGCCACAGGATGGCATGAACTCGACCTCCGGCACCTCCGCCGCGATATTGCTGCTCATGGAGCACTCGGTCAGGAGCATGACCCTTGCCGGCCGGTGCGTGCGGACATAGTCGGTCATCTCCGCCGTCGAGCCGGCAAAGTCTGCCGCTGCGATCACCTCCGGCGGGCATTCGGGATGGGCGACGACAACCACGTCGTCCATGGTTTCGCGGAAGATGTTGATGTCTTCTGCCGTGAATTCCTCATGTACCTCGCACCGGCCTTTCCAGGTGAGGATTTCCACGTCGGTCTTGGTGGAGACATAGTTTGCCAGATATTCATCCGGAATACAGAGCACCCGTGGCACGCCCAGCGACTCGATCACCTTGATCACGTTGCCGGAGGTGCAGCAGATGTCGGACTCGGCCTTCACTTCGGCCGACGTGTTGACGTAGGTCACGACCGGCACTCCGGGATATTTCGCCTTGAGGTCGCGCACGTCCTGGCCGGTAATCGAGGAAGCGAGCGAGCAGCCGGCTTCCATGTCCGGCATAAGCACGGTCTTTTCCGGGTTCACCAGCTTGGCAGTCTCGGCCATGAAATGGACGCCGGCCAGCACGATCACGTCGGCGTCGGACTTTGCCGCTTCCCGCGCAAGCGCCAGCGAGTTGCCGACGATATCGGCGACGCCGTGGAAGATCTCCGGTGACTGGTAGTTGTGAGCGAGGACGATGGCGTTGCGCTCGCGCTTCAGCCGGTTGATGGCGTCGATTTCCGGCGCGAACATCTGCCACTCGACACTGGGGATCATGTCTTTCAGCTTGGCATGGGCGGATGCGGTGCGCGCTTCGACCTCGGGCGTAAAGGGCAGGCGGGCTATAAGGGTCGCGGATTCCTGAGTTTGCATTACAGGTTCCTTTTTTGCTCACTATGAGCAATTATGAGTCTAAAATAGCGCCGCTCATCGCCGCAGTAAATCGCAGAGATATACTCGGCATGAGCATATGATTACCCTCAAAATAAGCTTCGTCATCGAACTGTCAAGAAAGATTTGCTCGAAGCGAGAAAAAGAACGGGTCCACCGCGATAAAGCTAGACGGTGCCCAGACGCCTCGTGGCACTGACCCGCAGCCCTGGCGAAGGACGTTCTAACAACACATTCTCGCGGAAACGCATGAGCTTGGCCGGGCGCCCACCAGTATCGGTGGCGACGCCGCCGGTTTCTTCGACCAGATTTTGCCGCTCGACCAGACGGCGGAAATTCTGCTTGTGCAGGGGAATGCCTGAGAGCGCCTCTGCGGTTTTCTGTAGCTGCGAGAGGGTGAATTCGGGCGGCATCAGCTCAAACAGCACCGGCCGGTATTTTATCTTGGCTCGCAGGCGGCCGATGCCGGTGGCCGCGATCCGGCGGTGATCGGCCGCGAGCGAGACGCCGAAGGTGGCGTCCTGCATCTCCGCCGAGGGCCGGTCCCTGTCCCGCAATGCCTCTTCCACCAGACCCGCGGTATAGAGCATCTCGTAGCGCTCCAGCGCCCGCTCCTCGTCCCACGGCACACGGCCCGTGCCAAAGGTCATATCGACGCGTTCCTCCCAAGTATTGCGACGCAACCGGGCGCTGTTGCGCCCCCAGGCGACGAGCCGGTTTCGCAGCGTGCGCACAATCGGCGGGTCGCCCTCGCGCCGGTCTTCCCAAGGGAACAGCTCGTACCAGGAAAGCCAGTGAGCCTGCATCTCCAATTGCTCCATCGGCATTGAGACCAGCGCCAGATAGGCGATGGAGACGGCGCGGTGATCCATGCCTTCGTCGGCATCGACCGGGGTCGAGGTGCGGTCGCCGAAGGTATAAAGCTGCTCTACATATTCCAGACGGCACTTGGTTTGCGCCTCCACCCAGGCGCGCAGTCCGGCCTGGAGGGTACGGTGGCCCGACACGAGGGGGCCGGACGGGAGCGCAATGCCTGGAGGGGCCAAGGTATCCACCGTCAGGACATAGGGGTGCCCCTCGTTAACCGCGACCACGACCGCTGTTAGATCGATACGAACCCGGCTTTCCTGGGGCTGCCCGACGCTCACCGCTCATCGCCCTCGGAATTGCGGATGGCGCTTTTCCATGAAGGCGCGGTAGCCTTCGGTGTAGTCGTGGCTGGCGAAGCAGGCTTCGACCATCGCGGCGACGGCATCCAGTTTGCGCAGGCTTTCGTCCTGCACCGCCGCGTTCACCGCGGCCTTGGCGGCGCGAATGGTCATGGGCGCGTTGTTCTTGATGGTCTCGCAATAGGCCAGCACCGTCTGTTCCAGTTCCGCCGCCGCAACGACGCGGTTGACCAGGCCCATGATGCGGGCGTCCTCGGCTGTAAAGGGCGTTCCGAGGAAGAAGATCTCCTTGGCGAAGGTCGGGCCGACCAGGTCGACGAGTTGGCGGATGCCGTCATAGCCGTAGCCGACGCCAAGCCTTGCCGCCGGCACGCCGAAATTGCTGTCGTCGGAGCAGATGCGAATGTCGGCGTCCAATGAGATGGCCGCACCGCCACCCATGCACCAGCCGCGGATCTGGGCGATCAGCGGCTTCTCGAACGCAGCCATGGCCGCATGCGCCCGGTCGCCGGAAAGGTCGTACTCGCGCGTCTGTTCCGGTGAGGCGCGCATGCTCTCGAACTCCGAGATATCCGCGCCAGAGACAAACGCCTTTTCACCGGCTCCTTTCATGACGACGACGCGGATGGCGGAGTCTTTCTGGAACCGTTCCATGATCGGCGGGATCGCCTCCCACATGGTATAGGTCATGGCGTTGCGTTTTTCCGGCTGGTTGAAGATCATCCAGCCGATGCCATCACCGCTCCGGGCGATCATCCTGCCATCCGCGTATTCGGTGGAGGTCATGGTCTCTCTCCTTTCGTCATTGCTTCCCCCGGATGACCTCCGGGGGAAGCAATCCAGCCGCGATGGCGATGGATTGCTTCGTCGGCGATGCCTCCTCGCAATGACGGCGAGGGGCAGGGGAGTTCCTAAACCACGCCCTTGTCGCGCATGGCCTTCACCGTTGCGCTGTCGTAGCCCAATTCGGCCAGAATGTCGTCTGTATGCTCGCCCTGTTCTGGCGTGGCCGTGCGGATCTGGTGTGGCGTCCGGCTCATGCGGATCGCCTGGTTCACGATCGCGAATTCGCCCATGCGCGGGTGGTCGATCGGTGTCGCCATCTCCAGGTGCTGGACCTGTGGGTCGGCGAACATCTCGGCCATGTTATAGATCGGGCCGCAGGGAATGCCTTTTTCCTCAAACATTTCGATCCAATAGGCGCTGGTTTTGGTTTCAGTCACCGCACCGATCACAGCGTTCATATCCTTGCGGTTCTTCGACCGCTTCGGCCCGGTATCAAACCGTTCGTCCGTGATCCATTCCTCGTGGCCGACTGCCTTGCAGAAGCGCTCGTACATGGCGCCGCCTGCGACCGCGATATTTATGTGGCCATCGGACGTCGGGAACACGCCGGTGGGGATGCCGGTCGGATGATCATTGCCTGCCGTGACTGGAATCTCTCCATCCTTCAGGTAGCGCGCCGCCTGGAAGTCCAGCATCTGGATTTGTGCCTGCAACAGGCTGGTGGTCACCCACTGGCCCCTGCCGCTCGTCTCCCGCTCCAACAGGGCCAGCAGGATGCCCTGGGCGCAGAACATGCCGGCACAGAGATCTGCCACCGGAATGCCGGCGCGCATGGGCCCGCGGCCGGGCTCGCCGGTGATGGACATCAGGCCACCCATGCCCTGCGCGATCTGGTCGAAGCCTGGACGGTCGCGGTAGGGGCCGGTCTCCCCGAAGCCGCTGATCGAGCCCAGAATGATGCCCGGATTGACCTTGGCCAGGCTGTCATAGTCGATGCCGAGCCGGTATTTCACGTCGGCGCGGTAATTTTCGACCACCACGTCCGCGTCCGCGACCAGCTTCATGAACACTTCGAGCCCGGCCGGTTCCTTCAGGTTCAGCGTCAGCGAGCGCTTGTTGCGGTGCAGGTTCTGGAAGTCAAAGCCGTCGCGCGCGCCGCCCAGGCTCTCCTTGCCGTCCGGCGGCGCCTCCACCTTGATCACGTCGGCGCCCCAGTCCGCCAACTGACGCACGCAGGTGGGCCCGGCGCGCACGCGGGTCAGGTCGAGCACTTTGTATTTGGAGAGCGGCAGGCCGGTGGTGGCATTGGCTGGCATCGGGGCGTCTTCCTTCGGTCGAATAGGGTTGCAGGCCCGTTTGATAGCGCAGCGACGGGCCTCAAGCCAAGCCGATGCTGTCCTTCAGCGCCGCGCCCGTCAGACGCTGGAGTTCGTCGACCGTGGTGGCGAACACGCAATGTGGGTGGCCGGCGGCGGCATAGATCGTCTCGAAGCGGGCGAGGCTCGCATCGATCACCGTCGGCAACGGCGCGGGATGGCCGACGGGCGCGACGCCGCCGATGGCAAAGCCGGTTGCCTCTCGCACCAGATCGGCAGGCGCGCGCGTGACCTTGCCGTTCATGCCGAGCGCGGCCGGCAAGGCCTTGGTATCGCATCGGCGGTCGCCTGCCACCAGGGCCATCACGGCCTGTCCGTCGATGGCGAAGAGCAGCGATTTCACGATTGCGCCGAGCGGGCAGCCGATGCTGTCAGCCGCTTCCTCAGCACTGCGGGCGGTTTCGGCGAGGGCGACAACCTGGGCCGCAGAGCGGGCTTCATGCAACGCCGCCTGCACACGCCGGACCGAAGCGTTGTCTGGCGTCATCGCCTATTGGCCTTTCTTCAGCGCTGCGACGCCCGGCAGTTCCTTGCCTTCCAACCATTCCAGGAAGGCGCCGCCCGCCGTGGAAATGTAGGAGAACTGATCGGCCACGCCAGCCTTGACCAGGGCCGCGATGGTATCACCACCGCCCGCAACCGTAACCATGTCGCCGGCACGCGTGGCGGCGGCGGCGGCGCGAGCGACCGCGTTGGTGCCCTTGTCGAACGGCTCGATCTCGAATGCGCCCATGGGACCGTTCCAGACGAGGGTTTTGATCTGGGCCAGGCGCTGTTCCAAATCGGTGATGAACTCGGGGCCGATGTCCAGGATCATGGCGTCGCTCGGACAATTTTCTACCGAAACGACTTCGGACGCCGCACCCGCCTTGAACTCACGCGCAACCGTCCCGTCGCTTGGCAGAACGATCGTGCAGCCGCCGGCCTTCGCTTTTGCCATGATTTCGCGGGCGGTATCGGCCAGGTCTTTTTCGCAGAGGCTCGCGCCGATCTCCTTGCCCTGGGCATAGAGGAAGGTGTTGGCCATGCCCCCGCCGATGATCAGTGTATCCACCTTGTCGATCAGGTTGAGCAGCACGTCCAGCTTGCTGGAAACCTTGGCGCCGCCGACCAGCGCTGCCACCGGACGCGCCGGATTGTCCAGGGCGGAACTCAGCGCTTCCAGTTCGGCCTGCATCAGCCGGCCTGCCGCTGCTGGGAGGACATGGGCCAGGCCTTCGGTGGATGCGTGGGCGCGGTGGGCGGCGGAGAAGGCGTCATTCACATAGATGTCGCCCAGCGCCGCGAGTTCCTTTACAAACGATGGGTCGTTTTTTTCCTCGCCCGGGTGGAAGCGCACATTTTCCAGCAACGCCACCCCGCCATCGGATAGACCATCCACAGCCTTGGCGGCCTCCGGCCCAATACAGTCGTCGGCGAAGACCACGTCCCGGTTGAGGACTTGCGCGAATGCCTGGGCAACCGGCGCCAGCGTCATTTCCGTGTTGCGCTTGCCTTTGGGGCGGCCGAAATGGGCCAGCACGATCACCTTCGCGCCTCGTTCGGAAAGTTCGCGCACGGTGGGGGCGGACCGCTCGATCCGGGTCAGGTCAGAAACCTTGCCGTCCGCCATGGGCACGTTCAGGTCGAGCCGCACCAGAATGCGCTTACCCGCGGGTTCCAGATCGTCAAGAGTAGTGAAAGCTGGCATTGCATGTATATCCCTCGGTTTGATGACGGCAGCGGTCATGCCGCGTGCAATTAATGGCTGCAAGACTGCGAGGTGCCGCGGCTAGAGCAGATCCCGATCCGCTCGAATCGGGGTCTGCTCTGAATTCAATAATCAAAGCATCTTGCCCCGACAAATTGATCGCGATAGCGATCTGATGTGATCGGGCGATGCATTAGCGGCTAGCGCAGGCAATCCACCCGCACCAGGAATCGCTCCGGCTGCGGTGCGGAGCCAGTCACTACCCCCCCAGATAGGGGACTGACCCCATTTCGCTTCAGGAAAGCCGACAGCATGCCGGCGGAAACCGCATAGGCACGATCATCCGCGACTTCCCCCGATTTCTGAAATATGCTCGGAATGTTTGCCTTCGCGAAAATGATGCCGACCACTTGCCCCGAGCGATCCAGAGCAGGGCTGCCGCTGGAGCCTTGCCAGACGCGCGCGCCAATCGTCAGCACCGCTCCCCCATGGGGCAGCGCGCGCTCGCCAATATATTCGCCGCTCACCGTCTTCGGCTCGCGGCGGGGCAGCTTCAAGACGGGAAAGCCGACGATCGAGAGCGGCGCGCCGGAGGAAAGCCGTCCGCGTGCCAGGCGGGCCGCGGACGGAGCCGGCTCTTTGCCTTGAGCAGCGCCAGATCCTCTCCGGCCGATGCGGCGATCAGGATGGCCGCGACCGACCGGCCGCCATGCACTAACACGGAAAGCCGCTCACAGCGGGCAATCACATGATGATTCGTTACCACATAGCCGGACGGATCAACGAAAAATCCGGTGCCGTCAGGACCGGATTTTGGCTTAATTCGGCAGGGGATCGGGCGGAGGGTCTTTGTGAGCAGCGCCTCCCCCTATTGACTGCCGAATGTAGGCCCGACGGGCGTCGCGGATTTCCTTTGCGCGCGCAGAAGATACGATCTCGTGCCGACAGGCCTCACGGCCGATATGGGAGAGCACCTTGCGAGCCGCGTCATAGCAGTAGACCTCCTCTGCCTTCGCCGCGCCTCGGCCAAGGTCCGCCAGGGCGAGCGCGATGAGGATGGCAGCCACGATGCGCATTACGATTGCGCGCGCAGCCGCGCCTCCCGCTGGGCAATATAGATGCTGCTCGCGGCTATCACGCCCGTGCCGATCCAAACATAGATGTCGGGGAACTGGCCGAACCACAGCAGCGCCAAATAGGCGGTTGCCGGCAGGCGCAAAAAGTCGAACGCCTGCGTCAGCGAGGCATCACCGGCGTGCAAAGCCTTGGTAATGCCGTAGATATTGCCGATCGCGGCCAGGCCGAGTGCGCACAGCCAAAGCCACTGTTCGCCGTAAGGCCAATGCCAAACCGGCAGCGCGATCAGCAAGGATACCGGCACCGAATAGAGCGCCAGGTTCAATGTCACAAGGGCGGGCTCATCTTCGCGGATCAGAACCTTTCCCAACAGGGTGACCGCGGCGAAGGTCAGGCTGGCGACAAGCACCACCGGCGCGCCGAGCTGAAAAGCCTCCGCGCCCGGGCGGAGCATGATGAGGACGCCGGCAAAGCCGACGATGACGGCGGTCCAGCGGCGCCAGCCGACACTTTCCTTCAGGAACAGGATGGCGCCGATGACGGTAAACAGCGGTGCGGTGAAGCTGATCGCCGTCGCCTCCGCCACCGGCAGCAGGATAGCGCCGAGGAACAGACTGACGGTGGACAGCGTCATGATGACGGCGCGCAGGCTGTAGACGCCCCAGCGCGCCGCGCCGAAGCGCTGCGGCCAATAGCGAACCACCAGTGGCGCGAAGAAGACGACGGCGAACACGTTCCGCCAGAACGTGACTACCAGCACATGCATGCCGGAATCCGAGAGGTAGCGAACCGTGTTCAGCATCACGGCAAAGCCCAATGCCGACACACACATCCACAAGCCCACGCGCAAAGCGGGCGGCCAATTACTCACTCCGGTCTCCTGTCGCCGCGCGGCATGCAAGTGAAGGCCGGCGCAGAACTTTGTCTTGGCTCATTTGATAACGCAAAAAGCCGGCGCGTAAAAGCGAGCCGGGTCTGTCGCCTCACCGAAAACCGGCGCAACGAGAGAGAGCGGCGAACCGCTCCCTCGAAGAGCATGTCATGAAGCTAATAATCTACCACATCGCGACCGGGTTGATGATCATCTGCACCGCGCCCTTCAGCCGGGCCTGGCCGAGCACGAACATGAACTCATGGACGCCTTCCGCCGCCAGGCGGCCGGTGTTCATGGTCTCCAGGATGAAGATGCCGTTTTCCTTCAAAAACGTAACGTGGCCGTAGAAGGTCTTGTCGCCTTCGACTGCCGGAACCGCCTCGACCGCCCAGGTATCTGCGCCGACCGCAACGGGGTTCAGGCTGGCGAGATAGGCCGCACCCTCGTTGGTCACCCCAGGCTCGCCCGACACCCATGCCTTCGGATCGCTTTCCAGCTTGCCATCGGTCCACCCCGTGTGCAGCAGGATGATATCGCCTTCCTGGAAGGTCACGCCCTGTTCCTCGGCTGCGGCCTTGATGTCGTCGCTGCCGATGCCCTGGCCGGATTCCATTACTTCGACGCCAAAGTGCTTGGCCATATCCACCATGACGCCGCGGCCGACTAGCGGCGGAACCGTATGGATGCCGAATTTCGTCAGGCCGGTGACGGCGGCGAAATCCTGGCCGTCGTTGCAATTGTAGAAAGTATTTCCTTCCCCCAGATGACCGAGGCCGTCTATCTGCGGGCCGGTGCCCAACCAAGCTTCGAGAACATCATCATTGTAGCTGATGTTCCAGCCAAGGTCGCCTTCGAGCGACCGGCCGAACTGCTGGTTGGGCTGGACGATTTGAAGCATCATCCCGCGCGGCGGGAAGGCCGGCATTTTGGGATCGACCACGATGCCGAGCGGGTGCGTTTCGCCCGTCTTCACCAGCTTGGTGGCGGCCATGACCCGCTCGGGCGTTATCAAGTTGGCCGCCCCGATCTCATCGTCGGCGCCATATTTGGAAGGGGAACAGTCCGCCGCCCAGGCCGCGCTCGACGCCAGGGCGAGACAGCCCGACAGCACAACCGGACCGACGGTCTTCAATAAACCACGCATTTTTCGTTTCCTCCTCGTTGGACGCCTGCACTTGAGTGCGCAAGATACAGGAGAAACGATAGGGCGGTTCGCAACCTGATTCCAGCACGGACTACACGCGCGGATGCTGGGAAGCGCCTGTCGGGATTGCCGATTGGCCTGACAACCCCATCTTTCCTTATACTGACGTTGAACAGTACTTTGGTTTGCGTGCCGGGATCTCCGCGCCAGCAACAAGGATGCAGCATGACCAATTCCGACTGGGAAATTCCCATCAATCTACAGCCCGACCCGAGCGACTATGGGTTCGATCTGGAGCGGGCGCTGAGTTCCGTCGTCACGTTGCACAGCTATGTGCCGGAAGACGCGTTTACGGCACATACGCTCGGGCCGGAGCGGGGTGGCAGCGGCGTGGTCATCAACGAGTCGGGCTTGATTATCACCATCGGTTATCTGATTACCGAAGCCGAAACCATCTGGATCAACACGAACGACGGCCGCGCGGTAGCGGGCCACGCGATGGCGGTGGACCAGACGACCGGCTTTGGCCTGGTGCAGGCGCTAGGGCCGCTGGAGCTGCCGGCCCTTAAATTGGGCGATTCCGACAGGTTGAAGATAGGAGACACCTGTATCCTGGCGGCCGGCGGCGGGCGACGGCATGCGATCCAGAACAAACTGGCCAGCCGCGAGGAATTCGCGGGCTATTGGGAATACGCGCTGGACGATGCATTCTACACCGTGCCGGCGCACCCCAACTGGGGCGGTACCGGCTTGATCGGAGAGGACGGCAAGCTCTATGGCATCGGCTCGCTGATCCTGCAGCAGGGCCATCAGCGCGCGCAGCGATTCGACCTGAACATGGTGGTGCCCATCGGTCTGTTGCCGCCGATCCTGCCGGACCTGCTGAACTATGGCCGGGCCAATCGCCCGCCCCGGCCCTGGCTTGGTTTGTTGGCGACGGAAAGCGACGACGCGGTGCTGGTGGCGGGCGTATCCGAAAGCGGTCCGGCGGAGCGGGCCGGCGTCCGGCCCGGCGACCGCATCATCTCGGTCGAAGGCGATGAGGTGAGCGATCTGTTCAGCGTCTGGCAGCGGGTGTGGGCAACGGGCGAGGCCGGCACGGAGGTGCGGATGCGGGTCGGCCGCGACGGACGCATGTTCGACGTCGCCATTCAGTCCGGCGATCGGACCAGCTTTCTAAAATCCCCGAAACTTCATTAGAGCCAAGCCTCGTGACCTATTCCATCGTTGCCCGCGATCCTGGGACAGGCGAGTTGGGCGTCGCCGTCGCCAGCCTGTTTTTCGCCGTGGGTGCGATCATCGCGCATGCGCGGGGCGGGGTCGGCGCCGTTGCCAGCCAGGCATTCCCCAACCCGACTTTCGGAACCGATGGGCTGCGGTTAATGGAGGCGGGTGCACCGCCGGATGCGATTGTCGATATCTTCGTCGGGCGCGACGCAGGACACCCGCACCGGCAGTTCCATCTAATCGACAACCAGGGCCGCAACGCTGCCTATACCGGTCTGGCATGCGTCGATTGGGCGGGCCATTTGGTCGCCGAAGGGGTTTTGGTCGCCGGCAATATGCTGGAAGGGCCGCAGGTGGTGGAGCGGACGCTCCAGACCTATCAGGCCGCGATGGACAAGCCCCTTGCCGAGCGCCTGCTGCTGGCGATGCAGGCGGGCGAGAGCGCCGGCGGCGACAAGCGCGGCCGCCAGTCGGCCTGCCTGGTTATATACCGTGACCAAGACTACCCATGGCTGGATATCCGGGTGGACGATCACGGCGATCCCCTCTCGGAGTTACGGCGGCTTTACGGCGTGGCGCATGAGCGCTTTCTGCACATCGCGGAGACGATGCCGACGCGGCAGAACCCGCACGGCATCATTAATCGGGACGAGATCGGGTTGCGGATCGCCCGGCTGGAACAGGACCGTCGGGAACGCGGCGAGTTGAGCGCTTCGCTGATGTGGAACAAAGGGTAGGGGTTGCCCGAACGCTTTCTATCGATGCCAACAACTCCATTATGACAACAACTGCACGTCGGGCGCCAGTTGGCTGTCTGTTGACACCGTGAGGGTTACGAGTTCGCCGGATACGGTCCCTTCGTACGTGTGGATGCTGCCGGCGCCGCTGCTGACACTGCTCTCGTGGGAGAGGCCGGTGAGCAACAGGATGTCATCGGTTTCGGCGTGGATGGTCAGGCTGTGGCTGGTGTGGAAGGCGAACAGGTCGCTCGCGCTCAATGTCAGATCGGAATGCGCGATGTCGCGGAGGTCGATGGCCTCCACGTTGATAGCGTCGAGCGCCGATAGATCGAGGTCGGCCAGATTGCCTGCCGGCTTGATGGTGTCGAAGCCGTCGCCGCCGTCGATGCTGTCCGCAAGGCTGGACACCAGGATCAGGTCATCGCCCGGCCCCGCGTCGATGAAATTCGCCCCCGCGCCGCCGGAAAGGCTGTCGTCACCGGGGCCGCCGATCAATGTATCGTCACCATCGCCGCCGAACAGCAGGTCTTCCTCCACGCTGCCGAGCAGCATGTCGTCGCCGGCCGTGCCCATGTCCGTGATCCCTTGCAGGAAGGCGCCAGGCTCTCGCGCCTCCGTGGTCCACCATGGGCCATCGTCATTCAGGGCCTGGACCGCATCGTATTTTAGCGTCGAGGCCCCGGTTTCATTTTGTTGGCCCAAATATTCGATCGCGCCCCAACTGCCATAAACAGAGGAGCCGCCATAGTCGGAGTAATGAGCAAACTGGCCACCGCCGACCGACTGCCACGCATCGAACCACAAAGCATAGAGATCGCCGATCTCCGGCCCGCTGTTCAGGTCGGAAAACAGGTCCGTCAGCGCGGCATTGTTGATGTTGCCCGCATACGGCCCCCAGTTCGCGGCCGCGAAATGCTGGCCGCCTTCATAGGCCGCAAGTGCGAGGCCGTAGCTGTCGGCATAAGCTTTCTGCTGCGGCAAACGATCGGCGATGGAGTCGGCCAGGCTTTCGGGGCTGCGGACGAACAGGGTGCCCTCGTCGATCATTTGGTCGACGGTCT
Organism: uncultured Alphaproteobacteria bacterium; assembly: GCA_963807085.1. Lineage (GTDB taxonomy): Bacteria > Pseudomonadota > Alphaproteobacteria > Bin95 > Bin95 > JACKII01. The sequence goes on from CAWEBB010000024.1 coordinate 64,182, forward strand.
TCGACAGGCGACCCGTGTATTCAAGTACCGTTTCGAACTGGCCGCTGCCAGGGTCGGTTCGGAGTTGGAGTGCGGTATTGCCCGAGGCCGCTGTCACCAGCCGCACATAGTTATGCACATCTGCGCCGAAAAGCACTTCATCGGAAGTTGCAACCCCATGGCCGCTCAGGATCTTGTTGCGGATGGAAATATTGTTGTCGTAGATCGCATCGAACACATCGACGATTAGGTTCGGCGCATACGTGACCCCGGTGACGACTTTATTGCCGTCCACATGGCCGGAGCCATCGATCACGTCGCCATCGAACGCAATGTGGTTGAAGCTGGGATCGAGCCCGGCCGACAGGTGCCGTATCACCATCTCCTGCGCCTGCTGCGCGGGCATGGTGTCCAGCCAGTAGGCGACAATATCGGAGTCCTTGGAGCCGGTGGAGCCGCCGAAATAGGCGTTTACCGCCAGAGTCTCGAACCGGGCGGCGGGGTCCGACCATCCACCCGGCTCGGCCTCGGCCCAGAGCGGGGCCGTTAGCAGCAACGGCGTTTTGCCGGAACCGCCGGCCTGTGAACCCAGGACATGCTCGAGGCGGGCATCGGCACTCTGCGCGTCGGCGCTTTGGAAGACCGCGTCGAAAATCTCCGCCACCTGGACGCCACGCATGGCCTGCCACTCCGCCCAGGCGAGGGATTTGTCGTAGATGCCATGGCCAAGCCCCAGTTCGGCCGCCAGCGCCGACAGGTTGCCATAGCCGTTGGCCGCCGCCGCGTTGTTCGAAAAGAAAAACCCGTCCTGCTGGACGATTAAATTGCCGCCGCCGTCGCGCACGAACTTGCCCGAACCGTTGGTCTGAAGCTGCAACTCGCCCCAGCGGGCAAGTCCTGCCGCCTGCGCATGGGTGTTGGTGTCGAAGATGGCGTTCCAGTTCTCATTGCCGAGGTCGATATGGGCCTTCAGCTTGGGATCGAGGTTCGCCTCGATATACTCCGCCATTCCGTGGACATAGGCGTCTGTTGCATTGACCGGCACACTGATCCAGGGGTCAACGCCGGTCTTGTTGGAGAAGGCGACGATGGCGTCGACGGAAATGCCCGTCTCTGCGGTGACGTTGGTGCCGAGGTTGAAGGTGTAGTAATCCAGGCTCGGCCCGTCCTCGAACGCGCCTTCGGCATGGGGCGGGTTCTTGTTGATATCCTGAGCCGCCATCCAGCGCAGGACGCGGTCGTCCTGGTGGAATTCCACGAACTCGGGCGTGAAAATCTCGCCCGCTTCGTACAGCTCCATATGATCTTCGTGGATGATCCGGATGTTGCGCACATATTCGCCGACATCGTTTGGATCGGAACTGGTGATGGTCAGGCGCACGAACGACCCGTTGGGCGTGTAGGTGAAGGGTATCTCCGTCGGGCCGTCGATCTGGATGCCGTTCATGGCGAGCGCACCGCCGCCGCCTTGCTTCAGTTCCAGCGTGCCGTGCCCATCCGCCAGCAAAAAGAAATTGCCGGAATAGATGCTGTCGGGAGCATTGGCGGCCTCTGCCGGGTACCACATGACAATGGTGGACGCCTTGCCCTCACCGCCGACGATATCGACCGGGGGGTGGATCGGCCACCCGTTCGCGTCCATCTCGATATCGTCGAAGGTGGCGGCGCGGTCCCCTGTTGTCACATATGTCTGGCCGCCCGCCCGCAACTGATCGAGCGTCATGGCAATGTCGCTGTCAAAACGCGCCATGAGTTCAAACGGGTCGGAAGCGCGCAGCCGCCCCACCAATTCGGAATTGCCGGACGTTCCCGTCTGGATTTTGAAATAGGCGCTCGGGTTGCCCATGATGGCGGAGAATTCGGCGCCGGTAATCAGGCCATCCACATAGCGCGCCAGCGATACCACTTGGTTAATGTTCAAGATGGTTTGCGGCGTGAAGCTCAGGTCCGCCACGGTACCATCGCCACTGAAAACACTCGTGTCGCGGAAGGCGTGGACGGTGCCGGTGGAATGGGTGTAGCGGGCCAACTCGCCTTCCCATTCATGCGCGCCTTTCATGCGGTCGATAAAGTGAGCCGTCGAATACTGGTTCCACTGGGTATAGCCGCCGGTGTTGAAACCGATCGCCGGGTTGGCATTGCCGGTGGCAGCGGCCAGTAGGGTGGGGGTGCCGGCGGAGATGCTGACATTGTCGATTTCGCCCGGCAGCCAGCGGCCCCAGCCGGTACCGCCCAGTTGCGTCGCCCCCAGGACGGGGGGTAAAATCAGGTCAAGGTCGCTTCGGTCGACGACCGTTTGGCCGTCCACGGCAATCACCAACCGGTCGCTCTCCGCATCCAGGTCCAGTGCGAGCGTGTGCCATTGCAGGTCGCTGAATGACAAGCCGCCGACATACATGCGTTCGATGCCGTCGGCGGTCATAACGGTCGCGGTGAGCCCGTTATCGCGCACATCGAAGCCGAACGCGCCTTCATTGTAGAGCGGGCGCGCGTAGCCCAACTTGGCTGGGTCGTCGAAACGGAAATCCACGCTGGCGGTGACATGGGTGGCGCTGACCCACTCCGCCGGACTGGTCAGCAGGGCGTAGTCGCCGGCGCCATCCAGTTCGAGTGTCTTGCCGGGGCTGACGAAGGCGTCGCCATAAAGCGTAAAGCCGGACGGTATGCCGGCGCTGAAATTCACGTTGACCTCGGTCATCGGCGAAGCTGGTGGGGGTGCGGTGCTGGGCGGCTTCGCGGTATTGGTGACGGACACGTCATCGATCAACCCGTCGAAGGCGGTGTTGCCCCAGGCGCTGCCGAAGGTGAGGCCCCAATGTTGCATATCCTTGGTGCTGCCCGACGCCGCGCCGGTGACCAATTCGATGCCGTCGAAATGGAGCGAGAGGGCGCCGTGGCTGTCATCATAGACGACGGCCAGGTCGTGCCATTCGCCATCCAAGGTGTTGGAGGGGCCTGTGTTGAGGGTGGTGCGCACCCCCTGATCGTTGATGAAGTCAAGGCGGAACGCTCCATCCCCTTCGACCCGCAACACCAGATTGGAGTGGATGCGGAGGATCTCGCCGGCGCTGAGCGCGCCGTCCTGTGCCTTCGCGCTAAGGGAGACGGTGAAGGCGTCGCTGTTGAAATAGGGGCCGTCCAACGCCTGCTTCGGGATGGCAACGGTGACGGCATCATCCAACTCGAAACCCCAGCGGCCGGCATCCCGGGTCACGTTGACGGCGGGCGGCGGTTGGCCGACCTCTGTTTGGTAGTAAGGCCCGGCGGCGAGGCCGGAGGACGTCACGTCCAGGGTGAGCGTGTCGTAGGTTGATAGCGGCCGCGGCGGAGGCGCGCCCACGACATTGTCGATCGGGAAATAGTTGATGAGGCCGTCGAAGCCGGCGATCCTGTAAATTTGCTCGAAATTCAGGCCATACAAGCCGGCGGCTTTTGTATTGCCGGACGCGGCGCCGGAGGCGGCTAACATGCTGTCGAGGTAGAGATCAAACATGCCTGTGCCGCCGTCATACGTGACCCGAAGGTCATGCCATTCTCCGTCGAGGGCGGCGCTGGGCTGCCCGTTCAGGGTGACATCCTCTGCCTTGAACGAGAGGGAGGCGGAAAAGGCATCGCTGCCGAAGAAAGACCCGGCGAGGGCCGTGGCCGGCATGGCGACGTTGGTGGTGTCGGAGATGTCGAAGCCATAGCGGCCGTTGTCGTTGACAACCGAGACGGCAGGCGGCTGCTGACCCGTATGGGTGACATATCCCGCGCCGGCGTCGAGCCCGGTGCCCGTAACATCGATTGTTAATGCCAAAAGACAGTTCCTCTCGGTTGGGCTGCAACGGAGGGAAACGAGCAGGCAGGCGCGGGGGCAGAGGCATACCGAATGCCGTCTGCCTGATAACCCTTGAGGGTGTTGGGGAGCGGCCATTCCGGCCACTCGGCTCGCTCTTCTCTCGACCCTGCATTGCCGCGGATCACTGGTCGGAGGATGCCCACCGCACAGACCACAAATCAAGGTTGAAATAACGGTTTAATACTATTGCGAAAATTGTTTGTAGATACAAAGGTAATAAGCTGTGCAAGCGCGAGCGATATTGATGCGTCCTGGCAAGACCGCTCCGTCGGCGCTGCGGACGTCCGGGCGCGCCCAGTGGTCTGATCGAAACGCTAGGCCTCCTCAGCCAAGTGACCGACGCAGACGCACCCGGACGGTGCCGACTACAGGTCGAACAACGCGCCGCCGCTGGAAGCCAGCACGACCAGATCATTGCTTTGGCTGTAGGCGCCATGGGTTGCGCTGATGTGAGCGGTTGAGAGATCGACGACGGCGTTGTCGATGCTGATCTCTTCAAAAAAGACGTTCCGGTCGCCGTCCGGCCCGCCATAGACATCGTTCAGATACTGTAATTCCAGTGTGTCGCCGGCCCCGATCACCTGACCATGGCCAAAATTGAATTCTGCCGTTTGGCCCGTGGAGTGGTCAGCGTTGACGGTCGCTTCGCCGACGGACACGCCATTCACCAGCACTTCCACAATCGGTGAGCCCTTATAGAGATCGGCGGAAGCCCTTAACGTTATGACGCTTCGGACATTCTGGTCCGCCATGGCCAGAACGGCACCGCCATTGGATGCCAGGACGACCGTGTCGGTTTCCCCCGAATAATTCCCATGCCGTGAGGTTATATTCGCATTGGCGAGGAAAAGATCCTTGCCGTCGACGGATAGGTCGGAGACGAACATGTTCCGGTCCAAACCCTGCCCCGGTTTGTACAGGTCATTGTAATAGCGGACCTCGATCGTATCGGTGGCGTCAATAATCTTGCCGGCATCGACGGAGAATGTTTCCGCTTGGCCGAGCCGCTGATCGGCGGTTACCGAAATATCGCCGACAATGGCCCCGTTAACCATCACCCACGCTTTGGCCGGCCCTCCGTCCGGGCGTGCGCTGGCGGTGATGGTGATATCGCTTCCCGGTTGCGCCGTGATCGCGTCGGGCCGAAGCTGGGACAGGAAACCGGCCGGGAACCAGGCGGACTTGGTCGGTTGTTCGGCGTCCTGGATCGGGAAATCCCGTGACCGCGTCGAGCCGCCGATATAGATATCGCCACCGGCGCTTACGGCGACCGCCCGCGCGGCATCCTCCCAGTCGCCTCCGAAGTAAGAGCCATAGAGCAACGTGGAAAGATCGTGGCTAAAGAGGGCAATGAAGCCGTCACCCCCGCCCTGATAGCCGCCGAATTGCGTGACGTCCGTTACCGGTAAGTCCGAAGAATAAGTCGTGCCGGTGACGAAGATGCCGTCGTCGGTGTAATGGATGCCCTCGATCAGGTCTCGGCCGGAGCCGCCATAGTAGGTCGAGGCGATCACCTCGCTCGCATCGCCGGAAACGATTGAGATGAACCCGCTGTTGTTCGGCGTTGCGTTCGGTTGGAACCCGCCGGTGGTACCGGGCAGATCGCGCCCGAGCGTCTCGCCGGAGACGATGAAATTGCCGTCAGGATCGATCGCCAGGTTGTGGGTTTCCAGGACCTCCCTTTCGGAAGTGCCGATATAGGTGGCGCTTTTGATGGAGCGGCCGCCGTCGGCGCCGTCAAGTTTCACCATGTAAAGATCGGACTCCCCCCGTGGCTGCGCGCGGAAGGCACCCGGGGTGGTCGGCGCATTGAAGGCGTCGGTTTGGGTGAGGATGTTGATGTCGCCGTTCGCCTCCACGATGATGGCCGGATTACCCCCCTTCGGCAGCGGTTCAATGTCGCCGCCGAAATAGGTGCCGTAAAGCAGCGTCGAGCCGTCATTGGACAGCTGCGCGTAGATGTCGTCCGCATTGCCGCTCAAGTTCGGGCGCATGGCGTCCTGGGTGATGTGCTGGCCGGTTTCGGATAGGACGAAGGTCTGTGCGATGTGGACCGTGCCGTCGGGGCCGACGTCGATATCGCGAATGAATTCGCCGGCGGCTCCGCCGAAATAGGTTGACCAATCGACCCCGCCGGTCTCTGCGTCCAGCCGGGTCACGAAGCCGTCTTCCTCGCCATAAGGCCGGTTCTCCGTGTTGGCGGTGTTGCCGCCAAAGGTCTCCTGCAAGGCGCCCGGCGTCGTATAGAAGCCATCGCCCGCGCGGCCGGCGACATAGACTTTGCCATCGTCATCCACTTCGAGCGCATAGGCGCGGTCGTAGTTCACGCCGCCGATGCGGGTCGACCAAAGCAGGTCGCCGCTCGGGTCGTATTTCTGAACGAAGACATCGTGGGGTGCGAACCAGCCATGGCTTTCGGGGCCGCTCGGATTGTAAAAATCGTTACCGGGCGTTATCGGGATAAGGTCAAAATCGGCGGTGCCGCCGGTGACATAAATATTGCCGCCGGAATCGACCGCGACATCGCGGACGAGGTCAATGTTACTTCCGTCAATGTACGTCGAGAATCCCAAATCATATTGGTATGATAGTGATACTGGTCTTGCTGCCGAGATATTTAGTGATTGATTCTCGGTACTCTGGTCGCCGATAATCGTCTGGCCGTTCTGTGCCATGGTATGCTCTCTCCGGTTGTGCGACTTTTGTTATAGCGATAGCTGTTAGCGCTCTCATAACGTGCATGCAATGCATTGACATCAGATGGCATCGACGTGTATTTTATTCGTACATTCAACTGTATATACATGTATTGCTTAGCTTGGTTACTGGGATCGTATTGCGCTTTGTCAAGCCGAACCCCGCTTTATGCAAAGCTAATGAGCCGGGGTTGGGTGGTTGCGCCGACCGCCGGTCCCGGCTTGACGGCGCGCCGTAGCCGCGGTTGCGCCCGCGAGACGCCGCGGCTACCTTCCTTCGCACCGATTACCTACGACAAATCACAGATGGCGCCCCCGCGCCGGGCCGAACAGGAGGCAAACCGCCATGGCAGAACCAACCGTTGCCGCGACCGCACCCATTCAGGTGGAATTGGAGGAAGGAAAGACCTATTTTTGGTGTTCTTGCGGACAGAGCAGTAAACAACCTTTTTGCGACGGCTCGCACAAGGGCACGGAGTTTTCGCCTCTGCGGTACAAGGCGGAAAAAGCGAGCAAGGCCTGGATGTGTGCCTGCAAGAAGACGGGCAAGGGTCCATTCTGCGACGGTACCCACAAAGCCCTATGATGGACATCGCACCCTGGACCTGAAGCCGGGCCTGCATCCGGACCTGCATCTTGGGGGGGAAGATCCGGAAAGGCGACAGCCTCACCGCACCGCGAGGGGAGGCGCTTTGCAGAGGCGGCAAACAGGCTTAGACTTTCGTCTGATCCGTCGGGATTGAAAGAAAAAGGAACGCTTGCCTCATGCGCCAAATCTCACTCGTCGCCTTTCTTCAGGCCCAGAACTGCACCACCATCCCCGCAGCCTGGCGGCACCCTGAAGGCTGGACCAACAGCTATTCGCCGGAATACTACCAGCATATCGGCCGGGTGCTGGAGGAGGGGAAGTTCGACATGGGCTTCTTCGACGACCGGCTGGCCATGCCCGACATGTATATGGGCGACCACGCCCACACGGTGGAGCATGGCATCCGCTGCGTGAAGATGGATCCGGTCACCTGTATGACGGTGATGGCGCTCGCGACCAAGCATCTGGGCCTGGGCGCGACCATGTCCACCACCTATTACAACCCCTTCCACGTCGCCCGCCTGTTCCAGACCGTCGACCTGATGACCCATGGCCGCGCCGCCTGGAACGTGGTCACCAGCGTAAACGACAACGAGGCGCGCAATTGGGGTTGGGAAAAGGGTCTGGCTCACGATTACCGCTACGACCGCGCCGACGAGTTCCTGGAAATCGTGCGGGGCCATTGGGATTCCTGGGACGACGACGCGGTTCTCTATGACAAGGAGAACATGCGTTTCGCCGACCCGAACAAAATCCGCCGTCTGGACTATAAGGGCCAGTACTATTCCTCGCGTGGTCCGTTCACCGTGCCGCGCTAGCCCGCAAGGCAATCCGGTGCTGATCCAGGCGGGCTCTTCCGGCCGCGGTATGAAATTCGGTTCGCGCTGGGGCGATGTGATTTTCACCGCCTGGCACAATCTGGAATTGGCGCAAAAGCAGTACAAGACGATGAAGGAGGATTGCGCCGCCTTGGGCCGCAATCCCGATCACTTCAAGCTTTGCAACCTGTTCTACCCGATGGTCGCCGAAACGCGGGCCGAGGCGGAGGACAAAAAAGCGTTCTATGACACGCTGCCGAACGAAGTTGACCAGCTCTCGCTGCTGTCGGAAGCGCTGAATTATGACTTTGCGCAAAAGGGCATCGACGAGCCCTTTACCGACGAGGAGCTCGAGGGCATCAGCGGTATGCAAGCCATGCGCGACCGGGTAGTGAAGACGGCCGGCATCAAGAACCCAACCCCGCGCGACTTCATGGAGGTCACGGGCCGCGGCCGGATGAACGACCCGTGGGTCGGCACCGGCAAGGACATCGCCGACAAGATGGAGGAATACTTCACCTCCTACGCCTGCGACGGCTTCGTGGTCGGCCCGACCTGGCTGCCGGGTTCGTTCGAGGATTTCGTGAAGTTCGTCGTGCCCGAAATCCAAAAACGCGGTCTCTACCGCAAGGAATACCCGGGCACGACCCTGCGCGAGACCCTGGGCCTGCCGAAGCCTGTCATCGGCGAGTGGAAGACCAAGGCAGCGGCGGAGTAGGTCACAACAACCGCATCCCCGACCTCGAGCCGGGGCCGCGGGCCAAGCCAGCCTCTTCACGTGGCTCCGGGTCTGCGCCCGGGGATGCAACTTCCTTGGAGCATCGCATGACCAACCACGTTTCCGTTCGTATCGACGACCGCCGTCCCTTCGCAGACGGTGAGACGTTCGGTTATGCCGGCGCCTATGAGCGACTGACCGGCCGCGTGCTGCACAAGGTCGATCCGGCGGCCGCGGCCCAGGCGGGCGTGACCGATATCCAACTCGCGGAGCGGGGAGACGATGGGCTGGTCCATTTCGCCCAGGATTTCTGCATCCTGAAGCCGGCGGACATGCGCATCGGCAACCGGCGGCTGTTCTTCGATTGGGGCAATCGCGGCAACAAGCGGATGCTGCAATATTTCAATGACGCCCTGCACTCGAATGCCCCGATCTCCGGCGAGCATGCCGGCAACGGCTTTCTGTTCCGGCGGGGCTATACGGTGGTGTTCGGCTCCTGGCAGGGCGACCTGCTGCCCGGCGACGGCCGTATGATACTGGACCTGCCGGTCGCCCGCCAGCCGGACGGCTCGCCGGTCACGGGCCTGGTGCGCACCGAGTTCATTGCGCAACAGACCGGGAATGTCTGCTATCCGTTGAGCGGCCGGGGTTCGACCCGCCCGCATCCGACGGTTTCGCTGGACACGGCGAAAGCACAACTCACCCGCCGCCGTTATGCCAAAGGACGCGCGCCAGCCGATACCGGCGAGCGATTGGGCCTTCGCGAGAGTCGACGTCACGCGGGGCCTCGAGGGGCTTGGCCCCGACAGCGGTATCGTGGCGAGCGACCGGCACATCTTTCTGCCGGACGGCTTCGAGCCCGGCTGGATCTATGAAATCGTCTATGAGGCCTGCGACCCGCTGGTCATGGGGCTCGGCCATGTGGCGGTGCGCGACTTCGTCAGCTTCCTGAAATACGGCAGCCGGGATGCGGCCGGCCAGGAAAATCCGCTCGGGCCCAAGGGCATGATCGAGAAAGCCTATGGCTATGGCCGCTCCCAGACCGGGCGCTGCATCCGGGATTTCATCTGGCAGGGCTTCAACGCGGATCATGAAAACCGGCGAGTATTCGACGGGCTGATGCCCCATGTCTCCGGCGCGGGCGGCAAATGGCTGAACCAGCGCTTCGCCAATGCCGTCGTCGCCGGTGGTCAGCAGTACGAGGACCATTATTGCCCCGCCGACCGCTTCCCCTTCGCCTACGCCGAATGCACCGATCCGAACAGTGGTAAGACGGACGCGATCCTGAAGCGTCCCGAGACCGACCCCTTGGTGATCCACACCCAAACGGCGACCGAATACTGGCAGCGCCGTGGTTCGCTGGTGCATACCGATACGCTCGGCAACGATCTGCCGGAACCGGCGGGGGTGCGCATCTATAGCTGGGCCTCGACCCAGCATGGCGTTGATCCGCGCCAGGAACGGCCGCGCAAGGCGGTGACGGAAAATTACCTGAACATCGCCCAGACCAGCATGCTGTTCCGCGCGCATCTGGACGCCCTGGACAAATGGACGACCGAAGGTGTCGAGCCGCCGCCGTCGCGTATTCCCCGCGTTGCCGATGGCACGCTGGTGCCCTACGAGGTTTGGCGCACGCAGCATCCGGCCATTCCGGGCTCACGAGTGCCGCAGGAGCCGAACCAGTTGCCCTATATGGATTTCGGGCCGGAGGAAGAGCAGGGCATTCTCGCCGGGGAGCCGCCGCGCGTGATCGCCGAGCACGGCTATACAGTACTGGTTCCCGCCGTCGATGCGGATGGCAACGAGGTCGCCGGCATCCGCTGCCCGATGGTGCAGGCACCACTGGGCACCTATCTCGGTTGGAATATTCGCGCCCGCGGCTTCGGCGAGGGGGCGATGCACGAGTTCTCCGGCAGCTACATTCCTTTTGCCGAGGACGATGCGGTGAAGGCCGCCGTCGGCGATCCGCGGCCCTCGATCCTGGCCCGCTACGGCTCGGCGGAGGGTTACGCCGCGGCGGTGGGCAGGGCCGCCCGCGAATTGGTAGCGGAACGCCTGATGCTGGAAGAGGATGTGGAGCGCGCCGTCGCCCGCGCCGCCGACTGGAGCCGGCCCCTCCACGACGTGAAACTGCCACGGGATAGCTCGTCCAAGGACCGCTAGCCAAGAGGGGATATTTGCGCATACACTGCGATGCTTTGACTGCCTTGCGATAGTCGACAATCACCCGAGGGGCCGCGAAGATGGGCAGCGATCATGACAAGCAGAGCCTGTACCGCCATCTGATGGCGGCAATATTCGCATGGGTGTTCTTTGTGGGTGCGCCTGGCGCGGCTGCGGCGGAAATGGCGGCCACGGTGGAGCGCGTGATCGGCGACGTTTATGTGGAGCGGGACGGAACCCGCGAGCCGTTGCAGGTCGGGGCGGTGCTCGGAGTGACCGATCTGATTGTGACCGCCAAAGGCGCGAAGGTTCACATCGTGTTCGCCGACGGCTCCAGCGTTGTGGCTGGCCCTGACACGCGATTCGCGATCGCCCATTACGATCCGGCCGACCGGCGGGGCGGCGTGTTGGAGCTGCTGACCGGCATCATCCGCACCGGCCTATCGACGGTCTGGAACACTGGCTTTTCCATCGAGACGCGGGCCGCAGTCGCCTCCGTCCGCTCCACCCACTGGATCACCATCGCCGACGCCGATCAAAGCTCGGTATTCGTTCTGACCGGCGTCGTCGCCGTGCGCGCAACCGCGACGGACGAGGTGGCGCTGTTGGAAAGCGGCGACGGCATCGACGTGCCGATAGGGGGTGGATTGGGACCGGTCAAGCAATGGCCCATGGAGCGGGTCGGCCTCACCATGGCCCCGACCTTGCTGCCCTGATGTGGCTGGCTGGCGCTCGGCGGAGCGTCGGGCGGTTTTCTCGGGCATATTTCCTCCACGCCGAGGCGCTGTTGATCTTGGCTCTGGCTCTGGCGTTGATCCTGTTATACCCGGTCGGGCGTGACAGCGGCTTTTTACGGACGATTGAAGGCCACACGCTCGACTGGCGCTTTCAACTGCGCGGGCCGCAGGCACCGGCGCCGGAGATCGCCATTGTCGCGGTAGACGAGCGCACTCTCAGCGAAACAGGGGGCTGGCCGTTTTCGCGAGCCTGGCTCGCGCGCACGGTCGAACAGTTGGATGCTGCCGGCGCGCGCACTATTGTTTTCGACCTGCTGCTCACCGGGTCGGAGCGGCGCGGCTTGCAGCCGCTTTTCGAAAGCCCGGCCCTGTTCCTTCGCGATACCTGGGGCGAGACCCGGGGCGAAAAGGTAACGACGGGCGGCGACCAGGCCCTGGCCTATGCCATTCAGCGCGCCAGCAATGTCGTCGTGCCCTATGCCTTTTCCTTCGATCCAAAAACCCTTAACGCGACGGAACTGCCACCCTCGGTCCGGACGTCCGCCTATCGGCTGGTGCTGGAAGAACGCCCGACCTCCGGCGAGCGGGAGTTCGAGGCCGGCGGTATGCTGTTGCCGCAAAAGTCGTTCCTGGCTGCGGGGTACCCGGCGCACGTGACCGTGTTTCTGGAGCCGGACGGCGAGGTGCGGTTCGCCCATCCGGCGATTCGATTCGGCGACGACTACTACCCTTCGATCGCCGTCGAAGCGGCCCGGCTGTATCTGGGGCTCGACCGGGACGAGGTGGCCTTGCGCCTCGGCCGGTCCCTAAATTTGGGCAGCCGTCGTCTGCCGTTGGACGGCAACACCAGCATGGCGCTGAATTACGCCGGTCCCGCCGGCATCTTTCCCACCTTTTCCCTGGCCGATGTCGCGACCGGCAAGGTGATGGCCGGTGCATTTCACGGCAAGATCGTGTTGATCGGTGCGACCGCGACCGCGCTCGGCGACTGGTTCATGTCGCCGTTCAGCCTGCGCGTGCCGGGGGTGGAGTTGATCGCCACCATGCTGGACAATGTCCTGGCCGCGCGCCCGTTGCGGCGGGGACCGAAAGCGGCAGGCTGGGACATGGCCGCCATCATCGCCGTCGGCCTGCTCGCGCTGGGGCTCGTGCGATTGCGGCGGGCGGCGGCGATCGCCCTTGCCGGCGTCGGCCTGCTCGCCGCCTGGGCCGTAGTTGCCGGTTACGTCTTCAGCGCGCATGCGGTCTGGCTGAACGCCACGTTTCCGGCCCTGTTGATCATCCTCGGCGCGGCTACCGCCATGATGGGCCGCACGGTTCGCGAGGCGCGGGCGCGGATGCAGGCCGAACGGCAGCAGGAAACGCTCGCCCATTATGTTTCGCCCCTGACCTCCGCCGGGCTCGCCCGCGCCGGCACGATGCGCGGCGAGGGGCAAACGACGCAAGCGGCGGTGCTGTTCGTGGACCTGGTCGGCTACACCCGAACCAGCGAGCGCCTGGCCGAGCCGGGCTCCGCCGCGATGCTGCGCAACTTTCATGAATTGATCGAAACCGAGGCGGCCAGGTTCGGCGGCACCATCGACAAGTTCATGGGCGACGGGGCGATGTTGGTATTTGGCGTGCCGGATGGCAAGGACAGGGACGCCGCCAACGCCATCGCCTGTGCCCAAAGCCTCGTCGCGGCGCTTCGGCAGCGGAACGAGGCCGGGCCGGAAGCCGATGCGCCCGCCATCCGTTGCGGCATCGGCATTCATTTCGGCCCCGTCATCCTGACCGAGCTCGGCGGCCACATGCACCGCCAGATCACCGTCACCGGCGATACGGTCAATGTCGCGAGCCGGCTGGAGGCAATGACGCGCGACTGGAGCGCCGCCATCATCGTCTGGAAGTGTGAAGCGGCGCGCGCGGCCAGTGCCGATGAAGAGACCGCCGGCTTCGAGCTTTTGCCCATCGACCATGTCCGCGGCCGCACGGCGCCGCTGAAACTGTGGGCCTGGGGCATGGCCGCGCCGGCAAAGCGCGCCAGCGCATGAGGCCGTTGCATCAGCGCCTCTCGCGGCGAAGGCTCGTTCGTGCGAAGCTCGGCCATCCGATCTTTGTCCAGACCCCAAAGGGAACACGCCCATGACCAATCTCGGTGTCGGCTTTTCCGGCGGCCCCAACGCCTCCGAGATCGTGCGGCTGATCAAGCTGGCGGAAGATCTTGGCTACACCTCCGCCTGGGTGGCGGAGGGGCACGGCGGTGACCAGTTCGCGATCCTCTCCGCTGCCGCCACGCAGACCAGCCGCATCAAGTTGGGGACCGCGATCACCAGCGTGTTTGTCCGCACGGCGCCGACATTGGCCATGGCGGCAATGACGGTGGACCAACTTTCGGGCGGACGTTTCATTCTGGGCGTCGGCTCCAGCCACCGGGTGCAGGTCGAGCCGGAGCACGGCGTCGCCTATGCCAAACCGATCACGCGCACCCGGGAGACCGTGCGGTTCGTGCGCGACCTGGTGCGGGACGGTGTCGCCTCGATCCACGGCGAGACCGTCAACATAGAGAATTTCGACCTTTGGTTCCAGCCGTTCCGGCCGGACCTGCCGATCTATGCCGCCGGCCTGTTCCCGAAAATGGTGCAGGCGACCGGCGAGATCGCGGACGGCATCATCCTGACCCGTTCGACGCTGAAGACCGCGCGGGAAATCCGTGCACACCTGGCGGAGGGTGCAAGGCGCGCCGGGCGTGATCCGGCCGGAATCGCGATGACGACACTTTGCCCGACTGCGGTAGACGCCGATAGCGCGGCCGCGCTGGACAAGATGCGACCGGGCCTGGCGCTCTATGCCGGCTTCTTCCCCCGCTATAACAAGCTCATCGCGAGCCACGGCTTTGAGGCGGAGGCGGCCGCGATCGCGGAGAGATGGGCCGTGGGCGACAAGCCCGGGGCAGCGGCAGCGGTTTCGGACGAGATGGTGCAGGCCACCAGCGTCGCCGGAACGCCGCAAGAATGCCGGGCCAAACTGCAAGCCTATCGTGACAGCGGCATCGACGAGCCCATTATCTCACCCTTCGCGCGGGGGGCGGGGGCGGCCGGGATATTCGAAGAGGCGATCCGCGCTTGCGCCCCTTGAGCTCTCGCGCATTCCGAGCGAAACGGTTGTCCCTTGGGCATCGCTTGCATAGGTTGGCGGCAGAAACGGGTGCCGCATCGCCCCTCATAACCAGGAAGCGCTGATGATGACGGTTGAGCCGACCGTAAGCGTGGCAAGGACAATGACGGACTTCGCAACGCCCGCGGCCAGGCACTCAGCGGGTGAATGGGCGTCGGGCAAATCGGCAAAGACCGAGAATTTTCCGGTGGCCTCCCGCCTCATCGCCGGACGCTTGCGGCCGCATGTCATGGTCTTTTACGCCTTTGCCCGGGCGGCGGACGATATCGCCGACAATCCGGGGTTGGAGGCCGGCCAGAAGCTGGCCTGTCTCAATGCAATGGAGGCGGCATTGCTGGGGCAGGAACCCGCACTTAGCGGGTTTGCGCGAGCCGGGCTCGGCCAGGCAGTTGCGCTCCGGCAGAGCCTGGTGGAAACCGGTATCTCGCCGAGCCTGCCGTGCGCCCTGCTCGCCGCGTTCCGGCAGGACGCAACGCGCACGCGCTACGAGACATGGGCGGACCTGATGAGCTACTGCGCCCTCTCCGCCATCCCTGCCGGCCACTATCTGCTGGCCCTGCATGGCGAGCCGGGCGAGCCAGCCGCGGCTTCCGACGCTCTTTGTTCGGCGCTACAGATCCTGAACCATGTTCAGGACTGCGGCGACGATTACCGGGCGTTGAACCGGGTCTATCTGCCGTTGCAGTGGCTGGACGCTGCCGGCGCGCCGGTCGCGGACCTGGCCGAGCCAAAGCTGACCGCACCGATGCGGCGCGTGCTCGATCGGGCACTGGACGAATGCGAGACGCTGCTGGACCGTGCGGCTGCTCTTGAGCGTTCGCTCGATAGCGGGCGCCTGGCGGCCGAAGCGGCGGTTATTACGCGGCTGGCCCAACGATTGCTCCACCACTTGCGGCGCGGCGATCCGCTTGCCCGCCCCATTGAATTGTCGAAGACCGATTTCTTGATGGCCACGGCGGGTGGCTTGAGCCGGACAGCCGCGTCCCGGTCATTTGCGGGCAGGCGGCGCGGGCGATGAGTTCGGTCGCGCTTGCCGCCGCGCCGCCGGGCCTGACCCTGGCCGAAGCGCGCGCAGAGGCATCGGCGGTCGTGCACCAGTCCGGCTCGTCCTTCACGCTGGCGATGAAGCTGATGAGCAGGCGCAAGCGGCAGGCGATGTTCGCGGTCTATGCCTTCGCCCGAGCGGTCGACGATATCGCGGACGGCAGCGACATGGCAGCGGCAAAACGCCAGCAGTTGCTGGAATGGCGGCGCGAGATCAAGGCGGTCTATGCCGGCGCGCCGCAAACGGCTATCGGCATGGCTCTGGCGGACGCCGTTGATGCTTTTGCATTGCCCAAGCAGGAATTCCTGCTGCTGATCGAAGGAATGGAAATGGATACGGCGCCCATCGTCGCGCCGTCTTTGGAGGAGTTGCTGGCCTATACGCGCCGCGCCGCCGGCACGATCGGGCTGCTGTCGATGCCGATCTTCGGGGTCGCAGCGGGCCCGGCCTCCGACCGATTCGCACTCGCGTTGGCGGACGGGTTGCAACTCACCAACATCCTCCGCGATGTGCGGGAAGATGCCGGGATCGGGCGGCTGTACCTGCCGCGCGAGATGCTGGGCGAGCAGGGTCTTGACGGTGCGCCCTTGCTTGAGATCGTGGCCGACCCCGTTACGATTGAGGCCGCGGCGGCTTTGGGCGCGGTGGCGGGGCGGCGGTTTCGGGATGCCCGCGCCGTCGTGCCCATGCTGGAGGGCCGCCTGATCCGCCCGGCGCTGATGATGATGGGCGTCTATGAGGGCTATCTGGGCCTGCTGGCGCGCGCGGACTGGGGGCTGGGCGCCGTGCCGGTCCGCATGAGCAACCGGGAAAAGCTCCTGCGCAGCCTGCGCTACGCGATCCGACCGCCCGGCCTTCCATGACCGATGCGACCGATGCGACCGGTGCGACCGGTGCGACCGGTGCGATCGATGCCATCGGCGGCGAAGCGCCCGCCGTGCATGTTGTCGGCGCAGGACTTGCGGGTCTTTCCGCGGCGGTTCGGCTTGCTGAGCGTGGCGTTAGGGTGGCGCTGTACGAGGCCGCGGGTCAGGCTGGTGGGCGTTGTCGATCTTACGTCGATAGCGTACTTGGCTGCCGGATCGACAACGGCAACCACCTGCTGCTAAGCGGCAACCGCCGCACCCTGGCCTATCTGGATCTGATCGGCGCGAGGGACGGTTTTACCGATCCGGCGGAGGCCGCCTTTCCGTTTATGGATCTGGCCTCGGGCGAGCGTTGGACCGTTCGCCCGAATGCCGGTTGCGTGCCATGGTGGGTTCTGCGCGCCTGCCGCCGGATTCCCGGTGTCGGCCCGCTCGGCTATTTCACCGGCGTCAAGCTGGCCTTGGCTCGCCGGCACCAGAGCGTTGCAGACGTGCTCGACGCCGACACGGCCCTGTTCCGGCGGTTTTGGGAGCCGCTGATAATCGCAGCCCTCAATACGACGCCGGAGCGAGCCAGCGCCCGGCTGGTGTGGCGGGCGCTCCGCGAGAGTTTCGGCCAGGGCGGGAAGTCCTGCCGCCCCATGATCGCCCGGCACGGCCTCAGCGAGGCGTTGGTCGCGCCGGCCCTGACGTATTTGCAGCGGCACGGCGCGGTTCTGCGCTTTCGCCATCGGCTCCAAGCACTGGAAGCGGCAGGGGGGAGGGTGACCGGCCTTCGGTTCGGCAATGGGGAGGTCCGGCTGGGCCCGCGACATCGGGTGATCCTGTCACTGCCGTCTGCACAGTTGGCGCGCATCATGCCGGACCTGGAGCTGCCTGCCGACGATGCCGTCATCGTCAATGCGCATTTCCGGTTGCCGCGCCAGGTGACACCGGAAGGCGAGCCTTGGTTCATCGGCCTGATCGGCGGCGCGGCGCAGTGGGTGTTCGTGCGCGACGACATCGCCAGCGTGACGATCAGTGCGGCCGACCGGTTGGGTTTCGCGGATACGTCGGAAGAAGTGCTGCTGCCGCAGCTATGGCGGGAGGTGCGCTATGCGCTTGCTTGGCAGGGGCCGGACTATGTGGCGGCTCGTCTGGTGCGCGAACGCCGGGCGACCTTTGACCAATCGCCGGGGGGCGTGGCCCGCCGGCCCCAGGTTGTCACGGACCGGCGAAACCTGTTCCTCGCCGGAGATTTTACGAATACGGGTCTGCCCGCGACCATCGAGGGCGCGATCCGATCGGGTGAAACCGCGGCGGCATTGGCGTTTCGGGCGTCGTGACGGCGCGAACCGTTGAGAATTATTACACAGCCGCGTCAGTCCGACCCGGAAAACCAGTTGCCGGCATCGGAGCGAACCAGTTCCTCACCCGCAGCGAAAGCGGTCCCGGCCGGGTCTTCGCCCGCCGCGACCTTGGCCGTCTGCGCCCGCAGCAGTTTGCGCAGCATGATGATGCCGCGGTCGCTGGAGGCCAGATGTTCCTCGGAGTGGTAGGTGATCCGTCCTTGGCCCACCTGCGCCTCCCAGTCGCCGGGCATGTCCTGGTGCTCTTGCTCGCTCAGTTCCGCCCAGGGCCGGCCGCCAAAGGTGGAGCGGATACGGCCAAAGGTGCCCGGCTCCTTCACTCGCGCGGCCGTGTAGACGGTGTAGGTCGTCGAGTTCGATCGGCAGCGTCCAGCCGATGCTTTCGCAGCGCCCCGGCGCAAGGCGCGGGCTGGCGACCACCCGGACCGTTGGCAGTACGGTTTCCGTAATGCGGTTCAAGGTGCGGCCGTCCTCCAGCTTCCGCACCTGATAGGAGCGGACGCCTAGCGCGAACGGCTCGAACCGCACCTCCGGCATGACGCCCATGGCGCCGACGAACTGGGTACCGCTGAAGCCGTCGTGCAGGATCGGTACGTGCAGCGGGTCCATAACGTTTTCGTAATGCTGGAGCCAGTTGCAGGGCGCGACCCGCCCGCCGCCGGTGCCGATGCCATTGCCGTCCGCTTCGACCGTCTCGCCTTCGTCCAGATCTTCCAGCACCCAAAAGTGTGGCAGCAGCGGCTGCCGGCCCGGCGGGCCCAGATAGGCGAAGACGATGCCGTAGCGTTCCTGCACCGGATACCAGGGTTGGCGCACCTTCCGCCTAAAGTTGCCGCCGCCGTCCGGCTCCACCGGCATGTCCAGGCAATGGCCCTCCACGTCGAACAGCCAGCCATGATAGCAGCAGCGGATGCCGCGATTCTCGACCTTGCCGTAGTAGAGCGTGGTGCCGCGGTGGCAGCAGCGCGGATAGAGCAGGCCGGCGCGTCCGGCGCCATCCCGAAACAGGATCAGGTCCTCACCCAGCACGCGCACCGGCTTGGGCCGCGACGTGGCATCGCCCGTGAGCCCGACCGGATGCCAGTAGCGCCGCAGCAACTCGCCCATGGGTGTGCCGCGCTCGACGCGTGTCAGGTCGGCCTCGTAGGAGGGCTCTGGCAAGTAGTAGGCGCTGCCGTTCGCGGATTCGGCGGGCTTGGAGGTGCGGGTCATGGGCTCACCCTAATTACAGGAAATGGTGGGAAGCCCCGGCCCGCCTGCCTTGGCGCTGCGCCGTTCCAGCAGGACCACATCGCACCAGACGTCGCCGATATGGCCATACCGCTCGCGATAGCCGACTTCGCGAAAGCCGCATTTCCGATGTAGCACCAGGCTTGGCGTGCTGGCGGCGATGATCTGGGATTGCAGGGTCCAATAGCCTTCGGCCTCGGGGATGGCGGCCGACTCTTCCAGGATGGCGACGCCGATCCCTTGGCCTTGGCTCGATTGTGCGACGTAGACGCTGACCTCAGCGACTCCGGCGGCGCCTCACGTATCGGGCACGGGTGAGAGTGCAGCCCAGCCGGCGATGCGGCCATCGTCGTTGCGGGCCGCGATCCGCCCGATGGCCAGATGACCGGCATCACTTCTACCAGAGCGGTGGCGTCAGGCGGAACATGGCAAGCCCGGTCGCCAGGCCCTCGGCCAGGATAGCCTTGACCTCGTTCCAATCCTCGCGCCCAAAAGGTGTGATCATCGGCTTAGTCGGCTTTGTCATCGTCGTTCATGCATTCAGCCAGGGCAGCACTTCCGTCGCCCACAGGTCCGGCGTGTTCACCGGCAGAAAGTGGCCGGTCGGCAATTCGCGGTATTCGGCGCCGGGGATCTTGTTTGCGATTTCCGCCATAGCCGCCGGCAGCAGCAAGCGATCATCTGCCCCGCCGATGATCAGACAGGGGCAGGCGATCCGCTCCAGGTTCCGGCGCTCGTCCATTGCCGCCAGCATGCGGTTGTGGCTGGCATAGCTGCCGGGATCGTTGGCGATCCAGCGATCGCGATAGGCGCTGAACGCTGCCGTATCGGCCCGGTATTGCGGCATGTAGGAGCGGTCCAGGCTGGTGTCGACCTGCGGCCGCATGCCCCCTGCCTCCACCTGATCGGCGCGGGCGCGCAGCATGGTTGCGATGCTGCTGTCGCCGCCGATGGCGGGACTGGAGGCAGCCACCTTGCGCACCTTGGCCGGATGGCGTGCGGCGAAGGCCAGCGCGATGCCGCCGCCGAGCGCCGTGCCTGCCACATCCGCCGGCTGTGGAAAGGCGAGGGCGTCCATCAGTGCCGCCAGATCGTCGCACATCGTATCCACGGAGAGTTCGCCCCGGATTTTTTCCGAGGCGCCCGTGCCGCGCCAGTTGTAGCGCAGCACCAAGTTGCCCGCCTTGGCTATTGCCGGAATACACCGGTCCCAGCTCTCGATGGAGCCGCCCAACTCGTGCAACAACACCAGCGGCGCGCCGTCTTCCGGTCCGTCGAGCCGGTATTCGAGGACGACGCCGTTCGCTTCGATCAGTGACATGTCGGTCGCTCCTGTTACTCCCACTCTACTGCTGCCAAGCTTCCGGGATGACGCGGTAGGCGTTGCCCTCGCGCACCACATGGCTGCAGGCGGGAAAGTGCAGGTGCATGCCCGCCACCAGCATCCGGTCGCTGGCCGCCATGTCACAGACGCGGCGGCGGCTGGCCTCAGCCTGTTTCGGGTCGGTGTCGAAGGCGATGGTCACTTCCGGGCGCGGCGCCTGGATATCCGGCACATGCATGATGTCGCCCCAGATCAGCAACTGCTCGTTGCCCGACTGGACATTGTACATGCTGTGGCCGGGCGTATGACCATGCGCCGTCATCGCTGTGACCCCAGGGAACACTTCCTCGCCGTCTTTGAACGTCCGCATCTGCTTTCTGTAGGGAGCCACCTGCTCGCGCGTCGCGCCGAAGAACAGCTTCTGCTCGCGCTCGGTCCCCTTGGCCATGGCGGCGTCGTCTTCCCAGTGCTTCAGCTCGTTTTCGTGGAACACCAGTTCGGCGTTCGGAAAGAACGGCTGCCAGCTATTACGGTCAGAGAGGCCGGCCGAATGATCCGGGTGCATGTGCGTCAACAGGATCGTATCGATATCGGCCGGCTTCACGCCCGCGCGTTCCAGGTTCTGCAGCAGCTTGCCGCCAGTATCCGCCATATAGGTGCCGCAGCCCGTATCCACGAGGGCCAACCGCCCCTTGGCATAGATCAGGAAAGTGTTGACCGCCGTCTTGCGCCCTGCGGTTGGGCCGAAGGCGTCGACGATCATCCGTTGGGCGTCGGCCTCTTCGATATTCTGCAGGACGTCCAGCCCGCCCATCAGATAGCCATCGGAGATCACGCTGACGGTGGTGTCGCCGATCCGGCGGTGATAGATGGCCGGAATCTGGCCTTTCGGAGCGTCGACCATGGGTTCATTTCCTCTGTTTGGAGTTCGTTGCTCCACACCTTGCCAACAGCGGAGCCTGGCTGCAACGCTAGCGGTTCGATGCCGCCGGGCAACATTCAGAGGACGGCTGAATTGAGCCGCCAGATTACCGGGACAGTGGCCTGACCAAGCCACTTGCGGCAGCAGGCGCTTCGATCAGACTACTGGTCGCAACACCTGGTCGCGCGTGACTGTTCTCCGCAGATCATGGTATCTTGCCGGCCATGAATGCCTCCCAGACAGCTTCCCCGTCCGCCCCACCTTCCCGCCGCCCCTCGGGCCATCCCACGGACCAGCCCGTTTCGACCGGCACGGCCTATCAGGTCGATGTGTCCAAGCTGGATACGTCGGTGCTGTGGCGCATCACCAAGATGGCGTTCCGGCATCGCTGGCGCATGGCGCTGGCCATCTCGGCCGCCATAACGGCGGGAATCTTCCAGTTGTTTGTGCCTCAATTCCTGGGGCAGGCGGTGGACCAGGCGCAGGGCCTCCTGACCTCCGGCAACGCAGATCGGGCGGCGGCAGAGGACGCCCTGATGATGACGGCCCTGCTATTGCTGGGCGCCGCCACGCTGCGTGGCCTTTTCACGATGCTGCAGAATTATCTGGGCAAATCGGTGGGGCAATTGATCGGCTATCAGTTACGCCTGGATTTTTACCAGAAGTTGCAGCGACTGAGTTTTGCCTGGCATGATCGCTTGCATACGGGTGATCTGATGACTCGTGGCATCCTCGATATTGAGGGCGTGCGGCTCTGGACCGACACTGGCATCCTGCGCAGCTTCCTCTTGACCGTTCTGATTGGCGGCGGCGCCGTCATCCTGATCGGGAAGGACCCGTTGTTGGGGCTCGTCGCGCTCAGTTTCGTGCCGATCGTCGGTTTGCGTGCTTCGCTGGCCCGGTTGCGGTTGCGCGACGCCTGGCTTGCCTATCAGGACCAGATGAGCCTGGTTACGAAGGCGATGGAGGAGAACCTGGGCGGCATCCGTGTAGTGCGCGCGTTCGCGGCACAAGCCTACGAGCTTGCCCGCTATGACCGGTTCGCCGATGTGGCCAGGCAGATGGCGTGGAAACGGGCGGGGCTGTTCGTGCGCTCGGTCACGCAGATGACCTTTACCTATTACCTGGCCATGGGGCTGACGCTTTGGGTCGGCGGCGAAAAGGTGATTGCCGGCGAAATCAGCCTTGGGGTGTTGGCAGAGGCTCTGGGCTTTATGCTGATTCTCCAAATGCCGGTGCGCCAGATCGGCTGGATGGTGAATTCGATCGCCCGCACCAGCACCTGCGGCGGCCGTCTGTTTCATATCATCGACATGGTGCCCGCGATCCAGGACGAGCCGGGCGCCCGCCCGCTGAAACCGGGGGAAGGCGTGGTGCGGTTCGAGAACGTCTCGTTCCGCTATCCGGCCACGACAGGCAATGGTCGCACGCTTTCCGGCATCTCATTCGAGGTACGGCCGGGGAAGGTGCTGGGCATAGTCGGCCCGCCCGGCAGCGGCAAGACCACCATCGCCCATCTGCTAGGCCGTTACTATGATGTCGATGAGGGCGCGATCACCATCGACGGACAGGATATTCGCGACGTAACGCTGGAATCACTGCGCGGCGCGGTCAGCATCGTGCAGCAGGATGCCTATCTCTTCACCGCGAGCCTCAGCCACAACGTCGCCTATGGCGACCCCTGGGCGGAGCAGAAGAAGATCGAGGGCTCGGCTGCGACGGCGCAGTTGCACACCTATATTCAGGGCCTGCCCGAAGCTTACCGGGCGCTAGTGGGCGAGCGGGGCGTGTCGCTGTCTGGTGGCCAGCGCCAGCGCCTCGCCATCGCGCGGGCGATATTGCCCGAAGCTCGGCTGCTGGTGTTCGACGATTCGAGTGCGGCCATCGACGCGGGCACCGAGCGGCAGATCCGTGAGGCGCTGGATGATGCGATGCGGGAGCGCGGGGTCATCATCATCGCGCACCGGCTTTCCTCGCTCATGCATGCAGACGAAATCCTGTTCCTGGAGGACGGGCGCATCATCGAGCGCGGCAATCATGAGGAACTGATGGCGGCAGGCGGCGCCTATGCCCGGCTCTACGAACTTCAGGCGCGCACCACGGCGGGCGGGGCGGCGGAATGAGCACGCAGACAAACTCCCTGAACCACAGCCGACGGAGCAACGCCAAGGGAGCGCCGCTGGCGGTCGTCGGCTCGCAGATCGATCAGGACGAGGAACTGTTCGGCCGCGCGTTCGACCCCTGGGTGATCCGCCGCTTCATGCAGTACATCATGACGTACAAGCGGCGCATCTACCTGGCCATCGGCGCCGTGCTGCTGTTCACGCTCACCCAATTGGCGGTGCCTTTGGTGGTCAAGGCGACCATCGATGAGGCCCTGGCCGCCGAAGCGCCCAACCTGGACCTGTTGCATTGGTACGTGGCGATCTTTTTTGGCGTCGTGACGGTCAACTACATCGGCAACCACGCGATGGAGATCATCGTCTCGCGCACGGCACAGTATCTGCTGTTCGACCTGCGCCGGGCGATGTTCGCCCACTTGCAGGTCGTCTCGCTCGGCTTCATGGACAAGACCGAGGTCGGCCGTCTGATGAGTCGCCTGCAGGGTGATGTGGCCTCGCTCCAGGAGTTTCTGGAAGCGTCGATCTTCGTCATCGGCGATATCGTGTTGCTGTTCGGCATTGTCGGCGTGATGCTGTGGCTCGATCCGGTGCTGGGCGGATTGGCGCTCAGCGTCGTGCCGATTCTGTTCGCCGTCCGCTTGGTCTGGCTGCCCTGGGCGCGCAAGGCATTCATGGCAGCGCGGGAGGCCTCCAGCAGCGTCAACGGCGCGCTGGCGGAGAACGTGCATGGCATTCGCGCGATCCAGGAATTGCGCCGCGAAGCCCTGAATTTCGAGCTGTTCGAGGTCAAGGCGCGCCGAAACCTGACCACCCATCTGACCGCTTCCAAATTTACCAATCTGTTGATCCCGGTCGTGGATTGCCTGACGGGCTCGGCCATGGCGATCGTGGTGGTGGTCGGCGGCGCAATGGTGCTGGGCCAGACGCTCGAAGTGGGCGTGATGGTGGCGTTTCTTTTCTATGTGCAGCGTTTCTTCGATCCGATCCGCTCGCTGACGATCCAGTATTCGATCATGCAACGGGCCATGGCCTCCGGCCACCGCATTTTCGAGGTGATGGATGTGGAGGTGGAGGTGCAGGATGCGCCGGATGCAATCGCGCCCGACACCATCGACGGCTCGCTGGAACTGCGCAACGTCACCTTCGGTTATGTGCCCGGCATTCCGATCCTGAAAGACATCACAATCAAGGTCGCGCCCGGCGAGACCGTGGCACTGGTGGGGCCGACCGGCAGCGGCAAGACCTCCATCACCGCCCTGCTGCACCGCTTTTATGACGTGTGGGAAGGCGAGGTGCGTGTCGGCGGCTACGATGTTCGCTCGCTGACGCAGGAGTCGCTAGGCAGGCACATCGCCATGGTGCTGCAGGAGCCTTTCCTGTTCTCCGCCACGGTCGAGGAGAATATCCGCTACGCCAAGACCGATGCGACCCTGGACGACGTGATCGAGGCGGCCAAGGCCGTCGGCGCACATGATTTCATCATGAAGCTGGAGCACGGCTATCAGACTGAACTGAACCAGCGCGCGGCGAACTTGAGCCTCGGGCAACGGCAGCTGCTGAGCTTTGCGCGGGCTCTGGTCGCCGACGCCAGCATTCTGGTGCTGGACGAGGCGACGGCAAATATCGACAGCTACACCGAATTGGAAATCCAGCGTGCCCTGAAACGCCTGCTGACCGGGCGCACCGCTATTGTCATCGCCCACCGTCTGGCCACCATCCGCGGCGCCGACCGCATTATCGTGCTGAACGAGGGCCGCATCGTGGAGCAGGGCGAGCATGCCTCGCTGATGGCGGCGGAAGGGCTTTACGCCAAGCTTTATCGCCTTAATTACGCCAGTTTCGACGACATCCCGGAAGACGAGATCGCAAAGGTGAAGCAGGGGATGGGTAGGGGGTAGTTTATGTACTCCCGAACCCGAGAAACGCGGTCCGAGGTATCTGGGGTCGTTTCGGACAAGAGATTTAGCCACGCGGTCCCGGTCACGGCTCCGCCTTTGCGGGAATACAGCGGACGCAGTTGAACCCTTCCCCGGAAGCGCAGCAGGCGCTATCCGGGGCCGGCTGCCGGGCAGCACTCCGCCTACAGCAATCGCCCCTGGCCGCCATTGCGCGGGCCCGACGTCTTTTTCCGCCGCGCCGGCGCCCGCTTTGCTGGAGCCTTGCCGTCAATCGTAGCACCCCGGCTTTCACCGCCCTTGAACTCCAATGTCACGGCCAACCCCGGCGTCGCCTGGGCGGCCTCCGTCACCGGCCCGTCCGGCCCGCGCACCAGCACAAAGCCTCGATCGAGCACCCGCTCATAGGAATAGGAATCCAATAGCGCCACGGCGTGGTTAAGCCGCTGTTCCGTATCGTCCAGCCGCCGCGTCAAGGCAAGGGGCAACCGTCGGCCGGCATCGATCCGGGCAAAGGTCTGCTCGTTGCCCCGCACCGATTGCTGCGCCGCCAGACTCAAGGCCCGGCTGTTGGCCGCCAGCGACTGCGCCTTCAACGCCAGCGCCTCCCGCGGGTGGCGCAGCTTGGCGGCGGTCGCCTGCACGGTCTGCGCCGCCCCCGTGAGCCGGGCTCTGAGCGCGAACGCCAGCCGCTCGGTCAGGTCGTCAACCCGCTGGGCGGCCTGCTCCACCAGCGCGACCGGCTCCGGCAGGCCGCGGCCCGCGCTCTGTACGCGCAGCGCCCGCTCCTCCAGCCCGCGCCGGGCGCTGCCATGCAGGCGGTGGTGCAATTGCGCCAGTGCGGCAATCAGATCGCTCAGCACCGGCACCGCGATTTCGGCCGCCGCGGTCGGTGTGGGCGCGCGGCGGTCGGCGGCGAAGTCGATCAAGGTGGTGTCGGTCTCATGCCCGACGGCGGAGATCAGAGGGATCGCCGAATCCGCCGCGGCGCGCACTACGATCTCTTCGTTAAAGGCCCAAAGGTCCTCCAGCGAGCCGCCGCCGCGGGCAACGATCAGCACATCGGGCCGCGGCACCGGACCGCTGCCGTCCGGTGGCAGCGCGTTGAAGCCATGGATAGCAGCCGCAACCTGGGCCGCCGCGGCCTCGCCCTGCACCGCGACGGGCCAGAGCAAAACATGGCGCGGACACCGCTCGCTCAGCCGGTGCAGGATATCGCGGATTACCGCGCCGGTGGGCGAACTGATCACGCCGATCACCGTCGGCAGGAAGGGTAGCGGCGCCTTGCGCTCCGGCGCGAACAGGCCCTCCGCCGCCAGCATTTTGCGCCGGTCCTCCAGCAGCTTCAGCAGCGCGCCTTCGCCCGCCATCTCCATCTGCTCGACCACGATCTGATAGGTGGAGCGGCCGGGATAGGCCGTCACCTTGCCAATCGCGATTACCTCCAGCCCATCCTGCGGCTGGATGCCCAGGCGGCCGGCCGCACCCCGCCAGCAGACGGCATCGAGCACTGCGTCATCATCTTTCAGGCGAAAATAGAGATGGCCTGAGCCTGCGCGTTTGAAGCCGGTAATCTCGCCCCGCACGCGCACGCGGCCGAATTCGCCCTCCAGCACGCCCTTGATGGCGCGCGCCAGGTCGCCAACCGAAAATTCCGGCTGGTTGGAGGCGGGCGGGGCGAGAAGATCGGCGCTTCTGTCGGGTTGGTGTCATGGAGGCCGATGCTACAAGATTTGCAGCAACTCGACAGGAGCAGCATTCGTGAAGTTTCTCGTTATCGGCGGCGGCGGGCGCGAGCATGCGCTGTGCTGGGCCATCGCCGCATCCCCTTTGTGTGACGCGCTCTATTGCGCGCCCGGCAATGCCGGCATCGCGCAGGAGGCAACGTGTCTGCCCGATCTCGCCGCCGACGATCTTGACGGCATCGAAGCTTTTGCCCGCGACAACGCCATCGACCTGGTGGTGGTCGGGCCGGAGGCACCGCTCTGTGCTGGGCTGGTGGACCGGCTGGAGGCGGCCGGCATTTCGGCATTCGGCCCCAGCGCCGCGGCCGCGCAGATCGAGGGCTCAAAAGGGTTCATGAAAGACCTGTGCGCCAAATATCGGCGTGCCCTACGGCCGCCTATAGGCGGTTTACGGACCCGGAAGCGGCCAAGGCCTATGTCGAGGCCCAGCCGGGCCGGGTGGTGGTGAAGGCGGATGGCCTCGCCGCCGGCAAGGGCGTGCTAATCCCCGAAACGACAGCGGAAGCCGTCGCTGCCATCGACCAGGCCATGACCGACCGGGTGTTCGGGGAGGCCGGGGCCGAGATCGTGGTCGAAGAGTTCATGGAAGGCGAGGAAGCCAGTTTCTTCGCGCTCGTCGACGGCAAGACCGCGCTGCCCTTCGGCACGGCCCGCGACCACAAGCGCGCCGGCGACGGCGATACCGGCCCCAATACCGGCGGCATGGGCGCCTATTCGCCCGCGCCAAGGTGGACGAAGCCATGCGCGAGCGCATCATGGCCGAGATCATTAATCCCGTCGTCGCCGGCATGGCGGCGGAGGGCGCGCCCTATAAGGGCATTCTCTATGCCGGCCTGATGCTGACCGCCGATGGTCCCAAGGTAATCGAGTTCAATTGCCGCCTGGGCGACCCGGAGGCGCAGGTACTGTTGCCCCGGCTGCAATCCGACCTGGTGCCCGCCATGTTCGCCGCGCGCGACGGCCTGCTCGATCAGTTCGACCTGCGCTGGTACGAGGACGAGGCGGCGGTCTGTGTGGTGATGGCGGCGAACGGCTACCCCGGCAGCTATGAGAAGGGCACGGAGATCAAGGGCCTGGAGGACTTGACAGGGCGGCTCGACGTGGTCCCGTTCCACGCCGGAACCAAGGCGATGGAGAAGCGCCTGCTGGCGGCGGCGGCCGCGTGCTGGGCATCACCGGCATCGGCGATACTATTCAGGCGGCGCGCGCCCGGGCCTATGACGCCATCGCCAAGATCGACTGGCCGGAAGGCTTTTGCCGCCAGCGACATCGCCGATATATAAAGATACTTCAAGAAAGGCTACATGAAAATTGGCATCGTATCCGACATTCACGGCAATTTGCCGGGACTCTTGAAGGCCGTCGAGCTGATGGGGCCGGTTGACGAAATCGTATGCCTCGGCGACAGCATCTACGACTACCGCTTTTCCAACGAGGTGGTCGGCTGGCTGCGGGAAAACCGACATCCCCACGATCCTCGGCAATCACGAATGGGGCTTTCTTGGCCCCCAGGGCGAGCGGGCGAGGGCGGCCGGCTTCGGTTGACCAGGAGTTGGTCGGCTGGCTGGCGGCGCAGCCCGACAGCCTGGAACTGACGCGGGCGGACAAGCGCCTGCTGCTGGTGCATTCGACGCCCTGGCAGCCCTATGGCGAGTATGTGCTGCCCGGCACGCGCGAGCTTCAGCGCTTTGACGAGGCCGACAGCCGATATCGTGCTGTACGGGCATACGCACCAGCAAACGGCGGAGTGGGCTGGCGAGACACTGGTCGTCAACCCGGGTTCGGCGGGCGACGCGCGCGATCCGCGCAACGGCCGTCGGTTAAGCTGTGCGGTACTGGACCTTGCCCAGGGCGAGGTGCGGATTATCGACTACAGCGTTTGATCGCGACCCGATCTACAGGCCAAGCACCCGCAGCTTCGGCCATTGCGCCGTCCAGGCCTTGCGCCGGATGCGCTCGCGATAGATTGCCCGCCGCTTCGTCGCGAAACATTGGGCCGGGCTGCACCCGCAAGCTCATTAAATCCCCAACACCCAGCGGCGCGTTGATCTGCAGCCGGTCCAGCCGGTCCAGCGCCAGGCCGGTGGCCGTCGGCGTCTCCACCCAATGGCACATGGCATGCGCGGACGAGCAGAACGGCGCGAAGCCGTTCACATGATGCATGCGCGCCTGGTTGCGCGCCTGCCAGCAGTGTTGTGGCAACGCTTGGGTGAGAGTGGCTTCCAGCGCCTGCTCGTCATAGGCATCGTCCGGCGCGTTGCGGAAAAACAGCACGTCCACATCGGCAAGCGGCGTTGGCTCGGCATAGCCGTGCAGCAGGTCCCAGACGGCGTTGCGCACAAAGCCGGCGGCGACCCAGCAGTCTGGCAGCCGCAAGTCCCGCACCGCCCGCAGCACGTCCCATTGCCATTCAGCGGCAACGGCTTGGCGATCAGGTGGGGGACAGGTTTGGACATGGCAATGGTCCCTCAGCGATAGTCCTGTGCATTCCCGGCCGCCGCGAAGTGGCGAGCCGGGACCGCGTCCGAGCATGCCTCACCAAAGCGGCCCCGGCCCATGCCTTCGGCATGGCCGGGGATGCACTGGATGGGCTAGCCCCGCAACTTCCCGCCCGTCGCCTTCTCCACCGCGGCGACGATCTTGGCGCCCAGCGCCTCGATCTGTTCGTCGGTCAGTGTCGCCTCGCGCGGCTGATAGGTGACGGCGACGGCGAGCGACTTCTGGCCCTCCGGCACGCCCTGGCCGGTATAAAGGTCGAAAACCGCCGCATCGGCGATCATCGCCTTGTCGGCGCCGCGCACGGCGCGCAGCAACGCTTCGGCCGCAACGCCTTCGTCCACCAGGAACGCGAAATCCCGCTCGACCGGCAGCAGCGCCTCCGTCTTCAGCAACGGCCGCGCCTTGCCGCCCTTCGCACGCGGTACCGGGATAAGATCCAGGAAACATTCGAAGCCCGCAACCGGTCCGTCCAGATCAAAGTCGCGCAGGATGGCCGGATGCAGCGTGCCGAACGTCGCCAGCACATTCTTGCCGAGCCGGATCGAGCCCGATTGGCCGCGGATGATACCAGCCGGGCGCCTCAGCCGCGATCTGCACGTTGGCGACCGGCGCACCTGCCGCTTCCAGAGCCGCCAGCGCGTCGGCCTTGGCGTCGAAGGCGTCCACGGCGCGCGGGCTCTCCGCCCAGTGGCGCGGGCCGGTCTGGCCGAAGCGGATGCCGCTCGCCATCAGATCCTGGCCGGTGGGGGAGGGGTCCCGGTATTGCGGCCCCACTTCGAACAGGCCGGCGGAGCGCTGGCCCTGGTTGCGGTTGCGCATCGCCGCATCCAGCAGGTTCGGCAGGATCGAGGGCCGCATCTGGTCCAGTTCGGCGGAGATCGGATTGGCCACCGTCAGCGTTTCATCGCCGCCGCCGAACTTTCGCCGACGGCGTCTTTGGCATGAAGGAGAAGGTCACGCATTCCATCAGGCCGCGCACGGCGAGCGCCCGGCGGGCGCGCGGGCGGCGGGCCTGGGTCTCGCTGACGGCAGGCAGCGGCAGCACGGTCGGGCGGGGCAGGGGGGTAATCGGGATGGCGTCATAGCCATGCACGCGGATCACCTCTTCGACCAGGTCGGCCTCGCCGTGCACGTCCGGCCGCCAGGAGGGCGGCGAGACGCGGATGCCGTCATTGCGGAACTCCCAGCCGAAGCCCAGCGGGTCAACGTGCGCTCCGCTTCGTCCGCGGGCCACCTCGACGGCGGTCAGTTCCTTCACCCGCTGCGGGCGGAAGGGATAGGAGCGCTGCCATTCCGGCTCCTCGCCCGCGATCACCAATTCCGACGCCTCGCCGCCGCAAAGCTCCAGGATCATGGCCGTGGCGGCCTCCGCGCCGGGGATCAGCGAGCTGCGGATCGACGCCGCGCTCGAACCGGTAGCGGGCATCGGAGTGGATGCCGAGCTTGCGGCCGGTCGCGGCGGTGCGCACCGGATCGAACCAGCGCGCTTTCGATGAAGACGTTAACGCGTCTCCTCGGTGCAGCCCGACAGCCTCGCCGCCCATGATGCCGCCGAACGCTTCGCCGAGCTTCTCGTCGGCGATCATGCACATGGTGTCGTCGGCGAGTAGTATTCCTTGCCGTCCAGCGCCAGTAATTTCTCGCCATCGCGGGCGAAGCGCACATGAATGTCGCCATGCACCTTGTCCGCATCGAACACGTGCAGCGGGCGGGCCCGGTCCAAGGTGAAATAGTTGGTGATGTCCACCAGCGCCGAGATCGGCCGCAGGCCGATGGCTTTCAGCCGCTGTTGCAGCCAGGCGGGGGAGGGGCCGTTCTTCACGCCGCGGACATAGCGGCCGACGAACATGGGGCAGGCGTCGCCCGCCTCCAGATGCACCTGGATCGGCGAGACGAACGCGCCGGGCACCGTGCCGGTATAGCGCGGCTCGGCTTCAGCGTGCCGAGGCCGGCGGCGGCCAGGTCGCGGGCGATGCCGCGGATGCCGGCGCAGTCGCCGCGGTTCGGCGTCAGGCCGATCTCCACGACGGGATCGTCCAGGCCCATGACCTTCGCGAACGGCGTGCCGACGGGCGGATCCTGCTCGGTCAGGTCGATGATGCCCTCGTGCTCGTCGGAAAGCTGCAACTCCCGCTCGGAGACCAGCATGCCGCTGGAAGCCTGCGCCGCGGATTTCGGCGGCTTTCAGCGTGATGCCGGTGCCGGGAATATAGGTGCCTTCCGGCGCGAACACGCCCTTCATGCCGGTGCGGGCGTTCGGGGCGCCGCAGACCACCTGGACCTCGCCGTCGGCGGTCTGTACGCGGCAGACGCGCAGGCGGTCGGCATTCGGGTGCTGCTTCGCCTCGATCACATAGGCGACGGTGAACGAAGCCAGTGCTGCGGCGGGTCGGTGACGCCGTCTACCTCCAGCCCTAGCATGGTGAGGCGCGTCGCAGATTTCGTCCAGAGAGGCATCCGTCTCCAGATGCTCTTTCAGCCAGCCGAGCGTGAATTTCATCGGGCGAGCCCTCCCAGCAGGCTCGGCACATCCAGCGGCATGAAGCCGTAATGACGCAGCCAGCGCAGGTCGCTGTCATACATGGTGCGCAGGTCCGGGATGCCGTATTTCAGCATGGCGATGCGCTCGATCCCCATGCCGAAGGCCCAGCCCTGATACCTGGTCGAATCGATGCCGCAGTATTCCAGCACCTTCGGGTGCACCATGCCGGAGCCGAGAATCTCCAGCCAGTCGCCGCCCGCGCCGATGGTCAGCCCGCCGCCCTCGCGCGAGCAGCCGATGTCCACTTCCGCGCTTGGCTCCGTGAAGGGGAAGTGCTGTTGCGGAAACGCACCGGCAGGTCGTCGATGCCGAAAAAGGCGCGGCAGAACTCGATCAGCGTGCCCTTCAGGTGGCCCATATGGGTCGTCTCGTCCACCACCAGCCCCTCCACCTGGTGGAACATGGGCGAGTGGGTCGCGTCGTGGTCGCTGCGGAAGGTGCGGCCCGGCACGATGATGCGGATCGGCGGCTTCTGGCTCAGCATGGTGCGGATCTGCACCGGCGAGGTGTGGGTGCGCAGCACCGGTGCGCTCGCCTTCGGCGTTCTCCCGCAGATAGAAGGTGTCCATCTCCTGGCGCGCCGGATGCTCCTCCGGAATGTTCAGCGCGGTGAAATTGTGCCAGTCATCCTCGATATCCGGCCCCTCGGCGACGCGAAAGCCCATCTCGCCGAAGATTGCGACGAGCTCGTCCCAGGTCTGCATCAGGGGGTGCAGGCGGCCTTCCGGCTGCGGGCGCACCGGCAGAGTAATGTCCACCCGTTCCGTGAGCCAGCCGCTCTTCCAGTTCGACCGTGGCCAGCGCCGCTTTCCGCGCTTCTAATGCCGCCGAGACCTCGTCTTTCAGCGCATTGAACGCTTGGCCCGCGGCGCGCGCGCTCGTCGGGCGCCATTTTGCCGAGCGACTTCATCTGCTCGGTGATCGCGCCTTTGCGGCCGAGCGCCGAGACGCGTACCTCTTCCAGCGCCGCGGATGACGCGGCGGCCTCTACCTGCGCGAGGAGCGATTCGCGCAGCTGTTCGATGGCGGTAGCCATGAGAACAACTCTCCAGTAATGGGTTCGCAGGGTTTGTTGCGCCAGAAAGCTTTCGGAGCAAGAGACGAATTGCTGCGGACGTTCGCCAGCCTTGCCGCGCGGCACCATGATGACTAGCTTTGCCCCGACCTGACAGAGCTTCCCCTAGTGAGTGCGCCGCGATGGATGTGATCATGATACCACTTTTCAATATCCTCTCGACCGTCATATCGATTTACATCTGGATCATCATCATCGGCGCGATCCTGACTTGGCTTGTCCAGTTCAACGTGGTGAACACCAGCAACCAGCTTGTCTATATGATTGGCAATTTTTGCTTCCGCCTGACCGAGCCGGCATTGCGCCCGATACGCAATTTCCTGCCTAACCTGGGCGGGATCGATCTCTCGCCCGTCGTCCTCATCCTCGGCCTGATCTTCCTGCGGGATGTGCTGGCGCGGATCGTGATGAGCGGGGTCTGAACTCGATGCCCGTCACTGCAGGCGCGGGCGAGGTGCGGCTGGCGGTGCGCGTCACGCCGGGCGCCAGCAAAGACGAGCTTGGAGGGGTTGTGGCCGACAGTGCGGGGAAAATATGGTTGCGCATCAGGCTTTCCGCGCCGCCGGTGGACGGCAAGGCCAACCAGGCCCTGGTGAAGTTTCTGGCCAAGCAGTGGCGCGTGCCGAAATCCGCCATCGCCATCACGAGCGGCGCGGCATCCCGCAACAAAGTTCTCACCATTCGCGGTGATGCGGCTGTGCTCGCCGCCGCTATCGAGGCAGAGCTATGAGTGCAGAACGGATAGACGGGAAGGCGGTGGCGCAGGCGCTGCGGGACAAGGTGGCGGAGGCCGTCAGCAGCCTGACGGTCAAGCCGGGCCTGGCGGTGGTTCTGGTCGGCGATGACCCCGCGAGCGACGTCTATGTCCGCAACAAGGTCAAGGCTTGCGAGGAGGCCGGCATCGCCTCCTTCCATCATCGGCTGGGGGCGGAGACGGGGCAGGCCGAGTTGGTGCGCCTGCTGGGCCGGTTGAATGCCGACCCCGCCGTGCATGGTATCCTCGTGCAACTGCCGCTGCCGGATCATGTCGACGAGCAGACGGTCATCGAACGGATCTCCCCGGAAAAGGACGTAGACGGCTTCCATCCGGTCAATGTCGGGCGGTTGTCGCTGGGGTTGCCCGCCCTGGAGCCCTGTACGCCTCGCGGCTGCATGATCCTGGCAGAGACCGTGTGCCGGGATCTGACCGGCTTCCACGCGGTGGTGCTGGGCCGTTCCAACATTGTCGGCAAGCCGATGGCGCAGATGCTGCTGGCGGCGAACTGCACCGTGACAATCGCGCACTCCCGCACCTGTAACCTGGCGGATGTGAGCAGAGGCGCGGACCTGCTGGTCGCGGCCGTCGGGCGGCCGCAAATGGTGCGAGGTGACTGGATCAAGCCCGGCGCCATCGTGATCGACGTCGGCATCAACCGTGTACCTCGCGAAGACGGCAGCGGCAAAAATCGATTGGTCGGCGACGTGCACTACGCAGAGGCGGCGGCGGTTGCGGGCGCTCTCACGCCGGTACCCGGCGGCGTCGGACCGATGACCATCGCCTGTCTGTTGCGCAACACCGTGATCGCCGCGTGCCGTGCGGCGCGGCTGGAGGTGCCGGCTGCGTTGGATTAGAGGCCATACGGCAAAGCGGGAAAAAAGGTATCCTATCATTACTGCCTTTGACATCCGAGCGATGGAGAGTAGATGCTGTGGTTAAGAAAGTTGGCCGGCCGGTCAACGAGCGCGCAAATAGCTTAGGTGTGTCATGGGAATTGTGCCCTTGCTCCTGTCGGTCATGATATTGGCTGCCGCTAGTTCTTATACGGTGGGTGCTAACGCCCAAATTCTGTGTAATGAACCACTGCCGCCAATTTGCCTGGACGACGGCGCAACTTTTGACAATGTGGGCGCGAGCCGCCGTTGTCTCTCCGATATCGAAACATATGCAGAGAAGTTGCAGGAATATATCGATTGCAGCCGCGAAAAGCTTGAAAAGGCCATCAGCGACAAGGAATCGGCAGAGAAACGGGTGAAAGACATTGAAAAATCGATCGATCAATAGTCAGTCGGTTGAAGGGCTTGCTTCGACCTCCGGTGATCACCTGACCGATCAATGTGACGAACCGCGGTTTGAAGACAGGGTTAAAGATCAGATGTCCCGTAATATCCCCGACAATCAATGACTGGCGCCATTTACCGTTCTTTGATTTCAAGTTGTGCGATGCTCGCGCACCCTCAAAAGCCTCTGGCAGCCCCTGATCGACGGCTCCGTTCGCGGCCAGTGCCCAGCCGTGGATGGTGTTTGACCTCGCGGCGTACTGGCTGATACCTTGGTCCTGCGAAGCGATGACGGCTTCCTCGCTACATTGGAGCGCCTCAACCGTATTGCCGCACCAACAGTGGAAATGAGCCTCCATGCCCAGCATAATGCTGCGGGCGAACCGGTTCGGCAACTGGCGGGCTCGCGTCAATACTGTATCGCACCATGACTGAGCCTGCTCGATATTGCCGAGCCAACAGTCAATCCAGGTCAGATAGCGATGACGCCAAACTCCCGGGTCTTCGCCAACGGCCAGCAGGTAACTCTCTTGTGCCGCTGGGTCGTAAATCAAGGCCGGCGCAAAAAGCTTCTTTCGCAGCCTCATAGCTGCCGAGAGAGATGCGCGTTGTGCCCAGCATTCGAAGCGCCATCAGTAGCCGGGACGGTTCGCCGATTTTTTCGGCCAGTGGCAGTTCACCTCGCGCAGGTTCGTTGTTCGCGGTTGGCGGAGCCGCTTCGGCGGTGGCATGAACGGCGAGATCAACGCCTGTTCTCGGTCGGTCAGGTCGCTTGCGTAGCGAGGATCCTTTCGCCGATACTAGAGGCGAGCGACTTCGCTCCAGGGCATCATCGACTCCGTCCAGTGTGGCAACCGGACAGATCACAACATGCTGAAATCGTTCAACTCTTTTCGGATTGGGCTCTAAGAAAACTTCAGATACGTTGCGCGATCGATCTCCCAAGCTACTTGTCATGAAACTGTAATAAAACTTTCACACCAGCATCACAAACCCAGCGTATCCAACCATCATCGTCGTGACAGCGATCGATGCAAACCTGGGAGCTATGATGTCTTACCTGAAACTTACCGTCTCTGCCTGTGCGATTGCCGCTATCTCCACGACTGCCGCTTTCGCACAAAACCGCGATGCGATCCGCATCGTCGGGTCGTCGACCGTGTTTCCATACACGCAAGCGGTGGCAGAGCGATTTGTCAACAATACCGGTGCCCCGTCGCCCATCGTCGAATCAACCGGCACCGGCGGCGGCATGCAGATTTTCTGTGGCGGCGTTGGCGAAGCGCATCCCGATGTCACCGGCGCATCGCGCGCCATGAAGGCGTCGGAATACGAACTGTGCCAGAAAAATGGCGTCACCGTCATCACTGAGGCGCTGATCGGTTTTGACGGCCTTTCGCTGGCGATCTCGCGCGACAACGATTCTGACTGGGATCTGACACTGGGCGAAATCTACCTGGCCCTTGGCGCGCAGGTTCCGGTTGACGGCGAATGGGCCGACAATCCCTACACCAAGTGGTCGGAAATCAACCCCGACCTACCTGACACCGACATCCTGGCCTATGGCCCGCCGCCGACATCCGGCACCCGCGACGCCTTCGTCGAGTTGGCCATGCATGCCGGTTGCAAAGAACTGGATTATGTTGCCAATGGCGATTTTGACGGTGATTGGGTCGAACAGAACTGCTCGCGCATGCGCACAGACGGCCCCTTTGTCGAGGCCGGCGAGAACGACAACCTGATCGTTAAGCGCATCGAGGCTGACCCGAACGCGATGGGCATCTTTGGCTACTCGTTCCTCTATGAGAACATGGACAAGCTGAAGGGCGTAAAGATCGAAGGCGTCGAGCCGTCAATCGAGACCATCGCCGATAAATCCTACCCGATCTCGCGACCGCTGTACTTCTACGTGAAGAACGCACACCGCAGCGTGATCCCGAACCTCGATGCCTTCATCGAGGAATACATGTCCGACGACGCGCTGGCACCGGGCGGCTACCTGTCCGAGCGCGGCCTGGTGCCGCTGGCCGAAGACCGCTTGCAGGCCCTGCAGGACAACGTTCTGGACGGCAAGGCGATGGACGCCCCCGCACGCTGAAGGCCGGTCTGATCTTGCCCGGGCCGGTTTCTTCCGGCCCGGGCGCTTTACTATGAGCGGGTGTAACCGATGACGACCTTGGCTTTCGCTATTCTTCTGGTCGCCAGCCTTATGGCCTATGCGCTGAACCGGCGCGCCGCGACCGGCATCCGCGACGGCGGCGCAAGGCTGCATTCGGTGTCGAATTATCACGGCCTTTTTGGCCTGCTGCTGATGCTGGTGCCAGTAGTGGTCGTGATCTTGGTCTGGCTGGTGCTGCAAGGGCCGGCCGTCAACACGATCTTGATGTCCGCGCTGCCCGAGGGCACGCTCACCGGTCTGGACAAAGGTCAAGTCGATTTGATCCTGGCCGAAATCCAGTCGATCGCGGGAGGCCGCATCTTTGGCCAGCCCGAGCCGTGGAAACTGGCTGCCGCCGAGCGCCTGACCGAGCTGCACGAACTTGCTGCGCTTGGGCTTGTCCTGCTGACGGCGCTTCTCTGCCTCGCCATCATGGTCTTTGCCCGGCAAAAGGTTTCGGCCGACTTCCGCGCGCGCCAGGGGGTCGAGCGGATCGTGTCGGGCCTTATGATCTTCTGCTCGGTTGTTGCCATCTTTACCACCATGGGCATCGTCGCGTCGCTGACCTTCGAGACATACAAGTTCCTGCGGCTGGTGCCGCTGACCGAATTCCTCTTTGGCCTGAATTGGGAGCCGCAGATCCCGATCCGCGCCGATCAAATCGCCGCCGTAGGCGCCTTTGGCTGGGTCCCAGTGATCGTTGGCACGATCGTCATCACCGTCGTCGCGATCCTGATCGCGGCGCCGATCGGGCTCTTGTCCGCCATCTACCTTGTCGAATTCGCGCCCAAGCGCGTCCGCGCGGTTGCCAAGCCGATGCTGGAAATTCTCGCCGGCGTGCCGACGGTCGTCTACGGCTTCTTCGCGATCCTCGTCGTGGCGCCAGCGATCCGCAGCTTTGGCGCGTCGATGGGCATCCCCGTCGCGCCCAACACGGCGCTGGCGGCGGGCGGGGTGATGGGCATTATGCTGGTCCCGTTCATTTCCTCCTTTGCCGATGACGCCCTGTCGGCGGTGCCGCGCGCCATGCGCGATGGCGCACTGGCCCTTGGGGCCACCCGCGCCGAGGCGGTGCTGAACGTGCTGTTCCCCGCGGCGATCCCTGGCATTGTCGGCGGTGTCCTTCTGGCAGTCAGCCGCGCCATCGGCGAGACGATGATCGTCGTC
The DNA here is from genome assembly GCA_963807085.1 of uncultured Alphaproteobacteria bacterium. Classification (GTDB taxonomy): domain Bacteria; phylum Pseudomonadota; class Alphaproteobacteria; order Bin95; family Bin95; genus JACKII01. The sequence goes on from CAWEBB010000024.1 coordinate 102,856, forward strand.
ATGGCGGCGGGTCTGATGGCGACCCTCACGCTGAACCCGTTGAAGAGTGTCACGACCGTCACGGTGCAGATCGTCACGCTGCTGATCGGAGATACCTCGTTCGACAACCCCAAGACACTGGCCGCCTTTGCCCTCGGAATGATGCTGTTCATCGTCACTCTTGTCATCAACATTTTCGCGCTTCGGATCGTCCGAAAATACCGCGAAGCCTACGATTGAGGCCCTGTCCAATGACCGACATTTTATCCGGGTCCGCGCCCGAGGGGACGACTGACAAGATCCGGAGGACCCTGTCTCGGCGGCATCGAAAGCAATATATTCTGCAGGGCTTGGGCATCGCCGCGATCAGTATCGCGTTCCTGATGCTGTTCATCTTGATCGCCTCGCTGGTGTCGACGGGCTACAAGGCCTTTACCCAGACCCAAGCGACGCTTGAAGTGTTCATTGACCCGGCGGAGGTCAGTCTCGACAGTCTGCCGCGTGGCGACTTCGATGATATTCTTGACGCAGCGGTTGTTTCGCACCTGCCTTCAGTAGATCCGACAAACCGGGCAGCAATGCGTGCGATCGGTGGTATTCTGTCGAACGGCGCTCAATTTCAGCTGCGCGACCGCGTAGTTGCCGATCCCTCGCTGATCGGGCAGACCGATCAGCCTGACGGTGCCGGTTTCTGATCCTTACGACCAGCTTTACAAAGGATTGCTGGACCGGGAAACGCCAGCGCAACTGCGCCGTCTCGACGACGAACAGATCGCCTATTACGACCAGTTGGTGGCAGCGGGGGTCATAACCTCGCGCATCAATACCGACCTGATCACCAACGCAGACAGCCGCTTTCCCGAGCTTGCCGGCCTGAAGGGGGCGATCATGGGGTCGTTTTGGGCGCTTCTGACGTGTTTTCTGATCTCTTTTCCACTTGGGATTGGCGCGGCCATTTATCTTGAAGAGTTTGCTCCTAAGAACAAGCTCAGCGACGTGATCGAGGTCAACATCAACAACCTGGCCGCCGTCCCATCCGTGGTCTTTGGCCTCCTTGCACTGGCGGTTTTCATCGGCTGGTTCGGAATGCCGCGATCGGCGCCGTTCGTCGGCGGCCTGACACTTGCGTTGATGACGATGCCGACGATCATCATCGCAACGCGCGCCGCCCTGAAAGCCGTGCCCCCCTCGATTCGCGAGGCAGCTTTGGGGGTGGGCGCATCGAAGCAGCAGGTGGTCTTCGGTCATGTGGTGCCATTGGCCATGCCCGGCATCATGACCGGCACCATCATCGGTCTGGCGCAGGCCTTGGGCGAAACCGCGCCGCTGCTGCTGATCGGGATGAACGCCTTCATCACATCGGCACCAGCCACTCCCTTCGACAGCGCTACTGCTCTGCCCACACAGATCTTCATCTGGGCCGACAGCCCCGAACGCGGTTTCGTCAGTCGAACCTCGGCGGCGATCCTGGTGCTGCTGACCTTCCTCATCATGATGAACGCAATCGCAATTTTCCTGCGCAGCAAGTTTGAACGCAAATGGTAACCCCGAAAGGAGAGGCCGTGGACGACCTCAGATCCATCGTCCGCGACGGCGGCGTGGTGGTGATGGCCACTCTGTTCGGCCTGCACCCCTTCCTGCTCAAGCTCTACGGCGATGGTGGCTATCAAGGGGAGCGGTTCCAGAAGGCCGTGAGAAATGCCTCTCCCAGCTCAATGGGAAGATCATCAAGCGCTCCGATCGCGCCGAGGGTTCCGTCGTGCTGCCCAAGCGCTGGATTGTCGAGCGGACCTTTGCCTGGCTCGGACGTTGCCGCCGCCTTGCCAGGGTCTGGAAGTGCCTTAACGCCAAGGCGCTCGCCTTCCTGAAACTCGCCTCGATCCGCCTCATGATCCGAAAGCTCTACCATCCATCATGTGATTTCCGGACAGACTCCAAGTGTCTGTCCGAGGACTTTATGAATTGGTGGATTTCGGGTCGCCGAGCTGGAATTGATTGGTGTGATTATGGGATGCCCCGTCCCCAGGATAGCTGATTAAATTATTGATAATATGTGTATTTAATCTCTAAAAGAATTCTACCCCACCCGAAGTCGACCTCGGAAAAATCCTACTATAATACGGCATTCTTCCTTACCCGCAGTAGCTATGGCATCGGCCCCGACCCAAACTGACAGCGTCAGCGATTATGGCTGCGATGACCCACCACCTGCGCGACCGGACGGGGGACGCCTTGGGCAGGACGCTGCCCTCGGCCCATCCGCCGTTAGCAGCAGCACGAACACCGAGCTATCAAGGTTCAGTGTTACGACCGGATATAATCCGGTGGACCTGTGTGGATCCGACGCAAATTCATCGACGTCCACAAGGCGCAGGACTCCACCATTGTCGAAGAAGCCATCCAGCGGATTGCGGAACTCTACGCCATCGAGAAGAAGGCAAGAGGCTCGCCGCCGGATGAGCGGGTGCGATTGCACCAAACCGAAGTTCGGCCGGTTGTGGACGATCTGGAGACTTGGCTCACGGCGCAGTCGCGGCGGATCTCCGGCAAATTACGTCTGGCGCAGGCCATCCGCTATGCGCTCACCCGTCTCAAGCGGTTACAGCCCTATTTGGGTTATGGCTTTCTGGAAATCGACCACAACACCGCCGAACGCAGCATTCGCGCCATCGCAAGTGGTTGGTCATTGTGCACCCCCTTCGTAAGCAATTGGAAACATTGAACCCTGATTGGCGTCATCTCCGCGACACGGGCGCCTTTTGCGGGTACATTCAAGAGCGTGGCGTATCTGTTCGGAATGAAGGTGCTCTGCCTGAATTTGGTATGGTGCACCGTCTATGACCTGATTGGCGGGCAAAATCCCGTCCTTTATCAGCCGTCTAATGACGTGATTGGTGACGCCAAGTTCTTTTGCGGCCTCGGTCATGGTGCGCCATTGGCCTTCCTTATCGGCAGACAGATAGCCATGGATGTCGTTGACACGGCGAATGGATCCGACGCGCATGGCTGTCCACGTCTTCCCCTGACCGGTGCGTATTCCATCCGGTTCAGGCTTGCTGCAATCGCCTCATCCGACCATCGGCCAGCCATTTCGCGGATGATCCCCAAAGCCTCGTCGCTCGTGCGGGCATTATGCTCACCGGTCTTCGGTTTCTTGACCCGCAATTCGGTATGCCGCCCGCCTTTCCAGTGGATGACAAGAATGATCTCTCCGGTTGCATCGTCAATGTCGGCGACAATGTCTTCGATCAGGGTCCTGATCAGTCGTTGTTCGTCATGCATGGGTGTGTCCGGGGCGATCCAGGCGGCTTCAAGGTCCTGTGCCAATCCCTGTAGAAGCGCGGCGTCGACTTCCGGAACGACGGTCGCTTCCATGTCCAGGCGCTGTTCGAAGGTGCGTACACGTCCCAATGCTTCTTCCCATCGCTTTTCCAGTTCAGCGGCAATGAGACGGTTATCGGGATCGCAGGCAGCATAGCGACGCTCTGCAAGCGTTGCCTCGTACCGGGCTTGCTGCAACTCCAGCTCAAGGACTGATCGCTTATCCTCCATGGTCCGGCTCATGATCGCCCGTGCCTCAAGGGCTGCATCAATGGCCAACGGTGCCACGGCTTCGAGAACTGCATCCGTGATGAGTTTCTCGGCCCGCGCGCCACCGAAGGTGATGCAGCGTTTCTGGCCAAGCAGGAGATTGGCGTTGTCACAGCGATAGACCGGGCGTGGCTTGCGGCCGGCATAAACCACGTGCAGCCGCCGCCCGCATCTCGCACAGGACAGAAGACAGGTCTGGATCGAACATCACTCCGGCATCACGGTCCCAGAGATAGCCGATGGGCGGGGTATGCCGCAGTTCTCCGCGCCGGGCTTTCGCCCTGGCCGCCTCCACCATCCGTGTTCTCAAAACGCCGAGCTCAAACTCGCTGATGCTGCCCTTCATGCCGAGAAGGAGCCTGTCATTGGGATGACGCGGATCGTAAGCGCCGTCGTGGTCGATCACGCGAGCATCGACCAGCCCGCAAAGCTCCAGCATGTGATGCCAGTCTCGGCCGTTGCGGGCCAGGCGCGACACTTCCAGGCAAAAGACCGCTCCGACTGACCCGGAGCACAGCATCGCCACCAGTCGCTCGAACCCGGGACGGGCCTTGTAGCCGCTGGCGGATATCCCAAGATCATCGTCAATGACATCGATCCCGGCGAACCCGTAACTGCGAGCCATTTCCACCAGATCATACTGACGACGCTGGCTTTCCAGGTTGGTCATGACCTGACTTTGCGTTGACTGACGCACATACACGACCGCTTGGCGCTTGAGCAGTGCGGGTGGAAAGGCAATGTGCTGCATGTCATTCATCGTTTGCCCCTCCCGGACAGCTCGTGGCCGCTGAGAGCAGCAGTTGCGCCAGGGCCGTCACAACGAGGCGCAGCTCCGGCTCCGTGAGCCCTGCGTTCGTCGCCGGTTGAAATGGCAGAGGCAGTTGTGCCGGTGCTATCGGCTTTTGAACCATCATGCGCGGTCTCCATCGGTGAGGCTTCATCGACAAAGTCTCGCCGAAAACCGAGGGCACAGAGAAGCTCATGCACTTCCCGCAGCGCATCGATAGCCAGCATCGGGCTGCCAAGCTTCATCGCCTGGCATACGGCGGCATCCAAAACCCAGTATGGCGCGAGAACCGTAACACCTTCATCACGCTCAAGGCCGACAATCTGGCCGTCACTACGACGGAAGGTACGGTAAACCTTCACCTCGGAGCCAAAATAGGCGTGCCATCGATAGTGGACCCGGTAAGATTGCCCGACATGGGCAGAATGAACGGGAACTCGCTCTGGGCGAAAAAACTGGCTGTTCGCCGGCCACGACGCTGGCGGCGAAAACTGAGGGATCATCGCCTCGCTGATCGAAACGGCGAAGATCAACGGCGTCGATCCGCAAGCCTGGCTGACAGACGTGCTCCGCAGCATTGTCGATCATAAGATCAACCGGATCGACGAATTTCTGCCGTGGCGTTACGCTGCGAAGCCAGCATGACTGACACGTCTGCCTGGCCGCCTGAACCGTCAAGGGCACCCCGGCCAGATGGGTACGATCCACCCGCAAGGTAAGAAGACAAGCCATTGCAAAGCTTCAACGCAACAGTCGTCGTCAGAAGCAGCCTCCTTGCGGGTAAAGCCGATCCAAACTACCTTTGCGGACGGGAAGATCTCACATTGGAGATCCCGGTCCGTACGATGCCTCGTCTGGCAAAAAATCAAATAAAGACCAAGGGAAAAGACGCGCATGACTAACAAGACATTCAATCGTCGTGGCGTGCTGAAGGCTGGCGCCGCAAGCGCCGCGATCCTGAGCGCGCCCGCCATCATCCGGCCCGCTTCCGCCGCCGCGCCGATCAAGATCGGCATGCCTCTCGCCCTAACGGGGCCGGTTGGCTCCGTCGGCCAGCAGATGCGCCGCGGCATTGAGATGTGGGCGAAGACCGTCAACGCGGAGGGCGGCGTGATCGGTCGGCCGATCGAACTCATCATCGAGGACACGGGCGGCAACCCCGCCAACTGCGTGCGCAAGGCGCAAGAGATGGTGGAGCGCCGCGGCTGCCGCATCTTCAATGGCATCGTGATGTCATCCGAGGCGCTGGCGGTGGTGCCTCAGCTCGAGGAATGGAACTCGATCTTTATCTCCTCAGACAATGGCGACGGCCGGCTTACAGCCGAGTCGTACGTGCCGAACTTCTTCCGCGCCAATATTTCGGGGCCGATGGGCACCCGCGCCGTCTCGCTGTTCCTGCGCGAGGCACCATACAAGAAGTTCTACGCTATCGGCATGGACTACGCCTGGGGTCACAACAGCGTCGAGGTGTTCGAGGACGAACTCCGTAAGGCGAACAAGGAATTCGTCGGCAAGGTCTTTTCGCCGACCGGCACCAAGGATTTCTCAAGCTATATCGCCAAGATCCGCAATAGCGGCGCGGACGCCGTGTTCATCGTGATGCAGGGCGACGACAACAACGCCTTCCTGTCTCAGGCCCGGCAATACCGGTTGAACGATCGGGTGCAGATGCTGACGGAGATCGTCGATCTGTCGAGCATCCGCGCTGTCGGCGAAGCCGCTGTCGGCCTGATCGGCTCCTCGCGCTACAGCTTCACCTACGACCACCCTGCCAACAAGGCATTCGTGGAGATGTGGCAAGCTGAGTACGGCAATGTGCCTGACACTTTCGAAGGCGAGCAGTGGCAGGCCTCGAAGGTGCTGCAGGCGGGGCTGGAAAAGGCGGGCACAGACGAGCCCGATGCACTCCGCGAAGCGCTGAGCGGCATTACCGTCAGCAGCATCAAGGGCGAGGTGCACATGCGCGAATGCGATCATCAGGGCGTTCAGCAGGGCTTCATGGTGAAGGTAGTCGAGCGTGAAGGCTTCGATCATCCGGTGCCGGAGGTCATCGCGACTTACCCGGGCGAGCAGACGACGCCGCCCTGCCGGCAGATGGTCTACACTGACTGATACCCGTCGCGGGAGACGGGCGGCGCCCGTCTCCCATTTCTCCGCCTCGGGGGTCTCCCATGTCCAATCTCGCTTTCCTGCTGACGCAGATCGTCAACGCGCTCTCCCAATCTGCGCTGCTGTTCTTTCTAGGCGTTGGACTGACGTTGATCTTCGGCATCATGCGGATCATCAACTTCGCCCACGGCGCGCTGTACATGATCGGCGCGTTCGTCGGGTATTCCGTCGCCTACTACACCGGCAGCTTCTGGCTGGCGCTTGCCCTTGCTCCGCTCGTGGTCGCCGCGCTCGGCGTCGCGTTCGAGCGGGCGGCGCTCGCCCGCCTCTACGGCCGGCGCGACGACGCGGCCTTCCTGATGGTAACGTTCGGGCTGGCGCTGGTGCTGGGCGACGCGGCGCGCCTGGTCTGGGGCTCGGAAGCGCTTCTGGTGGAGACGCCGTCGCTCTTCTCCGGCGTGGTGTTCCTGCTGGACGAGCCGTTCCCGGTCTACCGCCTGTTCCTGGTCGGTGCCGGCGCGCTCGTCGCGATCGCGCTCTGGCAGTTCTTGGAGCGCACGCGGTTCGGGCTGCTGATCCGCGCGACGTCCCAGAATTCGGAGATGGTGCACGCCCTCGGCACCAACGTGCACGCCGTGCGCTCGGGCGTATTCGGCCTGGGCTGCGGCCTCGCCGCGCTTGGCGGCGTGCTGGCGGCGCCGCTGCTGACCGCCTCCCTCGGCATGTCGTTCGTCGTTATCATTGATGCGTTCGTCATCGTGATCATCGGCGGTATGGGCAGCTTTCTCGGCTCCCTGATCGGCGCGCTACTGGTGGGCTTCGTGCAGGTATTCGGCAATTACTACCTGCCCGATTTCGCGCTAGCCTTCATCTATTTGATCATGCTGGCGGTGCTGGTGGTCCGCCCGGGCGGCCTTCTCGGCAAGGAGGCGTGATCCTATGGGATGGCGCGCTTTGACCGCCCTTGCGGTTCTGTTGTTGGTTCTGGCCCCATTCGGCTTGCCCATCTACATGATGACGCTGCTGACGGAGGTGCTGATCCTCGGCCTGTTCGCGATGAGCCTGGACCTCATGGTCGGCTACACGCGATTGTTCTCCTTCGGCCACGCTGCGGCCTACGGCCTCGGCGCTTATACCTCCGGCTACCTGCTGCTGCACACCGACATCCCCATGCCCGTTGTGGTGTTGATGGCGGCGACGCTGACGGGCGTGATCGCGCTGGCAGCGTCTTGGGTGTTCACGCTGGCGACCGGCGTCTCCTTCGCAATGCTGACCCTGGCGTTCGCCCAGCTTCTCTACGCGATCGCGTTCAAGTGGACGGCGGTCACAGGCGGATCCGACGGCCAGGCGGGCATACCGGTCAATCCGGGCCCGTTCGGCATCGAAATCTTCGACGAGAAGAACGGCTTCTACTATCTGGTTCTGGCCTGCTTGGTAGGTGCCTTCCTCTTCTGTCGCGCCTTGGTGCGGGCGCCGTTCGGCAAGGTGCTTCGGGGAATCCGCGAGAACGAGGTGAAAACCATCGCACTCGGCTTCAACACCCGGCGCTATAAGATGGGCGTGGTGGCGCTGGCTTACTTCTTCGGCGGGCTCGCGGGCGCCCTCTACGCGCCGTTCGCCGGCTTCACCAACACGGAGCTTCTGTTCTGGCTGCTGTCCGGCCAGGTGCTCATCATGGTGATCGTGGGCGGCGCTGGCACCCTGATCGGACCGATCCTCGGTGCCGCGTTCTTTTTGATGCTGGAGCACGAGCTCAGCGCCTTCACCGAATCATGGGCGCTGGTGTTCGGCACGATCTTCATCCTCTTCGTGCTGTTCGCCCCGCAGGGGATCTGGGGTCTGTTGACGGGACTGTTCCGGCGCAAGCGGACGCTGCCGGACGATAAGGAGGTCGAAGGTGGCACTGCTTGAATGTCATGGCGTATCGCGCCGCTTCGGCGCGCTCGTCGCCGTCGATGGTGTTGACATGTCGGTCGAGGGGGGCGAGATCCGCGCCATCATCGGCCCGAATGGCGCCGGCAAGTCAACGTTCTTCAACCTTATTACCGGAACGATTCCGCCCACTTCGGGCACAGTCGTGCTTGACGGCGAAACGATCACAGGCCTTTCGTCCTACGCCACCTGCCAGCGCGGTATCTCGCGGACATTCCAGCTGACCCACCTGTTCCCGGACTTGTCGCCGCTCGACAACGCGCGGTTGGCCGCACAGGCGCGGCTCGACCGGCGCTGGCTGCCGATCGGTGGCAGTCGGGTGCTGGCGGAGGCGACGCGCCGGGCGGAGGAGGCACTGGCCAGACTCGGGCTGGAGCGCATCGGCCCCCGGCACGCCGGCCTCCTCTCCCACGGCGATCAGCGCCTGCTGGAGGTGGCCATGGCCCTGGCCCAACAGCCGCGCGTGCTCCTGCTCGACGAACCGACCCAGGGCCTTTCGGTGGAGGAGACCTATAGCGCCGTCGACACGCTCAGCGAGTTGTTGAAGGACGGCGCACTAACCGTGCTCCTGGTCGAGCACGATATGGAAGTGGTGTTCCGTCTGGCGCAGCGTATCACCGTGCTGCACCGGGGCGCCGTCATCGCCGACGGTGCCCCGGAGGACGTGAAAGCAAATGCCGCAGTGCAGGAAGCCTATCTGGGCGGGTTCGAATAAAATGCTGAAACTGGAAGGCTTAAATGCCCATTACGGGCCAAGCCACATCCTTCATGGCGTCAACTGCGAGGTTCGGCAGGGTGCGATCGCCGCCGTCCTCGGCCGGAACGGTGTCGGCAAGACCACGACGATGCGCGCGATCATGGGGCTGGTGCGGCCGAGTGGCGGGCGCGTGTTGCTGGAGGGGCGGGACATCGCCGGCTGGCCGCCGCATAAGATAGCGCAGGCAGGCGTCGCCTATGTGCCGGAAGGCCGCATGATCTTTCCGGACCTGACCGTGGTGGAGAACATTCGCGTCGCCGAACGCACGCCGGCCAGGGACTGGCCGCTCGACCGGCTGCTGGAACTCTTCCCAGCGCTCGCCGAACGACGGCGCAACAAAGGTTCTCAGCTTTCCGGCGGTGAGCAGCAGATGCTGGGGATCGCTCGGGCGCTGGTGAGCGACCCGAAGGTCGTCCTGCTGGACGAGCCGTCCCAAGGCCTGGCACCGCTGGTAGTGCGGGAGTTGGCAGAAGTTATCCGCCGCATGTGCGCGGAAGGCGCGACGATCCTGCTCGTCGAACAGAACATGAAGCTAGCCGAAGCCGTGGCGCACCGCATGCTCGTGATGGTGAAGGGCCAGATCGTCTATGACGCCGATCCTGCCCAATTCCACGCCGAGGTTGAGGAGGTCAGGGGCCGCTATCTCACCCTTTAGGCCTGGTCGCGCCCCCTCGCCCCGTCTAGCGGCCCGGCGGCGGGTCGCAGGCGACCGTGCCCATTTCGGACGGCACGCTGATCTCAAGGATCTCCAACTCGTCCGCCGTCGCGGTCTCGTTGTGGAGCATGCCGCCCGGGATGTAGAGCGATTCGCCCTCGTCGATGCGCAACTTGTCGCCAGTCTCGAATTCGAGGTCGACCCATCCTTTCAGGATGTAGATGAACTGGGCGTCGCTCGTGTGGTAGTGCCATCCGGTCGGCTTCGTCAGCCCTGCCTTGGAACGCTGAATCTGCGCCATCAGCTTGCCGTCGCTGGCGTCGGAGACACCGAGGTCATGATATGTGAAGAAGTCGCGGCGTCCCGGCTTGACCTTCGCGGTCTCCACCGAAGCGTGAGCGAGCCGGCCTTTCGGGGACTTTGCGGCAGTGTTGGTTTCGGTCGCGGTCGTCATGTCGAACCTCCTGCTTGATATCTGCATCGAAGACGTGATTCAGCCACGTTAGGCCCATCCACGCGACGGCGTCAATTTAGCGGACGCTGTGTGACGTCAGCGCCTGAAGCAGGCTCTCGCAGTGCTCCGCGTGATCGAGTGCCCGCTCCTCGGCATCGACCATCATCGAAGTCGGGAAGCCGCTTCGGGTAGGCGCGCAGATGCTCTGTGCTGAGCATACACTCGAAGCAAGACCAGCGCGCGGCCTGCGCCTCATCGTCCCGGCTGAGCGCCTCGAGCACGTCAATGCGCGGTTGCCGCTGCCGGCACGGGCGCTTTCACCCGCGCGCCGCAACCAGGACAGGTGCAGGCCAAACGGCGGTGACGCTCCACGTGCGGACGGACCGGCGGCAAGTCGATGCGGTCGTATTCGCCAACGACCTCCGCTGCCAAGTCTGGTGTCATGTAATCCCCGCAACGCGGACAGCGATCGGGGCGATGATCGACGATCTGATCGGGACTGCCCGCCAAACGGCGGTGATGGCCTTTGTGGCCGGGCCTCGCGCCACCGGGTTTGGCTCTCTCACGCCTGACTTTGGGATCGCTCGATGGCGGTTTCGACGACGTTCGAGACGTCTTCGGCGGTCGCTGGAGCTTCAGCACCAGTTCCACCAATTCGTCCTTGCTCAGTTTCTCGAGGTCGCTGCGATTCATCCGATTCGAGAATCACGATTCGCCCCTCGCACAAGGGCCTGGGTAATTACGAAGCGGTCGTTCTGAACAGTTTTGAGATAAGTAATTGCTCGGAGCGGTTCAGTCCGCTGTGAAAGAAGCGATCGTTCTGAACGAGTCAACCTAAACGAAGGAGGCAGTGATGCCGGGTTCAGTCCGCTGTGAAAGAAGCGGTCGTTCTGAACAGTGAAACATTGACGGAGTAAGAAAAATGTCTGTTCAGTCCGCTGTGAAAGAAGCGATCGTTCTGGAGGCTTCTCCCTTTCGTTCCGGCGCTGCGAGATGTTGATGTTTCGGATGGCGGCGCGGGTGATGGCTTCCTGGTGCATGCAGGGCTCTGAGCAATTCTGATCGACGTAGGCAGCGGCTCGAGACGGTTGGATGCACCGCGGACAGGCGACGGCGATCTCGCATTCCGGGGTGTGGCGCCGTGATCTGGTACTCTCAGACGCGCTGCTCGACGAAGTCGCGGGCGGTTGCTGGCGCGAGGCGGGCTCCGAGGCCGAGCAGGGTATCGAACGCCACGGCTGTGTGGCGGCGACGGTTCCACCTGAAGACGAACTCGTCGAGGTAACGCCTGAAGTGCTGGCGACGGAGGCCATGGTAGGTCCCGAGCGCCCATCTCTTGAGGTTTGAAAAGACGCGATGGGTCCAGCGCAGGATGATGTGGGCGGCCATCTTGCCGACGACTTTCGGCTCGTGCACATGGTCGGGCAGGCCATTGTAGCCGGACCATCCGTCCGTGACGACGCGGGCACCGGCGGCGGCGACCGCGACGACGAAGGGCTTGAGCGTGGCGCCGGAGAAGTCGGCGATCGGCGCGAGACGAATGCGGCGCGGCTTGCCTTCGGGCGAGAGCTCCACCGCGCCGGCAACGAGCATCTTGCCCTGCGAGCTGCGGCCTTGACCGCCAGCGGGCGGGTCGTCCTTATGGCGCAAGGCGATCTCGGTCTCGTCAACTTCGACGACGTCCTCGAGAAGGCTTCGCTCGGGATCGACCATGGCGCGGCGGAGCTTCGTCAGGAGCAGCCAGGCGCTCTTGTAGCTGCCCAGGCCCAGTTGGGCCTGCAGTTGCAGGGCGGAGATCCCGTTGGAGTGACTGGTTACGATATGGATCGCCGTGAACCAGGTCTTCAGCGGCAGATGGCTGCCGTGCATGACCGTGCCTGCGGTCACGGACGTCTGCCGCCGGCAGGCCGCGCACTCCCAGGTGAACGCCTTGGTCTTCAGCAGCCATCCCTTCGTGACGCCACAGCCCGGGCAGACAAAGCCCTCCGGCCACCGGCGACGCGCCAGATAGTCGGCGCAGGCCGCATTATCCGGAAATCGCGCCTCGAACTGGGCGCGGGAGAGCGGGCGGTCATGTTTCCAGCGGCTCGGCATGCGAGAACATTAAGCGAACGCACCTCGCGACGCAAGCGCAGATCACCACATTTTGTGCCGCCGGAGCCAACGGGAGAAGCCTCCGTTCTGAAAGAGTGGTCAATAACACATTGATCAAAGATGTTCAACAGCTTAAAATTCTGAAGCTGGATGTCCGCGAATACAAAAATTCGAGCCGTAGTCTGGCTAAGCACTACTTCCACAAGGAGTGTCATGACCTCTGTGTACTGGCCTGTCCCATGCGGGTTTCAGATACGGTCACGCGTTGAAGCGCTCACCAAACATGATAGCGAATTGGTTTCGAGCGGCAAACCACTCCCTGACATTCCTGCCGCCTTTCTCGAAGTTGCGGATGGCGAGATAAATCAGCTTGGCGGCAGCGTCTTCGGTCGGGAATGACCCGCGGGTCTTGATCGATTTGCGTATGACCCGGTTCAGGCTTTCGATGGCATTCGTCGTGTAAATGATCCTGCGGATCGCCGGATCGAAGGCGAAGAACGGGATCACCTCCTGCCATGCCCGCCGCCAAGCTGGGGCGATCGAAGCGTATTTACCGGCCCATTTTTCCTCGAAAGCGTCCAGTTCGGCGGCAGCCTGGTCGACCGTGGCAGCCCCATAAATCCGGCGCAGGTCGCCCGCCACGGACTTGCGGTCCTTCCAGGCGCAGAAGTTCAGGGAATGGCGCACCAGGTGCACGATGCAGGTCTGGACAGTAGCGTCGGGAAAAGCTGCCGTGATCGCCTCCGGGAAGCCCTTGAGCCCATCCACGACGGCGATCAGAATATCGGCCACGCCACGGTTTTTCAGTTGGCTCATCACCGAGAGCCAGAATTTGGCGCCCTCATTGTCGGCAATCCATAGGCCCAGAACCTCGCGCACCCCGTCGCGTGAAACGCCCAGGGCCACGTAGACGGCCTTGTTCTTGACCATGCGGCTGTCCGCATCGCGGATTTTGACCCGGAGCGCGTCGAAGATGACGATGGGATACATCCGCTCCAGCGCCCTGGATTGCCATTCGCGAACCTCGTCCAGCACGGCATCGGTGACACGGCTGATCAGGTCGGGCGAGACCTTCAAGCCGTAAAGCTCTTCCAGGTGCGCCCGGATATCGCGCGCCGTCAGCCCACGGGCATAGAGGCCAATGATCTTGTCATCGATCCCATCGATCCGGGTCTGACCTTTCTTGACCAATTCAGGTTCGAAACTGCCATCCCGGTCCCGAGGCACGGCAACTGGCATCTCGCCGTCCTGGCCCTTCAGCCGTTTGCCGGCGGTTCCATTGCGCCGGTTCGGCTGGCCCGGCGGTGCGTCCTTGCCTGCCTCATAGCCCAAATGCGCCGTCAGCTCGGCCCCCAACATCCGCTCCATGAGCTTGATCTTCAGCTCTTTCATCAGCCCGGCATCGCCAAGCAAATCTTCAGGCCGCTCGCAGCCCTTCAGAAGTTCGTCCAGTACTTCGTTCGAAATCGTCATCGTCCTTGCTCCTCTCAAGAAGCATGCAACAGATCACAGATACACAGAGGATCGGACACTCTCCTTCCACACCTTATTTCTTATACGAACCAGTACCTTATCGAAATTCTGAGCCTGAATCGACGTTAAAGAAGCCAATAACCTGCCTCCCTATCTATTGGCGCGCCCGAGCCATGGACTTCGCAATGCCGCTCTCCTGCCGTGCCGATCGTGTAAATCCGCAGGCTGTCACCTTTGTCCAACAGCGGCTTTACCTTCCGAACCACGGCAGCGAGCACTCTCGGTGTCAACCGCCCTTCGAAGACGGAATACTGCACCCGTGAAACCCAGTCTTCAAGGGCACGTGCAATCTTCCGCCGCCGCTTGTCACAGGAGACATCGTAACAAAGTACACGGAGCTTGCTGCTGCGAGACATGACCTGTTTCCCGCTCAAGGCGACATGAGGTATGGGCGAAACAGTGCAGTATCGCCCGATTTCACTGCGGCCGCCAACCCGCGTGCTTGATGGAGCATCATCGGCCGCCAGGCCAGCTTTCCAGGTTCGCCCGTCTTGTTGGCCCGTCTGGCCGCCGCCGCCTCATAACCCTGAACGATCGCCGCTCTGCCCTCATCGCCGATGACGGTCAGATTGTCGGACCCCGCCGAAAACATCTCCTGCCGGAGGCGGTTCGCATTGAACAGGTAGACGGCCAGCCCTTCGGTCAGCGGCGCCCGGAACGGTTCCATCAGGTCATAGACCAATCCGTCATGCCGGTCCCTGGTTCCGTGGAGGAAGGCAAAGCCTTGATGCAAGCCGGTTGCCTGGATCGCCGCGCGCGTATCCCGCTCCAGAATGCCGGTCAGGTAGTTGATGGCGGCATTCAACGGGTCACGGGCCGGGCGCGACCGCTGAAAGGGTTGCACATCCGCATTTTCCCACAGCACACCCAGGCATGGCCAGAACGCCTTGGTCGATGCACCCTCTGCGCCGAGCAACTCATCCACGGTCTTCACGTACGGCACTTTGCGCAGGCTCCACATCATTGACCGCAGGGCATCGGTCACGGCTTGCAGCTCCCGCGTCCGATTCAGGCGGAGCAATTGGGTCCGCTGGTTGCGGATCCTGGCATCCACCAGGCGGCAGGCGGCCTCCAACCGGAACGGCTCGCTCAGCACGGCCTGCGCCTGAGCCATGTGCAGCCCCGCCCGCTTCGGCGGGTGAGAGGTGACGAGGCCTTTTGTCTGGCCAAAGCCATCGACCACGGCCAGCTCAACACCGGTCTGGATTGCCAGTTCAACCGGGCGCTGGCCAAAGCCTACGCCTGGCCCAGCTTCGATCCGCCCAATCCGGCGGTAGGGAATGGCGATCAATTCGGAGCCGTCGTCGCGCTGCACGGAGAAGCTGCGGTTTCGCGTCTCCAGCCGATGCTGCGGGTCAAGTACATACAGCACCCGGCGTCCTGGATCGAAGTGCGACCCCTGGTCGTCGAGTTCGATGATGCCTTCGTCGGTCACCGTCGATTTGATCGGCTTCTGCTGCTTTTGCTGGGCCGGATCAGCCGCCTTTTTCAATGCGAGCGTGCGCAGGACCAGATAGCCAATAAAGTCGAAGCCCCTGTCAAAATTGACGATCCGGGTGCCGTCTTCGTGCAATTGCAGCCGGTGTTCGGCAAGAACCCGGACGCAGTGCTCCAGGACCTTCTGCGCCTTGCGCTCCGACTTGCAGAGGATCACGAAATCGTCGGCAAAGCGGACGATCTTGACGCCCTGGTCCTCGATCTCCTCGTCCAAGGCGTCCAGGTAGAGGTTTTATAGCAGGGGAGAGAGGGGCGATCCCTGCACCAAGCCCTGGCCGGGCGTGCCGAGCGCGGCAGCCTGATCCTCCAGGATCCGGTCGATCAGGGCGATGACTGGCGCCGCTCTGGAAAGGGGTGCCAGGGCGGCGGCGATCTTCTCCCGCAGGATGTTCTGGTCGACATTGTCAAAATAGCTGACGATGTCCGCCTCAATGACGACGCTATAGCCGCGTTTGTGCCAGGTCTCGATCCGCGCCACCGCCTGCTGGACTCCCCGATTGGGGCGGTAGCCGAACGAGCCGTTTTCGAACAAGGGCTCGAAGATGGGCGTGAGCGCGGAAGCAATACTGGTATGTACCACGCGGTCCCGGATGCTGGGGATGGTCAGGATGCGGTAGCCGGGCTTGCGCTTCGGCACGCTGACACGGCGGAAGGGGCCGGCACAGTACGTGCCGGCCAACAGTTCGGCCCGCAATTCCGTGAGGTTGGCGAACAGATCGTGGCGGAAATCACTCAGACTGACGCCGTCTCCGCCGGCGGAACCGGCATTCATCAGCACCTTCGCCCAAGCCACACTCAGGGCATCATGCGAGGTTATCCGGTCCCAGAGGTCCAGTTGTCCGCTTGTGTCCATCGCGTTTGCCGTCTTTTCGCCACGATTATCTCCGCAACAGGCTGGACATCTCCGAGTTCCCGTCAAGGGTTCAGTCCGCTGTGAAAGAAGCGGTCATGCTGAACAGATTGGGAGCATTTGTAGATCGGCGCGCAAGAATGACCCCCTGAGCGGGGATATCGGCGTCCAAAATTGACCCCTCCCTGCGATTGTGCAGCGGCTTTGGCTTTCAAAGAAGAAGGTCGAGGCGAGATCGGGGATGATGTGCGTGGAGACGATTGCGAAGGTCCGTCGTGACCATTTTGTGCATGGCAAAGGAATCGAGCAGATCAGCCGGGAGCGGTGTCTGAGCCGGAACTGGGTGCGGAAGATCCTGCGCTCATGCGAGACGGCGTTCAGCTACGAGAGGCCGACGCAACCGTTTCCGAAGCTCGGAGCGTTCGTCGATCGCCTTGAGGCGATGCTGGAGACGAACGAGAAGAGATCGAAGCGGGAGCGGTTTCAGCTGACGCGGATTTTTGGACGATCTGCGGCGCGAGGGCTACGAGGGCGGCTACGACAGCGTGCGGCGCTACGCGAAGCGCTGGCGGGAGGCGCGAACGACAGGGCTGGCGAACGCCTTTGTTCCGCTGAGGTTCGCGCCGGGTGAGGCCTGCCAGTTCGACTGGAGCCACGGGCTTGTGGTGATCGGTGGGGTGACGACCAAGATCAAGGTCGCGCATTTCCGGCTTTGCCACAGCCGCATGCCGTTCCTGATCGCCTATCCACGTGAGAGCCAGGAGATGGTGTTCGACGCCCATGATGAGGCGTTCGCTCATTTTGGCGGCGCGTGCGTGCGTGGAATCCATGACAACATGTCGACGGCGGTCGATGCGATCCTGATCGGCAAGGAGCGGCGCTTCAACGCCCGCTTCGAGAGGATGTGTTCGCATCATCTGGTCGAGCCGACGGCGTGCTCTCCCGCTTCTGGCTGGGAGAAGGGTCAGGTCGAGAACCAGGTGAAGCTCTCGCGCCAACGCTACTTCACGCCCCGGCTGCGCGTCCACGATTATGCCGAGCTGAACGCGGTGCTGCATGAGCGCGTTCCCGCCCATGCCGGATCAGCCCGACACCCCGAGTTCAAGGACCGGACGGTCCTGCAGATCTTCGAGGAAGAGCGTGCGGCGCTGGTGACGTTGCAGGGGCCGTTCCGCGGCTTCCACGAGATTACGGCCGCGGTGTCGAAGACCTGCCTCGTGACCTTCGACCGCAACCGCTACAGCGTGTCGGCGACAGCGTGTCGGCGACAGCGGCGGGGCGTCCGGTGCAGTTGCGCGCCTACGCGACCAGAATCGTGCTCTTGCAAGACGGCGAGATCGTCGGCGAGCATGACCGTGTCTTTGGACGTGACCGGACGATCTACGACCCCTGGCATTATGTGCCAGTTCTTGAACGCAAACCTGGCGCTCTGAGGAACGGCGCCCCGTTCGCTCTGAGGAACGGCGCCCCGTTCAAGGAACTGATTTTGCCGCCCGCGATGCGCAAAGCGCAGGAGCGACTGTCCGGTCTTGACGATGGCGACCGACAGATGGTCGCGCTGCTGCCGGCCGCCCGGGACCATGGCGTCGAGACGGTCGAGCAAGCCTGCGCCGAAGCGATGAATACCGGGCTGCGCAGCGCCGATGCGATCCTCAACATTCTCTCGCGTCAGACCCGGCAGGCGGCGCCCCGGGAGCCGGTTGTCCTCCCCGCGCATCTGCGACTTCGCCACGAGCCACTCGCCGACTGCGCCCGCTACGATCGGCTCGCCGGGGAGGCCGTGCGTGGAGCGGCATGAATTGATCGACATGATGCGCGAGTTAAAGCTCGCGGGCATGCGCTCCGCCTATGACGAGATCATGCGCGCCGGTCTCCAGCACCAGCGCGGCGCTGTCGAGATCCTGGGCGATCTGCTGAAGGCGGAACTGGCGGAGAAGACTGCCCGCTCGATCGGCTACCAGATGAGTGCCGCAAAATTCCCGGTGATGAAGACCCTGGCCGAGTTCGAGTTCGACGCCACTCCGGTCAACGAGGCGCTGGTGCGCAGCCTCCACGATGGCGACTTCCTCGACGAGACGCGCAACGCCGTGTTCGTCGGCGGCGCCGGGACCGGCAAGTCGCATCTGGTCACCGCGATCGGCGCGAACGCGGTCAATCACCGACGCCGCGTCCGGTTCTTCAGCGCCGTCGATCTCGTCAACCGGCTGGAGGCCGAACTCCGCGAAGGGCGCGCCGGGCGGCTCACCGATCAGCTCACCCGCGTCGATCTGGTGATCCTGGACGAGCTCGGCTATCTGCCCTTCGCTCAGGCCGGCGGTCAGCTCCTCTTTCATCTGATCAGCCGGCTGTACGAGCGAACCTCGATCCTGGTCACGACAAACCTCGCCTTCGCGGAATGGCCGACCATCTTCGGCGACGCCAAGATGACAACGGCGTTGCTCGACCGGCTGACCCATCACTGCGACATCATCGAGACCGGCAACGACATGTTCGCCATCGGCAACGGCGCTCTCTCGATCACGCCCGTCGGCGTTATGCTGACCCGGCGGTTCGGGCCCGATGCGGGGGTTGCAAACAGCATCGCCATCGCCGGCATGGGCGTGGGCCAGGTCGCTATTCTCTCCGGCCTGTCGGTCGTGCTGGTCGAGGCGGGCTGGCGGGACGTATTCTTCTGGCTGGGCATCATCAACCTTACTGCGGCACCGCTGCTGTTTTTCGCGCTAAAGCATGAAGGCGCTGCGAACCGGTTGGCTCGGGACCTCCCGGCCGACGGCATGACGGCCAGGGCGGCTGCGGGGACCGGCGCGTTCTGGGCCCTGATGGCGTTCTATGCAATCTGCGGGTTCCAGGATTTTTTCGTGGCGTCGCATGTGGTCTCGTTCGCGTTGGACCAAGGCGCCGATGTGCTGTTTGCCGGCAATTTGCTGGCGTTCATGGGACTGGCGGGGCAGGTCGGCGTGCTGGGCGCGGGCTCCTGGTCGGACCGGTCCGGCCCCGCCTGGCCCACTCTGTGCTGCTTTGTGCTGCGCATTGCGCTATTCGCGCTGGTCCTGGTGGACCGGTCGCCGCTTGTGATCGCGGTTTTCGCGCTCGGCTATGGCCTGACCTTCTGGGCGACGGCACCGCTAACGGTGATCTTCGTGCGCGACCATTTCGGCCCGCGCAATCTGGGTCTGATCTCCGGGATGATCACCATGGCCCATCACATCGCCGGCGGCCTGGGTGCGCTCACCGGTGCGGTGTTATTCGATGCGGAGGGCGACTATGTAACCGCGTTTTATCTGAATGTTGGCACTTTCGCTCGTCGCCAGCCTGATTACTCACCGCTTTGCTCGCGCCTCCGGCCGCTGAGCGCCCGGCAGAGAAGTTGGAGCGGGTGATCGGGATCGAACCGACGACATTCAGCTTGGGAAGCTGACGTTCTACCACTGAACTACACCCGCTCAAGCAAACCGCTAAATGGTTCCGTTTTCCTCGGCTCGCCAGCATCTCGCTCGAATCCCGTACGTAGCGGATTTGGGCGGCCTGCACAACGATTACCGGCACTCTCCGCCTGTCCGTTCTATGCGACGCTGGCGGCCGCCTCGCGGTAGAGGCTTCGGTCGGTGACGTGCTGAAAGCCGATGCCGGCAATATCGTCCAGCAGGATCGCTAGCTGCGCGTTGCGGCCGGCGCGCATGGCGGAGTCCACCAGCACCTGGAAAAACACATCCCGTTGCGCATGGCTGCCGCCGATGCGGTGCAGGTCGCGCCGGACGGGCCAAAGCAGATCGACCGCGCGGGCATGGTCGCCCTTTTGGTGGGCCGCCATGGCCTCTGCCACCGGGCGACCGATGATATGGGTGGTTGCGCCGACCGAGCCGTGACGGGTGTCTTCGCGCTGCATGTTGGCGACCAACTCGTCCACCAGATCGAACCGGCCGATTGCGGCCAGGGTCATGGCGTCGTGGGCGCTGCTGAAGGGGTTGGCGTGGTCCGCGATCCGGTCGGCGCAGATATCGGCAATGGTGTGCCAGCGCTCGCCGACGTCGACGCCCCGCAATTCCAGCCGTTTCAGCAGCGAGGCCACGTTTTGCAGGTCGATGGTGGCGTCCGGCATGGCCTTGACCAGCGGCAATTCCGGGTTGCGCACCTTGGTGTCCAACAGGTCGAGAATGCGGTCGTATTCGCCGCGTTCCAGCAGGAACAGGCAGAGATGCCACCAGCAATGGTGTCCGATCTGATTCACCCGGCCCCAATTGCCGGACAGAGGCTCCAAAAACTGGACGCCGTCGTCGATCCGGCCCTGCATGACCAGGGTGTGCGCGACGGCGTGGGCGCCCCAGGCGCTTTCCGGCTCGCGCTCGACCGCGTCGCGGCCCGACCGTTCGGCGGTTTCATAGTCACCCGCTTCCTCGTTCGAGAACGCACGCACGGCCTGGAACTGGGCGAAATCCAGCGCGTCTTCATTCCACGCAGGTGCGGCCCGTTCGGCGATGTCGCGCATCCATCGACTTTCACCGCTCCAGAACAGCTCAAATTGCACCAAGCGGTGCGCGACTATGTCTGTCGGATGCTCGGCCAGATGGGTTTCCAGGACCGCTACCCCACGCTGAAGATTGCCGCTGTTCGCCTCGCGGACCGCCTTGGCAAAGGCGCGGTCCCGGTCGGATGACTGGCCCAGCAGAGGCTCTATCTCCGCCAACAGGCCCTGCACCGCCGGCGCGAATTTGCAGCTGCGCGCGGCGTGCAGGATCCACGCCTTCAGCATCTTGGGCTCGACAAAGTCGGGGTCGGCTTCGATGGCGGCGTTCAGATGCACCATCGCGTCCGCCCGCCAGGCAACGAAGGAGCGGGCACCCTCGTCATAGGCTTTCGCCGCGGCCGAATTCGAGGTTGAAAGGCCAATGCCATAGCTGTCGGTCAGTAGGCTCATGTTTAAACCATCTTGCGCAACATGCCGGGAAGATTGGGAAGGCTATCGCCCCGGGCTTCCGCTGTCTACCCAACGGTCGATAACATCACCATCGCAATGTCTTGAGCGCCGCCGGGCGCGCCCGGTAGCGGGTATCCCAGGCGCGGAGCAGGGGGCGGTCGCCGAACAGGTCGCCCTCGATAAAGCGCAGAAACTGCAGCGCGGCTTGGAGGGTGCAATCGGCAATCGACACAGCCTCGCCCAGCAGCAGGGGCCGGCCGTCGGCGAGCAAGCCTTCCAGATAGTCCAGCGGCGCTTGCAGGTCCGCCTCGATCCGTGCTGCGCGTGCCGGGTCAGGCGACTTGCCGAGGGGCGATTTTTTGGCGTGGACATAGGCGCCCATAAGCTGTGCGACACGCAGTTCCACGATGCGCTCCACGTCCCGCGCCTTGGCGCGCGCCTCCGGATCGGGGGGAAGCAGCGCTCCTTTGGGAAACTTGTCTTCCAGATATTCGACGATGGCGAGGGACTTGAGCAGATACGAACCGTCCGCCAGTTCCAGAACCGGCAAGGTGCCGAACGGGTTGCGAGCCAAGTGTTCCGGCTCGCGGTGGCGACCCTTGAGCGTGTTCACCACGACCTGCTCGATGCCCATGTCCGAGCCGGCCTCGGCGCGCTCGGCGATGTAGAGCATGACCTTGGTCGGGTTTGGCGCCAGTGGGACCATGTAGAGTTTCATCGGAATTCCTGCATGGTTGATCCCGCATCAGTCTTTGTGTCTTGGCCAGTCTTGCGGGTTCCGGAATGGCGGTCAACGCGGGAAGTGAGGAACGCCGGGGTGAGGATAGAGCGTTAGCGCCGGTGCCGGCCGCTCACCGGCTCATCAACAGGCCAGCGAGTTGGTCCCGCCCGGCCAACAAAGCCTCAGCGATGGTCGCGGTGCCCGCCGCTTCCACCTGTTCCGAAATTCCGACGGCCACCAGGCCGCGGGTCATCGCGCCATCCCCGTTGAACAGGGGGGCAGCAATGATAGTGACGCCACTAATATAATCGCCGCGATCCAGGCCGTACCCTAGACGCCGTGCTTCCTCCACCTGGGCTAGCCAGGTGCTGAAATCCGGTGCGTTGTCCCATTCCAAAGTTTGAAACTGGCTTTGCAGCGTGGGGCGATCATAGCCGTTGAACGCGGCGACACACCGGCCAGTCGCGCTGATCAATTCCGGGAAGCGGCTGCCCAGGTCGGCCGCCAGACGAAAGGGCAGTCGCGTATGGGACAGCGCCACCACCACCATCAGGCGCGGTTCGGTGAGTTGCGTCGCGAGCGCCGTGACGCCGAACCGCTGCGAAAGATCATCCAGTAGCGGCTGCGCCAGCGCTGCAAAACCGTTCCGTTGAAGGGCGTTGCGGGCAATGGGCAGCACGCCGACGCCAATGGTGTAGCGCTTGGAGGTCGGGTCTACCTCGACCAGACCCTCATCGGCCAGCACCCGCAGGATGTGCAAGCAGGTGCTGGGCACCAGGTCCAGGTCACGTGCAAGCTGGTTCACGCCCAGAGGCTCACTTGCAGCGCCGAGGCGGCGGAGTATGCGCACGGCGCGGGTGACCGCGGGGACGCGGCGGTGGGTGGTTCTGGCTTGCGGTGCGTCGTCCATCGCGAATTCCTGGCTAAATTCATTGTATATATACAACAACTAAATCATATTGACAATGAATCTCCTGGTGCACTAGCTTGGTGAAGGCTAAGCGAGAGGATCGCGTGGCCGATCCAAGGATGGAGGGCAGTGCCCATGGCGAAGCTCACGGACTTTACGTCGTATCAGGATGCGCAGAAGCACTTCTCCAGAGAGGCGCTTTGGGATCTTTTTGACGGCTCAAAGGAACGGTTGAACATCGCCCACGAATGCGTCGACCGGCACACACCGGGCGGCGGTACGGCCGTTTCCATTGCCTATGCCGATGGGACGAGCGAGAGCATCAGCTTTGCCGAGTTGGCCGTAGTTTCGTCCCGCTTCGCCCACTACCTGCACGCCAAAAACATTGCGCCGGGCGAGCGGGTTGCCATCATGCTGGAGCCGTCGCTGGCCTTGTATGCCGCGATGTTCGGCGCGATGAAGGCGGGGGCCGTCGCGGTACCCTTGTTCACTTTGTTCGGGCCGGACGGTATCCGCTTGCGGGTCGATGACTGCCAACCGAGGCTGATCGTCACCAGCACCGACAAGGCCGCCGACGCGACCTTCAGCGGCGGCCCGGAAGTGATTACCGGCGATGCGGCTTTTCTGGAGAGCCTGGAGCAGTTCAGCGACCGGTTCGACTGCAATACCGGGGGCAACGATCTGGCGGTGCTGCAATACACCTCCGGCACGACGCGGCTGCTGCCGGAAGCGGTGCGCCACACCCACCGTTCTATCGTCACGCTGATGATCGCGGCGCTTTATGCAACCGGCATCCGGCCCGGCGACCGTTTTTTCTGTCCGTCCTCTCCCGCGTGGGGCCATGGGCTCTGGCACGGAACGCTGGCGCCGCTGGCACTGGGCGTTTCGACCGGCACGTTTAGCGGCAGGTTCGATGCAGGCCGCCTGTTGCAGGCGCTCGAGGAGTTTGGGACTACCAATCTGTCGGCGGCCGCGACGCACTATCGGATGATCCGGAACTGCGGCCGGGCCGAGGATTACACGTATAAGATCAAGAAGCTCTCCTTCACCGGCGAGCCGATCGACAGCGAGACCGCTGCCTATGTCGAGGGGCTGTTCGGCGCCAAGGTTTGCAGCATGTACGGCACAACGGAGGTCGGCGTGATCCTGGCCAATTATCCGGGCGCTGACGACCTGGAGGTGCGCGAGGGCTCGCTCGGCAAGCCGGTGCCGGGCGTCGAGGTCGAGGTGCATGGGCCCGATGGCACGGCGCTGTCGCCCGGCGAGACCGGCGAACTGGTGGTGCGCCGCCGCGGAGAGTGGTTCCCGACCAAGGACCTGGGCCGCACCGACGCGGACGGCTATTTCTATCATGCGGGCCGCGCGGATGACGTTATCATCTCCGCCGGATGGACCATGAGCGCGGTCGAGATCGAGGATGCGATCCTGAAGCACGACAAGGTTGCCGAAGCGGCGGCCATCGGCGTGCCGGACGCAACCCGCGGCCAGGTGGTGCGCGCCTACGTGGTGCTGAAAGAAGCGCCGGCCGGCGGATCTGCGGATGAGCAACTGGCGGCGGAAATTCAGGAACTGGTGCGCACGGACCTCGCCCGGCACGAATACCCGCGGCAGATCGAATTCGTGCCGTCCCTCCCCAAAACACCGGCGGGCAAGGTCAACCGCAAGGCTTTGCGGGACGCCTCCGTCGCGGCCGCCACTAATTCCGCCTGACGCGCAGATGTTCGATCAAATCAGAGGACAAGGCCATGAACGCCACCGCCGAAACACAATTTCCCAAGATCACCGAAGAGGGCCTCGAATCCCTGCGCAATCGCATAGGGGTCAAGATTGCAAACACGGTCGAGCCCTGGTGCTATGAGGCGACGCGCGACAATATCCGCCACTACGCCCACGGCATCGGCGACGACAATCCGCTCTGGTGCGATCCCTCCTATGCGCGAGACACGCGATATGGCGACGTAATCGCCCTGCCGAGCTTCCTGTTTGCGACCAGCCGCATCATCTCCGGCTATGTGGGCGGGCTGCCGGGCGTGCATGCCATGTGGTCCGGCTCGGACTGGACTTGGCACAAGCCGGTGCGCCGCAATACCGAGGTGCGCACGGAGGCTTGGTTGAAGGATCTGGTCGAGCACGACACGCGCTTCGCCGGCAAGGCGATCCAGCAGACCTATCACGTGAATTTCTATGACGCCGCGTCCGGCGACTTTCTGGCGGAGGCAGATAGCTGGTGTTTCCGCACTGACCGCGACCACGCGCGGGAGAAGGGCACCAAATACACCGATGTGCGCGCAGGCCCGCTGCGGACCTACACGGACGAGGAACTGGCCGCCTACAATCGCTATTACGAGCAAGAGACGATCCGGGGGGCGGACACGCTCTATTGGGAAGACGTGCGGGAAGGCGAGCAGCTGCCGACCATGGTCAAGGGGCCGATGACCGTCACCGGCTTCATCGCTTATGCGCAGGGCTGGGGCGGCCTCTACATCCGCGCGAACAAGCTCGCGTGGCGCCAGCAGTCGAGCCATCCGGGCCTCGGCATCAAGAACCGCCGCGGCATTCCCGACTGTCCGGAGCGCGTGCACTGGGAAGAGGAATTTGCCCTGAAGGTCGGGGCGCCCGGCGCCTATGACTACGGACCGGAGCGCTGCTCCTGGCTGACGCATCAGGTGACCAACTGGATGGGCGATGACGGCTTTCTGGTAAAGGCCAAATGCCAGGTGCGCCGGCACAATCCGGAAGGGGACATCATCCTGATCCACAGTGAGGTGGCGCGGAAGTGGATCGACGACGGCAAGTGCCTGGTCGAGATCTCGCAGCGCGCCGAGAACCAGGACGGGGAGCTATCGGCCTTGGGTTCGGCGGTGGTGCAATTGCCGCGACGGTAAGATTGTCCGATGCAGAACCGGCACCCATAGTGGCTTTTCAGCCTCTACTTTGTGGAAAGTAATGTTTCGTTAAGTGCCGTGGGGTGTAATGACCGGCGCAAGGGAAAGTTGCGTTATAACAACTGCCGGACGAAAAAGTCGCGTCCTGTATGGCTCCCAAAGGACGGCGAGTATGTTACATGCCCCCTCGGATCAATAGAGCGAGAGAGCCAATGGAAGCCGTTGTGGATTGGCCGGAAATGGCCACGCCTAACTTGGTGACTGTTCAAGCCGAACAGCCACTCGCGGGCCGCAAAATCCTGATCATTGTCGAAAATCTGCCACTGCCGTTCGACCGGCGTGTCTGGAACGAATGCCAAACACTCGTTGCCGCTGGCGCGCAGGTTTGCGTAATCTGCCCGACAGGCAAGGATTACGGAAAAAAATATGAATTTATGGATGGAGTTCCATATCTACCGGCACAATCTGCCGGTAGAGGCAAAATCCATGGCGGGTTATTTGCTTGAGTATTCCTCTGCACTCTTTCATCAAACTTGGCTGTCTTGGAAAATTCTTTTCAAGCACGGCTTCGATACAATTCAGGGGTGCAACCCGCCCGATTTGGTATTTTTGGTGGCGCTGCAGTTCAAGCTGTTTGGCCGCCACTACATATTCGATCACCACGACATCTGCCCCGAACTTTACGAGGTCAAGTTCAACAAGAAGGGCGCTCTCTGGAAGGTCATGCGTCTGCTTGAAAAGCTGACCTTTTGGACCGCCGACGTGGTCATTGCCACCAACCGGAGCCTGCGGGAGATTGCGCAGGATCGGGGCAGGAAGCACCCGTCCAACGTGTTCGTGGTCCGCTCGGGGCCGGTATTGGACCGATTGAAGATCGTGCCGCCCAATCCCGCCTGGAAGAATGGCCGGGAGGTCATGGTCGGCTATGTAGGCGTGATTGCGGAGCAGGAGGGGATGGACCTGCTCATGCCCGCGATTCGGGAAGTGGTGATAGACAGAGGCCGCGACGTGCAGTTCGTCATTGTTGGCTCTGGCCCCGGTCTTGCCGATGCCAAGCAAATGGCCGTGGATCTGGGTATCGATGACTGGGTGACGTTTACCGGGCGTGCGCCGGATGAGGAACTGTTCGAGGTCTTGTCGACCGCCGATCTCTGTGTGAATCCCGATCGGGTCAATCCCTTCAACGACAAGTCGACCATGAACAAAATTTTGGAATATATGGCGTTTTCCAAGCCGGTGGTGCAATTCGACATGCGGGAAGGTAGGAACTCGGCTGAGGAAGCATCACTCTATGCGGCGGCCAATGATGTATCGGACTTCGCCGCTAAGATCGTGGAGCTGGCCGACGATCCCGCAAAACGCGAATGGATGGGAAAATATGGCCGCAAGCGCATCGAGACCGAATTGAGTTGGGACCATCAGGTCCAGTCTCTGGTCGGCGCCTATCTCCGCGCAAAAGAGATCTGATCTTTCTGCGGGCCCACACAAATCGCCCGCACAAATATTGCTGATGATCCCGCGCTTCATGTGCAGCCGTTGGCGACGCGTCCGCCGCGTTGCTGAGGCATAGCCGCGGCAAAAAAGGATTGTTTCGAGTGATAGAACAGTGATACAAGTAAGAATTGGCAAATGGGCAAAAGGAAACGCCTTTCTTGCTGATGTACATTATTCAGGGGGGCACATGGTAAAAAAATTTAGTTGCCTGCATAAGCATATATTAAATCTCTTCTGATATGGTCGGGAGAATTATCCGATGAAAATTTTGGTTACAGGGGGCGCCGGCCTTGTCGGCTCGCATCTGATCCGGAAATTGGTGAATGATGGCCACGATGTCGTTGTTCTGGACGACTTCACCTATTCTTATACGGGGCAACCATCCCCAAGCATCATGTACGACATCAAAATGCGTGTCGAAGTGCTGCTGAAAGGCGCGCGGGTCGAACGGTGTTCGACTTTCGAAAAGACAAAGCTGCTCAAGATCCTCACGGAATTCAAGCCGGATGTGGTGGCGCATTTGGCGGCGGTTCCGCTGGTGACGGTGGCGACCGCGCATGTCGAATACGCGTTCCAGTCATTGTTGGCCGGGCTGGCGAACGTGCTGGAAATTATGCGGGATTCCCCCTGGGCCCACCGCTTTGTCTATGCGTCGTCGTCCATGACATACGGCAATTTCCTCATGGATCCGATGCCCGAAGACGGCCCGCAAAACCCGCTGAACATTTACGGCGGTCTGAAACTGGCGGGCGAGGTGCTGACCAAGTCCTACCTCTATCCGACCGACATTGAGCATGTTATCGTCCGTCCGTCCGCCGTTTACGGCCCGACGGACCAGCATCGCCGGGTTGTGCAGAAATTCTGTGAGAACGCATTGCTCGGGGAGCCAGTGCTGGTGAAGGCCGTGAACGACCACATCATGGACTTCACCTATGTAGAAGATATCGCGCAAGGCTTCTATTTGGCATGCACCCATCCAAAAGCGGCGAACGAAGCCTTCAATATGACCTATGGTGCCGCGCGGCACCTGAGCGAACTGGTCGAGGTGATCAGAGAGTTCGAGCCCAGCATCCGGATGGCCTCTGACGATATCGACGATAGCGATCGTCCCACCCGCGGCACTCTGTCGATCGAGAAGGCGCGGACCTTGTTAGGGTATGCGCCGGAATGGCCGCTTGAGCGGGGCATTCAATCCTATCTCGAATATTTACGGGGCGCCGAGTATCTCAACCGCAGGGTCGCATGACTGGCCTGCCTATCGCCGAAATTCCGTTCTTCGGCGCTGGCCGTGAGAATGTATCGGTTGAAGACCAGCTCCAGCGGGCGTTTTCCCGCATCATGCACGAAGGCAAGCTGCTGAACGGACCGGAGGTTTTTGAATTCGAAGACCGGTTGGCCGAAAAAACCGGCCGCAGCCATGCGGTGGCGGTGAATTCGGCGACCGATGCGCTCTATTTCGCACTGCAAGGCATGGGCGTCGGGCCGGGCGACGAGGTTCTCGTTCCCGCCTACACGTTCGTTGCCTCGGTGGGGTGTGTTCTCCGCGCCGGTGCGACCCCCGTCTTCGTGGACGTGGCGGACCCGCATCAATCGAACTCCGCCGCGCCGGCCACCATGGACCTGGGGTGTGCCGAACTGGCGGTCACGCCCCGCACCAAGGCCATGATCTGGGTCGGCCTGTTTGGCGGTATCGGCGACCCGGCGCCTGTCCGGATGTTCGCAGACGCCCACAAGATCGGCTTGCTGGAGGATGCTTCTCAAAGCTATGGGGCAAGCTTCGGACCGCACAAGTCCGGCGCGCTTGGTCGGGCTTCCGTGTTCAGCTTCGACCGCAACAAGCTGCTCGGAGCGCCGGGTACCGGCGGCGCCTTGCTGACGGACGATCCGCATATCGACGAGGCAGCCCGTTCGCTGCGCTATCACGGCGTCGCCAAGGGCGGGAGGTACGCCAACTTGGGGTTCAATTCCCAGATGGCCTCCCTGACCGCGGCCATTCTGAAACTGAAGATGAAAATGCATGACACATGGACCGAGCGCCGCGGCGCCATCGCTGCGCGCTATGACGAGGTGCTGGGCGCCCTGCCGGTCGAGGTGCTGACCTGGCCGGCCGAGGTTCTGCATGTGCGCCACAAATATGTGTTCCTGACGGACCAGCGCGACGCGTTGGAAGCGCATCTGAAAAGCCTCGGCGTGCCGACCAAGCGGCATTATGGGACACCAGTATATCAAGAGCCCGTCTTCGCCCATGTCGTTCCGCAGGAGGCAGTGTTCCCGGTCGCCCAGCGCCTGTCGGAAAGGGCTTTGTCTCTGCCGATCTACGCCCAAATGGACGACCGGGAGATCGAGCACGTGACAAACTCGATTGCCGGATTTTTCGCCTGAGGGGCGATCTTTGCCTGGGGCAATCCCTTACATGCCACTCGCTCTACGCTTCCGCCAGATGACACGCTACCCACTGGCCGGGTGAAAGCTCGCGCAACGGCGGTACCACCTTGGCGCATTCCTCGATCGCGAGCGGGCAGCGGGTGCGGAAGCGGCAGCCACTCGGCGGGTTGATCGGCGAGGGAAATTCGCCTGGCTGCAACGCCAGCTTGGCCGCCGCATTTTCCGGATCGGGTGAGGGGATCGCGCTCATCAGGGCGCGGGTATAGGGATGCTTGGGCGCGGCGTACAGTTTGCGGCTGTCGGCGACCTCGCAAATCCGCCCCAGATACATGACCGCAACCCGGTCGGACACGTTTTTCACCACGGCCAAATCGTGGCTGATGAACAGCATGCTGAGGTCCATCGACTGCTTCATGTCCTCAAGCAGATTGAGGATCTGCGCCTGGATCGAGACGTCGAGCGCCGAGACCGGCTCGTCGCAGATCAACAGATCCGGCTCCAGCACCAGCGCGCGCGCAATGGAGATGCGTTGGCACTGACCGCCGGAAAACTCGTGCGGCCGCCGGCTCATGGCGTTCGACGGGTCAAGTCCGACCGCCGCAAGCATCGCCTCGACCCTTCCGTGGCGTTCGGACGCGTTCAGGCCGCCGGCGACGATTAACGGGGCCTCGACAATGTCTTTGACCCGGCGGCGCGGGTTGAGGGAGGCGATCGGATCCTGAAAAATCATTTGGAAGCGTTGCCGAAACGGGCGCAGCGCCCGGTCGCCCACCTGCGTCAACTCCGTGCCGTCGAGACGGATGCTGCCGCCGGTCGGGCGCGGCAACTGCATGATGGCGCGGGCGGTCGTGGACTTGCCGCAGCCGCTTTCGCCGACCAACCCCAACGTCTCGCCCTTGCGCACCTCGAACGAGATGCCGGAGACGGCGTGGACCTTCTGTCCCTTGCCGGCGTTGAACTCGACGGTCAGATCGCGCACGTCGAGCAGCGCTTCCGCTGCAGCAGCCTGGCTCACGCCACTACCTCCAGCTTTTCCAGGGGATGCAGGCAGGCAAACAGGTGCGGGTCACCCTTTTGCTCGGCACGCAATTGAGGCTCCTTTTGCACGCAATCAGGCTCCGCGCGCGTGCAGCGGGCGGCAAAACGGCAGCCGGGCGGCGGCGCGATCAGATCCGGCGGCCGGCCGAGGATCGTGTTCAGCCGGG
Source organism: uncultured Alphaproteobacteria bacterium (assembly GCA_963807085.1). Taxonomy (GTDB): domain Bacteria; phylum Pseudomonadota; class Alphaproteobacteria; order Bin95; family Bin95; genus JACKII01. The sequence continues at coordinate 133,612 of CAWEBB010000024.1, forward strand.
CATGAGGCTCACCCTCCAGCCGGGGAATGCTGTCCAGCAGGGCCCGTGTATAGGGCATGCGCGGATTGCGGAACAGGTCCCGGACCGGCGCTGCTTCGACGATGCGGCCGGCATACATCACCGCCACCTTGTCGCACCGGCCGGCAACCACGCCCAGATCGTGGGTGATCAGGATCATGGCCATCCGACGGCTCTGCTGTTCGCGCTGAAGCAGGTCGAGGATCTCGGCTTGAATGGTCACGTCCAGCGCCGTCGTCGGCTCGTCGGCGATCAGCAGGCGCGGCTCACAGGCGAGCGCAATGGCGATGGCAACGCGCTGGCGCATGCCGCCCGAAAGCTCGTGCGGGAAGGCGTCGATGCGATGGTCGGCTTGGGGGATCCCCACCTCGCGCAGCAGATCGACAGCGCGGGCGCGGGCACTTGTGCTGGAGAGGCCCAGGTGCTTTTTCAGCGACTCGCCAATCTGCTTGCCGATCCGGTGCGTCGGGTTGAGCGAGGTGGTGGGGTCCTGAAAGATCATGGCGAACTCGGGGCCGCGCATGGCGCGGAGCCGGCGTTCGCTCATGGCCCGCAGATCGCGTCCGTCGAACATGATGCTTCCGCCCACCGAAGCGAAGCTCGGCAGAATGCCCATCAGCGTGCGCGCGGTAACGGACTTGCCGCAGCCGCTCTCACCCACCAGCCCCAGGGTCTCTCCCTGCTCCAGGGCAAACGAGATACCGTCGACGGCGCGGACCCGGCCGCGCGGCGTCTCGAAGTGGGTGGTAAGGTCGGTGACTTCGAGAAAGGCCATGGCTTAAATCGATGCCTCCCTGACGTCCGCCAGCCGCCGCCGCACCACATCACCCGCCAGATTGAAAGAGAGAACGGTCACGAACATGACGGCCATCGGAACCAGCGAGATATGCGGCGTTTCCTCCAGATACTCCCGCCCCTCCGCGATCATGCCGCCCCAGGAGGGGTTGGGCGAGGGCACCGACAGGCCGAGAAAGCTGAGCGCGCCCTCCACCACGATTGCGATCGGAATGGCGATCAGGATATAGGCGATCACCGGCCAGATCACGTTCGGCAACACCTCCAGCACGATCACGCGCGCGTTGCTGGCACCCATGGCCTTTGCCGCCAGGACGAATTCGCGGCGGGCATAGGCCATGGTCGCCGCCCGTGTGACGCGCGTGGCCGCCGGAATGAACAGCAAGCCCAGGCCGATGCAGACATTCATCAGACTGCCGCCGAACGCGGTCGAGAACAGCAGCAGGATGACCAGGCCCGGAATGGCGAGCCAGGTATCGACCAGAATGCCGACAACCTCGTCGATCCAGCCGCGGAAATAGCCGGCGAGCAAGCCGATGACGAGCCCGATGGCGAGCCCGATGCCGGGGGCGGCAAACCCGACCGTCAGCGAAATGCGTGCGCCATAGACGAGCCGGGCCAGAATATCGCGGCCCAACACGTCGGTGCCGAGCCAATGCTCCTCGTTCGGCGGCGTCTGCAGGCTGAGAAAATCCCCTTCGTACGGGTCCTGAATGCCGATCCAGGGCGCCGTGATTGCGAGAAACAGCAGGGCCGCGAGGAATGCTGCCGGCACCCAGAACTGGAGGCCGAGACCGACGCGCCGGCCACGGGCGATCGGCGCGCCGCCGCCCTCCGGCTCTCTGCCGCTTACCGAGGCAACAGTGCCCAAGACATCAGCCATAGCGAGCCCTCACACGCGGATCGAGGAAGCTGTAGGTCAAATCCACCATGAAATTCACCAGCACGTAGGCGACGGCGATGAAGGTGACGCATCCCTGGATCATGATAAAGTCGCGCGCGTAGATCGCATTGATGAGCAGCCTTCCGACGCCCGGAATGCCGAAGATCGATTCGATGATGATCGAGCCCCCGATCAGGTTTCCGACCTGAAGGCCCAACAGCGTGATCAGAGCAAAGCTGGAGGGGCGGAGCGCATGGCCGAACAGAATGCGCCCGTCGCTCATGCCCTTCGCCCGCGCCATGGCGATGTAATCCTCCTGCAGCACGCCGATCATCTCGGCCCGGAGCGTGCGCATCAGGATGGTCCACTCCGCCAAAGCAAATGAAAGGGCGGGCAGGATCATGGCGGCGATATTGCCCCAGAAGTCCTGGCTGATCGGTACGTAACCTGTGGCCGGCAGCCAGCCGAGATAGAGCGAGAACAGCAGGATCAGCAGGATAGCGACCGAGAAAGCGGGAACGGAGACAGAGCCGAACGCCAACACGCCCACGATCTTGTCGGCGGTCCGGTTCGCCCGATAGGCCGAGAGGACGCCCAGTGGCACTGCCAGGGTCACGGCGAACAACTGCGCCATTAGCATGAGCTGAAAGCTGACCGGAAAGCGCGACAGGATCGCCTCCAGCACCGGCTCCCCGGTGCGGAAGCTGGCGCCCCAGTCACCCTGAAAAATGCCGGAGAGCCAGACCCAGTAGCGCTGGAGCACCGGCTGATCGAGGCCGAGCTCCTTGCGTATCCGTTCCAGCTCGCCCTCTTGCGGATCCTGTCCGATGATGTCGTAGGCGATGTCGCCCGGCAGGATGCTGACCAGCATGAATGTCAGCACCGTCACCAGGAACAGTACGAACAGCAGGCGCAGGCCTTTCAGGAGCCAAAACCTCATCGGCTTGCTCGCTGTCTACCGGTCGAGGGCAGCCGCCGCTGGGCGGCCCGTTTCACTTTCTACCCATGCGGTCGACAGATTGATGGCGCCGCGGAAGATCGGCCCGACGCCCTTTACCCATTTCCGCGCGAAGATATGGTAGCGATTGCCCCCGCGGAACTGGATATGCCCGCTTTCGTTCATGATTTCGGCGGCCCGGCACAACATCCGGTCGCGCTTTATCCGGTCGGTCTCCACTTGCATCTCGTCCAGCAGCTTGTCCATTTCTGCGGACTTGAAATGTGCGAGGTTCGAGGAGGACGTGGAATAGTTGTTGAGATAGACGGTGGAGCTCACATCCGGCGCATCCGTGATCCGCCAGCCGCTGATCATGTATTCGTTGGTCAGAACCCGCTTCACAAGCGTGTTCTGGTCGACCGGCTCCAAGGTCAGTTCGCACTCCCACTTTCTTGTAGAGCTGCTGCATGATCTCGCCGAGCTCCCGCCCGCGCGGGGTGGTGGTGTGGATCATCGAGACCTTTACGGGCTTGCCATATTCCGGCCAGCAGCGCCTTTGCCTTTTCCGGGTCATAGTCGCGGTAATGCGCATCGCCGCAGTCGATCTCGTTGCCGTAGGGATGCTTGGCGAATGGCACCTGGCCCTTCCAGGTTACCTTGATGACCGTCTCTTGGCTCCAGGCGTGGCTGAGAGCCGCGCGGACGCGCGGATCGTCCAGGGGCGGCTTCGACGCGTTGAAAAAGGTAATCAGCGCGCCTTGACCATCGGTCTGATAGGTGTCGAGGTCCGGGTCTTTCTTGGCGTTCACAATGGTGGAGCCGCGGTCGGTCCAGGCCACGTCCACCTCGCCAGTTTGCAGCGCGGCGAAGCGTGTCTGCGGGTCCGGCAGGATGCGGAACACGATCCGGTCAAGATGCGCCTTGCCGGGGTTCCAGTAGTCGGGGTTGCGCTCCAAAATGATACGATCGCCGCCCGCCCATTCGACGAAGCGATAGGGGCCGGTGCCGACCGGGTGGCGCATCTGCTTGTCCGCTTTGACGTTGCCCATCTCGGCAAGCGTGCCCTGGTGCTCGACATCGGCGATGGCCGTGGGCAGGAACGGCAGCCACGGATGTTTCAGGACGAATTTGACCGTGTGGTCGTCGACGGCAATCACCTCCTTGACCGGCTCGATCGAGGAGCGCACCCGGGCACCGTTCTCCGGGTCCAGGATGCGGTTATAATGAAAGGCCACATGCTCGGCGGTGAACGGTACACCGTTGTGGAATTTGACGCCCTCGCGCAGCTTGAAGGTCCATTCGGTCTGGTCGTCGTTTGCTGACCATTCGGTCGCCAGTTCGGGCTCAAACTCCCGCGTTTCCGGATTGTAGCGCACGAGTTGCTCGTGTACCGGCATGCTGACGAAGCGGCCGGGTATGCCCAGAAATCCGCCCTTGGCCGCATCGAAGCCGCGCACATCCGTTTCCAGCGCAACCGTAAGCGTTCCGCCATCGTTAACCGCCGCGGCAGGCCCTCCGCCGAGAAGCGTCAGACCGGCGAAAACAAGTGCAAGTGCCCGAAACATTTGGCATTCCTCCCGAAATTTGGGGTCATTCCGACGTACGTTCCCGGGCAATGCTGGCAACCAAATCACTGTCTCGTAGTGCCGCTTGCAAAACGGTTCCCAGCGGTCGATCCAGACGGTCGAAAGGTCCATCGCGCCTTCGTAAATCGGCGGTACGTCCTTCAACCATGGCCGCGTGAAGACGTGATAGCGGTTGCCCCCGCGATACTGGATATGCGCACTTTCGTTGATGATCTCGGCGATCCGGCAGAGCATCTCGCCCCGCTTTTCCGGGTCGAGTTCCACCCGCTGCTCTTGCACCAGCTTGTCCATTTCCTCTGTCCGGTAGTTGGTCAGATTGTAGGACGATTTGGAATAATGCAGCGCGAAGAGCTGCGGCCCGATATCGGGCGCGTCGCCGATGCGCCAGCCGGTGATCTGATAATCGTTGGCGTAGGTCCGCTTCACCAGCGTGTTCTGATCGACCGGCTCCAAGGTAAGTTCCACCCCGACCTTCCGGTAAAGCTGCTGCATCACCTCGCCCAGTTCCCGACCGCGCGGGGTGGTGGTGTGGATCATCGAGACCTTGACCGGCTTGCCGTATTCTTCAAGCAATGCCTTGGCCTTCGCCGGATCATGTTCACGATAGTTAGCGTCGCCGCAGTCAAGGTGATCGCCGAAGGGGTCTCTCGCGAACGGACGCGTGTTCTTCCAGGTGACGTTGAGGATCGCCTCCTGGCTCCAGGCGTGGGCGAGGGCCGCGCGCACGCGCTGATCGTCCAAAGGCGGCGCATCCAGGTTGAAGAAGGTGATCGCAGCGCCGGCACCATCGCCCACATGATGGACGATGTCAGGGTCCTCTGATGCCTGCAGGATCGTGTTGCCGCGATCGGTCCAGGCCAGGTCGATCTCACCCGTCTTCAGGGCGGCGTAGCGGGTTTGGGTGTCGGGCAGAATACGGAAGACAAAACGGTCGACATGGGTCTTCCCGGCATCCCAATAGTCCGGATTGCGCTCCAGCACGATCCGGTCTCCCCCTCGCCACTCGACAAAGCGGTAGGGGCCGGTGCCGACCGGCTCGCGCAACTGTTTGTCGGCCTTCACCTGGCCCATTTCCGCAAGCATGCCGGGCTGTTCGGTCGTGGCGAGCGCCGCCAGGAACGGCAGCCATGGGTTCTTCAGGACGAATTTGACCGTGTACTCGTCGACCGGCACCACCTCCTTGATTACGGAAATCCGCGAGCGCGCGCGCGCCCCTTGGTCAGGATCGAGGATGCGGTTGTAGTGGAACGCCACCTGCTCTGCGTTGAAGGGTGCGCCGTTATGATAAGTCACGTCCTCGCGCAGCTTGAATGTCCATTCGGTCTGATCATCGTTGCTGGACCATTCCGTCGCCAGAACCGGCCCGTATTCACCGGTTTCCGGGTCATAGGAAACCAACCGCTCGTGGATCAACTGGCTGACGAACCGGCCGGAAACGCCGAGCAATCCCTGGCCCGGATCAAAGCCGCGAACATCCGTTTCGACGCCGACCGTGACGGTCCCCCCGTCCTTGACCGCGAGTGCCGGTGAACCGACAGCGACACTGAATGCGAGCCCGAGGGCCACGATAACACCCTTCATTCCTACGTCTCCTCGTTTCAACCACTGGTGCTGGCTTTTAAATGCCAGCTTGCAAAAGTTAGCCCCGGAACGGAAATGGATGTCAACGATCGGGTTCAACAGCCCCGTTTGCTGCTGAGGTGTCGCCCGTGAGCGGACCATTGGCAGGCGTCCGGTTGGGACTCTTGCGACATATAGCCAGTACCGGTCATAGCGACTTGGGAAAGGGTGGGCCTATGCCGATGTTGAAAAGGGATCCGCCGTTACATCTTTTGAGGGGTTTTTAATGCTGTACGTTGATATGCCGACCGCCAGAGAGGTCGGGGAGCTCAATTTGGTGCGCTCGGATGCCTGTATCTCCATCTACCTTCAGACCACGCCGCTGACACAGGGGATCGGGCAGAGCCAGATCAATCTTGGCAACTTGGTCAAGGAAGCCGTCAGCCAACTCGAAGCGGCCGGTTTGGAGAAGCGGCGCATCTGGCCGTTGCAGGAGCATTTCGAAACGCTACTGGACGATAATGGATTCTGGGAGCACCAGGCGCACAGCTTGGCCATTCTCGCCACGCCCGAGCAGATGCGGACCTATCGTCTGGCCAACAACCTGACCGACATGGTCGAGGTCTCCGACCGCTTCCACCTCAAGCCGCTGCTGCGCGCGATCACCTTTCCGCAGGCCGCCCATGTGCTGGCGATTTCGGAAAACGCGGTCAGACTGGTCGAGATTTCTTCGGACCTGCCGGCCGCCGAGGTCCGCGTGCCGAACATGCCGAAGGATGCCGCCAGTGCCGTCGGTAAGGCATCGATAAACGCCAGCGGCGCGACGGGACAGAAGGTGCGCCTTGGCCAGTATGTTCGCAAGGTTGATGCGGCCTTGCGACCGATCCTCCTGCATACGGATATGCCGGTCATATTGGCCGCGACCATGCCGGTCGAAGCGCTGTTCCGCTCGCTGAGCGCCGTGCCCCTTCTGCCGCAGACGATTGACGGAAGCCCGGACCATATGAGCGAGGCGGAGTTGGCGAGCGCGGCGCGACCCGTGCTCGACGCCCACTACAAGAGCCAGATCGCGGATTTCCACGAGTTATTCGAACAGAGAGTGGGTCAGGATCGCGCGACAACCGATTTGTCCGATGCCGCCCGGGCAGCCACGTACGGCGGCATCGAGAGCCTGTTAGTCGATATCGACTCGGTGGTCGACGGCTTTGTCGACGAAGAAACCGGCGCCGTGACCTTCGAGGGAGACGGCGATGCCGCCAACTATGGTGTGGTCGACGAGATTGCCGGAAGAGCATTGCGGACCGGCGCCCGCGTACTCGCGGTTCGCAAGGAAGACATTCCCGCGGAAAAAGATCTGGCTGCGATCTTGCGCTATCCGATCTAGCCCGCTCGGGGTGCCGGCACGCAGCCGCCCGCCGGATGAAACTGTTCGCCGCGCCGGGCGGGTTCGCTCGCGGCGGACGGAGATCGGCTGTCGTTTCATTCGCCCGGCCGTTCGTTCGGTTTCCGGCATGCGTTCCGGATTATGCTGCAGTGCGGCAGGCAATGTTGTAAAACGGCGCGGCGCGATGCCATTGTATGCTACAATATATGTTGCAGTGCAGCAGTAAACACTGCGAGCCGTGGAGTTGATTGTGCAGGCCAGTCCGGATCGGCAACGCCGCAACGTGATGAAGAGGAGTCGAAACATGGCTAACGGAAACACGAAAGTCAGCGTTGCACCGCGCCAAGCTGAAAAAGAGGTGGCCGACGATGGTCGGCAACCCCTTGCGGGGGATGGTCGGGAAGCCTGTTCAGGGAAGGCGGCACGGCAAGGCAGTGCGAAGGCCGATGCCGGTTCGCGTGACGCTTCGAAACCTCGGCCGGCGTCGCCCGACATGGCAAAACTTGCCGAACTCGGTGCGGCCGCTCTGGGGCGGGTTCAGCGACGAGACCGTCGACCAACTCGTCCATGCTGCAATGGCGCAGGTGACGCTGGGGCTTTCTCCGGCCTCCGTTGTGGCAGCCTATGACGACTGGTTGAGGCACCTGGCGATTTCGCCCGGTAAGCAATCGCGGTTGGTGCAAAAGGCAATGCGCCAAGCGGTTCGGCTTGGGATGCATTCGTGGTATTGTGCGGCCGATTCCAAGGTGGAACCCTGTATCGAGCCCTTGATACAGGACAAGCGTTTCGCGGCCCCGGAATGGCAAACTTGGCCATTCAATCTGATTTATCAGTCATTTCTGCTCAATCAGCAGTGGTGGCATAACGCGACGACGGGCGTTCCGGGGGTGTCGAAACATCACGAGAACATGGTTGCCTTCGGGGCGCGGCAGATTTTGGACATTTTCTCCCCCTCCAATTTTGTGCACACCAATCCCGAAGTGTTGGCCGAAACCATGCGTCAGGGGGGCGCCAATCTGCATCAGGGTTTCCTCAACCGCATCGAGGACTGGGAGCGGGAGATCTCAGGCAAGCCGCCGGTCGGGGCTGAGAATTTCCGGCCGGGTGAGACGGTCGCAATCACACCGGGCAAGGTCGTCTACCGCAACCGGCTGATCGAGTTGATCCAATACGAGCCGCAGACGGAAACCGTACATCCGGAGCCGGTGCTGATCATGCCAGCCTGGATCATGAAATACTATATCCTCGACCTTTCACCGGAAAATTCGCTGGTCAAGTATCTGGTTGAACGGGGACATACGGTCTTCATGATCTCCTGGAAGAACCCCGACGCCGACGATCGTGATCTGGGTATGGATGACTACCGCCGGCTCGGCGCGATGGCGGCGCTGGACGCGGTTTCGGAGATCATGCCCGGCCAAAGGATCCACAGCGTCGGCTATTGCCTCGGCGGCACGCTGCTTTCGATTGCAGCGGCGGCGATGGCGCGTGATGGCGACGGCCGCCTGAAGTCATTGACGCTGCTTGCCGCGCAGGCCGACTTCACGGAGGCGGGCGAGCTGATGCTGTTCATCGACGAAAGCCAGGTTCGTTTTCTCGAAGACATGATGTGGGCACAAGGCTTTCTCGACACCAAACAGATGGCCGGTGCTTTCCAGCTCCTGCGCTCCAACGACCTGCTGTGGTCTTACCGGCTCCACAACTACTTGCTGGGTCAGCGCCGCCCGATGATCGACCTGATGGCCTGGAATGCCGACGCGACCCGCATGCCGTACAAAATGCACTCCGAATATCTGGACAAGCTGTTTCTGAACAACGACCTGGCCGGGGGCCGCTATATGGTGGATGAGCGGCCGGTCAATCTGGCCGATATTCGAGCGCCGATATTTGCCGTGGGCACCGAACGCGACCACGTCGCGCCTTGGCGCTCGGCGTACAAGATTACGGCGCACCCGGCGACGGACGTTACATTCCTGCTGACCAGCGGCGGTCACAATGCAGGCATCATCAGCGAGCCCGGCCGGTCACGCCGAAAGTATCAGGTGACCCTGAACCGTGCAGGCGAGATCTATGTGGACCCGGATAGCTGGCACGCCCAGACCCCGTACAAGGACGGCTCCTGGTGGCCGGAATGGCAGCAGTGGCTGGAGGAAAACTCGGCGGAGCGGGTCGACCCGCCCAGCATGGGCGCCCCAGGCAAGGGTCTGGTTCCCCTATGCGATGCGCCCGGAACTTACGTTCATCAGGAGTAGCGTCATGGGATTGTTGCCGGAACCGCTCAAGGGAAAGAACGGTCTGGTCGTCGGGATTGCGAACAAGCATTCGATCGCGGCGGTTACCGGCAACATCGCCTATGTCGATGCCGGTTACCACGTGATGGCGTGAGCGTGTCGACACACGCGTATGGGAAGCAGGATAGGATAGACCGTTGCGCGCTGAAGCATCCACCAAACCGCCCCCCACACAGGAAGACGCCGTCGAAGGTTCCGTCGTGGCCATCCGCGGCGGGATCGTGGACGCCGCCTTTCCGGACCCGGTGCCGCAGATCCACGACCTGCTTTACGTGGGCCAGGTCGCGCTTCAGGTCGCCTCGCTGGTGGGCGAGGGCGTGGTTCGCTGTATCGCGCTCCACCCGGTGCGCGGCCTGGGACTGGGCATGCCGGTGCGCTCCACCGGCGGTCCAATAGAGGTGCCGGTCGGAGAGGAAGTGCTCGGCCGGATGCTGAACATGTTCGGACGCCCGATCGACGGCCTGCCGGTGCCGGTAACGGCGGCCCGCCACTCGATCCATCATGCTCCGCCCGCCTTGGAGGACCGCATCTTGCGGGCAGAGGTTCTGGAGACCGGTATCAAGGCCATCGACCTGCTCTCGCCGATCGAGCGCGGCGGCAAGACCGGGCTGTTCGGCGGGGCAGGGGTCGGCAAGACAGTGCTGCTGACCGAACTGATCAATAACACAGTCCAGCACCATCACGGCGTCAGCCTGTTCTGCGGCATCGGCGAGCGGTCGCGCGAGGCCGAGGAACTTTACCGCGAAATGGGCGAGGCGGGCGTGCGCGACAAGACCGTCATGCTGTTCGGCCAGATGAACGAAGCGCCGGGCGTGCGCTTTCTGGTGGGAAACTCGGCGCTAACCATGGCGGAATATTTCCGGGACGAGAAACAGCAGGACGTGCTGCTGCTGATCGACAATATCTTTCGCTTCGTGCAGGCGGGCTCGGAAGTTTCGGGGCTGCTGGGACGGATGCCGTCGCGCGTCGGCTACCAGCCTACGCTGGCGACGGAACTGGCCACCCTGCAGGAGCGCATTGCCTCGACCCGCAAGGGGTCGATCACGTCGATCCAGGCGGTTTACGTACCCGCGGACGACCTTACCGATCCCGCAGCAGCGCATATCTTCTCGCACCTCTCGGCCTCCGTTGTGTTGTCCCGCAAGCGGGCGAGCGAAGGGCTCTATCCCGCGGTCGATCCCCTGGAATCGACCTCGGTGATGCTGACGCCCGGCGTGGTCGGGCAGCGCCACTACGACATCGCCCGTGCCGTGCGCCGCACGCTAGCGGACTATGAGGAGTTGCGGGACATCATCGCCATGCTGGGGATCGAGGAGCTTTCCGCCCACGATCGCGCCATCGTGGCTCGCGCGCGGCGGCTGGAACGGTTCCTGACCCAGCCGTTTTCCACCGTCGCGGCATCCGTCGGGACGGCGGGCAAGCGGGTGCCGATCGACACGACCCTCGATGGCTGCGAGACCATCCTTGAGCAGACCGAATTCGATCTGCCGGAGAGCGCCTACTACATGATTGGCGGCCTGGCGGACCTGGAGCAGGCGGCATGAGTATGGCGCGCGACATGCAGGTCACGCTACGGCTGCCCATGCGCGCGCTGTTCGAGGGGCGAGCCATCAGGCTGACCGCCGTGGCGGAGAATGGCGGCTTCGGCATCCTGCCGAACCATGTCGATTTCGTCACCGCGCTGGTGCCGTCGGTGCTGACGCTGATCACGCCGGAAGGGCGCGAGCGCGTCTTTGGCATTGACGTGGGGCTGCTGGTCAAGAAGGGCACATTCGGTCGAAGTCGCGGTGCGGCGCGGCGTCGAGGGCGATGACCTCGGCACACTGCGCGATACGGTGCGCGAGACTTTCGTCGAAATTGAAGACGAAGAACGCGTGGCACGCTCTGCCCTGTCGCGGCTGGAGGCGGGCATGGTGCGCCGCTTCGCCCGCCTGCGGAAGCCTCAGTGATGACAGCGATGCCGCCATGACAGAGAAGACGCCAGAGAAAAAGAACAGGCTGGCCGACGATATCGGCCGCCGGGCCGAGCGCATGAAGAGCGTGCGCGATAATCCGGAGCCGAGCCCGCTGCGGGGCCTTGGCACGTTCGGAATGATCGGCTGGTCGGTCGCCGTCCCCGCCGTGGGCGGCGCTTTTTTGGGGCTCTGGCTCGACCGGATCGCGCCGCAGGGGTTTTCCTGGACTCATGGCGCTGATCATCGGCGGAGTAGCGCTAGGCAGTCTGATCGCCTGGGCCTGGGTGGCCAAGGAAGGGAGAGGCGAATGACAGAGATCGATATTGGCGCGCTGCTGTTGGGATTGGCGGTTGGTGTCGGCATGAGCGCGCTGTTCTTCGCGGGCCTCAACCTCGGCATGCGGCTTGCATTGCGCGCGACGCGGCCGACGCCCATTCTGCTGCTCAGCGCCGGCGTGCGGATCGGGGTGTTTCTGGCTGCCGGCTGGTTGGTCGCGCAGGCGGACATCTGGGCCTTTTGTGGCTATGCTGCGGCATTCCTGCTCGTCCGGTATCTGGCGATCTCCTATACCCGGCATCAGATCGCTCGGGGAGACGCGTGATGGAACTGACACCCGACAACACCATCGTCTTCGCGATCGGCGGCATCGCCATCAATGCCACCATCTTCAATACGTGGATCATCATGGCGCTGCTGACGGGCGTGTCCGTGCTGATCACTCGCAAACTGCGCCCGGACAAGCCACCCAACCGCTGGCGCACCATGCTCGAAGTGATCGTGCAGGGCATCCAGGGCCAGATCGCGGAGATCGCCCGCCGGCCGGCGCGTCGGCTGCTTTACTTCGTGGGAACGCTGTTTCTGTTCATCGTGACATCGAACCTGCTGATGGTGGTGCCGGGGTTCCATCCGCCGACGGCGTCGCTTTCGACCACAGCGGGGCTGGCGCTGGCGGTTCTGATCGCAGTGCCGATGTTCGGGATCGGCACCCGGGGGCTGGGCGGCTACTTGAAAACCTATCTCAAACCGTCGCCGATCATGCTGCCCTTCAACATCATCAGCGAATTTTCGCGCGGCCTGTCACTTGCCATCCGGCTGTACGGCAACATCATGAGCGGGGCTGTGATCGCCGCGATCCTGCTGGGCGTGGCGCCGTTCTTTTTCCCGGTCGTGATGGACATGCTGGGCCTGCTGACCGGGCTGGTACAAGCATACATCTTTGCCATTCTGGCGACAGTCTACATATCGTCCGCCACCGCCGACCCGACAACACCCGAGAATGCAAAGGAAACCTGATGACAGACCTTGCCCTTATTGCCGCCGTTTCGATCTTTACCGCCGGTCTGACCGTGGCCTTCGGTGCGATCGGCCCCGCGCTCGGCGAGGGACGCGCGGCGGGGGCGGCAATGAACGCCATTGCCCAGCAGCCGGATGCGTCTGGGACCCTGTCGAGAACCTTGTTCGTCAGTCTGGCGATGATCGAATCCACGGCGATCTATTGTTTCGTCGTCGCCATGATCCTGATCTTCGGCAATCCGTTCTGGAATGCGTTTCTGAATGAGGCACAGAGGGCGGCCGGCTAAGCCATGTCCATTGATTGGGTCACGGCCGCCGCCCAGATCCTGAACTTCCTGATTCTGGTCTGGCTGCTGAAACGCTTTCTTTACCGCCCCATTCTGGACGGTATCGACGCGCGAGAGGCCCAAATTGCCGACAGAATGTCCGAGGCGGCACGCATTCGGCAACAGGCCGAAGCGGCGGAGGCGGCCTATCAGGACCAGATTTCGGCGGTTCAAGCCCGCCAGGCGGCGGTGATGGACGGTATCCGGGAAAAAGCCGAGGCAGAGCGCAGCGCGCTGTTAGCAAAAGCCCGCGAGCGCCTGGAGCGCGAACGCCAGGCCCAGGAGGCGCAGCGCCAGGAAGAGGCGCGCAAGTACACCGCCCAATTGCATCGGACGGGGGCGGGAGCGCTGTTGTCCCTGACCCGCAAGGCATTGGCGGACCTCGCCGATGAAACGCTGGAAGAACGTATTGCCGCTCACGTCGCCAGGCGCCTGGCCGGGTTCGCCGACGATCTGCGCGAGGCGGTAGGTGGCAGCACGGCGGCGGTCGCGACCACGCGCGATCCCTTGCCCCAGGGCGCCCGCGACCGCTTGAAGGCCGAATTGCAGAAGCTGCTGCCGGAGGTGACGCTTGGCTTCGAGACCGATGCCCAACTGGCGCCGGGCCTGATCCTGCGTCTCGGCGGCGCGCAGGTGGCGTGGACGGTGGACACCTATATCGACGGGCTTGAGGAAGTGTTGGAGCAGGAGACGCCAGGTGGGCGGAAAGAAGGTGGCCGCAATGCGAAAACTTCAAGCGATGAGCATTGAGAGCAAGACAGACGGCGCCGGCACGCCGGGGGTGCTCGACAGAACGCTGCAGGCGCTGCTGGACAGCCCAGCCCCCGAACCCCAACTGAGCGAGATCGGCAAGGTCGCGGAGGTCGGCGACGGCATCGCGATCGTCACCGGTCTGGCCCGCGCGCTTTCCGATGAATTGCTGGAGTTCGCCTCTGGCGTCAGCGGCATCGTCTTGGACCTGGAGCTCGGTCGGCTGGGCGTCGTTCTGCTGGGGCCGTCTGAGCTCATTACGGTTGGCGAACATGTGCGGCGCACCAACAAGGTGGTCAGCGTGCCCGTGGGACCGGCGCTTCTGGGCCGGGTCGTCGATGCCCTGGGCAGGCCGCGCGACGGCAAGGGCGCCATCGACGCCGCGGCAGAACGTCCCGTCGAGGTCGAGGCGCCGGAAATCCTGCACCGGTCCGCGGTTTCGCGGCCATTGGCGACGGGGCTCAAGGCAATCGACGCGGCGGTTCCGGTCGGCCTCGGCCAGCGCGAGTTGATCATCGGCGACCGGCAGACGGGGAAAACCTCGATCGCGGTGGATACTATCCTGAACCAGGCGGAAACGGGCGTGATCTGCATCTATTGCGCCATCGGCCAGCGCGGCGATGCGGTCGCCAAGGTCATCGGCGCCATCAACGACGGCGGGATGGCGGAGAACACAGTCATCCTTTCCGTTGGCGACGAGGAAGCGCCGGGCCTTTCCTACATCGCCCCTTATGCCGCCATGTCGATCGCCGAAAGCTTTGCCGCGAAGGCGCGCGACGTCCTGGTCGTCCTCGACGATCTGACCCACCACGCGCGCTCGTATCGCGAATTGTCGTTGCTGCTGCGGCGCCCGCCGGGCCGCGAGGCGTTTCCGGGCGATATCTTCTATGTCCATGCCCGGCTGCTGGAGCGGGGCGGGCAGTTCACGGCCGAGGCGGGCGGCGGCTCGATTACGGTGCTGCCGGTGGTGGAGACCCAGGCCGAAAACCTGTCGGCCTATATCCCCACTAACCTGATTTCCATTACCGACGGGCAGATCTACCTCTCGCCGCGCCTGGTGCGCACCAATCAGTTTCCTGCCGTCGATCTCGGGGTCTCCGTCTCACGCGTGGGCGGCAAGGCGCAAAGCCGTGCCTTCCGCGCGGTCGCCGGCAACCTGCGCGTGACGCTGTCGCAATTCGAGGAGCTGGAGGATTTCGCCCGCTTCGGCACGCGGCTCGACGACGCCACCAAGGCGCGGCTGACCCGCGGCGCGGGGGTGCGGGCGGCGCTGCGCCAGGCGGAACGCGACCCGATGCCGGCGGCAGAGCAATTGGCGGTGCTGCTGGCCGCGATGGAAGGCTTGTTCGATGGACTGCCCGAGGCCTATACGGTCGCAGCCATGCTGGCGGTCAGGCGAGCGATGCGCGGCGGTGACCGCAATGTTGCAGCGCGCATTGCGGCGGATGAACTCCTCGGCGACGAGGATCGCGCCTGGATCGTCGAAACCGCACGCGAAGCCATCACGGCAATGGCGGACGGTCATGCCCGAAACGCTTGAAACCCTTACCCGCAGAACCGACACGCTGAACAGCATTCGCGGCATCGTCCATACGATGAAAACGCTGTCGGCCATCAACGCGCTGCCCTACGAACAGGCCGCGCACTCCATCGACGCCTATCTCGACGTGGTTTTAAAGGGGCTGCACGCCTTTCTGCATCGCAACGGACCGCTCGCCCTGAACTCGCAGCAGCAGGAGGCGGCTCATGTCCTCATCGCCTTTGGCTCGGATCATGGCCTTTGCGGCAACTACAACGAGATCGTTGCCGATGAGGTGGCCCGTCACCTGAAAGCGCAGGCGTCCTCACCCAATGCCGATCGTGTGCTGTGTGTTGGCGTGCAGATGGAGGATGCGTTGGCGGGGCTGGGGATACATGCCGAAAGGGCGTTGCTGCCGCCCGCAACGGCTGAGGGGCTCGGCCGGCTCGCCGGCGATCTGGTCACGCGCCTGGACGATATCCGCGCCGCCAGCCCAACCGTAGACGTAGAGGTCACGCTCGTCTTTACCGAGCGCGCGCCGCATGGCCTCCAGGCGCCGGTCGCACAGCGGCTGTTGCCGCTCGATGAGGCGGTGATCGACGACCTGGCCCGCCGCCCCTGGAAATCGCGCAGCCTGCCGACATTCACCTTGCCGCCGGACGACCTGCTGGCGGCGTTGGTCCGGGGCTATCTGTTCGCAAGCATCTTCCGGGCAGCGGCCGAGGCCCTGGTCACCGAAAACGCCGCCCGGCTCGCCCGCATGCAACAGGCGGAGCAGTCGGTCGATGAACGGCTCGAGGCGTTGAAGTCCGAGACGCGCCTCGCCCGGCAAAACGAAATCACCACTGAACTGCTGGATGTCATTATCGGGTTCGAGGCGCTAAAGGACCGGGAACGGCGGCTCGAGAAGCAGCGCGCGTCGATGACACCATGAGCGCCCCTATGGGCTGCCAGCTCATCGGTCGCTGGCGCATTATCGAGGCTGACATGTGGGAGCGCGACTATCTCGACCTGGTCGAAGACGCCTTCATGAGCATCGGCGCGGACGGCCATGGCGAAATCGCCTTCGGGGCCATGCAGGCGGGGCTCGACCTGGAATACAGCCGGACGCTGGTGTTCTTCACCTGGGCCGGCTTCGACGAGATGGACGAGGTTTGGGGCTCCGGTTCGGCCGAATTGCAGGACGACGGGACGCTCGAAATCGAGCTTTCCTTCCATGGCGGCGATGATGCTGTCCTCAAAGCCCACATTCCTAAGTGCCTAACTCATCTGTGGATGCCCCCGGTGATGCAAGTGGAATTTGAACGGTTCGCGCATATGATCGGGTGCGGTCATCTGTCAGGCATCATGGTGCGGCTTTGAAGATGCCGCGGGCCGGTATGGAGATACGCGGATCGGGTCCAGATCAAAAGTACGGGCTCGATGCCCTTTGAATCAGACTGGTTTTCCCGATCCCGATCTTGCCGATCGTCTGCCCTTACTGTTCTGTAACCTCCTCACATTCCCGACGTACCGGCGTCCGGCCGCGCTCAGGCGGCCAGAGCCGGATTCCGGTAGTCTTCCTTCTTCACCAGCATGGCCCAAAGCCTGCGCGCCATGCGGTTTGCGAGCGCGATGGCAACCACCATGCGCGGCTTCTTCTCCAGCATCTTCTGGAGCCACGAGCCTTCGGGCGTGCCTTTCCGGGCGCCCCAGTTCACCACAGCCATGGCGCCGATAATCAGCAGCCTTCGAATGTCGCGCTGCCCCATCTTCGAGGTTTTGCCCAACCGTTGCCTGCCGCCGGTCGAGTGCTGTTTGGGCACTAGCCCGAGCCAGGCCGCAAAATCGCGGCCTCTACGGAAGACCTCCATCGGTGGCGCGAAGGCTGCAACCGCCATCGCTGTTATCGGTCCCACGCCCGGCATGGTCTGCAAGCGGCGCGCCGCCTCATCCGACGCCGCAGCGATACGGAGCGGCTTTTCAAGCTTATCAATCCGCTCTGTCAGCGCGGCGATCTGGTCGAGGTAAATCTTCCCGATCTCGACCACCACAGGTGGCAGGCCGTTCTGCGGGTCTTCCAAAATCTCGACCAGGCGTTTCAAATGCACCGTCTTCTTCGGAGCGACGCTGCCGTACTCGGCAAGGTGACCGCGCAGAGCATTGATCAACTGCGTGCGTTGCCGGATCAGCAGATCGCGGGTGCGAAAGAGCATCGCCTGTGCCTGCTGTTCTTTCGTTTTCACCGCGACGGTCCGCATCGTCGGTCGAGAAGCTGCTTCGGTAATGGCTTCAGCATCGGATGCATCGTTCTTTTGCCGCTTCACGAACGGCTTCACATAAATTGGCGGGATCAGCTTGACCTCGTGCCTGAATTTCCCGATCTCGCGGCCCCAATCATGCGCCGTCGCGCAAGCTTCCATGGCCACAATGCAGCGCGGCTGCTTCGCGAAGAACGGCAGAACCTGCGCCCGCGTCAGCTTCTTTCGGAACAGGACCGAACCGTCCGCCGCCGCGCCGTGGACCTGAAAGCTGTGCTTTGCCAAGTCCAAACCGATGATGCTAACCTCTACCATGGGTGTCCCTTTCCTCTTTGTCGATTCAAGCAATCGCCAACTTGGCACATTGCGATGCCAGAAGATGGCGGCATCCACATAGGGTAATCGCGGGAGCGAGTTACCCTGAACTGATCATATTCTTGGAGGGCGGCTGTTCCCCGATAGGATGGAAATACGGGCTCACGACTGGACGCCGGGCCCAAGCATCAGATGGAGAACAGCCATGGAAGAATATATCGGTCTCGACGTGTCCATGAAAGAGACAGCGGTGTCGATCCGCCGTGAAGGAAAGCGCATCTGGCGCGGCAGGTGCGCCTCCGATCCCAGGATCATTGCTGAACTTATCCGTAAGCGGGCACCCGCCGTAAAACGCGTGGTGTTCGAGACCGGGCCTCTGTCCGTATGGTTCTATCATGCGCTGCAAGAAGAGGGGATGCCGGCGATCTGCATTGATGCACGCCACGCCAAGGCAGCGCTCGACATGGCCGCCAACAAGACCGATGCGAACGACGCCGATGGCTTGGCGCATCTTGCAGAGGCGGGCTTCTTCCGCGAGGTGCGGGTAAAAGGGTTCGAAAGCATGCTGACCCGCACTCTCGTGGCGGCACGCACCAGGCTTGTCAGGATCACCACCGAGCTTTCGAACCAGATCCGCGGCATCATGAAGACATTCGGGCTGCTCGTTCCCGCAGGCAAGGGGAGCACGTTTGAGAAAAATGTCCGCGTCCTGCTTGTCGATCAGGAAGGACTTGCTCCCATCGTGCTGCCGATGCTGGAAGCGTGGCGCAGCATGCGTATGCGTGCTGCGGAAATGGGCCGCCAGCTTGTCGCTGCTGCACGTCAAAGCCAAGCGTGTCAGATTTTAATGTCAATCCCTGGCGTCGGTGTGATCACCGCGACCTCTTTCGCAACCGCCATTGAGGGGACCCCGGCAACTTCAAGAAGTCCCGCTCCGTCGGCGCTTGGCTCGGTCTGACAACCCGTCGCTACCAATCAGGAGAGGTAGACTATGATGGCCACATATCTCGACGAGGCGATCGTCATTTGCGCGGCCTTCTTTACGAAGCCGCCACGGTCATCCTGACCCGCAGTTTGGCCGACAGTGTCCTGCGGACATGGGGCCTCAAGCTTAGGGAGCGGGTTGGCTTCAAGCGAGCTGCCGTTGCCGTAGCCCGAAAACTGGCCGTGACGATGCACGCGATGCTCAAGACCGGCGAGTTGTTTGACCGAAGCGCCGGAGCCACAGCATGAAATCTGGAAGATAGCGTTCAAGATCTGAACGCTTGAGACGTCCCTGCCGGGACGTGGGCCGAGCTATTCCGTTGATGGGGTTGCACCGCTGGCTCAGCAAAGTGCGTCGTCCACATTGAAGGCTCCTCCCGCGAAGCTCCATCATGCGGCGGCTGATGCCGACCGCGAAGACAACCGTGCACCCGGCAAACGTATCTCGAGCCGAAAAGAGGCTTGACCCTCCCACCTCGATTAGACAACACCATCAAAAGTTCAGCCGTTATAGCAGTACCTTGCAATGCGTCTGGTCATGAAACGAATGCTGGCGATGTAGGCCCATGCGGTGGAGCTTTCGATCGTTGTCTCCCAGTCTTTTGCCAGCCGGCGGCAGCGGCCAAGCCAAGCAAAGGTCCGTTCAACCACCCAGCGTCGGGGCAGGACCTCGAAGCCCTTGGCTCTGTCGCTTCTTCGGATGATTTCGATCACCCATTCGCCGCCGCCCTTGAGGGCCCGTCTTAGCTTGTCTCCAGCATAGCCACCGTCAGCAAAAATGTGCCGTAGCCACGGAAAACGAAAGCGGGCGGCCTTCAGCACTGCGGGCGCACCATCGCGGTCCTGCACATCGGCGCCATGGATGAGGATCACCAGCAGCAATCCGAGCGTATCGGTCAGAATGTGGCGCTTGCGGCCTTTGACCTTCTTGCCAGCGTCATAGCCTGAAATGCCGCCGCTTTCGGTGGTTTTCACGCTCTGAGAGTTGATCACCCCGGCGGTCGGGCTGGCCTCCCGGCCCTCCAACTCTCTCGCGCTCATTGCCAGCAATCCGTTGAGCGTCGCGAACAACCCCGATCGCGCCAAGCGTAGAAATAACCTTGGACCGTGCTTGTCGGCGGGAAGTCCTTTGGCAGCGCTCGCCACTGACAGCCGCTCGACCCAATATAGGGGATCGCATTCATCACCTCGCGCAGTGTTCCCCGTCAGCACCTATGGCACAAATTTGAGGTTGTGAATTAAGGAGGATTGGGGCTTCGTCGTAGTGACGAAGGAACGAAGATGAAGACCCAATCCTCCTCGAGAAGATCGCCGGTGAAGGCCCCTGCTGAGCGGGTAGTGAAAGACATCCGGCGCGCAACCCGCCGCCATTTTTCGGCAGAGGACAAGATCCGCACCGTGCTGGACGGCCTGCGCGGTGACGACAGCATTGCCAAGCTATGCCGCAAGGAAGGCATTGCCCAGAGCCTGTACTACACTTGGTCGAAGGAGTTCATGGAGGCCGGGAAGCGCCGCCTGGCCGGCGACACTGCCCGTGCCGCGACCACCGGCGAGGTCCAGGATCTGCGCCGGGAGGCCCGAGCCCTGAAGGAATGCGTTGCCGACCTGACGCTCGAGAACCGTCTGCTCAAGAAAAGCATGATTGCGGATGGGGGCGACGACGAATGAGATACCCCGCATCTGAAAAGCTCGAGATCATCAGGATCGTCGAGCAGTCGCACCTGCCTGCAAAACGCACGCTGGGCCAGCTCGGCATCGCGCGCCGCACGTTTTATCGCTGGTATGACCGCTATCTCGAGGGCGGGCCTGAGGCGCTGGAGGATCGGCCCTCGGCACCAAGTCGGGTGTGGAACCGCATCGGCGACGATATCCAGGACCAGATCGTCGAGATGGCGCTGGATTACAGCGAGCTATCACCGCGCGAACTGGCGGTGCGCTTTACCGACGAGAAGCGCTACTTCGTGTCCGAAGCCACGGTTTACCGCCTGTTGAAGGCCCACGATCTGATCACCAGCCCGGCCTATGTCGTGATCAAGGCTGCCGATCAGTTCCACACAAAGACCACGCGACCGAACGAGATGTGGCAGACCGACTTCACCTACTTCAAGATCATCGGGTGGGGTTGGATGTATCTGTCGACCGTGCTCGACGATTACTCGCGCTACATTATCGCTTGGAAGCTGTGCACCAACATGCGGGCCGAGGACGTGACCGACACGCTGGACCTCGCCCTCAAGGCCTCGGGCTGCGATCATGCCACGGTGCTGCACAAGCCCAGGCTGCTCAGCGATAATGGTCCCAGCTACATCGCTGGCGAACTGGCGGAATACATCGAGGCCCAGAAGATGAGCTGTAAAGCACGTGACTTGATCTGACACTCTTGCTCCACTGGAGCGCAAATGAGGAGTGTCGATCCATGACCAGCATTCAAGATAAGATCATCAAACCAAAGTAGGGGCTGTTGGAGCTAGCCAAGCAGCTCGGCAGCGTCAGCCAGGCCTGTAAGGTGATGGGGTACTCGCGGGACAGCTTTTACCGGTTCCGCGATCTTTATGAGCAGGGCGGGGCCGAAGCGCTGATTGATCTCTCGCGCCGCAAGCCGCTGCTGAAGAACCGGGTGCCCGAGCACGTGGAGAAAGCCGTCGTTGATCTGGCCATCGAGAACCCGGCGCTGGGCCAGAAGCGGGCGTCCTGGGAACTGCAGCAGAAGGGCGTGATGGTCTCATCGTCCGGCGTGCGTTCGATCTGGCTGCGCCATGACCTGGAGACGATGAAGAAAAGGCTGAAGGCGCTGGAGGCCCGCTCGGCCCAGGAAGGCATTCTCCTGACCGAAGAGCAATTGGCGGCGCTGGAAAAGGCCAAGCAGAAACGGGCAGCCCACGGCGAGATCGAGAGCGACCATCCGGGCTTCCTTGGTAGCCAGGACACCTACTATGTCGGCACGATGAAGGGCGTTGGGCGGATCTATCAGCAGACCTTCATCGACACCTACGCCCGCACCGCTCAGGCCAAGCTTTATACGGAAAAGACGGCGATCACGGCGGCCGATCTGCTGAACGACCGGGTGATCCCGTTCTACGCCGAGCATGGTATCGCCCTGCTACGCATCCTGACCGACCGCGGCACCGAGTATTGCGGCAAGGTCGAAAACCACGCCTATCAGCTCTACCTGGCCGTCGAGGACATCGACCACACGCGGACCAAGGCGAACAGCCCGCAGACCAACGGTATTTGCGAGCGCTTCCACCGGACCATCAAGGATGAGTTCTACGACATCGCCTTCCGCAAGAAACTTTACCGCTCTGTTGAGGAACTCCAGACAGACCTAGATTATTGGCTAGCAAAATACAACGAACAACGGCCACACTCTGGGAGGTATTGCTATGGCAAGACACCCATGCAAACCTTCCGGGAAACGCTGCACATCGCTGTTGAAAAGACCATCCGAACGCCGGATTTATCTGGCAGCTACAAACCCGCTCTCAGCATTGCTGAGTAGCCTGTCCGTCAGATCAAGTGCCGAGTTTTACACATCGAGGCCCAGAAGATGAGCCACGTGCGCGGCGCCCCGCTACACCCGCAAACCCAGGGCAAGATCGAGCGCTGGCACCAGACCCTGAAAAACCGCATCCTGCTGGAGAACTACTTCCTGCCCGGCGACCTTGAGGCCCAGATCGAGGCCTTCGTCGAACACTACAACCACCAGCGCTACCACGAGAGCCTGAACAACGTGACGCCCGCCGACGCCTACTTAGGCAGGGCTCCAGCCATCATCAAACAGCGCGAAAGGATCAAGCGACAGACCATCGAATATCGGCGATTGCAGCACCGCAAGCTCGCCGCCTAACATCAACCCCCAGACAAGGCCCGCACTCCGCTAATTTACGCCGCGAGTTGTGCCAAATGTTGTGACGTCGGACACTCGCGCAGGTCAGTGGTGCGTGGACGCCCACCCGCTTTTGCTGGCGGCAACAATGGCGCAATCAACGCCCATTCCCGATCCAGCAGGTCGCTTGGATAACGACCTGTCTTGCGGCTATGCTCAACGCGAGCGGTATCTGTCCAGGGCATCTGATCCTCCATCTCTTCGCAAAGACGGTGAATCACAACCTACTGATATCGCTCAACACCTTTTCGGGCAGGCTCTTAGCCGCTGAACTTGTTATCCCGCGGAAAGCCGTGCGGCGGCAGCTTGCCGGCGGCGGCACGCCTGCCGAGCCAAGGCGCCAGGTTCTTCTCCGTGCGCGTGCGCTCGCCGCTCGTCCAGGAAAGACCTTCGTCCAGCGTCAGTGTGGTGAGGTCGCTTAGTCGGGCGTCCTTGTAGCGCTGCAGCATCACGCCCCGGCCCCGGCTCATCTCCGGCAGTTCGTCGAGCGGGAAGATCAGCAGGCGGCGGTTCTCGCCGATAACGGCCACATGGTCGCCCGCAACCGGCACCACATGGCTCAAGACCGCGCCAGAAGCCGGGTTCATCACCTGGCGGCCGTTCTTGGTCTGGGCGATGCAGGCTTCGGCGTCGATGCGGAAGCCCCGGCCGTCGCTGGAGGCCAGAATCACCTGCCGCTCTTTCGCCGCTGTCATCAGTGCGACCACCTCGTCCTCGGCCGCCAAGCCGACCAGCAGCCGCAGCGGCTCGCCCTGGCCCCGCCCGCCCGGCAGCTTGTCGCCGATCAGCGTGTGAGCGCGGCCGCCGGCGGTGAACAACACGAGCTTGTCGGTGGTGTGGCAAGGCAAGCGAAAGCGCTCGCCGTCGCCGTCCTTGTATTTCACGTCCGCGTCGGACGCGAGGTGACCTTTCAGGGCGCGGACCCAGCCTTGCTCGGAAACGACGACCGTGATCGGCTCGCGCTCCACCAGCGCTTCGACGGAAAGGTCGACTTCTTCGGGCGCGTTGGCAATCGTGGTGCGCCGCTTGCCGAGCGTGGTCTTAGCGCCGAACTTATGCCGGATCTCCCCGATTTGCGCGGCGATCATGGCCCATTGCGCCTCCTCACTGCCGAGGAGCGTTTCCAGCTCTGCCTGTTCGGTGGCGAGCGCGTCGTATTCCTTGCGAATCTCGATCTCTTCGAGCTTGGCGAGCGCGCGCAGGCGTATGTTCAGGATGGCCTCGGCCTGCACCTCGGTCAGGTCCCAGCGAGCCATCAGGGCCGGCTTGGGGTTGTCGGAGGCCCGGATCAGCGCGATCACCTCGTCCAGGTTGGCATAGACGATCAGATAGCCCGCCAACACCTCCAGCCGGTGTGCGATCTGGCCGAGCCGGTACCGGGTGCGCCGCTCCAAAACCTCCAGCCGGTGGTCGAGAAAGGCCTTCAGCACCTCGATCACACCCATCAGCCGGGGCACCGTCCCGCCATCCAGCACGTTCATGTTGAGGCCGAAGCGAGTCTCCAACTCGGTCTGCTGGAAGAGGGATTCCATCAGGGCGTCGGGCGGGATGGTACGGTTCTTTGGCACCAGCACCAGGCGCACGTCCTCCGCCGACTCATCGCGGATGTCGGCCAGCAGCGGCAGCTTCCGGGCTTCCAGCAGCTCGGCGGTCTTTTCGATCAGCCGGCTTTTCTGCACCTGATAGGGGATTTCGGTGACCACCACCTGCCAAGTGCCGCGGCCGAGATCCTCTTTCTCCCAACGGGCGCGCAGACGCAGCGAGCCGCGGCCGGTGGCGTAGGCCTGGGCGATCTTATCCGCGTCCTCCACCAGCACGCCGCCGGTGGGAAAGTCAGGCCCCGGGAGGCGCTTCAACACCTGCGTCAGCGAGGCGTCCGGGTTCTTGATCAGCAGCAGCAGCGCCCGGCAGACCTCGTCGGCATTGTGCGGCGGGATATTGGTCGCCATGCCGACCGCAATGCCCTGGGCGCCATTGGCCAGCAGATTCGGAAAGGCGGCAGGCAGGACGACGGGCTCCGCGCCCTCGCCGTCGTAGGTGTCGCGGAAATCGACCGCGTCCTGGCCGATACCCTCCAGCAACGCTTCGGCGACAGCGGTCAGGCGGGCCTCCGTATAACGCATGGCGGCCGCATTATCGCCGTCGATATTGCCGAAATTGCCCTGGCCTTCGACCAGCGGGTAGCGCACCGCGAATTCCTGCGCGAGCCGCACCATGGCGTCATAAATGGCAGCATCGCCGTGCGGGTGGAACTTGCCCATAACGTCGCCAACGACGCGGGCGCACTTCTTGAAGCCCGTGCGCGGGTTCAGGCCCAATTCGCGCATGGCATAGAGCAGGCGGCGATGCACGGGCTTCAGCCCGTCGCGCACGTCCGGCAGGGAGCGTGCCATGATGGTGGAGAGCGCATAGGCTAGATAACGCTCCGAAAGCGCTTGCTCAAAGCCGACGGGGCGGATCGGATCGCGTTCCGGCGGGGTGTCGTCGTTGCTGGGTGCGGGGATGTCGCTGTCGCTCAACCAGTCATGCCTTCATTGAATGGGGTCGCCGCAACGTCGGTGAAACTGCCACGATTCTCAAGGCCCTATCTCAAACATTCTCGGGAAGCGAATGAAAAATGGAAGGTCGGTCTAGGCACACGGCGCAGACCGACCTTTCGGGTACGACTTGCAGGAGTGACCTAGTTGTGGTGTGGCCGAAACGCTTGCGGCCGCAAGTATTCCGTGTCTCAACCCACTATCTAAGTAACTCGGCAAATAGATGCAGGCAACGGATGGGTAACATCCGTTGGCATTGAAGCACTAGACGATATCCCACCCCTGCAACGTGAGTGACAAGTCCTGGCCGCCGACGGTGAGGCTGAGGATCGTGCCGCCGAAACCATCGTCCGCCGCGGTTATCACGCCGTTGGCGTCCGCTTCGACGATATCCTCCACACTATCGAAGCGGGCCCAGCCACCGTTATTCCAAGCCCGTAAGTCGTTCCATGGATCAACATCGTTGTCGAAGGTGCCGCAATTCATGAAACGGAACTCGATCATGTCACCTTGGGCAAAGTCCAAGTCGGTGATCGTATGCGCGTCCTTGTCATAGACGTAGCGACCATCGATTTTGAATATATCTGCGCCCTTGTCGCCGGTCACCGTGTCATTGCTGTATCGCAGCAGGAATTGGTCATCGCCAACGGAGCCGACCATGACATCGTCATAGCGGCTGCCAATGAAGTTTTGGCTGCCGGAAGTGGGAGGTGGCGTGCTGCCGCCTCCGCCGCCTCCACCGAGGCCGAGAGCAGCGAAGCGCAGGCCATCCAACTCGACCGAAACCTCCTCGCCCTTGGAACTGATTGTCAGCAGCGTATCGCCATCGTTCGAACCGGTTGCCTGCAGAACGCCATTCCTGTGCGCTTCGACGATGTCGGCAATGCTGTTGAAGGCCGCGGTCTGCCCGCTACTGTTCACGAAGAGGTGGTTGGTGGGGTCGAGCGAGTTATCGAACGAACCGGGGTTGAACAGCCGGTACACCAGCGTATCGCCTTCTCCGAAATTCAGATCGGTGATCCTGTGGTCATCGCCGTCATTGATATAGCGGCCATCGATGTTGAATGTGTCGGCACCGGGCCCTCCGGTCGCGATGTCGTCACCGTACCGCAGCAGGAAATTGTCATTGCCCGCGCCGCCATTGAACACATTATTGTGGCCGGTCCCGACCAAGTTGTCATTGGTGGGACTGCCGCCGCCTCCGCCACCACTGCCGGCCGAGTGGTTGCCGAAATTCGCACCCGTCGATGCGCTGCCGTTGGAAACGGTAACAAGGTTGAATGTCGACGGCGCTGTTTGCGTCCATCCGCTCTGCATGACCTGCTCAACGTGATAGATGCCGGGCGACACGTTGGAAAACGTATACCGGCCAGAGCCATTCGTCATCGCCGACACCTCGCCCCTGTCGAGGTTGCCGTTGCCGTTCGCGTCCAAATAGACGTTCCAGCCGTGCATCCCGCTCTCGCCTTGGTCTCGGATGCCGTCATTGTCGGCATCGTTCCAGACCGTGCCCGCAATCGAACCGGGCTGTGGTGCCGACAAGGCGTTCGCCGCATTCAGACGGCCGCCCGAGACCGTGATCCCATTAAGCTCCGGTATTGGATCGACGTTATCGAGGATACGGTTGCGAACCGCGCTGGCGCTGAGGCCGGGTTCGCTCGCCATCAATAGCGCAACGGCACCGGTAACGTGCGGAGTGGCCATCGACGTGCCGCCCAAGACTCCGTAACGACCGCCGGGTGCCGTGCTCCAGATCTGTTCCCCGGGCGCCGCCAGATCGACGGACTTCACACCGAAATTCGAGAATGAGGTAAGGCTGTCGTTTTTGTCGCTCGCGGCAACCGAAATCAGGTTACTCAGCGGATAGCTGCTCGGATAGAAGGGTTTTCTGTCATTGTTGTCGCCGATCTGATCCGGGCCACCATTGCCGGCGGCTGCAACGAAAACATGCCCTGCCTGTCCTGCCAGGGTGATGGCATCGTATAAGTTTTGGTAGTAACCGCCGCCGCCCCAGCTGTTATTGGATACGTCGGCTCCCATCAGCGTGGCGTATTCGAGCGCCTGGATGGCGTTGAAGGTGCTGCCCGACCCATTGGCATCCATGAATTTCAACGCCATGATCTTGGCGTTGGGAGCTACACCGGTCATGCCTATGCCGTTGTTGCCATCGGCGGCGACGGTACCCGCGACATAGGTACCGTGACCGAAGTCATCGAGCGGATTGCCGTCGTTATTGGCGAAGTCGTACCCGTAATAGTCATCGACGTAACCATTTTTGTCGTCGTCGATGCGGTTACCGGGTATCTCGCCCTTGTTGACCCACATATTGTTCTTCAGGTCGGGATGGTTGTAGTCCACGCCGCTGTCGATGACGGCCACGACTGCGCCGGCGCCGGTGCTGACATCCCACGCTTCCGGTGCATCGATGTCCGCATCGGCCGTTGCACCGAAGCCCCCCGTATTGTGCAATCCCCACTGGCTGCCGAACCTTGGGTCGTTCGGAAATGTAGCGCTCGCCTCAACGTCGGCCGGCATATCCGTCGCGGCCAGCACATAGTTGGGCTGCACAGTGTCGGCATATTCGGCAACGCCGCTAGCCTGTAATTGATCAAGCGCGACGTCGGTGGAAACCCCGTCGAAACGCCATAGTTGGAAACCCCATTGCTGTGTCGAGGAGACAAGCTCCGCGCCTAACGACGCACGCAACGAAGCCATCGCTTCGTCGCCCAGACTCGCCCCTCCATTTCCGTCGTGCAGACGCACGATAACCTCGCCTTGGAGGTAATCGGGTGAGTAATAGGCGGCCTGGCCACCCTGGTCGGTATGGTTAATATTCATGGTTAACAGTCTCCAAAATGGGACGCCTGAATTTGAGTTCAGCCCTGGCGTGATCAATGGATTCGATCACAAGTAAAGAGCTCTACCCCGGCGCACGCTGGATGGAACGTCGAAGCCGGCGGGAAGCTGGCATATTTGGAAAACGATTGCAGCAACGATATTCGTGGAATCAACGAAAAGTACGGGAAAACAACTACTGCTTGCATAATGATTTATCCTGCTACCGCTCAAGCTTTGCTGTAATCTGAACTTATCGCTGCGATAATTTGTCTGCCGATCGGCGAATATCAGTCTCAGAGATCATCAATGGCGGTGACAGCAGGCCGGGGAGATTCCCGACTCAATTGATCAGACCCGGCCGGATTTGCGCGGCTGTGCCCCCCGGAACCGAGCGAGATAGCGGGGAACGACGGCGCCCACCGGGGTCGGCTCGATTCCCAGGTCCTCGAGTCCCTTCGCCCCCTCGCTCACCAAGTTGTCGCGCTTCAACTGCTTCAGTTGATCGCGGGTCAACGGCGGGCTCGGCAACAACTCAAAAAAGCGAGCCTGGATTGCGGCGATAGAGGAGGGCAGCGTTGCCAGCACGCGCTTCTGGCCGGTCTGTGCCAGCGTGTATTGCATGATCTCTTTCATGGTCATCACCTTCGGGCCGCCCAACTCATATGTCTCTCCCGCGCATGCCGGGTCGGAGAGCGCCTTGCAAATGGCGTCCGCCACGTCGCCGACATAGACCGGCTGCAGTTTGGTGTGGCCGCCATCGATCAGGGGCAGCACCGGCGTGAAGCGGGCAAGGTCGGCAAAGCGGTTGAAGAACTCATCCTCCGGCCCGAACAGCACGCTTGGCCGGAGGATGGTCGCGGACGGCATTGCCGCCCTAACGGCAGCCTCGCCCGCCGCCTTGGATTGGGCATAGAGCGACTCGCTGTTTGCATCCGCGCCAATGGCCGAGACATGGACCATCGTTTGCACGCCGGCCGCAGCGGCTGCTTGCGCGATCGCTTCCGCGCCTTCAGCCTGCACGGCATGGAATTTCTGCGCGCCGAATTCGGACAGAATCCCAACCAGGTTCACGACGGCGTCGACACCTTGGCACGCCCGGGCAACCGTTTCCGGAAAGCGCACATTGGCCTGCACGAGGCTGATCTGCCCGACCGCTCCCATCGGCTTCAGAAACTTGGCGCTTTCCACGTCACGACAGGCGACCCGGACCGAACCGCCGGCCGCAGCAAGGCGCATCACCACATAACGGCCGATAAAGCCGGAGC
The DNA here is from genome assembly GCA_963807085.1 of uncultured Alphaproteobacteria bacterium. Classification (GTDB taxonomy): domain Bacteria; phylum Pseudomonadota; class Alphaproteobacteria; order Bin95; family Bin95; genus JACKII01. Next base: position 162,974 of record CAWEBB010000024.1, read on the forward strand.
CGCCAAAGACTACCACGCGCTGTGCCGCCATCGCCAATAAGCCTCACTGATCGTTATTCCGCCCGCCGCCCCGCAGGCACCTGTCCTTTAATCGTGGCGCACTTGGTATGCCCCGGGTCCTGCCAAATCGCAAGCCACGGAGTGTACCCAGGCGCCCGCCCATCGGCGGCGCCCGTTGAACCCATCCTCTAGTGGTCTGACGCGACAACGACAGTCGCGCCGAGCACCAGCCGTTCCGCCACAGCCGGACCATATCGAGCCGGCTGCTTTGCCTGATCGTCCAAGCTTCTTTCCGCCGATGCTTGTGGGCGCATCATGACCGGCCGCGGCTGGTCGTCATTGTGGAAGTCCACCCGGTAGACCTTAAATCCGCGATCCGGAAACTCCTTCGCGATTGCCGCCGCTTCGGCCGACGCGCGGTTGTAAAGCGCCGCCCGCAGCTTCGCCGCCGTCGCCTGCCGCTCCGCAAGGGAGGGGCTGAAGTCGATCTCGAGCACACTCATACTGCGCCCGCGGCTGGTGGCCTTTTTCACCCGGTCATAGATGCCGGTAAGCGCGCTTTGCGGCACGCGCGCCTCAGCGACGATCACCCATTGCTCGAAGCCGGTATCGGTCTGGCCGCGCTGGAAGCGGGTCATTTGCCAATCGGCATCCCCGACGGGTGCAAACATCGCCTTGGGATCAACTACCGGCTCCGCCCCGGCGTCGTCCGTCAACAGGGTCTTGAGCTGCAGAACCACGCGCGCCGTAGCGGTTTCGACCCAGTCTTCCTCCAACAGTTGCAGTACGACCTGTGCGGGATCCTTCGGCTGATCGTTCGCCCATGCCGGCGACATAAAAACACACAGGCTGATCGCGGTGAGCAGATGTTTCATGAGAGGCCCTTTGCTCGATCTAAAAGTCCAAATCCGTATAATGGGCGGCCGGCGAAAAACCGGCCACGGAGTCGGCCAACAGCGTACGGAAGCTCGGTCGCGACTTGACCCGCTGGTACCAGATTTTCGCGCCCTCCGAATGCTCCCACGGCACTTCGTCCAAATAATCCAGTGTCGACAGTTGAGCAGCTGCCGCCAAATCGGCAAGGCTCAGGCTGTCGCCGGCCAGCCAATTGCGGCGCTCGGTCAGCCACGCGATATAGTCAAGGTGATAGGTGATGTTCTGCCGTCCTGCCCGAATGGCGGCGGAGTTGGGTTCGCCGGTGCGGCGGATGCGCTTCATCATGCGCTCGCCGTACAAGTATTCAGTTACCTCGCGGTAGAATTTGATATCAAACCAGGCGGCCAGCCGGCGGGTCTCGGCGCGGTCACCGGGCGAGTGGCCGACCAATGTCACGCCCAGGTTGCTCTCGTCCAAGTATTCGCAGATTGCAGACGATTTGGCGAGCGTCGCGCCATCGTCTTCGATCCATACCGGCACGAGGCAAGCCGGGTTTAATGCTACGAACTCTTCGCGCCGCCGCCACGGCTCTTCGATTTCCAGATCGACACCGATGCTCTTTTCCGCCGCGACCAAGCGGACCTTGCGGCAGAAAGGCGAAAGTGGAAGGTGAAACAGCGTTGGCATGGTGAGGATACTCTTAACGAATTGCCATCATGTTGGGCAGTGCACTCGTCGTCACGCCAACGTCGCCGTCGATCTTGTCGGCGCGCACATTCCGGAGCCTGCCCCATGTCCCTGGCCGCCATTGTAGTCCTCGCGCTCGTCCAGGGCATCACCGAGTTCTTGCCGATCAGTTCGTCGGGCCATTTGATCCTGATGCGGGAGTTCGGCGGCGCGGTCGGCCTGGACACGGCAGGCACCAACGCCAACGCCGATTTGGTGATGGATGTTGCGTTGCATGTGGGCACATTGGGTGCGGTCATTCTTTATGTCTGGCGAGACCTTTGGGAGATGGCCGTCGGCCTTGTGCGCGGCTTCACCGGCAAACGCGGCGAGGGCTGGCATCTGGCGTGGCAAATCGCGCTCGCCACCATACCCGTCTTCGTCGTCGGCTTTCTGGTGAAAGACCTGATCACCGATAACGCCCGCACGGTGGAGATCATCGGCTGGACCACGCTGATATTCGGGGTGGCGCTCTGGCTCTCGGACCGGATAGAAATCAGGCTGACCCTGCCGCGGCTCGGCTATGGCCGGGCGCTGGCCATTGGCGGCGCCCAGGTGCTGGCGCTGATCCCGGGTGTCAGCCGCTCCGGTATCTGCATGACCATGGGCCGCGCGGTCGGGCTGAACCGGGTAGATGCTGCCCGTTTCGCCCTGCTGCTGTCGATCCCGACGATCCTCGGCGCGGGGGCGCTCGCCGGGCTGGATCTTTATCGCTCCGGCGATGCGCAATTGGAGCGTGATGCCCTGATCGGCGGCGCGCTGGCCTTCGTCAGTGCCTGGGTCGCGATCCTGCTGATGATGCGCTGGCTGAGGCATGCCAGTTTCCTGCCCTTCGTGATCTATCGTTTGGGGCTGGGCGCGTTGCTGCTATTCCTCGCATATGTCTGACGAGAAGCCTGCGACCATCCTGGCTTTCGACACCGCCGGCGCGGCGTTGAGTGTCGCCGTCTGCCGGGGCGGGTGCGCATTGTCCGCGTTGCACCTGCCCATGCGTCGGGGGCATGTGGAGTTATTGCTGCCGGCGATCGATCAGGTGCTAGGCGCAGCGGGTCTGGTGCTGGCGGATATGGACGCGGTCGCTACCACCGTCGGCCCCGGCTCGTTCACCGGCCTGCGGACAGGATTGGCGGCTGCGCAGGGGCTGGCCTTCGGAGCGTGCAAAACACTGGTCGGCGTGGACCGCTTCACGGCACTGGCGGCTAGGATCTCCAAAGGCGCGGGCAGCGATAAGGGCTCCAGCCCAATCGTGATCGCGTTCGACAGCAAGGCAGGCAGCCTCTACCTCCAGGCGTTTGATGCAGACCTCCGCCTTCTGCCCAGTTGGCCCGCCGAGGGCCGGAATGTGACGGTCGGCGAAGCCGCAGAGGCATTGAAGGGTAGCGCGCCGCTTCTCGCCGGGGACGGGGTTCCGTTGATACCGGATTGCGGTATAGCCGGCGTTGACACCGGCCTTCGGGCCCTGACCGCACCAATGGTGGCGGCCATTGCTGCGGCAGAATTGGCGCAAGGCCGGACCGGCTGGCCGCCCCAACCCCTTTACCTCGCCCCGCCGCGTGCCAGGTTGCCAAAGGACGGCGGCCGGCTGCGCGCCCGCGGAGGCTAGATCATGGATCTGGAGGCGTTAAGCCTGGACAATACAGAGGAGGCCGCCCGCCTCCATGCCCGGGCGATGGCGCATGGGTTTGGCGGCCCCTCCTGGAGTGGCGAAACTTTCGCGACCCTGCTGCGTACGCCTGGGACGTTCGGCTGGATGCTGCCGGGCCAGGGCCTGATCCTGTTGCGGCGTACGGCCGACGAGGCGGAGATTTTCACCTTGGGCGTCGTGCCGTCCGCCCGCCGGCAAGGTGTTGCGAGGGCACTGCTCCAGACGGCCTGTATCGCGCTTGACGCGCTGAAAATCTCTCGGCTGCTGCTGGAGGTCGCCGTGGATAACCTGCCCGCCCAGCGCTTCTACGAAAGCGAGGGCTTTTCCGAGATCGGCCGCCGTCCGCGCTACTACAGACGGGGGACCGGCCGGATCGATGCGCTGGTGATGGAACTGAGATGGAAACCATGCCTCACTCCGCGGTGACAGACGTTCCGTAACGCCAAAGTGGGAGTGCTGCGACCCGCTGTGGCAGACGGCGCGCATCGGGACTACCGAAACCCGGATCGTCGCCTCATCCAACCATCGTTTATACCACCGCAAGCGGTGCCGAGGTCTCAGAGGGTATTCAGCTTGACGTTGGCGCTCAATTCCAGGGCAGGAGTTCGTCGCGGCGGTCGCTGGGATGGCCGCTGGCGATGGCTTCGAGTGTCGTCTTCAGGTAAGCGAAGGGCTCGACGCCGTTAATCTTCGCCGTCTCGCTCAGAGAGGCAATCCGGCCCCAGGCCTTGGCGCCCTCATCGTGGCCGGCGAAGAGTGCGTTCTTACGATTTAGGGCCAGTTCCCGTTCATTCCACCCATGTCGAGCAATCTTACCGGGTCCACTATCGATGGCACGCCTATTTTGGCTCCGAGGTGAAGGTTTACCGTGCGTTCAATCGTGGTGACGGCCAGATTGTCGGCCTTGAGCGTGATGAAGGTGTTACGGTTCTCGCGCCATACTGGGTTTTGGATGCCGCCGTATGCCAGGCGATGAAGCTTGGCAGCCCGATGCTGGCTATCGATGCGCTGCGGGAAGTGCATGAGCTTCTCTGTGCCCTCGGTTTTCGGCGAGACTTTGTCGATGAAGCCTCACCGAGGGAGACCGCGCATGATGGTTCAAAAGCCGATAGCACCGGCACAACTGCCTCTGCCATTTCAACCGGCGACGAACGCAGGGCTCACGGAGCCGGAGCTGCGCCTCGTTGTGACGGCCCTGGCGCAACTGCTGCTCTCAGCGGCCACGAGCTGTCCGGGAGGGGCAAACGATGAATGACATGCAGCACATTGCCTTTCCACCCGCACTGCTCAAGCGCCAAGCGGTCGTGTATGTGCGTCAGTCAACGCAAAGTCAGGTCATGACCAACCTGGAAAGCCAGCGTCGTCAGTATGATCTGGTGGAAATGGCTCGCAGTTACGGGTTCGCCGGGATCGATGTCATTGACGATGATCTTGGGATATCCGCCAGCGGCTACAAGGCCCGTCCCGGGTTCGAGCGACTGGTGGCGATGCTGTGCTCCGGGTCAGTCGGAGCGGTCTTTTGCCTGGAAGTGTCGCGCCTGGCCCGCAACGGCCGAGACTGGCATCACATGCTGGAGCTTTGCGGGCTGGTCGATGCTCGCGTGATCGACCACGACGGCGCTTACGATCCGCGTCATCCCAATGACAGGCTCCTTCTCGGCATGAAGGGCAGCATCAGCGAGTTTGAGCTCGGCGTTTTGAGAACACGGATGGTGGAGGCGGCCAGGGCGAAAGCCCGGCGCGGAGAACTGCGGCATACCCCGCCCATCGGCTATCTCTGGGACCGTGATGCCGGAGTGATGTTCGATCCAGACCTTCGGATCCAGGAAGTTGTCCGGCAAATCTTCTCCCGGTTCCACGAGCTTGGCAGCGCCCGACAGGTGCTGCTGTCAATGTCAGCCGAGGGTGTGCATTTCCCGAGACCATCCGACGGCATCAGGCTGACAACGTTCGACTGGGGGCCAGTTCGCTATCGCAACGTGATCAGCGTGCTGAAGAACATGTTTTATGCCGATGTTTACACCTACGGTAAACCGGGCGCCAAACGGAAATCCGGGACGGGCGTGCGCATGTCACGTACAAGAGGCGCAAATCACCTGAAGAATGGGATGTGGTCCTGAAAGACCACCATGTCGGCTATCGGGCACTTCGATTGTTCCCCGTCAGCACCTATGGCACAAATTTGAGGTTGTGAATTAAGGAGGATTGGGGCTTCGTCGTAGTGACGAAGGAACGAAGATGAAGACCCAATCCTCCTCGAGAAGATCGCCGGTGAAGGCCCCTGCTGAGCGGGTAGTGAAAGACATCCGGCGCGCAACCCGCCGCCATTTTTCGGCAGAGGACAAGATCCGCACCGTGCTGGACGGCCTGCGCGGTGACGACAGCATTGCCGAGCTATGCCGCAAGGAAGGCATTGCCCAGAGCCTGTACTACACTTGGTCGAAGGAGTTTATGGAGGCCGGGAAGCGCCGCCTGGCCGGCGACACTGCCCGTGCCGCGACCACCGGCGAGGTCCAGGATCTGCGCCGGGAGGCCCCGAGCCCTGAAGGAATGCGTTGCCGACCTGACGCTCGAGAACCGTCTGCTCAAGAAAAGCATGATTGCGGATGGGGGCGACGACGAATGAGATACCCCGCATCTGAAAAGCTCGAGATCATCAGGATCGTCGAGCAGTCGCACCTGCCTGCAAAACGCACGCTGGGCCAGCTCGGCATCGCGCGCCGCACGTTTTATCGCTGGTATGACCGCTATCTCGAGGGCGGGCCTGAGGCGCTGGAGGATCGGCCCTCGGCACCAAGTCGGGTGTGGAACCGCATCGGCGACGATATCCAGGACCAGATCGTCGAGATGGCGCTGGATTACAGCGAGCTATCACCGCGCGAACTGGCGGTGCGCTTTACCGACGAGTAGCGCTACTTCGTGTCCGAAGCCACGGTTTACCGCCTGTTGAAGGCCCACGATCTGATCACCAGCCCGGCCTATGTCGTGATCAAGGCTGCCGATCAGTTCCACACAAAGACCACGCGACCGAACGAGATGTGGCAGACCGACTTCACCTACTTCAAGATCATCGGGTGGGGTTGGATGTATCTGTCGACCGTGCTCGACGATTACTCGCGCTACATCATCGCTTGGAAGCTGTGCACCAACATGCGGGCCGAGGACGTGACCGACACGCTGGACCTCGCCCTCAAGGCCTCGGGCTGCGATCATGCCACGGTGCTGCACAAGCCCAGGCTGCTCAGCGATAATGGCCCCAGCTACATCGCTGGCGAACTGGCGGAATACATCGAGGCCCAGAAGATGAGCCACGTGCGCGGCGCCCCGCTACACCCGCAAACCCAGGGCAAGATCGAGCGCTGGCACCAGACCCTGAAAAACCGCATCCTGCTGGAGAACTACTTCCTGCCCGGCGACCTTGAGGCCCAGATCGAGGCCTTCGTCGAACACTACAACCACCAGCGCTACCACGAGAGCCTGAACAACGTGACGCCCGCCGACGCCTACTTCGGCAGGGCTCCAGCCATCATCAAACAGCGCGAAAGGATCAAGCGACAGACCATCGAATATCGGCGATTGCAGCACCGCAAGCTCGCCGCCTAACATCAACCCCCAGACAAGGCCCGCACTCCGCTAATTTACGCCGCGAGTTGTGCCAAATGTTGTGACGACGGACACGCGAACACGCGCTGGCCTATCAGCGTGCGCACGTCGTGGACCACCCGCTCAGCCGCCCGGCCATCGGTGAAACAGGCAGCAAAGCGCTCGACCAGATTAACCGCCCGGTCCGTCGCCCCCAGCAGCAACGCTCCGGCATCCGAACTGATCGCCCCGCCACCGAAATCGGCGACCACGTCGCGACGATCGAGGCGTGCAAATAGCATCGCTTCCCGGTTACACTCTGTCCGCATTGGGGCTGCTCCTGAAGTCGGGTCAAGTGTATGTCCACACTCACTTTTTCCCCGATCTTATGCCCCGATGCACCTATCCTCGTGAGAAATGCAGGCTAGCCCGGCGTAGCGTTTCGAAACGTCGAAGAAGCCCATCTGGCCCATCAGCACCTCCCAGTCATCGCCTCTATATCGGCGATTTTACCGGGATCCGGCTGGATCGCGACATTTTTCGAGGTGCCCTTTATTCGGAAGGGTCTCGTAAACCTGTCGATACCGTTCTAGTTCTACATTCGGGGGTGCCTTACGGTGATGGGCGGCGCGCCCGCGCCCAATTGTCAACCGTAAGGAAATGGCTACCCGATGGGCAATACATCCCGCCTTTTCGTCTCACTGCTGCTCGTGCTGAGCCTCTCGTTGGCTTTCCACGCCGATGTTCGTGCGCAATCCTCCCAAACTGCGGATGGGGCAGAGACTTCCGAACCTGGTCCCGTTGCAATTGCTCCTGCCGCACGCGATAGCCAGATCGCAGAACGCTTGAGCGGCATTCTCCAGGCAACCGGTTGGTTCAAAGACATTCAGGTTCGCGTACGGCAAGGAATTGTCTTTCTGGACGGTGTTGCAGAAACCGATCGCCACAAAACCTGGGCGCGCGACTTGGCAAGCAAGACCGAGGAAGTCGTCGCCGTGGTTAATAATATCCGCGTCGAGACGCAGTGGAACTGGAGCATCAAACCTGCCACTGATGCGTTGGCAGGTTTGGCACGGGATATGGTAGCGGGATTACCTTTAGCCGTGCTTGCGTTAGTGCTGTTGCCGCTTTTTTGGCTACTGTCTTGTTGGGTGCGGCGGTCGGTTGGATGGGGCCTGAGCCAACGCCTGCAGTCACCTATGCTGGCCCGGCTGATCAGCAATGTGATGGCGTTGCCCGTGCTGCTGATCGGCTTCTATATCGTGCTGCAAATGGCGGGCCTGACGTCGCTCGCCGTGTCGGTTTTGGGCGGGGCCGGCGTGATCGGCATCGTCGTTGGCTTTGCCTTTCGCGATATCGCAGAGAATTTCCTTGCCGGTATCCTGCTCAGCATCCGGCAGCCGTTCCAGCGGGGCGATATGATCCGGGTCGCGGGCGAACAGGGAATGGTGCGCAACCTGAATTCCCGCAGCACGATCCTGGTTTCGCTCGAGGGCAACCACATTGTCATTCCCAACGCCGCGGTTTTCAAGAGCGTGATCGTCAACTACTCCAGCGCGCCGCACCGCCGGGAAATGCTGGATGTCGGCATCGGCTATGACGATTCCGTGGCGGTGGCGCAAACGGTTATCAGCCGTGTACTGGCGGATCATCCCGCAGTGCAAGCCGAGCCTGCACCCATGGTGTTGGTCGATTCTTTGGGGGCGGCGACGGTCAATCTGCGCATCTATTTCTGGTTCGACGGCCATGCTCATTCACCATTCAAGATAAAGTCAGCTCTCTACCGTCTGGTGAAGCGGGCGCTGATCGCCGAAGGCATCTCAATGCCAGACGAAGCGCGCGAGGTCGTTTTTCCACAGGGCGTGCCGATTGTGCAGTCAGAGCATCCGCCCGCGGCGGTCCCCGACGGGGCAATCGAAGGAACCAGGGGAGAGCAGCAGCCGGCCGAGGAATCGAGCGCAGTGATGACGGCAGCCGAAGGCGGCCTGACCAGCGAAGAAGGGGAGGCGGAGGCGCAAGCGGCCGGAGGAATCCCGCCCGAAGGGGCCCTCGATATCTTGCCGGAGCCCTCCGCGCACAACCAACAGCGTTGAAATAATCCGGTTCCTTCCCGGGCGCGCCAGCGGCGGCTAAAGTAAGGAGAATAGGGCAACGAAACGCCTTTTGGATAGGAGACATCCCCGCCCATGGAATTCGGCATCCAATTCTTTCCCGACGTGGGGCCGCAGCACAAGCCCGCCAACCAATATTTCCACGAGGCGTTGGCGCTCGTGAAACTGGCGGAGCCGCTGGGATATACCCATGTGCGGATCGTGGAGCATCACTTTCATTACTATGGCGGCTATTCTCCCAACCCCATGATATTCCTAAGTGCGGCGGCGGCGGTCACGAGCAAGGTGCGACTGGTGACGGGTGCGGTGCTGCCGGCTTTCAACAATCCGCTGAAGCTGGCCGGTGAGATCGGCATGCTGGATGCCATCTCAGAAGGCCGCCTGGACGTGGGCTTCGCCCGGGCCTTCCTGCCGCACGAGTTCCGGCGCTTTGGCGTGAGCCCCGACAAATCGGTGGCCCGTTACCGCGAGGGCCTAGAGCAGGTCGAAAAGCTGCTGACTGAGGAGAATGTCAGCCACGAGGGCCAATTTCACCAGATCACCGAAACCACTACCCTGCCACGCCCCACGCAGCAGCCGCGGCCATCATTCTATGTCGCTGCGCTGGGCACGCCGGCCTCTTTCGAATTTGCGGGGGCGGCTGGTCACAGCATCATGTGCGTGCCGATGCTGGGCGCGGCCATGAAAGATTTGATCGGAATCTATCGCGAGGCGCGAACCAAGGCCGGCCATGCGGGGCCAGGGCAGGTCATGCTGGCGCACCACATGTTCTGCCACGCGGACGGTAAGAAAGCCGTAGAGATCGCCCGTCCGCACCTCGACGCCTACCTGAGATCGCTGGTGGAAGGGGCGAGCGATTGGCTGGGCGGCATGTCGAGCGTCGACTATCCGGGTTATGACAAGATCATCGAAATGATGCAGAAAGAGAACACCGACACTCAAATCGCCAAGGGCGCGGCCTGGGTCGGGACGCCTGAGGAGATCATCGACAATATCAACATGTACCAGGAAGAGACCGGCGGCTTCGAACACGCCTCGCTACAGGTCAATTTCCACAACATGCCCTTTGCCGAGGCCGAGCGCTCTATGCAAATGTTCGCGGAGGAAGTGATGCCGCATTTCGGGCAGGGGGTGAAGTGATGGTGGTTTTTGCCCCTTTTCCGCGGCACGCTGAGCCGTCCCAAATGACTATCCGGGACGGGGCGAAGGGTCTTTTTCGTTTCGCCAAATCCCCTTCGACTGCTCGCTCTGCTCCTGCGCAGGGTGTAGGGGATGCCCAGTGACCGCCCGTTATTCCCTAGGCATCGATATTGGCGGTACGTTTACCGATATTGTTGTTTTCGACCACCGTCAGGGCTCGCAATTCGCGCGCAAGGTGCTGACCACACACGCCGACCCGGCAGACGGTGTTATCACTGGCGTCCGGCAGGTGCTCAGTGAGGACTCACTCCCCGCCGCCGAAATAGGCCGTGTCGTGCATGCTACCACGCTCTTCACTAACGCCACCATCGAGCGCAAGGGCGCCCCCACCGGCCTGATCACTACGCAAGGCTTCCGCGACGTGCTGGAGATCGGGCGCGAGCGCAAATACGAACTTTACGATCTCTCCATCGCCAAGCCCGCGCCGCTCGTCCCGCGGCACTGGCGGCGGGAGGTGGCGGGCCGCATCGATGCCGAGGGCCGGGAGCGCGTGCCGCTCGATCTTGCCGGTCTGGTCGAGCAGGCGCGGGAATTGCAGCAAGAAGGCGTCGCGTCGGTCGCCGTGGTGTTCCTGCACTCCTACGCCAATCCCGCCCACGAACAGGCGGCTGGCGAGGCCCTGGCGGCGCAGGTGCCGGGCCTTGAAGTTAGTCTCTCCATCGACGTCGCGCCCGAAATTCGCGAGTTCGAGCGCACCTCCACCACGGTCGTCAACGCCTACATCAAGCCGCTGGCGGCGCAGTATCTGGACCGACTGGCGGAGGAACTGGCGGGCCTCGGCATCGCCGCCCCGCTGCAACTGATGCTCTCCAACGGTGGCCTCGGCGCGCTGGAGCAGGCGAAACAGGCTCCGGTCGCCCTGTTGGAAAGCGGCCCCGCAGCGGGCGCGCTCGCGGGCGCCTGGTTCGGTGAGGCCGACGGCGGCGGCCACGTGCTCGCCTTCGACATGGGCGGCACCACGGCCAAACTCTCTCTGGTAGACGATGGTCAGCCACTCATCTCCTATGACTTCGAGGCCGCCCGTCAGAAGCGCTTCGCCCACGGTTCCGGCCTTCCGATCAAGCTTTCCACCATCGAATTGATCGAGATCGGCGCGGGCGGCGGCTCCATCGCCCGCCTGAACGCGCTGGGCCTGCTGCAAGTCGGCCCAGACAGCGCCGGCTCCGAGCCCGGCCCCGCCTGCTATGGCCGGGGCGGCGAGTTGGCCACGGTCACCGACGCCAACTTCCTGCTGGGGTACTTGAACCCCGACTTCTTTGCCGGTGGCACCATGCAGGTGGATATGGAGGCCGCCCGCGCGGCCGTCGCCCGCCTCGCCGCCGAAGCGGGCTTAAGCACCGAGCAGGCCGCCTGGGGCATCCACGATATCGCCAACGAGGCCATGGCGGGCGCGGCCCGCGTCCACATCGCCGAGCGCGGCAAGGATCCTCGCACTTATGCCCTGCTGACAACGGGCGGCGGCGGGCCACTGCACGGTTACAACGTGGCACAGAAGCTCGGCTGCAAGCGTCTGATCGTGCCGCCCGCCGCGGGTGTTGCCAGCGCCGTCGGCCTGTTGATCGCGCCCGCCCGGGTGGATCGGGTCGCGTCGGTCGTGGCCGAACTCGACACGTTGGACTGGTCTGCCTTCGAAGCTCGCTTCGCCGCTTTGGAAAGCGAGGCCCGCACCCTGATCGCCGGCACCGGCCTGGACCCAGCGGCCGCTCAGGTGGAGCGCCTTGCCGATATCCGCTACGTCGGCCAGGCGTTTGAGGTTGTGGTGAGCCTGCCGACCGGCCCCTACAGCGACGCCTCTAAATCGGCGCTGATTGCGGCGTTCGAGACCGCGTATATCGCCAAGTTCACCCGTACGCCGCCCGCCGTACCGGTGGAGATCATCAACATCCGCACCGCACTCTCGGTCGACGTCCCGGGCGAGCGGCCTCGTTCTGTCATCATTGATAGTAGCGCACCGGTGCCCAACGCCCATCGCCAAGTCTATTTCCCAGATGTATCGGAGTTCGTTGAAACACCTGTTTACGACCGCGCTGACCTGCCTGCCGGTTTCACCTTCGAAGGGCCTGCGGTGATTGAAGAAACTGCCAGTACGCTGATCGTCGGTCCCGGCGGAAAAGGCCGGGTGGCGACGGATGGCAATATCGTGGTGGATTTATGAGAATAGGTGACGGTACATCCGTACAGCGCTTCAACGAAGAGGCTTGCTACCCCGCAACCGACTAAATCTCTCCCGCCAACCGCCTTGCCATTGTGATTATTTCCGCCGCGCTTCGTCCATCTGCCTTCAAGTCCGACACCCGCACGCTCTTGTCGCGTTTGGCCAGACGTTTGCCATCGGGTCCAAGCAGCAAGCCGTGATGCCAGTAGTCGGGCTCCGGCAGGTTCAGCAGCACCTGTAGCAGGCGGTGCACATCGGTAGAGGGAAGCAAGTCCTCGCCTCGAGTAATGAGAGTCACACCTTGAATGGCATCATCGACAGTGACGGAGAGATGGTAGCTGGTAGGCGTGTCCTTGCGCGCCAGCACGACATCACCGAACGCTTCTGGAACACATCGGATCGACCCGTAGCCTCGATCATGGAAAGTCAATGCGCCGGTCCGCGTAACGGCCTTGAGCATGTTTAGCCGCCAAGCTGGCGTTTCTCCCGCCGCTATCCGCTCATTTGCAAGATGACGATCCAAGCCGCGGCAGATGCCAGGGTATACCGGCCCGTCCGGTCCGTGCGGGGCAGCGCCGGCTGATTGGATCTCGCGCTGAATGTCTGCGCGCGTGCAAAAGCAGGGATAGACCAAACCCATCTTATCCAGACGGGTCAGCGCTATCCTGTAGTTAGTCATATGTTGCGACTGCCGCCTTATCTCGCCGTCGTGCTCGAGCCCCATCCAGGCGAGTTCAGCCAGCAGCCGTTCGGCAAACTCGGGTTTGCAGCGCGTCGGATCAATATCTTCGATCCGCACCAGAAAACGGCCGCCCGCCTCGCGCGCCGCCCGCCAAGCGAAGAATGCGGAATAGACACTGCCGAGATGCAGATGGCCGGTGGGGGAAGGGGCGAAACGGGTGACTATCACGGCACGAAGCGGTTAAGGTTAAAGCTACCAATCCTCGCACGAGCCAACGAAGGAGCCAAGCCATGGTGGTCGATCCGGAGGTCAAGGGAACAACCCTGATGAGTCACCATCAGGGCACGCAGTCTGGCGGGGCTCCGAAACAATTGGTGGTGTTGCTGCACGGCTATGGTGCTGATGGCGCTGACTTGATTGGCTTGGCTCCCATGCTGGGCCAGGTAATGCCGGATGCAGCCTTCGTCGCACCCAATGCGCCCTTTCCCTGCACGATGGCTGTTTGGGGTTTCCAGTGGTTTGACATCGATAACGCCGATTCGCAAAAGCGGCTCGAAGGTGTTCGGTTTGCCAACAAGATTCTCCAACCATTCTATGATGCGCAACTCGAGGCACATCGCGTGCCGCCGGAAGAGCTTTATATATTCGGTTTTAGCCAGGGTATGATGATGGCGCTGCATTCTGGTCTGCGCCGGCGAATTGCGCCTAAATGTATCATCGGCGTTTCCGGTCGCTTGTTGGCGCCGGAATTGCTGGAAATAGAGATGACCTGCGAACCTCCTATATTACTAGTCCATGGAGATCGCGACGAAGTGGTCTCAAGGGAACACCAGGTTGCAGCGCATCATGCGTTGACCGCGGCAGGATTGGACGTCGAAACCTACACTGTTTCCGGGCTTGGCCACGGCATTGATGAGGAAGCCGTACTCAAGGTGGCGCAATATCTGTTGAGCGTGAGCGGCGGCGGGCAGGGCTAGTGTTATTTTCTTCGCCAGCGGTAGATGATATCCGGATTTGCTCCGCATTCCAATATGCGGAGGCGACCCAGCCTATTCTCGTATCCCTCTGAACGGGGCAACTCGGCAGGCCCAAAGCCCAATGGCAAACGCGAGGTTCCCGGCTTCAGTGTCAATCCTGCGGTGATAATCGCTTTATCTGGCCGACGAAAAGCATACGTAATGTAAAGTAGATTGGGGAATTTGTTCTCGATAGTGGCCATATAGGCGGTGGTTCCCGGTGGGCATCGTCGGTCAAGACATATTCCGTCCAGGCCCTTCACACTTGTCTCTGGGCAGATAGCGAGTGCTGCTGCCGGAGCCAAACAGCCCAAAATAACCAGTATCCATTTCATCAGGTGCACGCTCCGTTCCACTGGGAACTTTTCGCGGACGGGTGCTACTGTTTCAGCACTACCATCCAATTTAGCTTACCTCGCAGATTTTTCACATAAAAAACAGGTAGTTTACCAGGAAAAATAGCGGAATGAGGATGCCGAAGGACCAAACCATATAGCCGAAGAAGCTCGGCATCGCCACATTTTGCTCTTCCGCGATTGCTCGGACCATAAAATTTGGCGCGTTGCCAATATAAGTGTTGGCACCCATAAATACCGCCCCAGCGGAAACGGCCAACAACGTATTGGCCATGGGCCCCATCAGCGCCTGCGCATCGCCACCCGCGGTATTGAAGAATACCAAATATGTTGGTGCGTTATCCAAGAAGCTGGAAAGGATGCCCGTCAACCAAAAGTACATGGTGTTGACCGGCTGTCCAGCTTCGTCCGTCACCAGCGAAACCAATGCCCCCATGGCTCCGCCCGTACCTGCTTTCAGTATTGCGATAGCGGGCACGATGGTGAGGAAGATACCTGCAAAAAGCTTGGCGACTTCGAGAATTGGAAACCAAGTGAAGCCATTGGCGTATCGATTCTCGCGATCGGTCAGCTGCCAGGAAAGGTATGCGATCAACAGCAGCAAAATATCGCGCGCGATGTTCTGCAGGTCCCACTGGACATGATAGACGTCGATTGAGATTCCCGGCTTCCAGACCCCGCTCATCAGCACAGAGACGACGACAGCTGCCAGCAGAATGAAGTTTAACTTGCCTTGGAAGCCCAGGGGCTCCTGCGTCGTTTCAGCAGACACAATCTTAACGTCCGGTGCTTCTCTGCCATAAAATACTGTATCCACTGCGAAGTACACGCAAAGCAGGGTTGCCGACATTAATAGCATGGGCAGGAACATATGCGTGGTCGGCCAGAAGAAATTAACGCCCTTCAAGAACCCCAGGAAGAGCGGCGGGTCACCAAGGGGCGTGAGAGAGCCGCCAATGTTTGCCACCAGAAAGATGAAAAAGACCACGGTGTGCACTTTGTATCGCCGCGCCTCGTTTGCCCGAAGCAGTGGTCGAATTAGCAACATAGCTGCGCCAGTAGTCCCCATCCAGCTAGCCAGCACCGTTCCCACGAGCAATATCCCTACATTGACAGCAGGCGTACCAACAAGGCGGCCGGTCAAGCGGATGCCACCGGCCACAGTAAAAAGAGACAAAAGCAAAATAATAAATGGTATGTACTCAAGCAACATTACATGAACGACTTCGAAAAGGGTGAGTTCGAGGCCATATACCCCCAGGAACGGAATTATGAATGCCGCAGCCCAAAACGCTGAAACCTTACCGAAATGATGGTGCCAAAACTCCGGCGCCATCAGCGGAAACAGTGCGATAGATAGCAGGATGCCGATAAAGGGGACGATCCAAATTAACCCCAACTCCCCACCATCCAGGTGCGGCGCGCCCGTTGCAGCTGCATTCGCCGTTCCTGCCGCGAAGAACCCAAACGCCAAAGCGATCAGGCCGAGAATAGGCTTCCCGGTCATGGCTGACCGTCCTCCCAGTGTTGCTAACTATTGAATGCCACGATTGATCGCCGTAGGCGAAGACCATGCGGGTTTATGCAGTCCCATAGCTGAAAGGCAAACATTTTTCTTATGACTATGGTATCGCAAGCGACTGCCACCACGCATTCTCTCTGAGCGATGGTCGGATCGCATTTGAGCAGGTGGTGTGTATATATCGTGATCCGAGCGCAGGAAAACGAAAGGGACCAAGCATATGGATATGAGCGGTGAACAGCGGATTCCAGCTCCGCGAGATGTCGTTTGGGAAGCGTTGAACGACCCGGAGGTTCTCAGGGCCTCCATTAGCGGCTGTGAAGAACTGCAACGTACCGATGATGGCGGGTTTTCCGCGAAAGTGCGCGCCAAGGTTGGGCCAGTCAGTGCCAAATTTAGCGGTAAGGTCAAGATAATCGACGCGGATCCCCCTAACGGCTATCGCATTGAAGGTGAGGGTACGGGCGGGGCTGCAGGTTTCGCAAAAGGCGGTGCAGACGTCTTATTGGCGGAGGAGGGGCCAGAAACAGTCCTGACCTACACTGCCAACGCATCAGTTGGCGGCAAACTGGCGCAAATCGGTTCTCGACTAATTGATGGCACGGCGAGGAAGATGGCCGACGAGTTTTTTGCGAAATTTTCAGAGATCGCTGCTGAACGCGCAGCTGGTGAGACAGGAACCGAAGCTAGAGTTGAATATCCGCGGGATCACGCTACGCCTACGACGGATGGCGTGGCAGAAGCTCTGGCCGAAGATCCTCATTCCGCTACTGATCATCCGGCGGGGAAAGCAACCGAGACATCTTCACACGCTGCGCATGATGTGGCCGAGGTCGCCGATTTGATCCAAGCCGCTTCTAAAGGTGTGCCGCAATGGCTATGGGTAGCGGGTTTTGCAGTCGTCGTAGTCGGTTTGTTGATATTTTTCATATGATAGAGAATGTCGCCGGGCAATGGGCAAGGCTGGCCCGCGGCGCGCTTCCACGTTGACCATGTCTCTGCCAGCCTGCACATTCATGCTTGAAGACATGCTAAGCGCGCGGGGAGAAGCATTTCTATGTCTTCCGCGTCTATGAAGGTCAATGGTAATGCGGTTACGGGTGACCTCGAAGGGCGTCCCTTACTGGTCCAGTGCCTGCGGGAACATCTGGGCCTTAAGGTATGCACGCAGGGTGCGACACTTCCCAGTGCGGCGCCTGTACAGTTCACGTGGATGCCGACGCCGTGACTGATTCTTTCGAAATCGCTGCGGACGACTTTCTTGTTGGAATGTTCGAGACGGCGCTGGCGTCGGGCGAGGCTATTACGGCGGTGCATGTTCCAAAGCCAAAGCGGGTGGCCTATGCCAAGTTTTCAAATCCGGCCAGCCGCTATGCGGTGGTTGGGGTGTTCGTAGCGGAGACGCCAGATGGCATCCGGGTTTTCATTATCGGAGCGGCGACAAGCGAGTTCCGCCATGGCGGCATCGAAGGTGCTTGGACCAACAATTTTGCACCAGGTGCGATAGAGGGAATTGGTGGCGACGCCGGCCTGATGAACAGCGACATCTACCCTAGCGCGGAATTTCGCGCCAACCTCGACGGCGTGATCGCCCGGCGCGCCACAGCCTCACTTGCATAAGGGCGAGCGAATGACATTACCGGAAAGTGTTGACGGCGTCGCAGAGATGTTTGTCGCCGGAAACTATGTGTCGGGCAGGTCGTTGGCTACAGCGGTCTATCTCGCATTGAAGCTTGGGCGTCCGCTGTTCCTCGAAGGGGAAGCCGGCGTCGGCAAGACGGAGATCGCCAAGGTACTCGCGGAACAACTGGGAAGACGGCTTATCCGGTTACAGTGTTACGAGGGATTGGACGTAGCAAGCGCCGTCTATGAATGGAATTATGCCCGTCAGATGATCGAGATCCGCTTGGCGGAAGCCATGGGCGATGCTGATCGAGCCACGCTGGGCAGCGACATCTTTCGACGCGAATTTCTAATCGACCGTCCGTTGCTTCAGGCCATAGAGGGCGGTCTCGAAGGCCCGCCCGTGTTGCTGATCGACGAACTCGATCGGGCCGACGAGCCATTCGAAGCCTATTTGCTGGAAGCTCTCAGCGACTTTCAGGTTACTATCCCAGAACTGGGCACGATCAAAGCCGACGAGCCGCCTATCGTTATTATCACTTCCAACCGTACGCGCGAAATCCACGACGCCCTAAAGAGGCGCTGCTTCTATCATTGGGTAGGTTATCCGGATGCGGAACGGGAGGCGAGGATCATTCGCTTGAAAGCGCCAGGAGCTTCAGAAGAATTGACGGCGCAGATTGTTGGCTTCATTCAGCGGGTACGGGGGATGGATCTTTTCAAGCTCCCCGGTATCGCAGAAAGCATCGACTGGACCAACGCCTTGATGCAGTTAAATGCACTGGTCCTGGATCCAACGGTCGTTAATGATACGCTCGGCGTATTGCTCAAATATCAGGACGATATCCAGCGGCTCCAAGGCAGTGAGGCGCAGCGCATTCTCGCGGAAGTGAATCAAGAGCTCGCCGATGCGCGGCGAGAGGTAATCTAAACTATGATTCCACACAAGGGCGGTGGGGCTAACAATCTAATCCCGACACCAACTGCCGGTCGCATTCCCGAAAACATTATGCACTTTGCGCGCACACTCCGCGCGGCCGGCCTGCCGTTGGGGCCGGGGCATACCATACGCGCGATAGAAGCCGTACGGACGATTGATATCACCGATCGCCGTGATTTTTATTGGGCGCTACGCTCGTCTCTCATCAACAGGCACGATCAGATCGAGTTGTTCGATCAGGCCTTTCAGATGTTCTGGCGCAACCCCGATATTCTTAACCGCATGATCAATATGATGCTGCCGGCCTTCGATATCGACAATCCTGACAAGCCAAACGAGAGCGAACTGCTGCAGCGCCGCTTAGCGGAGGCGTTCGCGCCACTATCCGAGCGGTCGCAAAAACATGAGGAAGAAGAACTCGAAATCCAGGCAGATATGACTTGGTCCGCGCGGGAACAACTCCAAGTCAAGGATTTCGAGCAGATGAGCACGGATGAGTTGAACCAGGCTAAGCGTGCCATGACACAATTGGTTTTGCCGTTGGCGAAGGTGCCGATACGCCGTTTCGAGCCCTCTGGTCGCATCGCCCGGGCCGACTTGCGGCGTACGATGCAAAAGGCACTGCGCGGGGGCGGTGACTCGATCCCGTTGCAATACCGCAAGCGCAAAACGCGCAAGCCACCGCTCGTGGTTTTATGCGATATTTCTGGCTCGATGGACCGCTATGCTAGGATGCTGCTACACTTCCTGCATGCGTTAACCAATGACCGTGACCGCGTTCATACCTTCCTGTTTGGTACGCGGCTGACCAACATTACCCGCCAGTTGCGGGACAGGGAGGTAGACCGGGCGCTCGCCAACGTCGGAGCGCAGGTGCAGGATTGGTCTGGGGGTACCCGCATCGGCGCTTCGTTGGAAAGCTTCAATCGCTTATGGTCGCGTCGGGTATTAGGGCAGGGGGCGGTAGTTCTGCTCATCACCGACGGACTTGACCGAGAGGCCGCTGAGGGTGTACCGACACAAATGGAACGGTTGAAGAAATCCTGCCGCCGTTTGATCTGGCTTAACCCGCTCTTGCGCTATGATGGATACCAACCCAGATCTAGTGGAGCGAGGGCAATATTGCCCTATGTTGATGATTTCCGACCTATCCATAATCTGGAAAGTTTAAGCGAGTTAGCTGGCGCTCTCTCAGCGGCAGACATGAGCTTGCAGAAAGGCATGCGGCAATGGCGGAACAAGCTGTAAGTTCCAATATGCTCTCGAACGCAGAAGCAGACGCAATTTTGGCGCAGGCACGCGATTGGCGTATCGATGGCAAGGGTGTTGCGTTGGCGACGGTCGTATCAACTTGGGGGTCTGCCCCGCGGTCTGTCGGTAGCCAATTGGTGTTGAACGAGGACGGGGCGTTCGTCGGTTCGGTGTCCGGGGGATGTGTTGAAGGCGCGGTGCTAACAGAAGGCCTGGAGGTGATCGAGGACGGGAAGCCCCGATTACTGGACTTTGGCATCAGCGACGATCAGGCGTGGGAAGTGGGGCTCGCCTGTGGGGGTAAGCTCGAAATATTTATTGAGCGGGTGGAGTTTTAAGATCATGCGTTCAAGCGTGTTTGACAAGGCAGTGGCGCTCCGACGCAAGAATAAACCGGCGGTTCGGATTGTGCGCCTTAATGATGGAATTGATTGGCTTCTGACGTCAGATGGCGTGGAGGGCGAGGTTGAACTAGCCGGCGAGGTTGCGGAAGCCGCATCTCTAGCTCAGAAGCAGGATCGCAGCCATGATATGGAGTCGGTAGCGGGAGAGCGTTATTTTCTTCATGTTTACAATCCGCCTCGCCGGTTGATTATCGTGGGTGCGGTGCACATCACCCAGCCGCTCGTTCAGATCGCAAGTTCGACTGGCTATGCGGTTACCGTCGTTGATCCGCGCGGCGCTTTCGCCACGGCGGAGCGCTTCCCGGGTGTCGATCTTAGCGAGGATTGGCCGGACGAGGCGATGGAAAAGTTGGCGCCCGATAGCCGCACGGCCGTTGTGACCCTGACCCACGATCCTAAGTTGGACGATCCCGCATTGCACGTCGCCTTGCGCTCGGACGCTTTCTATATTGGCTCCTTGGGCTCCCGCAAAACCCACAGCAGGCGCGTGGACCGGCTAAGCGAGGCGGGCTTTTCAAATGAGGAGATTCGGAAAATCCACGCTCCTATCGGCCTTCATTTGGGAGGCCGGGCGCCGGCGGAAATTGCGGTTGCCATAGTGGCGCAGATAACCCAGGTGCTGCATTTAGGCGCAGGCGAGGAAGCAAGAGCTAAGGCTGTGGCATGATTTTTCGTACAACCCCTACAGCAGAAGCCACGGGAGCATTGCTGGCGCATTCGGTTCGAGCCGGCAAAAGAACTTTCAAGAAAGGCCGCCTGCTGAGTGAGGCGGACATAGCCGCGCTTGTTGAGGCTGGCATTCCTTCTGTCACGGCAGTGTGGTTTGAACCGGGGGAAATTGGGGAGGACGCCGCCGCAGAGCGTATTGCAGCCGCAATTCTCGGGCCGGCTGTGCGGGTGAATTCGCCGTTTACCGGGCGTGTGAACCTATTTGCGGAGGCTACGGGCCTGTTCGCAATGGACCGAACCCGACTGGATCGGATCAATATGGTGGACGAAAGCGTAACGATCGCCACGTTGGAGCCGTATGAGACAGTCGAAGCGGGACAGATGGTTGCGACCGTCAAGATCATCCCGTTCGCCACATCCGAAGCCGTACTGCGACGGATAGAGAAAATCGCGGGGTCCAGTGACCCACTGGTGCAGGTGGCTCCGTTTCGATCCAAACGCATCACATTAATTCAGAGCACCTTGCCGAGCGTCAAAGAAAGTGTGCTCGACAAGACTGTCTCGATAACGCGAGACCGCCTCGAGTTGCGCAAAGCCACGTTGGTCGGCGAGCGGCGTTGCGATCATACGGCAGAGGCCATTGCCAGCGCGATTCGGGAAAGCCTCGCCGACCATCCTGATATCATTCTGATTGCAGGCGCGTCGGCGATTGTGGATCGGCAGGATGCCTTGCCTGCGGGAATCGTGGCGGCAGGAGGTCAAGTGGACCATTTCGGCATGCCGGTTGATCCTGGCCAACTGATCCTGATGGGATTGGTAGAGGGTTTGACAGTCGTCGGGCTGCCGGGGTGCGCCCGTTCACCAAAGTTGAACGGGTTCGACTGGGTGTTGGCGCGGCTTTGTGCTGATTTGCCGGTCGGGCCGCAAGAGATTATGTCCATGGGGGCAGGGGGCTTTTGGCGGAGATACCAAGTCGTGGCCAGCCACGCGCTGCCAAGTCGGATGGCACGATAGAAGACGTGCCACGTGCAGCAAAAATTGGGGCGGTGGTGCTGGCGGCGGGCCGTTCGAGCCGGATGATGGGGCCGAATAAGCTATTGGTGGAGGTCGATGGGCGCCCGATGCTTAGCTGGGCGTTGGATGCGGTAGCGGCCTCCGAGTGCGCGATTACGGTGGTCGTTACCGGGCATGAGACAGATGCAATCAGCCCGTTGCTGGCTGGGCGAGAGTTGCTGGTAGTGCACAACCCGGATTACGCAAAGGGCCTTAGCACTTCCTTGAAGGCGGGGCTACGGGCGCTGCCGCGCGATATCGATGGAATATTAGTATCGCTAGGCGATATGCCGAGGGTAACAGAAGGCCACATCAATCGGCTAATAGCCGCATTTAATCCCCTAGAAGGCCGAGCGATCATTGTGCCGACCTGTGACGGAGAGAAAGGAAATCCGGTGCTTTGGGGCGCCGAGTTTCTGCCTGCGATATTCCGGGTGGAAGGCGACCGGGGTGCGCGATCCTTGTTCGAGGAATTCTCAGACCGCCTGACGGAGGTGGAAATGAGAGATACGGCGATTATGTTAGACATCGATACTTCCGACACTTTGGTAAAGGTAAAGGAAGGGTTGGTGTAAGGTCGATACAGCTTATGCCCCAGAAGGTTAGAGATGTCATAACGGCGTTGATGTTTATCTCCGACCGTTCGGAAATTGTTCTCACCAATGCCGAACCGCGTCTTCCGTCAGATCAAGCGGTGCGTTTAAACATTACTCCGCAGCAATACTGGGTGCCCAGGGACGAACAGTGCTGTCTTTGCCTTCGAACTTCGCGATATCGTTGCCTTTCGCCATGGTTAAGCCGATATCGTCAAGGCCGTTCAGCAGGCAGTGCTTTCGGAACGGGTCCACCTCAAACGGCACCTTCTCGCCGTTAGGGCGGGTGATTTCCTGGGCTTCCAAATCGACGGTCAGGCGGGCGTTCGCGCCTTTTTGTGCATCTTCCATCAATTCATCGACGACCTCTTGCGGTAACTTGATCAACAACATGCCATTCTTGAAGCTGTTGTTGAAAAAAATATCGGCGAAGTCAGTGCCGATGATGCATTTGATGCCGAAATCAGTCAGCGCCCAGGGTGCATGCTCGCGCGAGGAGCCGCAGCCAAAATTGTCGCCCACGACCAGGATTTCGGCATTGAGGTAAGCTTCGTTGTTGAGGACGAAGCCGACTTTCTCGCTCCCGTCGTCGTTGAAGCGCTGATCGTTGAACAGATATTTACCGAGGCCCACGCGCTCGATGGTCTTCAGGAACCGCGCGGGAATGATTTTGTCGGTATCGATATTGGCCGACGGCATCGGCGCAGCGACGCCGGTAAAGGTCTCGAACTTCAGCATGCGGTTCCTCCAGCCGTGAGGGTGTTAGTTCAGCAGGTCGTCTTCGCGCTCGTACAGCGCCACGAAATGGGCGAGATGCCCGGAATCGATCTTGCTGAGACGGCCGGTTTTGCCGTCGCGAATGAACAATTCGCCGAGCGCCTCCGGTTCTTCGTCTTCATCGTCTTCGTCGAGCCAATCGTAATCGAGGTCGAGAGCGATCATTGGATTCATGAGGTGAGTTCCCGAATGTCAGCCAAATGGCCGGTGACGGCCGCCGCCGCCGCCATGGCGGGACTGACCAGATGGGTGCGGCTGCCAGGGCCCTGGCGGCCTTCGAAATTGCGGTTTGAGGTTGAGGCTGCCCGTTGGCCCGGCGGCACCTTGTCGTCATTCATCGCGAGGCACATGGAGCAGCCCGGCTCGCGCCATTCGAAGCCGGCCGCGATCAGGATTTCGTCCAGGCCTTCTTGCTCCGCCTGTCTTTCACCAGGCCGGAACCCGGCACGATCAACGCGCGCACACTGTCGGCAACCTTGCGGCCCTTGGCGACTTCAGCGGCGGCGCGAATATCCTCAATCCGGCCGTTGGTGCAGGAGCCGACGAACACCATATCGACCTTGATGTCGGTAAGCTTCTGCCCGGGCTTCAGCGCCATGTATTCGATGGAGCGCTCGACCGCCGCGCGGCGGTGCTCATCGTGGATGGCGGCCGGGTCGGGCACGGAGGCCGTGATCGGCAAGGCATCCTGCGGGCTAGTGCCCCAGGTGACATAGGGAATAATCTCCGACGCCTCCAGCACGACTTCCTTGTCGTAGGTCGCGCCTATGTCCGACGGAAGCGTCTTCCAGTAGGCGACGGCAGCGTCCCACGCCGCGCCCTTCGGCGCGTAGGGCGGCCCTTCAGGTATTCGAATGTCGTCTCGTCCGGCGAAACCATGCCGGCGCGCGCGCCCGCTTCGATGGCCATGTTGCAGACGGTCATCCGCCCTTCCATCGAAAGTCCGCGGATCGCCTCGCCCGCAAACTCGATCACATGGCCGGTGCCGCCGGCGGTGCCGATCTTGCCAATGATCGCCAGGATCAGATCCTTCGCCGTGGTGCCGAGTGGGGGCTTGCCTTTCACGGTCACGCGCATGTTCTTGGCCGGGCGCTGGATCAATGTCTGGGTCGCCATCACATGCTCAACCTCGGACGTGCCTATACCGAAGGCGAGGCAACCGAACGCCCCGTGCGTTGCCGTGTGGCTGTCGCCGCAGACCACTGTCATGCCCGGTTGCGTCAGCCCTTGTTCTGGACCGATGATGTGCACGATGCCCTGGCGCACATCCAGAACCGGGAAGTAAGGAACTTGGAATTCCTTGATGTTCTTCTCCAGAGTTTCCACCTGGATACGCGATTGTTCGTTCTCGATACCGCCGACACGGTTGGTGGTCGGAATATTATGGTCGGCGACGGCCAATGTCTTGTCCGGGCGGCGCAGCGCACGGCCAGCCATGCGGAGGCCTTCGAACGCCTGCGGGCTAGTCACTTCATGGACAAGATGCAGGTCGATATAGATCAGACACGTTCCGTCTTCCTGGGCGGCCACCAGGTGATTTTGCCAAATCTTATCAAAGAGGGTGCGTTGACCCGCCATCACTGAGGTCTCCTAGCGTTTGCCGAACAGGCTGTCCCGCCCAAGGGAGGGCGGACGCAACAAAACCGGCCGCTCTATCTACAGCGTACCAGTGGCCCGAATCAATGCCGGTTCTTGGCGGCAGCCGCTTCGGCGCGCGCGGCCGCCTTGGCCTCTAAGGCATTGCGCGAAGCGCGGCTGCGCTCGGTAATGCGCGCGGACCTACCGCGGCGCTCCCGCAGATAGTACAGCTTCGCCCGACGAACCCGGCCCATGCGCACCACATCGATGCTCTCGATATTCGGCGAATAGAGCGGAAATACGCGCTCCACACCCTCACCGGACGCGATCTTGCGCACGGTAAACGAGGAACTGATGCCGGCGCGCTTGCGCGCAATACAAACGCCCTCATAGGCCTGCACGCGCTCGCGGGTGCCTTCGACGACCTTGTAGTTCACCCGAACCGTGTCGCCCGGGCGAAATTCGGGGACGGGCCGCTCGGCGGTCAGCTTGGCGATATTTTCAGCTTCGATTTGCTTAATGAGATTCATGGTTTCCACCTAGCCTTCGTGTTGATGTGTAGCCGCTTCGCACAAGCGGCCGCCGTAGCGCGCCCATAGATCGGGGCGCCGTTGTCGCGTGATCTTTTCGGCCTCCGCCCGCCGCCAGCTGGCGATGGCCGCGTGATTGCCAGAAAGCAGCACCTCCGGCACCGCCCTGCCGCGCCACTCGGCCGGGCGCGTATAGTGCGGGTATTCCAGAAGGCCACTTTCGAAGCTTTCTTCCGCCAGTGACGCCGGCTCGCCCAGCACATCCGGCAGCAGCCGGATGCAGGCGTCCAGCAAGGCCAGCGCCGCCGGCTCGCCGCCCGAAAGTATGAAGTCGCCGATGCTGATTTCGGTCAGGTTCCGATCATCGATCAGGCGTTGATCAATGCCCTCATATCGCCCGCAGAGCAAGGTGACGGCCGGGCCTGCGGCAAGTTTCTTTACCAGATCCTGGTTCAGCCGCTCGCCGCGGGGCGAGAGGTAGATGACGGGCCCGCGCGGGTCCGCCTTTGCCGCCAGTGCCCGGTCCAGCACGTCGGCGCGCATCACCATGCCTGCACCGCCGCCGAATGGGTTGTCGTCAACGGTGGCGTGCCGGTCAATCGCAAACGAGCGGATGTCCGCCACGTTCGAGATTCCAGTCGCCGCGCGACAGCGCCTTGCCCGCCAGGGAGCAGGCGAGTGGTCCCGGGAACATTTCTGGGAAGAGAGTCAGGACGACGGCACGCCAACTCATTCGCCACCCGCCATTTCTGCGTCTGGTTCTGCGCCCGGCGGGGGTGGCGCGGTCGTCCAGCAGGCCCGGTGGCGGGTTAACCACCAGTTTGCCGCTGGCGATGTCGACCTCTGGCACAAAGTCGCGGGTGAAGGGCATCAGCAACGGCTTGCCCGACGCGGTATCGACTGAGTTCCAGCGATACGCCGGCGCCAAAATCGTAAACCGCCCGCACCTTGCCGATCTCGGTCCCGTCCGCCAACCGGGCGGCGAGTCCGATTAAATCGGCATGGTAGAACTCGTCTTCGTCTTCCGGTGCGGGCAGGGCGTCCCGCAGAACATAAAGCCGCATGCCGCGCAGGGCTTCGGCCGCTGTCCGGTCGTTTACGCCTTCCAGCCCGACCAGCACCTGGCCTTTGTGCATGCCGAGCGCGTCGCAGTGGAAGGTGCGGCTGCCGTCCGCATTGGTGAGCGGGCCGTAGGCGGTACAGTCCCCCGGTGCTTCGGTAAAGGACTTCAGGCGCACCAGGCCGCGCAAGCCATGGGCAGCCGCCACCGCAGCGATGCAAACACGCGCTGCTGTCGGGGCTTTGTCCCTGGCCGAAGCGTGTTTTGCCATCGCCGATACCATTCCGTTCCCTGCCGTTCCTTAAAGACTGCCGGTCGGCTAGATTCGACCGGCCTATTCCGCCGTTTCCTCGGCCGCAGGCTCTTCGGCAGGGGCGGCGGCGGCTTCTTCGGCCTGCTTGCGGCGCTCTTCCGCTTCCTTCATGCGCTCCTGCGCCTTTGCCTTGGGCTGGTTCTTCTTTGTCTGCTGCGGGCTGGCGAGCGGCGGCGCCAAGTCCGCCGCTGCCAAAAAGCGGGCGACGCGGTCGGTCGGGGTTGCGCCATGGCCTAGCCAATAGCTGATACGGTCGTTGACCAGGCGAACCCGATCTTCGTGATCCTTTGGC
The DNA here is from genome assembly GCA_963807085.1 of uncultured Alphaproteobacteria bacterium. Classification (GTDB taxonomy): domain Bacteria; phylum Pseudomonadota; class Alphaproteobacteria; order Bin95; family Bin95; genus JACKII01. The sequence continues at coordinate 189,928 of CAWEBB010000024.1, forward strand.
AGCATGGGGTTATAGGTGCCCACTCGCTCAATAAAACGGCCATCACGCGGGCTTGTGCCCTCGGCCACGACGATCCGGTAGTACGGCCGCTTTTTCGAGCCACCACGGGTCAAACGCATTCTCAAAGCCATACGAAAACTTTCTCCTCAAGCTGTAGTCTGTATCTTCAATCCACTGTTCAACAGGTCACCGGGGCGGGAGCCCCCTCAACGCCCAAACGGCGGCACGCCTCCCCCCATGGGAGGCAGGCCGCCACCACCGCCGGGGCCGCCCATGCCGCCCAAAAGGCTGGCCAGGTTCTTGCCGCCACCCTTTTTCATTTTCTTCATGACCTGGTTCATCTGCTGGTGCTGCTTCAGCAGCTTGTTCACCGACTGCACATCCAGCCCACAGCCGGTAGCGATGCGGCGCTTGCGGCTCGCCTTAATAATTTCCGGGTGCTGTCGTTCCTTTGATGTCATCGACAGGATGATCGCCTCCTGGTGGGCGAGCAGCTTTTCGTCGACATTCGCATTCGCCATGGCCTGCTTCATCTTGCCGGCGCCTGGCAACAGGCCCATCAGGCCGCCCAGGCCGCCCATTTTCTTCATCTGGCGCAACTGGCCGAGCAGGTCTTCCAGGTCGAAGCGGCCCTTCTGCACCTTCTTGGCTAGCTTCTCCGCCTCTTCCTGGCCGATGCTTTCGCTGGCGCGCTCCACCAGGCTGACCACGTCGCCCATGCCCAGGATGCGGCTCGCGATGCGGTCAGGATGGAACACGTCCAGGGCGTCCAGCTTCTCACCGACGGCCAGGAACTTGATCGGCTGACCGGTCACCGCGCGCATTGAGAGTGCCGCACCGCCGCGCGCGTCGCCATCGACGCGGGTCAGCACGATGCCGGTGACGCCCAGGCGCTTGTGGAAGGTCTCACTCACCTGCACGGCGTCCTGGCCGGTCATGGCGTCGGCGACCAGCAGCACCTCGTTCGGCTTCGTGATCTCCTTGACCGCCGCTGCTTCCTGCATCATCGCCTCGTCAATCGACAGGCGGCCGGCGGTATCAACAATTAAGATATCATAGCCGCCTTTTTTGGCGCTATCGACGGCCCGTTTGGCGATGGCATTCGGCATTTCGCCGAAGACGGGCTGCACTACGTCCAGTTCGGCCCGTTGCCCCAATTGCTGGAGCTGCTGCATGGCGGCCGGGCGATGCACATCGACCGAGACCATCAGCACCTTTTTATGCTCCCGCTGTTTCAGGCGCAGGCCGATCTTGCCGCTGGTGGTGGTCTTGCCGGAGCCCTGCAGGCCAACCATCATGATGACCTGCGGCGGGTTCCCGCGAATGTTCAGTTCCACGGGCTCGGTGCCCAGCATCTCGACCAGCTTGTCGTGAACGATCTTGATGACCTGCTGGCCCGGCGTGACCGAGCGCAAAACTCCCTGACCGACGGCGGCCTGGGTGACCTTGTCAATAAACGAGCGGACCACGGGAAGGGCGACGTCGGCTTCCAGCAATGCCACGCGGATTTCGCGCATCGCCGCCTTGACATCTGCTTCGGAGAGCGCACCGCGCTTGCGCAGGCGGTCGAATACATCGCCCAGGCGGCCCTGAAGGCTTTCGAACATGCCGGCTCTCCTCTAAAGGGGTTATGACACAAAAACAGCGCCAGCGCGCGAACCCTCGCAGACTGACGTATTAGACTGACGCGTCCATAGCTGTCTTGCGCGAAATCGGCAACTCTTTTATGGCATCCGTGTTATAAGACGCACCTTGTTTTTCGTTGGAACCCTCCTCCGTCGGACTTGCGCCCATGGAACCTGTCTTTCTCTATATTACCGCCGACACGCCGGAAGAAGCCGCCTCTTTGGGCCGGACCCTGGTCGAGGAACGGTTGGCGGCGTGCGTGAACATTCTGGGCGGCATTACGTCGTTTTATCGGTGGGAAGGTGAGGTTCAGCAGGGCGAGGAAACGGCCTTGATCGCCAAAACCCGCGCCGGCCTGATCGCTGCCGCAACCGCACGCATCAAGAGCCTGCACGGCTACACTTGTCCGTGTGTGGTGTCGCTGCCGATTGGCGGTGGCAACGAAGACTTTATCGCTTGGATCAGCCAAGAGACAAATGCGCCGGAGAACGGTGCGAACTGAGGAACTGCCAACGATGAAAGCTTTTTTTCGGGGGCCGATGCCCTTTTTGTGTCTTGGCCACAGCTTCGCCCATATGCTGATCCTGCTGTTTGCTACCGTCGTCGTGGTCGGTCCGCTCAAGACCGAGTTCGGCATGAGCTATGGTGAGTTGGTTGGTTTGGCCTGGCTGGGTTTCGTTTTGTTCGGGGCCGGCGCGCCGCTTGCTGGATGGATGGCCGACCGTTGGAGCGCCGTCGGCACCATGACCCTTTTCTTCCTGGGCATCGGGTTTGCCTCGATCCTGGCGGGGATGGCGACTTCGCCTTGGGAGATCGGACTGGCGCTTTCCGCCATCGGCCTGTTCGCCTCAATCTATCATCCGGTCGGCATTCCCATGGTGATCCGCGCGGCGGGCGAGTACCGGGGCAAGATGCTGGGGGTGAACGGCGTTTTCGGGTCGCTCGGCATGGCCAGCGCCGCGATCGTGGCGGAACTGCTAACACTCAGCGTCTCGTGGCGCGCCGCTTTTATCGTGCCCGGCATTGTTTGCATCGGCGTCGGCGCGCTGTTTTACTTTCGCGCCCGCGGTCTGAACCTCGATGTTTCCCGCGCCAAGGCGAACGAGAATGTTAGCCTGAAAGACTTCATTGGCGAATTCGGTTTCGGGCCGTTCCTGCGGGTAATGGGCTTGCTCGCTGCTCTAACTTTTTGCATGGGCATGGTGTTCCAGGCCATGACCTTCTCGCTGACCAACGTGGTTGAGCAACGGGTGGATGTCGCGCTCGGCGCCTTGCTGGGCGCGGGCGCGCTTACCTCGGGTATCCTGGCGATAGCCGGCGGCGCCCAATTGATCGGCGGGGTGCTGGCGGACAAATACCCGCTGAAGCGCCTGTTCCTTATGACCTACGGCCTGATGGCGCCGGCGTTGCTGCTGTGTTCGGCCGCGGCCGATGGGACCATGGTGTTTGGGCTGTTCATGGTGATGGTCGCCACGGTTGGGACCCAGCCGATTTCTGATGCACTGTTCGGCAAGTACGTGCCGCAGCGTTGGATCAACACCGCCTATGGCCTGCGCTTCGCCATTTCGCTCTGTTCGAGTGCGGCGGCGCTGCCGCTGGTTGGCTTTGTCTACGACAGCACCGGTGATTTCTTCTATCTGTTCCTGGTGTTGGCGGTTTTCGCAGCGCTCGCCATTCTGGCGCTCGCGTTCCTGCCGACGCCGGAAGATGAACGCCACGTGCCGGTGCCGGTCGCTGCCGAGTAGGGGAGAGAGCGTTTTACGGGTGTCGTGAGGCGCTCGGTTGGAACGTTTGACAGCTACTCTAGCCACGATTTAGGGGAAAAATTGAGCGCGAACTGTTTTTCGGAGGCGGGATTGGTGATTCTGGAATGATAACATCATCGTTTCCAGACCGTCGAATTTCCCGTTCCTGAACCACCCCAGGGCCATTACTTTCCCTCTAAGAGCGCGTTTGAGAAGCATCACGGCCAGCGCCGGAGCAGCGTAGCAGATGCAGCGATGACGATCAGGGTTTCAGCGACGGCGGGGAGCTGCTCGTAGTCCCGGACGAGCCTCCGGCACTTCATGATCCACGCGAAGGTGCGTTCGACGACCCAGCGCCGCTTGATGACAACAAAGCCTTCCGCCCATGGCATGCGGCGGACGATTTCCAGCACCAGATTGGTCTTGTTCTTGGCCCAGACGACCAGCTTTCCGGCATAACCGCCGTCCGCAAAGACCCGCTCGACGAAGGGATAGAGGCTGCGCGAGTGCTGCAGCAGGCCTTTGGCGCCGTCGCGATCCTGCACATCGGCACCATGCACCTCGACCCGCAACAGACGCCCATCAGTATCGGTCAGGATATGGCGCTTGCGGCCGTGGATTTTCTTGCCCGCATCGAAGCCTTTCCGCCCCCTTTTTGATCCGCGCTGCGCACGGACTGGCTATCGATGATGGCGGCGGTGGGAGAGGCTTCCCTCCCGGCGCGCTCCCGGTCGGCCATCAGCAGCGTATGATTAACGGTCGTCCAGACACCCTCGGCCTGCCAGCGGCGCAGATAGTAGTAGACCGTCTGCCAGGGCGGGAAATCATGCGGCAGCAACCGCCAGGCCGATCCGGCGCGAAGCTGATAGAGAATGGCCTCGACGATCCGGCGCTTGTCGGCTTTCCGAGGCCGTCCACCGGGCTTTGCGTCCGGGATCAACGGCTCCAGGATGGCCCATTGGCTGTCGGTCAGATCGGTAGGGTAAGGCTTGCGTCTCTTGGATCGGGGCATCGGCGTCGGGCCTCATGTTCGGAAAGCCGACTGCCCATGAATCACGTGATTTGCCCCGATGGA
>CAWEBB010000025.1:0-20174 GCA_963807085.1 uncultured Alphaproteobacteria bacterium
GCGCCGCCGACGAACACGGCGTTGCGCGTCTCGTCGAGGAAGTCGCCATCGTGGAGGCTGCGCACCAGCGCCTCGTTGACCGGAGTGGCGTCGAACTCGAACTCGGCCAGGGTCTTCATCACCGGGAATTTTGCGGCACTCATCTGGTAGCGGATCGAGCGGGCGGTCTTCTCCGCCAGTTCCGCCTTCAGCAGATCGCCCAGGATCTCGACAGCGCCGCGCTGGTGCTGGAGACCGGCGCGCATGATCTCGTCATAGGCGGAGCGCATGCCCGCGAGCTTTAACTCGCGCATCATGTCGATCAATTCATGCCGCTCCACGCACGGCCTCCCCGGCGAGCCGATCGTAGCGGGCGCGGTCGGCGAGTGGCTCGTGGCGAAGTCGCAGATGCGCGGGGAGGACAACCGGCTCCCGGGGCGCCGCCTGCCGGGTCTGACGCGAGAGAATGTTGAGGATCGCATCGGCGCTGCGCAGCCCGGTATTCATCGCTTCGGCGCAGGCTTGCCCGACCGTCTCGACGCCATGGTCCCGGGCGGCCAGCAGCAGCGCGACCATCTGTCGGTCGCCATCGTCAAGACCGGACAGTCGCTCCTGCGCTTTGCGCATCGCTGGCGGCAAAATCAGTTCCTTGAACGGGGCGCCGTTCCTCAGAGCGCCAGGTTTGCGTTCAAGAACTGGCACATAATGCCAGGGGTCGTAGATCGTCCGGTCACGTCCAAAGACACGGTCATGCTCGCCGACGATCTCGCCGTCTTGCAAGAGCACGATTCTGGTCGCGTAGGCGCGCAACTGCACCGGACGCCCCGCCGCTGTCGCCGACACGCTGTAGCGGTTGCGGTCGAAGTGTCCGTCGTCACAACATTTGGCACAACTCGCGGCGTAAATTAGCGGAGTGCGGGCCTCGTCTGGGGGTTGATGTTAGGCGGCGAGCTTGCGGTGTTGCAATCGCCGATATTCGATGGTCTGTCGCTTGATCCTTTCGCGCTGTTTGATGATGGCTGGAGCCCTGCCGAAGTAGGCGTCGGCGGGCGTCACGTTGTTCAGGCTCTCGTGGTAGCGCTGGTGGTTGTAGTGTTCGACGAAGGCCTCGATCTGGGCCTCAAGGTCGCCGGGCAGGAAGTAGTTCTCCAGCAGGATGCGGTTTTTCAGGGTCTCGTGCCAGCGCTCGATCTTGCCCTGGGTTTGCGGGTGTAGCGGGGCGCCGCGCACGTGGCTCATCTTCTGGGCCTCGATGTATTCCGCCAGTTCGCCAGCGATGTAGCTGGGGCCATTATCGCTGAGCAGCCTGGGCTTGTGCAGCACCGTGGCATGATCGCAGCCCGAGGCCTTGAGGGCGAGGTCCAGCGTGTCGGTCACGTCCTCGGCCCGCATGTTGGTGCACAGCTTCCAAGCGATGATGTAGCGCGAGTAATCGTCGAGCACGGTCGACAGATACATCCAACCCCACCCGATGATCTTGAAGTAGGTGAAGTCGGTCTGCCACATCTCGTTCGGTCGCGTGGTCTTTGTGTGGAACTGATCGGCAGCCTTGATCACGACATAGGCCGGGCTGGTGATCAGATCGTGGGCCTTCAACAGGCGGTAAACCGTGGCTTCGGACACGAAGTAGCGCTTCTCGTCGGTAAAGCGCACCGCCAGTTCGCGCGGTGATAGCTCGCTGTAATCCAGCGCCATCTCGACGATCTGGTCCTGGATATCGTCGCCGATGCGGTTCCACACCCGACTTGGTGCCGAGGGCCGATCCTCCAGCGCCTCAGGCCCGCCCTCGAGATAGCGGTCATACCAGCGATAAAACGTGCGGCGCGCGATGCCGAGCTGGCCCAGCGTGCGTTTTGCAGGCAGGTGCGACTGCTCGACGATCCTGATGATCTCGAGCTTTTCAGATGCGGGGTATCTCATTCGTCGTCGCCCCCATCCGCAATCATGCTTTTTTTGAGCAGACGGTTCTCGAGCGTCAGGTCGGCAACGCATTCCTTCAGGGCTCGGGCCTCCCGGCGCAGATCCTGGACCTCGCCGGTGGTCGCGGCACGGGCAGTGTCGCCGGCCAGGCGGCGCTTCCCGGCCTCCATAAACTCCTTCGACCAAGTGTAGTACAGGCTCTGGGCAATGCCTTCCTTGCGGCATAGCTCGGCAATGCTGTCGTCACCGCGCAGGCCGTCCAGCACGGTGCGGATCTTGTCCTCTGCCGAAAAATGGCGGCGGGTTGCGCGCCGGATGTCTTTCACTACCCGCTCAGCAGGGGCCTTCACCGGCGATCTTCTCGAGGAGGATTGGGTCTTCATCTTCGTTCCTTCGTCACTACGACGAAGCCCCAATCCTCCTTAATTCACAACCTTAAATTTGTGCCATAGGTGCTGACGGGGAACAGTCGAATACTACAACCACCACCGATATCACGAGAGTTTAGGAAATCTGACGCCTGCCGATGTCTATCACGGCCGCGGTGCGCAGATCCTGGAAATGAGAGAGGAGACCAAAACCCACACCATCCAGATCCGGCGGTTGCAGCACCGAAAAGCAGCCGCCTTAACTGATCCCGAAACCGAACCAGAACCTCCGTTACGAAAACTTAAGCGCAGCCCGAAAAACTCTGACGACGGACAGGATGGAGCGACGTACCTGGCCAGTTCGAACCCGTCAAGTGGTGCCTGAGGAACGGGAGGCATGCTCTCACAATTCCTCACGGTTACGAAAACGAACGCATGTTGCGGCGACGCTGGCGCGGCCGGTGTTTCCTTTGAACGAACGACTCCACTGCTTCCAATTTCCTTTGCAGGCTCCTGCAGATGCTCGAGACAGAACGACACCATCGCCAAGCTCCACGATGGCGAGACCTGGTTTTGCGGATTTCCCGGATATGCTCGATAGCGTGCGAGATTGTCCTGAATGATTATCATGTAAAGTAATAACCAGGCTTGCCGTCAGTCGCGCGCTTCGATGACATGGTCATCCACGATCAGCGGTCGGCGGGTTTCGACTTCGATGGCCATGGCGTTCGTGGTGGAGGCCCCTTCCAGGCTTTCCGGCGCGGTCGCAGCGCCGGCGCAAGGCCGCTTGCATCGATTGCGCCGATCCTGTCGGCAGTACCAAGGATCGATTAGGGTCGGAACTCAGTATGCCATTATGCCGGGCCCGAAGCCAGCCTCCTTCAGATGATCAATCAGTCCAGTCCGGCTAGCACTTTGTCAAGGGTCGCCGGGTAGCTGCGCACACGGACGCCGGTGGCGTTGAAGATCGCATTCGTGATCGCCGCCGCCGCACCGCATATGCCCAATTCGCCGATGCCCTTGGCTTGCAGCGGGTTGGCCCAGGGGTCGCGTTCTTCCAGCAGGACGACCTCGATTTGCGGCACGTCGGCATTGACCGCCAGGTGATATTCCGCAAGGTCGTGGTTGACGATGTGGCCGTCGCGGCTGTCGTGAACCAGCTCCTCGGTCAGCGCCATGCCGATGCCGAAAGTCATGCCACCCAGGCATTGCGAGCGCGCGGTCTTCGGGTTGAGGATACGGCCTGCCGCAAATACGCCGAGCATCCGGCGCACGCGGGTCTCTCCCGTGACGGCGCTGACGCCGACCTCGGTGAAATAGGCGCCGTAGGTCGCCTGGCGCACGTCCTCTTGTGCTTTACCGGGTTCCAAGTGCCCTTCGGATTTCAGCGGCTGGTCGAGAATTTCGCTTAACGAAATTGCGCGATTGCCCGTGATGGCTTGTCCGTTCTTGAGGGTCAGGTCGGTTTCCTTGCAGCCCACTTTGCCGGCGATCTGACGGCGGATTTCTTCGCAGGCAAGGAACACCGCCGTGGAGTTGGAAGCAGCGCCCACCGAACCGCCCGAGCCTGAGCCGGCCGGCAGGTCGGTATCGCCCAGCCTGGTCGTCACTTTGTCCGTCGGCAGACCCAGCATTTCTCCGGCGAGCTGCGTCAGGATCGCGTAAGTTCCGGTGCCGATGTCAGTCATATCGGTTTCGACCAGCGCCGAACCATCGGGATCGAGGGTTACCCGCGCTTTCGCTTCCATCATCATGTTGACGCGTACGGCAGACGCCATGCCCATGCCGACCAGCCACTCTCCATCGCGGACCTGACCGGGTTCGGCAATGCGCTTGTCCCAACCAAAGCGTTCCGCGCCTTCGTCGAGTGCGTCGGCCAGCTTGTGCGACGAGAACGGCTTGTTCTGCGACGGATCTTCGTCAGGGATATTGCGACGGCGCAGCTCCACCGGGTCGATCCCGGCAGCGTGGGCCAACTCGTCCATGGCGTTTTCCAAGACAGTGACGCCGACGGCCTCGCCCGGCGCGCGCACCGATCCGGCGCAGGTGCGGTGGACGCGGGCGATCTCATGCCCGATGAGGCGGTTCTCGCCGCGATAGAGGAATGGAGTGGCTTGTGTTACAGGCTCGGAGAAGGCTTCGTCCGGCAGGTTGGACACCCGTGCCTCGTGGCCAATGCCCGTCAGGCGCCCCTCCGCGTCGGCGGCCAGGCGAATACGCTGCGCGGTATCGGAGCGGCGCATGGTCGCCTCGAAGACCTGCTGGCGGGTGAGCGCGACCGCGACGGGGCGACCAAGTTCCCTGGCCGCCAGCGCCGCCGCGACCGCTTCGGGCGCGATGCCGAGCTTCGAGCCGAAACCGCCGCCGACATAAGGTGAGAGGATACGCACGTTCTCGGGATCGATGCCGAGCGAATCCGCCAGTTCGTTGCGGTTGTATTTCAGCATCTGATAACTGCCGCGCAGGGTCAGCCTATCGCCGTCCCATTCGGCGACCGAGGCATGGGGTTCCATCGGCGCGCTATTGTGGCTGGGAGTGGTATACGTCGCGTCGATGCTGTGCGCGGCGTCTCCCATCGCGGCGTCGAGGTCGCCTTTGCTCTCCTGTTTGCCATCAGGCTTTTCGGTCTCGGCCTTCGCCGGATCGGTCACAGCGTCCGCAACGTCCAACTCCAACTCCAGCGCCTGAGCGCCATGACGAGCCTGCTCGAAACTCTCCGCAACGACCAGCGCCACGGGTTGGCCGAAATAAGCGATATCCGACGCGCCCTGAACCGGCGCTTCGTTGGCTGTGCCTTGAGCGGGATTGCGGAGAAACTTGTCGCCCGACAGCACCGCAAGAACGCCGGGCATCGCGCGCACCGCCTCGTCGCCGATGCTCTTCAGCTTGCCCTTGGTGGCGGTGGCGCGCACGAGAACGCCATGCGCCACGCCCTCGGGCTGGCCCTCATGGGCATAGAGGGCACGGCCTGATACTTTCAGTGCGCCTTCGGGGCGGTCCATCGGTTTGCTCAGCACGCCCTGCGCCATGTCGTCGAGGCGATTGCGGCGGTCGGGTGTATCCATCTTCAGATGTACGGTCATTGCACGTCGTCTTTCGTCGCCTCGGCCAGCACCGCTTTAAGCGTGCGGCGGGTGAGCGGAATTTTGAAATCGTTGCTGCCGTGGCCTGTCGCTTCAGCCAGCAGAATGTCGGCAGCCTTGTCGAACAGCGCCTCTGACGGCTCTTGTCCGACCAGCGCCTCCATGACCTTAGCGTTGCGCCAGGGAAGGGGGGCGAGGCCGCCGAACGCAAGGGACGCGTAGTCGATCCTTCCGTCCTTCATGCGAACAATTGCGGCGACGGAGACCAGCGCGAAGGCATAGGATGCGCGGTCCCGCACCTTGCGGTAGATCTGCCGCGAAGGCATGGCAGCAGGCAACGTGACCGCGGTGATGAGATCACCCGGCTCCAGCACGGTCTCGATATGCGGGGTATCGCCGGGAAGGCGATAGAACTCAGCAAGCGGGACATCGCGGGATTCGCCCTGCGCGCTGAGAATCTCCACTGACGCATCGAGGACCATCATCGCGACGGCCATGTCACTGGGATGCGTCGCGATGCATTGCTCGCTCGCGCCGAGGATCGCGTGGATACGGTTGAAGCCTTCCATCGCCGCACAGCCGCTTCCCGGCTCGCGCTTGTTGCAGGCCATCGCGGTGTCGTAGAAATAGTAGCAGCGCGTGCGTTGCAGCAGATTGCCGCCCGTGGTGGCCTTGTTGCGAAGCTGTCCGCTCGCTCCGGCCAACAAGGCCTTCGACAGCACCGGCCAGTTCTCCCGCACACGCATATCGGCGGCCAAATCGCTGTTGGTGACAAGTGCGCCGATCCGCAGTCCGCCATTCTCGGTTTCCTCGATCTGCGAAAGATCGAGACGGTTGATGTCCATCAACCGGTCCGGAGCCATCACCTCCAGCTTCATCAAATCGAGCAGGTTGGTGCCGCCCGCGATAATGCGCGCGCCATCGGCAGCTGCCTGCACTGCCTCTTCGGGCGAGGTCGCGCGGTTATACTCGAACGGCTTCATGCTCGCTTCTCCTGCGCCACTTGCCGAATCGCATCAACGATATTCGGATAGGCGGAGCAGCGGCAGAGATTGCCGCTCATGCGTTCCGAAATTTCAGCATCGGTGAGCTCGGGTTGCGCTGCCACGTCATCGGTCACATGGCTGGGCCAGCCCGCCTTCGCCTCGTCCAGCATCGCGGTTGCCGAGCAAATTTGGCCCGGCGTGCAGTAGCCGCACTGGAATCCGTCATGCTCCACAAATGCCGCCTGCATTGACGAGAGTTCGCCAGGTGCGCCCAAACCTTCAACCGTGGTGATTTCATCGCCATCATGCATGCAAGCCAGCGTCAGGCACGCATTGATCCTCCGCCCGTTGACCAGCACCGTACAGGCCCCGCACTGACCATGGTCGCAGCCCTTCTTCGAGCCTGTCAGCCCCAGATGATTGCGCAACGCATCCAGCAACGTCGTTCGTGTGTCAGCTTCTAGCGTGTGGGTCTCGCCGTTGATAGTCAGGTCGGTGTTCATGGGGAATCCTCTCGGTAGCACCCGGCCATGTCGCCGGGGCGGACAAAAATCAAGGGGTGATGCGCTGGTGGTTGCCTCTCTTTCACTTCCTCCACGATCATCAGCAAATGTCCAGGCTGTGCCCTATCAACAGCCTAACCAGTCGGATGGTTCCACCGCAGGAGTTCGTCAGAGTTGGATTCTTCCCACCATGACGCCACCATGGCGCCGCGCTGACACCTTACGATGCGGGCGACAGCGGGCGGCATCCACATAGGGTAATCGCGGGAGCGAGTTACCCTGAACTGATCATATTCTTGGAGGGCGGCTGTTCCCCGATAGGATGGAAATACGGGCTCACGACTGGACGCCGGGCCCAAGCATCAGATGGAGAACAGCCATGGAAGAATATATCGGTCTCGACGTGTCCATGAAAGAGACAGCGGTGTCGATCCGCCGTGAAGGAAAGCGCATCTGGCGCGGCAGGTGCGCCTCCGATCCAAGGATCATTGCTGAACTTATCCGTAAGCGGGCACCCGCCGTAAAACGCGTGGTGTTCGAGACCGGGCCTCTGTCCGTATGGTTCTATCATGCGCTGCAAGAAGAGGGGATGCCGGCGATCTGCATTGATGCACGCCACGCCAAGGCAGCGCTCGACATGGCCGCCAACAAGACCGATGCGAACGACGCCGATGGCTTGGCGCATCTTGCAGAGGCGGGCTTCTTCCGCGAGGTGCGGGTAAAAGGGTTCGAAAGCATGCTGACCCGCACTCTCGTGGCGGCACGCACCAGGCTTGTCAGGATCACCACCGAGCTTTCGAACCAGATCCGCGGCATCATGAAGACATTCGGGCTGCTCGTTCCCGCAGGCAAGGGGAGCACGTTTGAGAAAAATGTCCGCGTCCTGCTTGTCGATCAGGAAGGACTTGCTCCCATCGTGCTGCCGATGCTGGAAGCGTGGCGCAGCATGCGCATGCGTGCTGCGGAAATGGGCCGCCAGCTTGTCGCTGCTGCACGTCAAAGCCAAGCGTGTCAGATTTTAATGTCAATCCCTGGCGTCGGTGTGATCACCGCGACCTCTTTCGCAACCGCCATTGAGGACCCCGGCAACTTCAAGAAGTCCCGCTCCGTCGGCGCTTGGCTCGGTCTGACAACCCGTCGCTACCAATCAGGAGAGGTAGACTATGATGGCCACATATCTCGACGAGGCGATCGTCATTTGCGCGGCCTTCTTTACGAAGCCGCCACGGTCATCCTGACCCGCAGTTTGGCCGACAGTGTCCTGCGGACATGGGGCCTCAAGCTTAGGGAGCGGGTTGGCTTCAAGCGAGCTGCCGTTGCCGTAGCCCGAAAACTGGCCGTGACGATGCACGCGATGCTCAAGACCGGCGAGTTGTTTGACCGAAGCGCCGGAGCCACAGCATGAAATCTGGAAGATAGCGTTCAAGATCTGAACGCTTGAGACGTCCCTGCCGGGACGTGGGCCGAGCTATTCCGTTGATGGGGTTGCACCGCTGGCTCAGCAAAGTGCGTCGTCCACATTGAAGGCTCCTCCCGCGAAGCTCCATCATGCGGCGGCTGATGCCGACCGCGAAGACAACCGTGCACCCGGCAAACGTATCTCGAGCCGAAAAGAGGCTTGACCCTCCCACCTCGATTAGACAACCCCATCATATCCCTTTCTCGTCAGAGAATTGAAGGCGCTTCGACAACGCCATGATATGCCGCCCCTCAAGCCATCACCAACTTTCGGGCATTTCTCCCTGGCGGATGATACAACGGCACAAACGCCTCCCGCGTGGTAATACCATCCGACCTATGAAATGACCTTTTTGACCCAAGGCTGGAGGCACAGGCTTTGAATTCGATGCGGTCGGTCCGCGAGGGCGTTCCAGGCATCGCAGCACGCCTTCACGATGTCTTCCGGGTCCGACCAGAGCTGGAGGGAGAGAAAGCACTCCCGGAGGAACAGCCAGACCCGCTCGATGGGATTGCATTCGGGAGCGTAAGGTGGCTGGTGGAGCAGCGTCACATTACCGGGCACGGTTAAGGCAGCGGTGGTGTGCCACCCGGCGCCGTCGAGAACCATGAGTGCATGCTCGTCCTCGCCCAGGGTTTTGGCGAAGTCTTCCAGGAAGCGATCCATCGCCTTGGTCGAGACCGTCGGCAGGATCAACGCAAAGGCCGCTCCGGTGGCGGGCTCGGCAGCGGCGAAGATATAGGTCCAGTCGAACCTTTGATCGCACAGCCCGGGCGGGCGCTGTCCTTTCAGCCACCAGCGATGACAGAGGCGCCCCTTCTGGCCGACGCGCGCCTCGTCCTGAAAGAACAGGCGGACCCGCTTGGTCGGATGGGTCGCGGCGATTTCCTTCAGACTGTCGCGGAGCCCTTTTTTTGAAAGCGTTCCTGCGCCTGCCGATCGCCCTTCGGGTGGAAGGGCCGCGCCTTCTGTCGCGACAGCCCCATACGCCGCAGCAGCCGCGTCACGCTGTCGGGATGCATCGTCTTGGCGAACCGCCGGAAGATCCAAGCCGCCAGGGCTTCGCCCGTCCAGGTGCACACGCCGTCCACCTCCGGCTGCGGGCCTTTGTAGACGGCATTGGCCAGAACCGCCTGCTCGCTTTCGGTCAACCGTTCCCGGCGATGGCCCTTCGGGCGGTCGAACAAGCCATCGACGCCCTCGGCGTTGTAGCGGATGACCGCATCGCGCAGGGCCTGGCGGTCCATCCCCGCCAGACGCGCCGCCTCGGCCCGGCTCATACCGTCCAACGCGTGAGCAATCGCATAGGCACGCGCCGCCGCCCGACCGTTGCGACAGCGCCGCGCCCAACGCCGTAGCTCCCCGGCCGTCATGACATCCGTTATCTTGAGCTTTCCCGACATGCTCTCCCCCTCATCTGGTGGAGCATGATCGAATCACACACCCGCCCGCCTTGGGAAGCCCTTCGCAAAGTCAATTCATCAGTCGAGCGGTATAATAGGCCTTCGCACCGGACGGCTCGACCCGGAGCACCAGACCGGCCACGACGGCATCGCGGATCACATATCGCGCCTCCCTTGGTTTGGCCTTCTGCAGGATGGTGGCCGTAATCTTAATCCCGGCACTTTTCTGCCGTTTCCGGCGCGCATTCTTCAGATTTATGACTTCGGCCACCGCGATCTCCATCCTCAGCACACACCAGCACACCCTGTGCTGATCACGTAAATGGCGATTTTGCTAATTTCGCCTTGGTCTGGCGCTGGATTTCTGCCGGCCTTAGAGTCCGTCCGGAAACTTCATGATGGATTGCAGAGTTTTCGGATCATGAGGCGGATCGAGGCGAGTTTCAGGAAGGCCAGCGCCTTGGCGTTGAGGCACTCCCAATCCCGGGCCAGACGGCGGCAACGTCCGAGCCAGGCGAAGGTTCGCTCGACAATCCAGCGTTTGGGCAGCACGACAAAGCCCTCGGCATTATCGGAGCGCTTGACGATCTCCACATTGATCTGGGAGAGGGCTTTTTTCACGCCCTCCTGGAAGCGCTCCCCTTGATAGCCGCCATCGGCGTAAAGCTTGAGCAGGAAGGGGTAGAGTCCGAACAGAGCGGCCATCACCATCACGCCGCCGTCGCGGTCCTGGATATCGGCGGCATGCACCAGGGCATGCATCAGCAGGCCCTGGGTGTCGACCAGAATGTGCCGTTTCTTGCCCTTGATCTTCTTTCCCGCATCGTACCCCGGCGGGTCGATGCAAGCCCCCCTTTTTCCGCGCTTTTCACGCTCTGGCTGTCGATGATGGCGGCGCTGGGGGCGACTTCGCGCTCCGCCTGCTCCCGGCAGGCCGCATAAAGCGCATGATGGATGCGGTCGAGCGTGCGATCCCAGGCCCAAAGGTCGAAATAGTCATGGACCGTGCTCCTCGGCGGCAGATCCTTCGGGATCGCCCGCCACTGGCAGCCGGTAGAGAGCACATACATCAGCCCGTTGACCACCTCGCGCAGGTTGACGGTGCGCTTGCCGCCGCCCGGCTTGCCCGGCGGGATCAACGGCTCGATCAACGCCCATTCCTCGTCCGTCAGGTCACTCGGATACCGCAGGTGGTCGCGGTTGTAACGGAGGCGGTTCTCGACCGTCCACATCGGGCACCTCTCTTCGCTATTCGGTGCCAGACAGGGAATCACAGCCGATTCCAGCCCGCAAGCCAAAATCCAACAACCGATTCCGCCAATTCATAAAGTCCTCGGACGGACACTGACAGCTACAAACCCGCTCTCAGCATTGCTGAGTAGCCTGTCCGTCAGATCAAGTGCCGAGTTTTACAGCTTCGGACACGAAGTAGCGCTTCTCGTCGGTAAAGCGCACCGCCAGTTCGCGCGGTGATAGCTCGCTGTAATCCAGCGCCATCTCGACGATCTGGTCCTGGATATCGTCGCCGATGCGGTTCCACACCCGACTTGGTGCCGAGGGCCGATCCTCCAGCGCCTCAGGCCCGCCCTCGAGATAGCGGTCATACCAGCGATAAAACGTGCGGCGCGCGATGCCGAGCTGGCCCAGCGTGCGTTTTGCAGGCAGGTGCGACTGCTCGACGATCCTGATGATCTCGAGCTTTTCAGATGCGGGGTATCTCATTCGTCGTCGCCCCCATCCGCAATCATGCTTTTTTTGAGCAGACGGTTCTCGAGCGTCAGGTCGGCAACGCATTCCTTCAGGGCTCGGGCCTCCCGGCGCAGATCCTCGACCTCGCCGGTGGTCGCGGCACGGGCAGTGTCGCCGGCCAGGCGGCGCTTCCCGGCCTCCATGAACTCCTTCGACCAAGTGTAGTACAGGCTCTGGGCAATGCCTTCCTTGCGGCATAGCTCGGCAATGCTGTCGTCACCGCGCAGGCCGTCCAGCACGGTGCGGATCTTGTCCTCTGCCGAAAAATGGCGGCGGGTTGCGCGCCGGATGTCTTTCACTACCCGCTCAGCAGGGGCCTTCACCGGCGATCTTCTCGAGGAGGATTGGGTCTTCATCTTCGTTCTTCGTCACTACGACGAAGCCCTAATCCTCCTTAATTCACAACCTCAAATTTGTGCCATAGGTGCTGACGGGGAACACTTTCATCACTTCATCATAGGTTGCCGGCAGCTCCAGGCGAGCGCGCCACCATGTATACAACTCCCGCGCTTGCAATTGATTGGAAACGCCCGTGAACCAATACTGATGGGTAAAGGCCAGAAGTTCCTCTTGGATACATTCGATTGCCGCGAAAAACCGCTCCTTATCCGTCCGGCTGAACGCTACTGCCTCCGAGATGTTGGCGGACTTTGCCAGCAGGGTCGCATGCTGGAAGTGCAGGATCAGACCCATTTGGAAATAGTGACGCCGGAAATGTTGCTCCAGAAGGTTCGAGAAGCCATCTCCGCTTTTGCAAACCAGCGTGAAATGATAGCCTGAGCACAGGTAGCGGGTCTGCATACCGCTTCCCCAATAGCGGTCATAGGTATGGTCCGACCAAGTCGACCGCTGGAAATCCTCACCATAGGTGTAGCTATGGAAATCGTCATTGGGGTTTTCGCAAAAACACAACCGCATCCAATCCCCGTCGGTGATCTCGCGAGGATCTTCCACCTTCAGATACAGCATGCTGGGCATCCGGTCATCCACCACATGTCGCCACGATGCCGCGCGGTTCGTCTTGTCGCCGTCATGATGCTTGACGTTCAGCGGCAGCAAACATTTCCAGTGAGACGCAATCGGGATCCGGCGCTCCTTGGCATTGGAGAAGTTGGCGATGACTTCGCTCCAATCATCGTCTTCAGCAGCGAGGGGCTTTCCCTCTTGATCCAGCCAAATCACGGACTTTGGAAAGTCTCCAGGTACAAATCCATTGTTCGCTCGAATAAAGTACGCGGGATAGGAGCGGCGCAGATGATTAGACAGACGCATGGCATCCGACAGGTACAGCCGGTTCTTTTCCGTTGGCCGAGTCAGGCTCTTTGCCAGCGTCCGCAACGTCCGGTTGTCCGAGGCTACTTCCACAATCAATGCCGCCGTGCCCGCGGAGAAAAGGTACAGATGGCAGCGGTCGACTTTCAAATCATAGGTGACGCGGATGGGCGTTGCGGAAAATCGCTGGCAGTTCAGATCAACCAGAACGCGCTTGATATCGTTTCGGCCATAGATGCAGACAGACTGATCGGCTCCATAAAGAAAACTTTGGACGAAATTCTGGATGAGGCTTCTCCCGTTGGCTCCGGCGGCACAAAATGTGGTGATCTGCGCTTGCGTCGCGAGGTGCGTTCGCTTAATGTTCTCGCATGCCGAGCCGCTGGAAACATGACCGCCCGCTCTCCCGCGCCCAGTTCGAGGCGCGATTTCCGGATAATGCGGCCTGCGCCGACTATCTGGCGCGTCGCCGGTGGCCGGAGGGCTTTGTCTGCCCGGGCTGTGGCGTCACGAAGGGATGGCTGCTGAAGACCAAGGCGTTCACCTGGGAGTGCGCGGCCTGCCGGCGGCAGACGTCCGTGACCGCAGGCACGGTCATGCACGGCAGCCATCTGCCGCTGAAGACCTGGTTCACGGCGATCCATATCGTAACCAGCCACTCCAACGGGATCTCCGCCCTGCAACTGCAGGCCCAACTGGGCCTGGGCAGCTACAAGAGCGCCTGGCTGCTCCTGACGAAGCTCCGCCGCGCCATGGTCGATCCCGAGCGAAGCCTTCTCGAGGACGTCGTCGAAGTTGACGAGACCGAGATCGCCTTGCGCCATAAGGACGACCCGCCCGCTGGCGGTCAAGGCCGCAGCTCGCAGGGCAAGATGCTCGTTGCCGGCGCGGTGGAGCTCTCGCCCGAAGGCAAGCCGCGCCACATTCGTCTCGCGCCGATCGCCGACTTCTCCGGCGCCACGCTCAAGCCCTTCGTCGTCGCGGCCGCCGCCGCCGGTGCCCGCGTCGTCACGGACGGATGGTCCGGCTACAATGGCCTGCCCGACCATGTGCACGAGCCGAAAGTCGTCGGCAAGATGGCCGCCCACATCATCCTGCGCTGGACCCATCGCGTCTTTTCAAACCTCAAGAGATGGGCGCTCGGGACCTACCATGGCCTCCGTCGCCAGCACTTCAGGCGTTACCTCGACGAGTTCGTCTTCAGGTGGAACCGTCGCCGCCACACAGCCGTGGCGTTCGATACCCTGCTCGGCCTCGGAGCCCGCCTCGCGCCAGCAACCGCCCGCGACTTCGTCGAGCAGCGCGTCTGAGAGTACCAGATCACGGCGCCACACCCCGGAATGCGAGATCGCCGTCGCCTGTCCGCGGTGCATCCAACCGTCTCGAGCCGCTGCCTACGTCGATCAGAATTGCTCAGAGCCCTGCATGCACCAGGAAGCCATCACCCGCGCCGCCATCCGAAACATCAACATCTCGCAGCGCCGGAACGAAAGGGAGAAGCCTCATACATTTATCGATAACAAGATTGCAAGCGTCGTTCCAACCGGATCAGTTTGGATCAGGACCGATCAACCGATCCATTTTTTCAAAGAACCTGAGCTTAAGCTTCAGGTCATGCTACAAGAAAAGTCGCTCGGATTGTCCGGCCCGATTGATATTTTGTTGCCTCAATTCGCCGACGAGGTTGTGCGGACAATAAATCTCGTGGAACAGGCGAATTAATAGGGGGCACTTCGATAAATACGGCTGCGTAGCCGCTTCTGGGCCGATGTTGAACCTCGTTCGCCGCTGAACGCCCCGATGGGCGCCGTTTTGCGGCCTTTTTTGGTTGTTTTTGCCCGTTCAGCTGCGCTCCAGACGCACTTCTGCTGTCGCCACCCCGCTCACGTCGGCCCGCGGGCGGCGGCGAGGCCGTTCAGGTGGACCACGCGGCGCATGTTGTAGGCAAGGTTCTTCAGACCGATGCGCGCCTTGGCGCGGGCGATGCCGATGCTGCGCACCAGCGTGCCACCCATGTCGTTGGTCTGCGCGCCGAACACGTGCTCGACCCGGGCGCGGACCTTCGAGCGGGTCTTGTTGCCCGGTTTCTCGCGCTTGCTGAGTGGGCGGTTGCGATGGCCCTTGCGGTGGATGCGGCTCTTCAGGCCGCGGTCTTCCAGCTTCTCCTCAATCTCGGCCGACCGGTAGGCGCTGTCCGCCCAGACGTCCGAGGCCGTGTTGTCGTCGTCCAGCACGTCGTCGATGACCTGGCTGTCGTGCGTCGCCGCGTCCGTCACCTTGTAGCGGCGGATCAGCTTGTGTCGCCGATCGACGTTGACGTGATTCTTGTAGCCGTAGTGCGACTTGCCGTGCTTCTTGGTCCAGCGCGCGTCGGTGTCCTTCTGGCGTTTCTTCGCCGGCTTCTCGTCCCAGCCCTCGGGCGTCTCGCCCGCCTTGATCGCGGCATTCTCATCGCGGTCGTTGCGCTGCTTGGGCACCGGCACGATCGAGGCGTCGATCATCTGCCCGCCCATCGCCAGCCAGCCCTGGGCCTTCAGGTAGCCGTCGAACGTGCTGAACAGCTCATCGACAACCTCGGCCTGGACCAGCTGCTCGCGGTACTGCCAGACCGTCGTCGCGTCCGGAACCGGATCCTCAAGACCCAAGCCCAGAAAGCGCATGAATGACAGCCGGTCGCGCACCTGGTACTCGAACTGCTCGTCGGAGAGGTTGTAGAGCTCGCACAGCACGAGCGCCTTGAACATCACAACCGCATCCCAGGGCTTGCGGCCAGCCTTGGACTTCCGGGCCTCCGGCGGCCGGCGCCAGACCGCTTCCAACTGCGGCCGGAAATACGCCCAGGGGACGATGGCGTTCAGCTTCACCAGCGGATCCGACTTCGCGTCCAGCCCGGCGTAGCGTTTCGAAACGTCGAAGAAGCCCATCTGGCCCATCAGCACCTCCCAGTCATCGCCCCTATATCGGCGATTCTACCGGGATCCGGCTGGATCGCGACATTTTTCGAGGTGCCCTAAAGTTGGGTGTTTGGATTTTAGATTGGCGATGTGTTTATCGTATTCCGAATTTGACGAATTTGCTGGGCCGCAATGGTTCTTTATATAAAGCCTAAATTGTCCCTGTCTATTTTTCTCAAGTTTCGCGAAATTAGAAATGAGGCTTCTCCCTTTCGTTCCGGCGCTGCGAGATGTTGATGTTTCGGATGGCGGCGCGGGTGATGGCTTCCTGGTGCATGCAGGGCTCTGAGCAATTCTGATCGACGTAGGCAGCGGCTCGAGACGGTTGGATGCACCGCGGACAGGCGACGGCGATCTCGCATTCCGGGGTGTGGCGCCGTGATCTGGTACTCTCAGACGCGCTGCTCGACGAAGTCGCGGGCGGTTGCTGGCGCGAGGCGGGCTCCGAGGCCGAGCAGGGTATCGAACGCCACGGCTGTGTGGCGGCGACGGTTCCACCTGAAGACGAACTCGTCGAGGTAACGCCTGAAGTGCTGGCGACGGAGGCCATGGTAGGTCCCGAGCGCCCATCTCTTGAGGTTTGAAAAGACGCGATGGGTCCAGCGCAGGATGATGTGGGCGGCCATCTTGCCGACGACTTTCGGCTCGTGCACATGGTCGGGCAGGCCATTGTAGCCGGACCATCCGTCCGTGACGACGCGGGCACCGGCGGCGGCGACCGCGACGACGAAGGGCTTGAGCGTGGCGCCGGAGAAGTCGGCGATCGGCGCGAGACGAATGCGGCGCGGCTTGCCTTCGGGCGAGAGCTCCACCGCGCCGGCAACGAGCATCTTGCCCTGCGAGCTGCGGCCTTGACCGCCAGCGGGCGGGTCGTCCTTATGGCGCAAGGCGATCTCGGTCTCGTCAACTTCGACGACGTCCTCGAGAAGGCTTCGCTCGGGATCGACCATGGCGCGGCGGAGCTTCGTCAGGAGCAGCCAGGCGCTCTTGTAGCTGCCCAGGCCCAGTTGGGCCTGCAGTTGCAGGGCGGAGATCCCGTTGGAGTGGCTGGTTACGATATGGATCGCCGTGAACCAGGTCTTCAGCGGCAGATGGCTGCCGTGCATGACCGTGCCTGCGGTCACGGACGTCTGCCGCCGGCAGGCCGCGCACTCCCAGGTGAACGCCTTGGTCTTCAGCAGCCATCCCTTCGTGACGCCACAGCCCGGGCAGACAAAGCCCTCCGGCCACCGGCGACGCGCCAGATAGTCGGCGCAGGCCGCATTATCCGGAAATCGCGCCTCGAACTGGGCGCGGGAGAGCGGGCGGTCATGTTTCCAGCGGCTCGGCATGCGAGAACATTAAGCGAACGCACCTCGCGACGCAAGCGCAGATCACCACATTTTGTGCCGCCGGAGCCAACGGGAGAAGCCTCTTAGGTCTAACCCGATAGATGCAAACCCGAAATATATCGTATCTCCTTCAGCGGGAATTCTATTTGTTCGCTCTCTTTCTTTAATTTTCTTGCTCACGTATTTAGTAATGCCAAGCGAAATGACAAACAATATCACACCGCAAATGACTGCAATAATGATGATCATGACTTTCTGCCCCTGAACGCTTTTAGGCGTTTATATGGGGATCTCCCGTATGAAAGGTATCCAAAAAAAGTTTGTGTCAACAGACTGCGCCCTCCGGAAACCTTCAGAGCATCGTTTCACACAGGATATCAGCCAGAAGTCTATATGGCATATAGCGCAGATGAACCAGCGTTTTCGGAATCAATGAGCGCATTGACCCTTTTATAGTGGAAGACTGTTCCGGATCGATCGCGCGTAGCGCAATCGTTTGCGAGCGGTGGCTCTGCCGTTTCAATGCTGTTTTTAAAACGTATCAGACCGTGTGGAAACCCCTAGAGGTTGGATGGCGTACTGAGTTTGCCAAAAAATTGGTGACTTTCGGCTGGCAATTCCGATTTAGCGTTCGGTTAGCGCCTGCTCCTGGTTCAGAGAGCTCCCTGAAGGCAATTCGGTACTGATTTTTACGGAATAGTCCGTAATTCAGGCCGATACAGCGGCGATCAGTGCCGGAATACCTACGAGGCTGATGGCCCGGCGCAGATTGTAGGCCAGTGCCGTCAGGCTGAACTCTGCGCGGACATTGTCGAGCCTGCGCATCAGAAACGCGCCCTGACCCATCCATTGTTTCACGGAACCAAATGGATGCTCGACGCTTTCCCGGCGGCTGTCGAGCACTTCGGGACGGGCCGCCAGACGGTCGGCCATGCGCTCCAACACTGCTTCGTTCTCGTATCGCGTGACAACTCGGGACGTGCTGGCGGTACACTTTGCCTTGAGCGCACACGTCCTGCATGCCGTGGCGTTGGCATAGACGATCAAATGGACATCATCGCGGACCAGGCGGCGGCCCCGGCGGCGCAACGCCTGGCCGCCGGGGCAGGCATAGGTGTCCGCTTCGGCGTCATAGCGAAACCGGTCCTTGATAAAAAGCCCCTTGGCGGCGGCGGAGCCGCGTTGCGGTTTGGGGACGTAGGGCACAATGCCTGCCGTCTCACAGGCTTCGATGTCCTCGATCTTGAAGTAGCCGCGATCGGCGACGGCATCGATCCGATCGACGCCGAGGATCTTGCGCGCCGCCTCGGCGGTTTCCGTCAGCAGGCCCAGGTCGCTGACTTTGTTGTGGACCTGCTGCTCGGCGATCAGCTTGTGCTTGGTATCCACCGCAATTTGGATGTTGTAGCCAACGCCGACCCGGCTGCTGGAATGCATCGCCCGTGCGTCTGGATCGGTCAGCGAGATCTGGTCCTCGCCACTTTCCGCCAGGGCTTCGCCATGGGCAGCCAGGTTGGCGCGGCGTTCGCGGATTGCCGCGATTTTTTCCTGCAACCGCGCAACAGGGCCGCCGCCTGCCCCTCCATCCTCGTCCTTATCTGCGGCGTCGAGCGCCTTGAGGTACCGCGTCAGGCGCTCATCGCTCTCGGCCATCGCCTTGGCGAGTTTGGCTTGCGTAAAGTTCCGGTCCCGGCTGTTTACGGCCTTGATCCTTGTGCCATCGACCGCGATCAGCTCACGTCCGAACAGGTCCAGCTCCCGGCACAGCACAACGAATTCCCGGAACACCTGACGGAACGCCGACCGGTTGTCGCGCCGGAAATCGGCGATTGTCTTGAAATCCGGCGTCAACCGGCGCAGCAGCCAGATCACTTCCAGATTGCGATGGCACTCCATCTCAAGCCGCCGGCTGGAGCGCACCCGGTTCAAGTAACCGTAGATATAGAGCTTCAACAGATCGGCCGGATCGTACCCCGGACGGCCAGTGGACTTCGGCTGGACCCTCCCGAAACCCGCAGTTCGCAGGTCAAGCCCATCAACAAATGCTTCAATGAACCGAACCACATCGTCCCGATCCGACATAGTCGTCCGCGGACTCCGGCAAAAGCAGGAGTTGGGACCGGTCACCGCCTGAAATATGTGCCATGGTCGAAAATACCATGGCCGCGACGACCGGAAATTCCATCATGCGTTTTCACACGGTCTGGTATGTTCGTGGAAATCAGTATATCGGTCGCCGAGGTTGATCGCAAACCTGCTCGGCTTACGGCGGACGGGTCATCACGATCATCCAAAGCTGCGACTGTCAGTGCCGAAGTAATCTTCCCCAAAATCGCCGATTGAAAAATCCAGTTTGAATTGCCACGGTCACCTGTCTGAGGGCGGCGAAGGCCGTCATCAGACAGGTGACCGTGGCTTGCAAATCATTGCCTCTTGCCCTGACACATACGCTTGTCAGAGGCGGTAAGGTGATCACACTCGGGAATATAGTCATGATCCAAAACCTCAAGAACGAAGGCCTATCGATCAGCCAAATTGCCCAGAGGACTGGGCTCGATCGCAAGACCGTCCGCAAATACATCGACCGCGGCCTGGAAGCCCCGGTCTACGGTCCTCGCCAACCGCGCGAACGCTTGCTCGAACCGTACGAAGCTTATTTGCGCGAGCGTATCACCGCTTTTCCGGATCTTTCCGGCCAACGGCTGCTGCGCGAGATCAAGCAGCATGGCTACAAGGGCGGCTATACCGCCGTAACCGATTTCCTGCGGGAAGCGCGACCGCCAAAACAGGCTCCCTTCGAACGTCGCTTCGAGACGCCGCCCGGCCGCCAAGCCCAAGTGGATTTTGCTGAGTTCAAGGTTGAGTTTACTGACGAACCCGGTGTTATCCGCAAGGTCTGGCTGTTTTCCATGGTGCTCGGCCACAGTCGCTGGCTCTGGGGGCGGTTTGCGGCATCCCAAGACCTGCAGACCGTGCTTCGCAGCCATATCTCCGCCTTCGCTGCCATGGGTGGCGCGCCAGCCGAAGTGCTCTACGACCGGATGAAGACGGCGGTCATCGGCGAGGATGCCGATGGCATCGTCACCTACAACGCCCCGCTGGTGGCATTGCTGAACCACTACGGGTCGATACCCAAGGCGTGCAAGCCTTACCGCGCCAAGACCAAA
>CAWEBB010000026.1:0-82441 GCA_963807085.1 uncultured Alphaproteobacteria bacterium
ATGTATTGCTCCTCTTCAACCAGGAGCCGCGCCTGGCCGGCCGCATAGCTGCCGGCCGGCTTTGTCCAGCCGATGGCCGGGACGGACAGGGCCGCCGTGGTCAGGTCCAGCTCCAGGTCCAGTTGCGTCTTGCCGTCGGTGCGCTCGGTTGCGGTCAGAACAACCTCCGCCGGCCCATCCGTATAGGGTGGCTGGAAAGCCGGCCCATCCAGCCCAAAGGCCGCACGGTTCCCGTTCCCGAAGCGTCCGCTCATGACATACCGGCCGTGATAGGCGGATCGATCCGCAAATGGCATATGGCCCGAAATGGAAACCGCCGCACCGCTGATCGTGGCCTCGCCCTTCAGGTGCAGCTCCTGCTTGGTGACATCGAACGCCAGATCGGCGTCGCTCAAGTCCCGCCCGCCCGCGATGCCCGGCAACGTGGCGTCTTCGGTCTGCCCGGACGCGCTGATCTTCAGGTCATCCAGCGTCAGTTCGGCCACCGGCGGAAACGTCACCTGCATCTTGCCGCTCACCCGGCCTTTCAGTTGGGCCTGCTCCAGATGCAGGAACCGGGCGAAATGCAATGGCGGCCGGTCGAGGATCCCCATCAGCTCTGCCGCCGGGCCCTCGGCTTCGATCTCCACCTCCAGCAGTTCGTGGCCTTTGCCTTTGTCGATGCCCGTCACCCGGATCTTTCCGCCGGTCGCGGTCATGCCGGCCGTCTCGCCGCGCAAGATCTCCGCTTCGAACACCCGTTCGGTGATCCTGGCGTCCGCGTCGATCCCCGTCGCCCCCGGCAAAGGCGCCCAGTAGGTCAAATTGATACCCCGCATCGGGATGCGGAAATCCACTTCAACGTCCGACAGCACGAGCGGCGTTCCTATCGCGCCGATATCGGCGCGTATCCTGCCGTCCAGACTAGGCGCCTTGCCGCTTTTGATGTTTTCCTGCACCCATTCCCGTGCGCGCGGACTGGCCGGGATCGGCCAAAAACGCTTTACCGTATTGAACTGGAAATCTTCGCCTGTCACATGGAATTCCGCCCGTCCTCCATTGGGCTCCCGATGGGCCTTGCCCACAATGCGGGCGCTCGCCCCATCCTCGAAGGACAGATCGAGTCGTTCCAGAGACCATTCGGCGCCGAAGTCATGCAGCCGGACATCGGCCTCCATCCCCGCCAAGGTCACGGGCGCATCGAAGAGGGACGGCAGCGTCAGGGCCGCATCCCTGCCCGCGACTTGCAGCTCCCCCTGCCGGAGGCTGCCTTGTCCGTCGAACACGAGTCTGGTGTCTCCGGACAAGGCCACGCTCACACCATCCATCCGGGCAAAAGCGGGGGAAAGCGACGCCAGCCACGTAGGGTCGACGCCCTCGATTGCCGCCTCTACCAATATGTCGCTCTCCGGGGTTCTCGTTGCCGTGCCGTTCAGGCGCAGCCGCCGCCCGCTCGCAGCGCCGCCATAGTCCAGCACCAGTTGATCCAGCTTGACGCTGATATCCTCCAGCGACACCTCACCGATCATGGCAACCTTCTCGAACAGCAGCGCGCCATTGTTAGGCACACTGATCTGGCCGTTTCCCAGACTCAGGACGAACGCTGCGGAACTCGGCCATTGCCCGGCGGGAAACGAGGCGGTGACGGTGCCGCTGATGGCAGCTTCCAGACCGCGCTCCCCCACCAAGGGCGGCACGATCCCGGTCAGGATCGTCGGGTCGACCTCCTCCAACGTCACCTCGGCGGAAATATCGGCGGCCTGTTCGCCAGAGGCCGTCGACGCCTGCGACGCCTGCACGATCCAGCCAACCTCTCCCAATGGGCGGTCGACTTCCTCGCCCCTCAGCATTTGCTGGCGCATCAGGCCGCGGCCCTCGAAGATCAGGCCGCCGCCGCTTCGGGCAAGCGAGGCTGAAACGTTCGGCGCCCGCCAGGCAAAGCCACGGCGTGGCTCGATGACGGCGATGTTCCCATAGACAAGGTTGATCCGGCGCAAATGTTTGAGTCGTGGATCAGTTTCCCATAGCGCCAGAAGCCGACTCGCGTCGATCTCGGGCGGAACCGGTTCCGCCTTCGATAAGGCGCGGTCCGGTCTCGTCGCATCGGCCTCCCGGACGCCGATGGACACATCCCCGCCTTCCTGAATGGTCGCGATCACTCCCAACCCTTCCAGAACAACCGCTTCCGGCGCAAACACACCCTCGGTCAAAAGCGCTTTGAAACTTACATTGATCAGAACGGTCGGGATCGAGAGAATGGCGACGCCGTCCGCGTCCATCGCCCGCACGTCGCGGGCCCGCATCATCAAGCCATCACTACGCCGCACCAACGCCAATTGGCCGATTGCAACCGAAGTTTCGCCGTCATTCGACGCCAGAAGCCGCTCCACGATCGGCAGAAAACCGTCAAGCACGATAGGGTTTCTTTCCAGCCGCCAGGCAAGCAACAACGCTCCCACAACCACCAACGTGGCGAGACCCAACAAAACACCAGTACCCAGACGAACCGCTTTCCGCATCTGCTCCCTTTACGTCTGCCGGTTATATAGGTGGGACGCGCGCTTGACCTATGCTCATTCTCTGCTCAATTTCGTATATGTGGTAGGCTGCATTTTTGCTTGGCAGAACCACGTCCGGAGCCAGAAAAGACTGCCGATCCCGTGTTTCTCGACACCATTTCCGAACTTCCACTCCCCGCAGACCAGGCCCAGGCCGATACGGCTATCGAGCGCTGGCAGGTCCAGGTCGCCGCGGCCGACGAATCGGAACCGGGCGCCGCGGATGCTCCGGACGCCGTCGCCCGGCTGGACGTGGTGCTTGCGACGGCAAACGGCAAGGCGCTCGCCGACGGTCTGTTCGGGTGCAGTTCCTTTCTGGCCGGCATCGCCGCGCAGCAACCCCTGTTCTGTCTCGAGCTGTTCGAACAGGGGCCGGACCGGGTCTGGCCGAAAATCTTGGCCTTGTTCGCTGAGACCAGCGCCAACGAGGCGGATGCCAAAAGGCGGCTGCGCAGGGCCCGGAAGCAAGCCGCGCTCGCCGTCGCCGTCGGCGATGTGAGCGGCCTCTGGACCGTTGAGCAGGTCACCAATGCCCTTTCCGAGATCGCCGACACCTCGATCCGCTATGCGCTAGACTTCGGCCTGCGCGAACTTCAGGCTCGCGGCCGGCTCGATCTGCCGAACCCGGAGCAACCCGCCGCGGGCTCGGGGTTCATCATTCTGGGCATGGGGAAGCTGGGCGCGCGGGAACTGAACTATTCCAGCGATATCGACCTGATCGCGCTTTACGATCCGGCGATCGTGCCCACCACCCGCCCCGACCGCCTGGCGCAGGACATGGTGCGCCTGACCCAACGGTGGGTCGACCTGTTGAACGAGCGCACGGCCGACGGCTTTGCCTTTCGCACCGATCTGCGCCTGCGCCCGGACCCGGCCTCGACCCCTCCTGCCATAAGCATACCCGCCGCAGAATTCTACTACGAAAGCGCCGGCCAGAACTGGGAGCGGGCCGCCATGATCAAGGCCCGTGTCGTGGCAGGTGATGAACAAGCGGGGCAGGCATTTCTGGACTTTCTGCGCCCCTTCGTCTGGCGGCGCAGCCTGGATTTCTGGGCGATCAAGGATATTCACTCGATCAAACGCCAGATCAATGCGTATCGCGGCGGCAGGAAGATCGCCATTGCCGGCCATGACATAAAGGTCGGCCGCGGCGGCATCCGCGAGATCGAATTCTATGCCCAGACCCAGCAATTGATCTGGGGCGGCCGCAACCCGGCGCTTAGGGTTTGTCCTACATGCCAGGCTTTGGATGCGCTGGTCTCTGCCGGCCAGGTCGGGCGCGACACGGCGGACGAACTGAAGGCGTGCTACGCCTATCTGCGCCGGCTGGAACACCGCCTGCAAATGGTTGGCGACCAGCAAACTCAGCGATTACCGCCCGCAGATGGCCTGGACAGCATCGCCCGTTTCATGGGCGAGGCCGATACCGCGGCTTTCTCCCGCAAGGTTCGCCAGACCCTGGAAACGGTAGAGCGCCATTACGCAGCGCTGTTCGAGGATGAGCTCGAGCTGGCGGTTGAGGGGCTGGGAAACCTGGTGTTTACCGGCGGAGACCCCGACCCCGGCACGCTGGAGACGCTCGCCGGTCTGGGGTTCAAAACGCCGGAGCGGGTCGATACCGCGGTCCGCCGCTGGCATCACGGCAGCCTGGCCGCTACCCGCTCCACACGCGCCCGGCAGATCCTGACCGAACTGATGCCGAGCCTGATCCAGGCACTCGGGGACACGGCCGATCCTGACGAAGCATTCGGCAATTTCGATCATTTCCTGCAGGGGCTGCCGGCCGGCGTCCAATTGTTCAGCCTGCTGCACAGCCACCCCGACCTCCTGAAACTCGTCGCCAAAATCTGCGGCTCTACGCCCTGGCTGGGCAAGCATATGCGCCGCCGCCCAAGCGTGCTGGACGCTGTACTGGAGCCCGAATTTTTCGGCCCGCTGCCCAATGCCTCGGACATTCGGGATGAGCTGTTCAACTGGCTCGATCAGGCGCAAGACATGCAGGACACGCTTGATCTGGCGCGCCGGTACGCCAGCGATCTGACCTTCCGTGTGGGCGTGCATCTGCTGCGTGGCGACACCAAGGGCGCGGACGCCGGGCCCGTGCTTTCTGCGCTGGCGGACCAGGTGGTCGCTGCGATGTTGCCGGTAACCCAAGATGCGTTCGCAGAACGGCACGGGCGGTTGCCGGGCGAAGGATTGGCGGTCATCGGCTATGGCAAATGGGGCAGCGGCCAGCTAACCCCCGGTTCCGACCTGGACATGGTCGTGCTTTATGACAGCGTCTCTGTCACCACCCAGAGCGATGGCGAGAAACCACTGGCAGCCTCCACGTATGCCGCCCGCCTGACGCAGCGCCTGATGACGGCCCTCACCAGCGAAACCGAAAGCGGCCGCCTGTACGAGGTGGATCTGCGCCTGCGCCCCAATGGCGACAAAGGACCGTTGGCAAGCCAGATGGACGGCTTCGCCAACTATCTGTTGAACGATGCCTGGACCTGGGAGCGGCTGGCGCTGGTCCGCGCCCGCTTTATCTGCGGATCGCCCGCCTTGGCCGAACGCTTCGACCAGATCCGGGCAGAGAGCCTGACGCGCCCGCGGGCGGTCGCCGATCTGGCCGAGGAAGTCAATTCCATGCGCCAGCGCATGGCGGCAACGCACAAGGGCGAAAGTCCCTGGGACGTAAAGCACCGGCGGGGCGGGTTGGTCGATACCGGCTTTCTAAGCCAGTTCCTGGTGCTGGCACACGCGGATGACGAGCCGGCCCTGCTGGGGCCCCGGACCACGGATGCCGTGGCGGCGGCCGCCGCGGATGCCGGCCTTCTCACCCACGCCGAGGCCGAAGATCTGGCCAACGCCGAAATGTTCTGGCTGGGCTTGCAAACCCTGCTGCGCCTGACGGGCGCTGACGCCACGCCGGACCGGTTGGAACGTCCGTCGGTGCAGGCCGTGATCTCCAATGGCCTCGATCTTCCCGACCTCTCTCAGGTCGAGGCGGCGGCGGCCGATCATGCGGCGCAGGTTATGAAGCTCTACGGCAAGCTCATCGCGGCATAGAGGTCAAGCAGAGTGTCGCCGGTCCGGCTTGTCATCCTGGTTTGCACGGCACAGGTATTGGCTCAAATCGGCTCCAACACCTGGCCCGCCCTCCTTCCTGGTTTGGTCGCTCAATGGCAGCTTTCCAACAGCGAGGCGGGCTGGATCACTGGGCTCATGTATTTGGCCTATACCATTTCGGTGCCGATTTTGGTCACATCGACCGACCGGATCGACCCGAAACGGATCTATTTGTTGGGCGTCGGGCTCAGTTTTTTCGGCCATCTGGGCTTTGCGCTGTTCGCCGACGGCTTCTGGACCGCTGCCCTGTTCCGCTCCATTGCCGGTATCGGCTGGGCTGGTACCTACATGACCGGGCTCAAGCTGTTGGCCGATCGGGTGGACGGCCGCCTGCTTTCCCGCGCCACCGCCGGCCACGCCGCGAGCATTGGCATCGCCGGCGCCATCTCTTTTGTTTTTGCCGACGTGATCGCAGACCGGGGCGGCTGGCAGGCGGCGTTCATGGCCTCCGCCGCCTGCGCCGGGTTCGCCTGGATCATCGCCCTCTTCGGTACGCCCTGGCAGGAGCCTAAGCCGCGCTCCGCGGCGCGGTTGTTCGACTTTGGTCCGGTCTTCCGCAACCGGTCGGCCATGGCGTACGGCATCGCCTATTGCGTGCATACGTGGGAGATGAACGTACTGCGCGGCTGGGCCGTCGCCTTCCTTGCCTGGGTTGCGCTCACCACCGAAACCGACACCGCCTGGCTTGCGCCGACGGTTGTCGCCATGACGATGGCGCTGGTTGGCACCGGCACCAGCATTATCGGCAATGAAATGTCCATCCGGCTTGGCCGCCAGCGCGTGGTACGCCTTGCCATGACCCTCAGCGTTGCCTGCGCGGCCACCATCGGCTTTCTGGGCCCCACCAGCTATGCGCTCGCGGTCGCTTTCGTGCTCGGCTACGGCATGGTCATCTGGCTCGATTCTTCCTCGCTGACGGCAGGTGCGGCAGGTGCAGCCGCCGCCGGCAAGCGCGGCGCGACGCTGGCCATTCACTCCATGCTCGGCTACGGCGGCGGCTTCGCCGGCCCGCTCACCATGGGATTCATTCTTGATTGGTCAGGCGGTATGTCGGTCATGGGGTGGGGCTATGCGTTCGCCGGAACCGCGGTGGTGCTGCTCGCCGGGCGAACCGCCTTTGTCATCCTGCGTCCCCGGGATCTTGCCGGCGACCGGGCCGCGAACGGCTAGAGCCGGTCCCGATACCAATGAACCGGGATCCGCTCTCGAACCATAAGGTGCTTTAGGCGGGCAAGCGCCGGTACCATAGGCCGACGAATATGCCAACGGCGAAGCCGCCGATATGTGCCCACCAGGCGACTCCGCTTTCATCGCCGCCCTGCTGGCTCATGAATACCTGGATGCCGATCCACACCAGGATAATGACCCACGCCCGAAGCCGGATCGGCAGGAATATGGGCGTGAGCATGGTAATGCGATTCCGCGGAAACAGCGCCAGATAAGCACCCATGACACCGGCAATCGCCCCGCTCGCACCGACGAGCACGGTCGTGGATTCCGGGAACATTGCCCCCTGCAGCAGCCCCGCGATGACGCCGCTGCCCAAATACAGAACCGCATAGCGGCTATGGTTGAGCCTGTCCTCGACCAAGGCACCGAACACATAAAGCGCAACCATGTTGGCGATCAGATGCGCGGCGCCGCCATGCAGGAACTGATACGTCACCAGCGTCAACGCGCTCGGCACCACGTCAATCGCGGGCGGGCGGGCGAGCCCCTGAAACAGCACGCCCGGAATGAAGCCGAAGGCGTAAGTCGCCTGCCACTCCGCGGGCGCCGACAATCCGCTGAGCCAGATCTGCACGATGGTGCAAAAAACGATCACGCCCCAGGTCAGATAGGGCGCCCCGATCCGGCGGAGTTGGTGGTCGCTATGGACCGGCAGGAACGGCACTGTCCGCCCGCTCCCCTATGCGCTGAGCAACGGCCGCGGCGGCGCGTCAGCCAGATCGCACCAGACGGGCGTGTGGTCGCTGGCCTTGGGCTTGTCCCGGGGCTCCTTGTCGATGCCGGCACCGGTCAGCCGGTCGGCCGCCGCAGGCGACAGCAGCAGATGGTCGATGCGGATGCCCTCGCCCCGATGCCAGCGGCCTTTCTGATAGTCCCAAAAGCTGTACGCCCCAAGCTGATGGGGGTGCATGGCGCGGAAGGCGTCCGTCAGCCCGAGATGGACCATCCGGCGGAACGCCCGGCGCGTGGGCAGCATGTAGAGTGCATCATCCTTCCACGCCGCCACGTCCCAACAATCCCCCGGCGCCGGGATAACGTTATAGTCGCCGGCCAGCACGACCGGGCCGCCGCCGCGAAGCAACTCGCGCGCCCTCGTCTCCAGACGCTCCATCCAGGCAAGCTTGTAGTCATACTTGGCCGGATCGTCCGGCGGGTTGCCGTTGGGCAGGTAGAGGCATCCGATCCGAACGCCCTCTACCGACGCCTCTACATACCGGGCCTGCTCGTCGGCATCATCCCCGGGCAGACCCTCGCTCACGTCCTCGAGGCCTAGCCGCGAGAGCAGGGCAACGCCGTTATAGGCCTTCTGTCCGACGACCGCCGATGCGAAGCCGAATTTCTCGAATGCCGCTGCCGGGAACTGGTCCGCCTCGCACTTGATCTCCTGCAGGCAGACAACGTCGGCGTTATCGGCGGCCAGCCACTCGCAGACGGCCTCCAGGCGCACTTTGATCGAATTGACGTTCCAGGTCGCGATACGCATGGGCGCGAACTACAGCCTCCCGGGGCGGATGTCCATCATGGCGGAATATCCGGCAATGGTGCCGGCGCCATGGCGGCAAGAGCAGATCCCGATCCATTCGGGTCGGATGGATCTGCTCCAAATCGAAAAACTAGAGCATCTTACCCCGACAAATTGAGCGCGATAGCGATCCAATTTAATCGGGCGATGCTCTAACATGGAGAAGCCTTCACCGGGGCTCCCCGGTGAAGGCTTCTCCATCATACGAATCGTTTGCCAATGTTCGGCAATATTTATCCGGCTCAAGCCTACTCGTCGAAGCCTGGGCGGCGCTCGCCCGGCTTACGCCACGGCTTCGGCGAACTCTTCCTCGTCCGCCTGTTCGGCCGTCGGACCCGAGTCGGTTCCCTTTGCATCCGGATCGCGGTCTACCAGTTCGATCACCGCCATCGGCGCGGAATCCCCGTAGCGGAAGCCGGCCTTCATGATGCGGATATAGCCGCCGGGACGGTCTTCGTAACGCGGTCCGATGACTTCAAACAGCTTTCCCGCGACCTTCTCGTCCCGCAGGGTCGCAATCACCTGCCGGCGCGCATGCAAATCCCCGCGTTTGCCTAGGGTGATCAGCTTTTCCGTGTAGGGCCGCAGATCTTTCGCCTTCGGCAGGGTCGTAACGATCTGCTCGTGCTTCAGCAGCGCCGCCGCCAGGTTGGCCAGCATCGCTCGGCGGTGTGCGCGGGTCCGGCCAAATTTGCGGCCGCTCATGCCATGGCGCATGGGTACAATCCTTTTGCGTCTCTAACGCGGTTGGGGCGGGTCAGTAAGGCTCTTCCAAGCGCTTTGCCAGTTCTTCGATATTGTCCGGCGGCCAGTTCGGAATTTCCATACCCAGATGCAGGCCCATCTGTTCCAGCACCTGCTTGATTTCGGTCAGCGACTTCCGGCCGAAGTTCGGGGTGCGCAGCATCTCGCCCTCGGTCTTTTGCACCAGATCGCCGATATAGACGATATTGTCGTTCTTCAGGCAATTGGCCGACCGGACCGAGAGTTCGAGCTCGTCGACCTTGCGCAGCAGATTCTTGTTGAATGGCAGTTCGGTCTGCGGCTCGTGCTCCACGACCGGGCGCGGCTCGTCGAAGTTGATGAACAGCTGCAACTGATCCTGCAGGATGCGGGCGGCCACCGCCACCGCATCATCCGGCGTGACCGACCCGTTGGTCTCTACCGTCAGTGACAGCTTGTCATAGTCCGTCACCTGGCCGACGCGGGTGTTCTCTACCTTGTAGGCCACTTGGCGCACCGGCGAGTAGACCGCGTCCACCGGGATCTCACCGATGGTGGCCTCCTCGCCGCGGTTGGCGGCCGCCGGCACATAGCCTTTGCCGTTCTCGACCATCATTTCCATATGGACATGCGCGCCCTGGTCGAGCGTGCAGATGACCAGGTCCGGGTCCATCACCTCAATGTCGGGGCCGGTCTCGATCATGCCGGCGGTCGCGACCCCGGGGCCGGTAGCATCCAGCGTGACCCGTTTCGGTCCTTCGGCGTGCAAGCGCAGGCCCATGGCCTTGATGTTGAGCACAATGTCCGTCACGTCTTCCCGGACGCCGGGGATCGACGAGAACTCGTGCAGAACGCCATCGAT
This sequence comes from uncultured Alphaproteobacteria bacterium, assembly GCA_963807085.1. Classification (GTDB taxonomy): domain Bacteria; phylum Pseudomonadota; class Alphaproteobacteria; order Bin95; family Bin95; genus JACKII01. Next base: position 9,989 of record CAWEBB010000026.1, read on the forward strand.
CCGCACCGTGGTGACGGCCGCGCCCTGCAGCGAGGAAAGCAGAATGCGCCGCAACGCATTGCCGAGCGTAATGCCGAAACCCCGCTCCAGCGGTTCGGCGACCACGGTCGCGGTACGGCTCCTGTCCGGGCCCGGCTCGACCTCAAGCTTCGACGGCTTGATCAGATCGGTCCAGTTGTGTTGCATCATCGACATATAATGACCTATTCCTTGCTGCGGCTTGCCGCGTGGATCTCTGCCCGCGCGGCCAGCGAGTCCAACATGGCGACAGGTGCGTATTAGACGCGGCGGCGTTTGCGGGGACGGCAGCCATTATGCGGGATCGGCGTCACGTCGCGGATCGCGGTGATGACGAATCCGGCGGCTTGCAAGGCACGCAATGCCAACTCGCGGCCCGAGCCAGGGCCACGCACGTTCACCTCCAACGTTTTCATGCCGTGTTCTTGCGCCTTGCGCGCGGCGTCTTCGGCGGCCACCTGGGCCGCGAAGGGCGTCGATTTGCGCGAGCCCTTGAAACCCTGCCCACCGGACGAGGACCAGGAGATTGTGTTGCCCTGCACGTCCGTTATGGTGATGAGGGTGTTGTTAAACGTAGAGTTTACGTGAGCAACACCCGATGAAATATTTTTTCGCTCGCTGCGGCGAACGCGAGTCGTCGTCTGACGGGCCATCTTTGATCGGATTCCGTTCTATTTCTTTTTTCCGGCAATTGCACGGGCCTTACCCTTGCGGGTGCGGGCGTTGGTATGGGTACGTTGTCCGCGGACCGGTAGGTTGCGGCGATGACGCAAACCGCGATAGCAGGCCATGTCCATCAGGCGTTTGATCGCCATGGCCCGTTCGCGGCGCAAATCGCCTTCCACCATCACATCGGAATCGATGGTTTCGCGGATGCGCATAACTTCATCCTCGGTCAACTCGTTCACCCGGCGATCGGGCGGCAAGTCCAGCTTGTCGCAGATCCGTTGCGATGTGTGACGGCCGATGCCGTGGATGTAGGTCAGCGCGATCAATACGCGCTTATTTGTTGGTATATTGACGCCGGCGATACGCGCCACGAGATTTCCTCCTTGGGATCCAAAGACAACAGTGCGACCACCGAACCAAAATATCGGCGAAGTGGCGCACTATATGGGTCAGCGCGCCTCTGTCAACGCGCTGCGCGGTTTTTCACTGATTGAGACCATCCGCCGCAACAAGAAGTCGCAACGGCTCAAGCCAATCCTAGCGCTTTCTCCAATTCCGCCGTCACCGTTTCGATCGGGGCCATGCCGTCGATCCGGGTCAGCATTCCCTTACTGTCATAGTACGGCACGATCGGCGCCGTCTGTTCGTGATAGACGGCGATGCGATTGGCGAGCGTCTGCGCATTGTCATCCGCCCGTTCGCCGCCGCTTTCCGCTACCCGCTTCTGGACGCGTTCCAGCAAAATGCCCTCGTCAACCGTCAACTCGACCACGGCGTCCAATTTGCGCCCCTTTTCGGCGAGCATCTCGTCCAGCGCCCGCGCCTGCGCCGTGGTACGCGGAAAGCCATCCAAAATGACACCGTTTCGCGCCGCATCCGGCTCGTCCAGCCGTTCGGAGATGATCTGGATCACCACCTCGTCTGACACCAGGTCGCCGGCTTCCATAATCGCCTTGGCCTTCCGGCCAATGTCGCTGCCGGATGCGACGGCGGCGCGCAACATGTCTCCCGTAGAGAGCTGCACCAAGCCGTGCCGGTCCTGCAAGCGTTGGGCTTGTGTCCCCTTCCCCGCCCCTGGCGGACCCAGCAGAATGATGTTCATCGGCGGCGCCCCTTTAGCTTCGATTTCTTGATCAAGCCCTCGTACTGATGCGCCAACAGGTGAGACTGGATTTGGGCGACCGTATCCATCGTCACGCTGACGACGATCAAGAGGCTTGTTCCGCCGAAGTAGAACGGTACCGAGTACTGCGTGATCAGCAACTCCGGCAACAGACAGACCGCCGCGAGATAGGCCGCGCCAACCACCGTGAGGCGGGTCAGGACATAGTCTAAATATTCCGCAGTATTCTTGCCGGGGCGGATGCCGGGAATATAGCCGCCATAGCGTTTCAGATTGTCTGCTGTCTCCTCCGGATTGAAGACAATTGCCGTGTAGAAGAAACAGAAAAACACGATCATGCCGATATAGAAGGCCAGATAGAGCGGCTGTCCGTGCCCCATATAGGCCGAGACCAGGTTCAGCCATTCCGAATCCGACTGGCCCCCGAAATTCGCGATAGTGACCGGCATCAGCAACAGCGAACTGGCGAAGATCGGCGGGATCACGCCGGCGGTGTTCAGCTTCAGCGGCAGATGAGAGCTGTCACCCCCGTACATTTTGTTGCCGACCTGGCGCTTTGGATACTGGACGATCAGGCGGCGCTGGGCGCGTTCCATGAACACGATGCCGGCGACAACGGCGATCGCCATCACCAGGAACAGCACGATCACGCCAGCCGAGAGTGCGCCGGTGCGGGACAGTTCGAACATGCTGGCGAGCGCGGTCGGCAGGTTCGCGACGATGCCGGCAAAAATGATCAGCGAAATGCCGTTGCCGATGCCGCGGGCCGTGATCTGCTCGCCCAGCCACATCAGGAACATGGTGCCGCCGACAATGGTGATGACGGTCGTGATGCGGAAAAACATGCCCGGATCCAGAACCGCGCCGCCGCTGGGGCCACGCATGCCTTCGACGCCGACCGCCAGACCATAGGCCTGTACGGCCGCCAGCAGCACCGTCCCATACCGGGTGTATTGGTTGATTTTTTTGCGCCCGGTCTCGCCCTCTTTCTTCAGCGCTTCCAGCTTCGGAGAAACGGCAGTGAGCAACTGCATGATGATCGAGGCCGAAATGTACGGCATGATGTTGAGCGCGAAAATCGTCATGCGGCCCAGCGCACCGCCGGAGAACATGTCGAACATGCCCAGCAAACCGCCCGCCTGGCTGTCGAAAATCTCCGACAGCACGGCGGCGTCGATACCCGGAATCGGGATATACGTGCCCAGCCGGTAAACGATCAGCGCGCCCAGCGTAAACCAGATCCGCTGTTTCAACTCAGTCGCCTTGGAAAAGGCGCCGAAGTTTACGTTGCTAGCTAGGCGCTCTGCGGCGGAGACCATGCTTGTGCCTCAATTCTCGGACGGGCCGGGTAAGCGTGCGGGCAGCCTTACTCGGCAGACGCGGCAGGAGCGGCCAACGTGACGCTGCCGCCGGCTTTCTCTACCGCGGCAACCGCCGGGCGGGAGCCGCTGTCGACCGAGATATTGACCTGCGCAGACAGCGTTCCATTGGCCAACAGGCGGATTGGCCCGCCGTTCCTGCGCACCAGACCGGCCGCGGCCAGCGCATCCCGGTCGATCGCGACATTGGCATCCAGCTTGCCGGCATCGATCACCTTTTGCAGGCGGCCGACATTGACCAACTGATAGCTGACCTTGTTGCGCGGGTTGAAGCCGCGCCGCGGCATGCGGCGATAGATCGGCATCTGGCCGCCTTCGAAGCCATTGATGGTGACACCGGAGCGCGCCTTCTGGCCCTTCTGCCCGCGGGTCGACGTCTTCCCCATGCCGGAGCCGATGCCCCGGCCGACCCGTGCCCGCTTCTTGCGCGCGCCAGGCTTGTCGCTGATTTCGTTCAAACGCATGCGATGCATCCCTGATATCGGACCTCGGTGCCGGCGGCGCCCGGGCTCAAGATACCTCTTCGACTTTCACCATATGGTGCACTTTGCGCAGCATGCCGCGAATTGCCGGAGTATCTTCCAGAACGCGGCTGCTGTTCATTTTGTTCAGCCCCAGGCCCACCAGGGTCTGGCGCTGATCTGCTGGCCGGCGGCTCGGGCTTCCGGTCTGCGTTACCTTAAGGCGTCTGGTCTCTGCCATCGGCCTACTCCTCCTGGCTCGAGGCGGCGGAATGCTCGCCCGCACCGTCGCTGGCCGAATCGTCGTTCGCGGGCACATCGTCACCGCGGTTGCGGCGGCCCAATACGTCTGCCACCTTCTTGCCACGACGCGCCGCCACCATGCGCGGCGACTGGATATGTTGCAATGCGTCGAATGTCGCCTTCACCATATTGTGCGGGTTCGAGGTGCCCGTGGACTTGGCCACCACATCGTGCACGCCCAGCGCTTCAAAGACGGCACGCATCGGGCCGCCGGCGATAACGCCCGTACCGGCTGGCGCTGCCCGCATCACCACCTTACCCGCGCCGAAATGACCCTTGATATCGTGGTGCAAGGTCCGGCCTTCGCGCAACGGCACCCGGATCATCTGGCGCTTGGCCTGCTCGCCCGCCTTGCGGATGGCTTCCGGCACTTCGCGCGCCTTGCCAGCGCCGTAGCCAACCCGGCCGTTGCCGTCACCCAGTATCACCAATGCGGCGAAACCGAACCGCTTGCCGCCCTTCACCACCTTGGCGACGCGGTTGATGAACACCAGCTTCTCGATGAATTCCGGCTCTTCCCGTTCCCGGCGATCGCCGCGAGGTCCTCTTGCCATGCTACGATCTCCCTAGAACGACAGGCCGGCTTCGCGCGCGGCATCCGCCAACGCCTTCACCCGGCCATGATAACGATAGGCGCCGCGGTCAAAGACCACGGTGTTGACGCCGGCGTCCAGCGCGCGCGCGGCCACCATCTTGCCCACTTCGGCAGCGGCGGCCACATCGGCGCCCGACTCGAGTTTCCCGCGCAGGTCTTTATCGACCGTGGACGCCGCAGCCACTGTCTTGCCGGCCGTATCGTCGATCACCTGGGCATAGATATGCTTGCCGGATCGGAACACCGACAGCCGCGCCCGGTCGCCCGCCCGCTTTCTCAGCGCGAGCCGCACACGACGGCGGCGGCGCTCTATTTGCTGTTGAGCCTTCTGCATGGCTATTTCTTCTTGCCTTCTTTGCGGAAGATATACTCACCCTCGTACTTGATGCCCTTGCCCTTGTAGGGCTCCGGCGGACGCCAAGCGCGGATCTCCGATGCGACCTGGCCGACCTTTTGCTTGTCGCGCCCGGAAATGGCAATGAAGGTAGGGCGTTCGCATTTGACGTCGATGCCGTCCGGAATCGGATAGATAACGTCATGGCTGTAGCCGACCTGCAACCGCAAATCCTTGCCCTGGACCGCGGCCCGAAAGCCGACGCCGTTGATTTCCAGGTTCTTGGTCCAGCCTTCGGAGACACCGTGAATGACGTTCGCGGCCTGGGCGCGGAAGGTGCCCCACATGGCGCGAGCGCGCTGATGGTTGCTCCGCGGTTTGATATGAAGTTCGTTGTCCTCGATCAGGCCCTCCACGTCTTCGTGGAGCACGAGCGAGAGTTCACCCAACTTCCCCTTGGCCTTCAGCAAGGTGCCTTCGACCGTCACCTCGGTGCCGGCGGGAATCGGGATCGGATTTTTGCCTATGCGTGACATGCCTCGTTCCCCTTAAAACACTTCGCAGAGGACTTCGCCGCCGACATTCAGCGCACGCGCCTCGTGATCGGAGACGACGCCGCGCGGCGTCGACAGGATCGAAATTCCCAGCCCACCGCGATTCGGCTTCAGGTCTTTGATCTTGGAATAGACGCGGCGGCCCGGTTTCGACACCCGTTGGATGTTCTGAATGACCGGCGAACCTTCGTCGTACTTCAGTTCGATCGTCAGTTCTGCAATACCGGCGCGCACGTCCGCCTCGGAGTACCCGCGAATATAGCCTTCGCGCTGCAGCACTTCGAGCACGTTTACCCGCAGCTTCGAACGCGGGGACTTGACCGTCGGCAGACCCCGGGACTGTCCATTCCGGATCCGGGTCAGCATATCGGCCAAAGGATCGCTTATCGCCATGCGTGTCGCTCCTCTGCCTTACCAGCTCGACTTGGTCACGCCCGGCGCACTGCCGAACTGTGCCATGTCGCGCAAAGCGATCCGGGAAAGGCCGAATTTCCGATAGTACCCCCGCGGCCGGCCGGTCAGGCGGCAGCGGTTGCGGATCCGGTTCTTGGCGCTGTTACGGGGCAATTCCGCCAGCTTCAACTGCGCCATGAACCGTTCTTCCGGCGGCAATTCCTTGTCCATGATCGTCTGTTTCAGCTCGGCACGCTTGTCCGCGTACTTGGCCGCCAGACGGCGGCGCTTTTTGTTCTTCTCAACGGCACTGACTTTTGCCATTCCGCTGTCCTCCTAGGCCTGGCTGACGAACGGCATTTTGAACCCGGCCAGAAGCGCACGCGCTTCATCGTCGGTCGGTGCCGTCGTGCAAATCGTGATGTTCATGCCCCGGATTTCATCGATCTTGTCGTAGTCGATCTCCGGGAAGGTGAGCTGCTCGCGCAGGCCCATATTGTAATTCCCCCGGCGGTCGAAACCCTTTGGCGACAGGCCGCGGAAGTCGCGCACCCGCGGCAAGGCAATCGTCACCAGACGGTCCATGAACTCGTACATCTGGTTCCGGCGCAGCGTCACCTTGCAGCCGATCGGCATGCCTTCGCGCAGCTTGAAGCCGGCGATGGAGCGGCTCGCCTTGGTGACAACCGGTTTCTGTCCGCTGATCAGCATCATGTCGTTGACCGCGGAGTCGACCTTTTTCGAGTCCGCCACCGCCTCGCCGACGCCCATATTCAGGACGATCTTATCGAGCTTCGGGATCTGATGCACATTCTTGTAGCCAAACTGCTCCTGCAAGGCCGGCCGGATCGTGCTGAGATACGTATCGTACAGGCGTGTCGCCATGGTTATCGCTCCCCCTTAATCGATCTGCTCGCCGGAGCGCTTGGCGAACCGGATCTTGCGGCCGTCCTCCAACACTCGGAAGCCGATCCGGGTGGCCTGCTTCGAAATCGGCATCCAGATGGGCGACGTTCGAGAGATGGATTGAGGCTTCCCGGTCCTGGATGCCGCCCGGATCGCCCATGCGCGGCTTCACATGGCGCTTGACCATGTTCACGCCCTGCACCAGCACGCGGTTTTCGGCGGGCATGACGCGCAAAACCTCGCCCGTCCGGCCCTTGTCCTTGCCCGTCGTCACGATGACGGTATCGCCCTTGCGAATACGCTGCATGATTACAGCACCTCCGGTGCCAGGCTGATGATCTTCATAAAGCCTCTCGCCCGCAGTTCGCGCGTCACCGGCCCGAAGATACGGGTGCCGACCGGCTCGTTATTCTGGCCGATAATGACTGCCGCATTGCGGTCGAAGCGAATGGACGTGCCATCGGGACGATGCACTTCCTTTGCCGTGCGCACGATCACCGCACGGTGCACGTTGCCTTTTTTCACGCGGCCTCGCGGAATGGCATCTTTCACGGATACGACAATGATGTCCCCGACACTGGCGGTTCGGCGGCCGGTGCCGCCCAGGACGCGAATGCACTGTACGCGCTTCGCTCCTGAATTATCCGCAACGTCGAGATTGGTTTCCGTTTGTATCATGGACCTGATCTCCTCTTACCGGCCGCAGCCGCCACGGCTGCCCCGGCATTTCTCTTCCTGAACGGCGCCTAAACGCCCCATACTCTCTAAAATCCGCTCCATCGCGTCGGGCTTAGGCGCCAGGCGTGACATCGCCCCCTTCGGCCTCACCGCGCGAAATCACGCCCATGGCGACCCGTTCAATCGCCATCCAGCGTTTTTGCTTGGAGAGCGGGCGGCATTCTTCGATCCGCACCATATCGCCTTGGCGGTATCGATTGCCCTCATCATGCGCCATGAATTTCTTCGAACGCGTGATGAATTTCTTGTAGAGCGGGTGCATGACCCGGCGATCCACCCTGACGACAATGGTCTTGTCACCTTTGTCGCTGACCACCAGGCCCTGAAGGATAGTTTTTGGCATTCGTTCTCAATCGTCCTTGTAAGCGCCCGCAGCCTAACCGGCGGCCTGAGCGCGGCGGCGCTCGCTGATGATGGTCAGAAAGCGGGCGATATCCCGGCGCACTTCGCGCATCCGCGAGGTGCTTTCCAACTGGCCCGACGCCTTCTGAAAGCGCAGGTTGAAAGCTTCCCGCTGCAGTTGCGACAGATTTTCCTGGAGTTGGTCGTCAGACAAACTCCGCACGTCAGCAGATTTCATGGCTTACTCGGCCTCCGCCACTTCTTCGTCAGCATCTTCTGCCTCATCGGCCTCGGCGGCCTCGTCAGCATCAACCATATCCTCTTCCGTGATCGGCGCGTCCAGATCCTCTTCCGGCATCATCTCATAGACGACCTCTTCGCGGATCGGCAGATAGGCCGGGCGGGTCACGAACTTCACCGGGATCGGCAGCTTGGCGGCCGCCAGTTCAAACGCTTCCCGTGCGACCTGTTCCGGCACGCCGTCAAGCTCGAACAGGATCCGGCCCGGCTTTACCTTGGCAACCCAGAATTCCGGCGAGCCCTTACCCTTGCCCATGCGAACTTCGGCCGGCTTCGACGAGACCGGAACATCCGGGAATATCCGGATCCAAACCTTGCCGATGCGGCGCATCCGCCGAGTCATCGCCCGGCGGGCCGCTTCGATTTGACGGGCGGTGATGCGCTCCGGCGCCATCGCCTTCAGGCCGTAGGACCCAAAGGCCAGATCGGTTCCGCTCTTCGCATTGCCGTGGATGCGGCCTTTATGCTGTTTGCGATACTTTGTTCTTTTGGGGCTCAGCATGTGCTTTCAGCCTTTCCCTACTAATCCGCAGCGCCAGAGGGCCGGTTATCGCCGCCGCCCCGATTGCGGCCGCGGCGCGGACGGTCTTCCCGGTCCCGCCCGTCTGGCCGGCCCATGGCCTGCTGCTGTTCAGACACGCGCTTGTCCTGCGCCATCGGATCGTGTTCCAAGATCTCGCCCTTGAAGATCCACACCTTGATGCCGCAAACGCCATAGGTCGTGTGCGCCTCGGAGGTGGCATAGTCGATGTCGGCGCGCATGGTATGCAGCGGCACGCGGCCCTCGCGGTACCATTCGGTCCGTGCGATCTCGGCACCACCCAGACGGCCCGCGGCATTGATCCGGATGCCCAAGGCACCCAGGCGCATGGCCGATTGCACGGCCCGCTTCAGCGCGCGCCGGAAGGCGACGCGGCGCTCAAGCTGCTGCGCAATATTGTCGGCCACCAACTGCGCTTCGATCTCCGGCTTCCGAATTTCGACGATGTTCAGCGACACATCGTTGGCGGTCAGCTTCGACAGGTCCTGGCGCAGCTTTTCGATATCTGCACCCTTCTTGCCGATTATCACGCCGGGACGCGCGGAATGAATCGTGACGCGGGCCCGTTTGGCGGGCCGTTCGATCACGATCTTCGAGACGCCGGCCTGCGGCAGCTTCCCGTTCAGGTATTTGCGGATCTTCACGTCTTCTTCGAGAAGGTCGGCATAGTCCCGGTCGGCGTACCAGCGGGAATCCCAGGTCCGGTTGATGCCGACCCGAAAGCCGATCGGATTGATCTTATGGCCCATTAGTCTTCTTCCTCCGCCTCTTCACGCACGACGATGGTCAGGTGGCTGAACGGCTTCTGGATTTGGGCGCCACGGCCACGCGCGCGGGCGTGAAAGCGCTTCATCACCAGGGCCTTGCCCACCGATGCTTCGGCCACCACCAGGCGGTCGACGTCGAGGTCGTGATTGTTTTCGGCGTTCGAAACCGCCGAAAGCAGCGTCTTGCGCACGTCGTCCGCAATCCGCTTGTTCGAGAATCTCAGGGCGAGCAGCGCCTTTTCCGCAGGCATGCCGCGAATGCTGGCCGCGACCAGGTTCAGCTTTTGCGGGCTGATGCGCAGGTTGCGCATCACGGCCTTCGCCTCGTTGTCCGGCAGGGCGCGGACGGCGGATACTTTACCCATTACCGCCTCCTCGCCTTTCTGTCGGCCTCGTGGCCATAATAGGTGCGGGTCGGCGCGAACTCGCCGAACTTGTGTCCGACCATCTGTTCGTTCACCGACACCGGAATGAACTTTTGCCCGTTGTAGACCCCGAAGGTCAGGCCAACGAACTGGGGAAGGATGGTGGAACGCCGCGACCAGGTTCTGATCACCTCATTCCGGCCCAACTCGCGCGCGACATCTGCCTTTTTCAGCAGATAGCCGTCAACGAACGGACCTTTCCATACGGAACGCGCCATAATCTTTTCAGCCCTATCGTTTGTGCCGCGAGCGGACGATCATCTTGCTCGACGGCTTTTTCGGCGAGCGGGTGCGATGGCCCTTGGTCGGTTGGCCCCACGGCGAAACCGGGTGGCGGCCGCCGGAGGTCCGACCTTCACCGCCGCCGTGCGGGTGATCCACCGGGTTCATGACCACGCCACGCACATGCGGACGACGGCCTTTCCAACGGTTGCGGCCCGCCTTGCCAAGGTCAGTGTTGCCGTGATCCGGGTTCGACACCGCGCCGATCGTCGCCGCACATTCCTGCGGAACGTTGCGCATCTCGCCGGACGACAGACGCAGCAGCGCCAGCCCTGCATCGCGCCCGACCAACTGGGCATAGGTGCCGGCAGAGCGTGCGATCTGACCGCCCTTCCCCACCTTCAGCTCGATGTTGTGAATGATCGTTCCGACCGGGATACGGCGGAGCGGCAACGAATTTCCCGGTTTGATGTCCGAGCCGTAGCCGGACTGCACCGTCGCGCCCACGGCCAAGCGCTGCGGCGCCAGGATATAGGACTGCTCGCCGTCTTCGTAGCGGATCAGCGCGATGAAAGCCGTCCGGTTCGGATCGTATTCAATCCGCTCGACCGTCGCCTCCATCCCGGTTTTCGCGCGCTTGAAATCGACCTTGCGGTAGCGGCGCTTGTGCCCGCCGCCACGCCAGAATGACGTGGTGTGCCCGTGATGGTTGCGGCCGCCGGATTTGGTCAGTCCCTCAGTCAATGTCTTGACGGGGCGTCCTTTGTACAACTCCGAACGGTCGACGAGGACCAGGCCGCGTTGGCCTGGCGTCATCGGTTTATATTGTTTCAGTGCCATTGCTATAGCGTTCCCAAACCCGGCTTAGCGTGCCGAAATGCCGGTGGTGACGTCGATGGATTCGCCCTCGGCGAGCGTAATCACCGCTTTTTTCCACTCGGGCCGGCGTCCCATAACGCCACGGAAGCGTTTGACCTTACCGTCCATGCGCACCGTGGTTACCTTCGTCACCTTGACCTTGAACAGATGTTCGACAGCGGCGGCAATCGCCGGTTTCGTGGCGTCGACCGCGACCTTGAACGTCACCTGATTATGCTCGCTGATCAGCGTCGCTTTCTCGGTGATATGCGGCGCGCGAATGATGCGCAGCATCTCCCCTTCACTCGGCGCAGGCGCGGCGGGCCGGATACGGCGGGCGCGGCTCATCCTAAACGCTCCTGTAGGTGTTCGACCGCTTCACGGGTCATGACCAGACTCTCACGGCGCAGAATGTCATAGACGTTCGCGCCTTGCTGCGGCAGCACGTCGATCCCGATCAGATTGGACGCCGCCTTGCGCATGCCTTCATTCACTTCCGCACCCGAGACGAACAGAGCCGACTTGATGCCGAGCGCTCCGAGTTTCGCCTTCAGATCCTTGGTCTTCGCGGACCCGCCGTCGATATTTTCCAGCACGATCAACTGGCCCGCCTGAGCCTTGGCGGACAGCGCGGAGCGCATGCCCATGGCGCGGATCTTCTTTGGCAGCGAATAGCCATGGTCGCGCACCCGCGGGCCGTGGGCGACGCCGCCGCCCCGGAAGATCGGCGCGTTCTTCGAGCCGTGCCGCGCCCGGCCGGAACCCTTCTGCCGGCCCCAGCGGGTCTTCGTGACGTTGATCTCGCTACGCTCTTTGACCTTATGGGTTCCGGCCCGGCGCTTGGCCAATTGCCAGGTTACCACCCGGTGGAGAATGTCGGAGCGCACCTCGGCGCCGAACACACGGTCGCTAACTTCGAGCGTACCGACGTCCGCATTCTCCCAATTTTTTATCTTCAGTTCCATCGGAGCTTACTCTTCGCTCTCGGCTTCGGTGGCGGGAGCTTCTTCGACCGGCGCCTCATCTGCCTGCCCAACATCCGCCCGCACTGCGGCCGGGAACGGAACACCCTCCGGCAGGGACCGTTTCAGTGCATCACTGATGAGCACATAGCCGCCCTTTGCGCCGGGGATCGCTCCCTTGACCAGGATCACGCCCTTTTCAACGTCCGTGCCGACCACTTGCAGATTCTGGATGGTCACACGCTCGTCGCCCATGTGGCCGGCCATCTTCTTGCCCTTGAACACCTTGCCGGGATCCTGGCATTGGCCAGTGGAGCCGTGCGACCGGTGCGAAACCGAAACGCCGTGGCTGGCGCGCAGCCCGGAGAAACCATGTCGCTTCATCGCGCCAGCAAAGCCCTTGCCCTTGGACGTTCCGACCAGGTCGACAAACTGTCCGGGCACAAAGTGATCGGCAAAAATTTCGGCGCCTACATCGATGAACGCGTCTTCCGGAATCCGGAACTCCGCCACCTTCTGCGGCGGTTCGACGTTGCGCTTGCCATAAGCGGTGCGATTGGCCTTCGACACACGCTTGGTCTTGGCCAGGCCGACGCCGATCTGCATGGCGCTATAGCCGTCGCGCTCCGCCGTCCGGTGGCCGACGACCCGGCACTGGTCCAGTTTCAGGACGGTGACCGGAATATGCCGGCCGCCCTCGCCGAAGACCCGGCTCATGCCCAGTTTGGTCGCAATAATGCCAGTACGGGTCGGGGTCATACCTTGATCTCCACATCCACGCCGGAAGCCAGGTCCAATTTCATGAGCGCGTCGACCGTCTGCGGCGTCGGGTCGACGATATCCAGCACCCGGCGATGAGTACGGACCTCGAACTGGTCACGGCTCTTCTTGTCGATATGCGGCCCGCGCAGCACAGTGTATTTCTGGATCCGGGTCGGCAGCGGAATCGGTCCCCGGACCGCCGCGCCGGTGCGTTTGGCGGTGGAGACGATCTCGCTCGTCGACTGGTCGAGGATCCGGTGATCGAACGCCTTCAACCGGATCCTGATATTTTGATGATCCATCGTCTCTTCTTCCCGTAAGCCCGGGCCTTACCGTAGTGTCAGTTACTCAATAATGTTCGCGACGACGCCGGCGCCGACGGTGCGGCCGCCTTCGCGGATGGCAAAGCGCAGGCCTTCGTCCATCGCGATCGGCGCGATCAGGTTCACCGTCATCGCGATGTTGTCGCCCGGCATCACCATCTCCGTGCCTTCCGGCAACTCAACCGTCCCCGTCACGTCCGTCGTGCGGAAGTAAAACTGCGGCCGGTAGTTCGAGAAAAACGGCGTGTGACGACCGCCTTCCTCTTTCGTCAGCACGTAGCATTCGCACTTGAACTTGGTGTGCGGCGTGATCGAGCCGGGCTTGGCCAGCACCTGGCCGCGCTCCACGTCCTCGCGCCCGATGCCGCGCAACAGGCAGCCCACATTGTCGCCCGCCTGGCCCTGATCCAAGAGCTTGCGGAACATCTCGACGCCCGTCACCGTCGTCTTGCGCGTGTCGCGGATGCCGACGATCTCGACCTCCTCGTTCACCTTCACCACGCCCTGCTCGACCCGGCCCGTCACCACCGTGCCCCGACCCGAAATCGAGAACACGTCCTCGATCGGCATCAGGAACGGACGGTCCACCGGGCGATCCGGCTGCGGAATGTAGTCGTCCACCGCCTTCATCAGCTCCAGAATGGCGTCGTGGCCGATCTCCGGCGTCTTGTCTTCGAGCGCCGCCAGCGCCGAGCCCTTCACGATCGGAATGTCGTCGCCCGGAAAGTCATAGGACGACAGCAGCTCGCGCACCTCGAGCTCCACCAGCTCCAGCAGTTCCTCGTCGTCCACCTGGTCGACCTTGTTCAGGAACACCACCAGCGCCGGCACGCCCACCTGACGCGCCAGCAGAATGTGCTCGCGCGTCTGCGGCATCGGGCCGTCGGCCGCCGAGACCACCAGAATGGCGCCATCCATCTGCGCCGCACCCGTGATCATGTTCTTCACATAGTCGGCATGGCCGGGGCAATCCACATGCGCGTAGTGACGGTTCTCGGTCTCGTATTCCACATGCGCGGTCGAGATCGTGATGCCGCGCGCCTTCTCTTCCGGCGCCCGGTCGATGCTGTCATACGCCTGAAACTCGGCGCCGCCGGTTTCCGCCAGCACCTTCGTAATCGCCGCCGTCAACGACGTCTTGCCATGATCGACATGGCCAATCGTCCCGATGTTGCAGTGCGGCTTATTACGCTCGAACTTTGCCTTCGCCATCTGTATTCACTCCAAGCGCGATGTTTCGGTTAGCCTGCCAGCTTCGCGCGGACTTCTTCCGCCACGGCCTGAGGCACTTGATCATAATGGTCAAACTGCATGGTGTACTGGGCACGCCCCTGGCTCATCGAGCGCAAGGTATTGATATACCCGAACATGTTTGCCAGCGGCACCTGCGCATTGATAACGCGGGCATTGCCTCGGTCGTCCATGCTGGAAATCTGGCCGCGACGCGAGTTCAGGTCGCCAATGATATCGCCCATATACTCGTCCGGCGTCACCACCTCTACCTTCATGATCGGCTCGAGCAGGGCCGGTTTGCCCTTTTCCATCGCCTCGCGGAAGGCCGCCCGGGCCGCAATCTCGAAGGCCATGACGCTCGAATCGACGTCGTGATAGGCACCATCGATCAGGCGCGCTTTCAGGTCGATAACCGGGAACCCGGCCAGGATGCCGCTTTCCATGGCCGAGCGGATGCCCTTTTCCACGCCGGGAATATATTCCCTGGGCACGGAGCCACCCACAATCTCGCTTTCAAAGATGAAATTCTGCTCTTCGCCTTTGGTCGGCTCGAACACCAGCTTCACGCGCGCAAACTGGCCGGAACCGCCCGATTGCTTTTTATGGGTGTAATCCACCTCGGCGACCCGGGTGAAGGTTTCGCGGTAGGCGACCTGGGGCGCACCCACATTCGCTTCTACCTTGAACTCACGCTTCATGCGGTCGACGATGATGTCGAGGTGAAGTTCGCCCATACCCTTAATGATGGTCTGGCCGCTCTCAGCATCCGAGGTCACGCGGAATGAAGGGTCTTCCGCCGCCAATCGATTAAGGGCGACGCCCATCTTCTCCTGGTCGGCTTTCGAGCGCGGCTCGACCGCGATCTCGATTACCGGATCGGGAAACTCCATCCGCTCCAGAATGACCTGGCTGGACGGATCGCTCAGCGTGTCGCCGGTGGTCGTCTCCTTGAGCGACGCGATCGCGACGATGTCGCCGGCGCGCGCTTCCTTGATGTCTTCGCGGCTGTTCGCGTGCATCAGCAGCATGCGGCCGATACGCTCGCGCTTGTCCTTTACCGTGTTCATCACGGAAGAGCCGCTTTGCAGAATCCCCGAGTAGATCCGAACGAAGGTCAGCGAGCCGACAAACGGATCGCTCATGATCTTGAACGCCAGCGCGGCGAACGGTTCTTCGTCGGAGCTGTGGCGCTCGATCTCTTCTTCGGTTCCGGCCTTGACGCCCCGGATCGCCGTGACGTCGTCCGGGCTCGGCATATAATCGACAACGGCGTCGAGCAGCGGCTGCACGCCCTTGTTCTTGAACGCCGAGCCGCAGAGCACGGGGACGAACGCACCGGCGATCGTGCCCTTGCGAATGCATCGCTTCAGGGTTGCCTCGTCCGGCTCGGTGCCGTCGAGGTAAGCCTCCATCGCGTTATCATCCTGCTCGACCGCGGTCTCGACCAGCTTCTCGCGGTACTCCGCCGCCTGATCGGCCAGGTTGTCGGGAATATCCCGGTATTCAAACTCGGCGCCGAGACTTTCGTCTTTCCAGATAATGGCCTTCATCTTGATCAGATCGACCACGCCCACGAAGTCCGCTTCCACGCCGACAGGAAGCTGCGTCACCAGCGGCACCGCGCCCAGGCGATCGACCATCATGTCCACGCAACGGAAAAAGTTGGCACCCGTCCGGTCCATCTTGTTGACAAAACACATGCGCGGCACGCCGTACTTGTCGGCCTGACGCCAGACGGTTTCGGACTGCGGCTCAACGCCCGCAACCGAGTCGAACACCGCTACCGCGCCGTCCAGCACACGCAAGGACCGTTCCACCTCGATGGTGAAGTCCACGTGACCGGGCGTATCGATAATGTTGATGCGATGGTCTTTCCAGAACGTGGTCGTTGCGGCGGAGGTGATCGTGATACCGCGCTCCTGCTCCTGCTCCATCCAGTCCATGGTGGCGGCGCCATCGTGGACTTCGCCGATCTTATAGGACCGGCCTGTGTAATACAGGATCCGCTCTGTGGTCGTCGTCTTACCGGCATCGATGTGCGCCATGATGCCGATATTGCGGTAGCGCTCGAGTGGAGTATCGCGTGCCATAACTTTCAGGCCCTCTTCAGAATTACCAGCGGTAGTGCGAGAATGCGCGGTTGGCCTCGGCCATCCGGTGCGTGTCTTCCCGCCGTTTCACCGCGCCCCCGCGATTATTCATCGCGTCCGTCAACTCGCCGGCCAGCCGATCCTGCATCGTCTTTTCCGGGCGTGAGCGTGCTGCCGAAATCAGCCAGCGGATGGCCAGCGCCTGTGCGCGCTCCGCCCGCACCTCGACCGGAACCTGATATGTCGCGCCGCCGACACGGCGCGAGCGCACCTCAAGGTTCGGGCGAATGTTGTCGAGCGCGGTGTGGAACACCTGGGGGCCATCCATGCCGCCACGCTGTTCGGCCGTGCCCAAAGCCCCATAGAAAATCTTTTCGGCGACGGCTTTTTTGCCCTCGACCATCATGCAATTGATGAACTTGGTGATCGTCTGATCGCCATATTGCGGATCAGGCAAAATCTCGCGTTTTTCAGCAGCGCGGCGGCGTGACATGACTTGGCTCCACTCGCCTTATTTCGGACGCTTCGCGCCATATTTCGAACGGCGCTGGCGGCGGTTGGCGACACCTTGGGTATCGAGGACGCCGCGCACGGTGTGATAACGAACACCCGGCAAATCCTTCACGCGGCCGCCGCGGATCAGCACCACCGAGTGCTCCTGCAGGTTATGGCCTTCGCCCGGGATATAGCTGCTGACCTCATAGCCGTTGGTCAGGCGAACACGCGCGACCTTCCGAAGCGCCGAGTTCGGCTTCTTCGGTGTCGTCGTATAGACGCGCGTGCACACACCCCGCCGCTGCGGGCAGGCTTCCAGAGCTGGCACCTTGTTTCGTGCCTTTTGCAGGACCCGCGGATTGCGGATCAACTGATTGATGGTGGGCATTCTCTATATCGCCTCGTAGCCAATCACGTCAGTCGCCAATTCGAACTCACGTAGCGGCCCCAATGGAGCCATTGTCATTCCCGCGGCCCCTTTGGAGCCATTTTCCTTCTCGACGGTAAGCCGGCGCAGGTCCGAACCTGGAAGCCGCCTTGCCCGTTTCACCCTTGCCCGTTTCACAATGCAAACATGGCGGTTGCCGTTACCGGCGTCCGCCAAGGCTCTGTGGGACGTGGGGTTTTCGTCCGGTCGCCGGTGCTGCGCTATCGGGTGCAGCGGTCGATGATCGGAAGACGCAGCGTATAGGCAAAGCCTACTGCCAAACGCCCTGTGTCGAGAGGGCCGTGGATTACTCTTCTCCCCCGCTCGCGTCAACACCCAATCGGAAGAAATACGCCGCGCCCCCGGTTGTCGCTTCGGTCTTGGGTCGGTTTTTGCTTATGGCGCGACTAGGTGGCGACCGCAGCCGTCTCGCTAATGCGGTGTTCGAAGGCGGCGGTCATCAGGGCGCGCGTGTAAGCCTCTTGCGGGTCGTCGAACACCTGGCTGGCTCTGCCTTGCTCGACCACCTTGCCGTCCTTCATGACGATCACGTCGTGCGCCAGCGCCCGCACAACCTTGAGATCATGGCTGATAAACAGGTACGCCAACCGGTGCCTGCGCTGCAGTTCACGCAACAACTCCACGATCTGCGCCTGGACGGACATGTCGAGCGCACTGGTCGGCTCGTCCAGGACCACGAAGCGGGGTTTCAGCACCATCGCGCGGGCGATGGCGATGCGCTGGCGCTGGCCACCGGAAAATTCGTGCGGGTAGCGGTCCGCCATCGCGGCCTCCAGCCCCACCTCCTCCAGAACGCCGTCGATCATGCGGTCATACTCGGCCGTGGAGTCCGCCAGACGGTGCACGCGAAGCCCCTCGCCAATGATCTGCCGGATCGAAAGCCGTGGAGAGAGGGAGGAGAACGGGTCTTGGAACACGATCTGCATTTGCCGGCGCAACGGGCGGAGCGCCTTGCCGGTGTAGGCGCGCAAATCCTTGTCGCCGAAGCGCAGGCCGCCTTCCGCCCGTTCCAACCGCAACAGCGCCAGGCCGAGCGTCGTCTTGCCGCTGCCGCTCTCGCCGACGACGCCAACCGTATGCCCCTCCCGCACCCGAAGCGAGATGCCATCCACCGCCTTGATGTAGCCCACCGTCCGGCGCAGAACACCGCGCCTGATCGGAAACCAAACTTTCACGTCCTGTCCCTCGATCACCATCGGGGCATCCGCTGGCGCGGGGTCCGGTCGTCCTTTTGGTTCGGCCGCCAGCAGGTGGCGCGTGTAGTCGTGTTGCGGATGGTCGAAGATCGCGGCGGTTTCACCGGTCTCGACGATTTGGCCTTTGGTCATGACGCAAATCCGCTCCGCCACCCGCCGCACAATGCCCAGGTCATGGGTGATCAGCAGAATCGCCATGCCGAGTTTTCGTTGCAGCTCCTCCAGCAACTCCAGGATCTGCGCCTGGATGGTCACGTCCAGCGCCGTGGTCGGCTCGTCGGCGATCAGCAGGTCCGGATCGTTGGCCAGCGCCATGGCGATCATGACCCGTTGCCGCTGCCCGCCGGACAGTTGATGGGGATAGCTGGCCAGCCGGCTTTCGGGGTCGGGGATGCCGACCAGCCGCAACAGCTCCAGCACGCGGCCCGGGTGCGCTCGGCGGAAAGTCCCTTGTGCAGCCACAGAACCTCGCCGATCTGCTTCTCGCACGGTGTGCAGCGGGTTCAGGGCCGTCATCGGCTCCTGAAAGATCATCGCGACACGGTTGCCGCGGATCTGATGCAGGGTCGCGCTTCGGCGCGCCGATCATCTCCTGCCCCTCGAAACGGATCGACCGCCCGGGATGACTGGCCATCGGATAGGGCAGCAACTGGAGCACGATCAGCGCCGTGACCGATTTGCCGGAGCCGCTCTCGCCGACCAGGGCAACGGTTTCGCCCTTGTGAATGTCGAACGAGACGCCGCGCACGGCCGACGACCTCTGGCCGCCGTTGTCGGAAGGCGACATGCAGGTCGCTGACCTGCAGCAAAGGCTCACCCTTCGCGTTTCGCCCATTCCGCCGTTTCGCTCATAGGCCCAATTTCCTGGGATCGAACGCGTCACGTACTGCTTCGCCGACGAATACCAGCAGGGTCAGCAGCACGGCGATGGTGACGAAAGCCGGTCAGGCCCAGCCAGGGCGCCTGGAGGTTGGCTTTGCCCTGGGCCAGCAACTCGCCCAGCGAGGGCGAGCCGGGCGGCAGGCCGAAGCCCAGAAAATCCAGGCCGTAAGGCTGGTGATGCCGCCAGCAAGGAGAACGGCAGAAAGGTGAGGGTGGCCACCATGGCATTGGGCAGCACGTGCCGGAAAATGATGGTGCAGGTCTCGCACACCCAGCGCCCGCGCGGCCCGGACATAGTCGAAATTGCGGGCACGCAGGAATTCCGCCCGCACCACGTCCACCAAGCCCCATCCAGCCGAACAGCAGCATGATGCCCAGAATGCTACCAAAAACCCGGTTGCACGATCACGCTCGCCAGGATGATCAGCAGTAAAAAGGGTCGGCAGGCTCGCCCAAATCTCGATGAACCGCTGCCCCAGCAGGTCGAACCAGCCGCCGTAGAAGCCTTGCAACGCTCCGGCGCCCACGCCGACCAGGGAGCTCAACGCGGTCAGGGTCAGACCGAAAATGACCGAAATCCGGAAGCCGTAAATAAGGTTGGCGACCACATCCCGGCCCTGGTCGTCGGTGCCGAGCCAATGTCGGCGCCGGGCGGCGACGGCGCGGGCTCTGTCAAGTCGCACTTGACGGTGGAATAGCTGTAGGGAACGGGCGGCCAGAGCATCCAGCCCTTCTCGGCGATCCTTTCCCCGCACATAAGGGTCACGGTAGTCGGCCTCGGTCAGGAACTCGCCGCCGAATTCCGTTTCCGGATAGCCTTCAAAGATCGGCAAATAGGCTGCGCCATCATACCAGACCAGCCCGGTTTGTCGTTCGACAGAAACTCGGCGAGCAGGCTGAGGCCGAACAGGAAGACGAACAGCCAAAACGACCAATAGCCTCGCCGGTTCGCCTTGAAGTTGGCGAGCCGCCGCGCGGTCAGGGGAGACAGCGCCACGCTTACGCCCCCCGCGTTTCGAAGTCGATGCGCGGGTCAATCACCACATACATCATGTCGCTCGATCAGGTTCATAACCAGTCCCATCAGGCCGAACACATACATGGTGGCGAACATCACCGGATAGTCACGATTCAGCGTCGGATTCGAAACCCAGCAGCCCCAGGCCATCGAGCGAAAAGATGGTCTCGATAAAGACGGACGCACCGAACAGAATGCCCACGAACGCGGCCGGAAACCCCGCCACGACCAGCAACATGGAATTGCGGAAGACATGGCCCCACAGCACCCGGCTCTCGGTCAGGCCCTTCGCGCGCGCCGTCACCACATATTGCTGGGATATCTGGTCGAGGAAACTGTTCTTGGTCAAGAGGGTGAGCGTTGCAAACGCGCCGATCATCATCGCGGCCAAGGGCAGCGTCAGGTGCCAAAAATAGTCGAGGATCTGCTCGCCCAGGCTCATCTGATCGAATCCCGGCGAAGTCAGCCCGCGCAAGGGAAACCAGTCATAATAGTTGCCGCCCGCGAACAGGACGAGCAGCAGGATCGCAAACACAAAGCTGGGAATGGCGTTGCCGACGATAATCGCCCCGCTGGTCCATATGTCGAAACGCGAGCCATCCCGTACCGCCTTGGCGATGCCAAGCGGAATGCAGATCAGATAGGTGAGAAAGGTCGTCCAGAAACCCAGCGTGAGCGAGACCGGCATCTTGTCAATCACCAGTTCGACCACGGTTTGGTCCCGGTAAAAACTCGTGCCGAAATCGAAGGTCAGGTAGCTGGTCATCATCTGCAAGAACCGTTCATGCATCGGCTTGTCGAAGCCGTACTGCTGTTCCAGCTCCTTGATGAACTCGGGATCCAGTCCCTGTGCCCCGCGGTAGGCCGAGCTCGAACCGCTGTCGGATGCCCCCCGAGCCTGGCCGCTTCCCTGACCGCCGGCGAAATCACCGCCCCCCTGCGTGACACGCCCGATGGCACCGCCGCCCTCGCCGGTCAGGTTGGCAATGGCCTGCTCCACCGGCCCGCCCGGGGCGACCTGGATCACCACGAAATTGATCACCATGATCCCGAACAGCGTCGGGATGATGAGCAACAGGCGGCGGATGATATAGGCCAGCATCAATTCACCATCCCGCTGCGGGCGCGTCGCAGCGCTTCCGCCTTTTCTTCATCCCACCACCACATGGAAATGTCCGTACCCATGCGAGGTATCACTGCAGGGTAGCTGAACTTGTCCCAATAGAGGATACGATCTACCGAAAGATACCAGTTCGGCACGACGAAGTGATGGGATAACAAAACCCGGTCCAGGGCTCGTGTGCGCGTCACCAGCACCTGCCGGGTCGGGGCGGCGATCAGCTTTTGGACCAGAACGTCCACCACAGGGTCTTTCAGCCCGGCATAATTCCGGGAAGACGGCTGATCGGCCGCTTCGCTCGTCCAATAGCTGCGTTGCTCGTTCCCCGGCAAATCGCTCTGTCCCCAACCGAGCGAGATCATGTCATAGTCTCGTGCCCGAATGCGGTTGATGTACTGGGCATCGTCCACCTCGCGGATTATCATATCGATGCCGAGCCGCCGCAGATTGCGCTGAAACGGCAGCACCACCCGCCGGAACGCGCCGCCCGCCCGCAGCAGCATTTCGAAGCGCAGTTGGCGGCCTGTTTCCGCATCGACCATTTTCAGGTCTCTTACCTCGTAACCTGCCTCGAACAGCAGGGCGAACGCCTTGCGCAAATTGTCCCGCGGCCAGCCGCTGCCGTCGGTCACCGGCGGTTCGGGCGGCGGGCCGAACACCTCGGACGAAAGCCGGTCCCGATAAGGCTCGAGCAATTCCAGCTCTTCCGGCGACGGCGGCCCCGAGGCGGCCAGTTCCGAGTTCGAGAACAAACTGGTCGACCTTGTGTACTGCCCGAAAAACAGGTTCTCGTTCGTCCATTCAAAATCGAAGGCCAGCGCAATGGCCTTGCGCACCCGTATATCGGCGAAAACGGACCGCCGCAGGTTCATGACGAACGCCTGCATGCCCGCCGGGCGTTCGTGGGGAATCGCCTCTTTCTTCAGCCATCCGTTGCGCACCGCCTCGATGTTGTAGTCCTGCGCCCAGGCCTTGGCCTGGTTTTCCATGTAGAAGTCGATATCGCCTGCCTTTACCGCCTCGCGGATAACGGTCGGATCCCGGTAGTAGTCGTAGCGGATCCGGTCGAAATTGTTCTGGCCCCGGTTCACGTTCAGGTCCTTGCCCCAATAATCTTCCACCCGTTCGAGCACGACATAGCGGCCGGGCTCGAAGTTAGCTACCTTGTACGGGCCGGAGCCGAGGGGCGGCTCCAGCGTCGTCTTGGTGAAGTCCCGGTCCTCCCAATAATGTTTCGGAAGCACCGGCAATTGGCCCAGGATCAGGGGAAGTTCGCGGTTTTCGCCCCCCTGAAAGCGGAAGGTCACGTCGCGCTCCCCGGTCACCTCCGCCGACGCGACGCTGCCATAGTAGAAGCGATAGAAGGGCTGTCCCTTCTCTTTCAGAGTGTTGAGCGAAAAGACCACGTCTTCCGGCGTGATTGGCCTGCCGTCGTGCCAGCGGGCCTTGGGGTTCAGGTGAAACGTGATCCAGGAGCGGTCTTCCGGATAGGTCATCAATTCAGCGATCAGGCCGTATTCGGTAAACGGCTCGTCCGCGCTGGCGGTCAGCAGCGTTTCGGTGGTACTGCCGGCGCCCGCCGGGTTCCCTTTCGGAATATAGGGGTTGAAGCTGTCGAAGGTGCCGCTCGCCGACATATGCATCGTCCCTGCCTTGGGCGCGTTCGGATCGACATAGTCGAAATGCGGAAAACCCGCCGGGTATTTGGGTTCGCCATGCATTGCGATGGCGTGCGCCCGCTCGATCAGTTTCTGTTCGGCCGACGCCAGCGATGGCATTGCCATGCCGGCCGTGACGACCCAGGCCAACGCCAACCACAATGCCGCCATGCGGGGAACCTGCCGCGTCACGGGCTTATGACCGGAACGCCGGGAAATGGGGCGTCGGCACTATCAATGCCCGAGGCGCGGTTTCCGTCATGCAAGCTCCAGACCGGATTGATCCCGTCGTCGTTGTCGCTCGTTCAGGGCTGTTTGTGCGGGAATTAGTGTTACGCTCAAATTTCTTTTGCCAAATCACTTTTGCGAAAGTAGCGTCACCGCCTGTTCGTGTACACGCGCATCGCCCGCCGCAATCACCGTGCCATCGCTCTCCAGGCCGAGCCGCCGGCCCGCCCAATCCGTGATCAGCCCGCCCGCCCCTTGAACCACCGGCGCGAGCGCCATGAAATCATAGGTCTGCATGCCTGCCTCGATCGTGGCGTCCACACAACCGGAGGCGACCAATGCGTAGCCATAGCAATCGCCGCCATAGTTGCACCCGGCCGAAGCGCTGCGCACGCGCTCGAACGCGGCAATCTGCGGACCGGCAAACATATCGGGCGACGTGGTGTTGATCCAGGCCTGCGCGAGGCTGTCACAGGTTCGTGTCTTTACGGGCGCACCGTTGAGCGTCGTGGCGCGGCCGACCACACCCACCCAGCGCTCGTCCAGGACCGGCATGTCGATCACACCCAGAACCGGCTCGCCCTTATAGGCCAGTCCGATCAGCGTGCCGAACGTGGGCTTCCCCACGACGAAGGCGCGGGTGCCGTCCAGCGGGTCCAAAATCCAGACGAAATCGGCGTCGGCACGTTCGCTGCCGTGCTCCTCGCCGATAATGCCGTGCTCGGGCGCCTCGCGGTTCAACAACCGCCGGATCGCGGCCTCGGCCTCCCGGTCCGCGCGCGTCACCGGCGATGCATCCCCCTTGCGAATCACATCCAGATCGGCGCGGAAATACCTGCGCAAAACAGGGCGGCTGAGATTTGCCGCCCTTTCTGCCAGATCGATCAAATCCTGGGGTATGGGGATCATGCCTGCCTCTCTGCCTGACCGCCTCTCCGGCTGGCCGCGCTGGCTTACTGCTGGGCCGGCTGCGCTGCGCCTTCCGCGTTCGGCGGCTTTTCCGTACCTTCGGCGTTCGGCGGCTTTTCCGTACCTTCGGCGTTCGGCTGCTCTTGTGCACCTTCGGCGTTAGGCTGCTCTTGTGCACCTTCGGCGTTAGGCTGCTCTTGCGCGCCTTCGGCCTTCGGCGCCTCTTGCGCACCTTCGGCCTTGGGCGCCTCTTCCGCGCCTTCGGCGGCCGGCTCCGGCAGGGGCGGCGGGTTTTCAGTGTGCGAGCGCAGAAAGGCGATTACGTCCGCCCGGTCTTCCGGTTTTTTCAGGCCGACAAACGACATTTTCGTGCCCGGAACGTCGTTCCGCGGATCGTAGAGAAATTTGTTCAGTTCCTCATAGGTCCAGGTGCCGCCCAACTCCTGGAAAGCACCGGAATACGCGTAATCCTTCGTGCCGCGCTCGTGCCCTACTACATTCGCCAGGTTCGGGCCGACCTTGGTCGCCCCTCCCGCCTCGAACGTGTGGCAGGCCATGCATTTCTTCGCCACCTTCTCGCCATCCTCCACACTCGCATCGGCCATGAATACGGCGATCGGCTTCGGTCCGGCGGGCTCGGAGCTGTCCGTCGGCGCTGTGGGCGCAAGGTCGGCAAAAAGGTTGGGGCCTTCTCCGTGGGTGTCGTGGCTCGGGATCAATATCCGAGCGACAAGACCCAACAACATCGCAAGGACGCCGGCGGTCAGCACCGCGGCCGCGATCTTGTTGAACTCCAGGGTATGCATTTGCCAGCTTTCCTCACAATGGCGAGCGGGAGCATGCTTTCGTAGCGTGAGCGTGCTTTTTATAATGTAAGAGCACTAACGGCCAACCGGTCAGGGACGAATGCGGCTCAACGCCACTGCGGGAAAATCCGGGGCGCGCGACATCGACTTTGCGCAACCCCGGGCGCTAAACGTGCACCGTCAACCGCCTGCCTAGCTGTGAGATTGCAACAGGTTGTCCATTCGGACCTGACCGAGGAGACTACGGTTACCAAGCTTCGCCATCGACGACCATTCCCGCCTGTCGTTTACCCAAATCCAGCCTGACGAGAAAGCGGTCAGCGCCGTGCAACACCTGAAAGCGGCCATTGCCAGGTACCGGACCCTCGGCATCGCCGTCTCCGGCATCATGACCGACGGTTCCCGCCTGGTTCTTCCTCCGGAAACAGTCTGGGAGACGAGCGATCCGGGCAACGGCCAAGCCTGTGATCGCCGGTTCCGGATCGCTTCCTCACGGGCTCGAAGGGGCCGCGGCAGCGACGACGCCAAGGGCTGGCTCGGAACTCATCGCCCTTAGATCGATCAGGCGCGGGGGTGTGCCTTACGATAGATATCGAGCAGGCGCGCCTCGTCGACGTCGGTATAGCGTTGGGTGGTGCTCAGCGAGGCGTGCCCCAAAAGCTCCTGGATGGTGCGCAGATCGCCGCCCGCCCCCAGCAAGTGGCTGGCAAAGCTATGGCGCAGCGCATGCGGTGTCGCCCGCTCGTCCAGCCCCAGTAGCGGTCGCAACGCCCGCAGGCGTTTTTGCACCATCCCCGGCGACAACCGCTTGCCGCGGGCCCCGACGAACAGCGGCCCCTCGCGCGTAAGGCCGAACGGGCAGGCGTCGAGGTAGGCGTGGGTCATGGCCGCCACCGTCGGAAGCATCGGCACCAGCCGTTCCTTCTGCCCCTTGCCCCGCACCCGGACGCTGCCGCCAAAGGGAAATGCGCCGCGATCCAGGCCCAACGCCTCACCGATGCGCAACCCGCAGCCGTAGAGCAGGGAGAAAACCGCCTGGTCGCGCAGCCCGATCCAGCGCTCCTCATGGTCGTCGGCCGTTTCGACCAACGCGGCGGCCTGCCGCACCTCCAGCGGGCGGGGGGCAGGTTTCGCCACCTTCGGCGAGCGCAGGGCGGAAAGCCCGCCAATGCCGACCTCCCCCTGCCGGCGCAGATAGCCGTCCAGGCTGCGCAAGGCCGAAACGCCCAGCGCCCGTGACCCTGCCGACTGGCCGCGGCGGTGCTGCGACGCCTGCCAGGCTCTCAGGTCGCTGACGCCCAACGCGCCGAGGTCGGAAAGGCCGGCGCCATGCCCCAGATGGTCAGCCAAGAACCTGCCGAAACCCATCACATCGTGAGTATAGATCGCGACGGTTCGGGCCGACAGCCGCCGTTCGCCGCTCATCCAGCCCTGCCACCGGCGCACCGCCGCGGCGAGGTCGGGCGCGAACGGGGTCAGATCAGGCTCGGTTGGGGTTCGGAAAGGTTCAGCCATGCGCGGATCGTAACGGCCAGCGTGCTCGCGAGGAAGCGCAGCAGTTCGGTGTTTTGACGGGGATGGAAGCGCTCCGGCTCGCGCGAGGCGATCGCCAGCAAGCCGGGCGGTACGGTTTCGTGGATGGAAAGACGCAGCCAGACGACCGAACGGGCGAGGCCCGCCGCCCCGCCGAACATGGCGGGATCGGGCGGATCCAACGTGCCGATCACCCGGACGTCCTGCGAGCGTCCCAGGCGCGAATCCACATCGCCCCCCGCCAGCATGGTCAGCCCCGCCTTGACGCCCGGGATGGCCCGGTCCGGCGAGGATTCGATGCCCAGCATGACCACATCGGTGCCAAGCATCTCCGCCCAGTCTTCCACGACGGTCGCAATGGCGTGGCTGAAGGTCGGCGCGGCGAGCAAGGCCAGAACAGCCTTGTGAACGGCCTGCTGTGTCGCCTTGTTGGTCCGGCTTACCGACAGCAGTTCCCGGCTGGCACCCTTCAGTGCCTCCATCTCGCGGCGCTGACGGTCGACCAAGAAGCGCTGGAAATCCACGATGCCATGACCTTGATCCTGTTCGGGCGGAGTCATCGCGAACAGCAGGTCGGGATTTTGGGCGAGAAAGTCCGGATGCTGGCGCAGCCACGCAGCAACCGCCTCTGCCGAAAGCGTCTCGGCAGGCGGCGCACGGCGGCGCTTCGGTTGCGGATTCTGCGGCACCTGCCCGCTCCTCCCTGTCATCCGTCTATTGTTCCAGGATGGACTGACCGGTCTTTTCCCAGTCAGCCAGGAAAGCGGCCAGCCCCTTGTCCGTCAGAGGATGATTGTACAATTGGCGGATCACATTCGGCGGCAAGGTCGATACATGGGCGCCCATCTTGGCCGCCTGCAGCAGGTGCACGGGGTGGCGGATGGAAGCGACCAGCACCTCTGTTTCGATGGCATCATATTGCCGGTAAATCTGGAGGATGTCGCCGATCAACTGCATCCCGTCCTGAGAAAGATCGTCGAGCCGCCCGACAAACGGCGAGATAAACGAGGCGCCGGCCTTTGCCGCCAACAAGGCCTGGGTGGCCGAGAAACAGAGGGTGACGTTAACCATTGTTCCTTCCCCCCGCAGCGCCTTACAGGTTTTCAGCCCGTCGACGGTCAGCGGTACCTTCACGACCACGTTGGGCGCGATCTTCGCCAGTCGGCGGCCCTCGGCCAGCATGGTCTCGAAGTCCATCGCGGCCACTTCCGCAGACACCGGGCCGGGCACGACCTCGCAAATCGCCGCTATCACGTCAACGATCTTTTGGCCGGTTTTCGCCATCAGCGACGGGTTCGTCGTCACCCCGTCCAGCAGGCCGGTTTCGCTCAAATCGCGGATTTCGTTCAGGTCCGCAGTATCGACAAAGAACTTCATTTACCATCTCCGCCGCTCGGCCCCCCGTGACCGTGGGAGCGCGACCGGGTATGGTTTCGGCATCGGATTCGTTGAGGGCAGTCTAGCGGAAGCTGCCGAGCGAGACTAGGCCAGACCCCCCTTTTCGTCAGATCGTCAGATGGAACATCACCAGACAGTCCCGGTCGGGCTCCCCACCATCCTGCCGTTCGAGCGGCCGCTGACCTATGCCGTGCCAGAGGGCATGCATCTGGCGCCGGGCGACTGGGTGGAGGTGCCGCTCGGCAAGCGCAGCCTGATCGGCGTCGTGTGGGATGCGGACGATCAGCCCTGTACAGGCCAGGAGGTTGCGCCGGAAAAACTCAAACCGGTGGCCGCCCGTCTTGACGCGCCGCAGATGCGGAAGCCGCTGCGGCAGGTGATCGACTGGGTGGCAGCCTACACACTCAGCCCGCATGGCGCGGTCTTGCGCATGGCGACACACCTGCCCGCCCTGATTCAACCGGAAGCCGCCCGCACCGCGTACCGCGCGAGCGACACCATGCCGGACGGCGTGCGGGTGACGGCGGCCCGGCAAAAGGTGCTGGAAGCCGCGTCCGCCTCTTCGCTTTCCGGCCGCCCGCTTGCCGCGCGCGAGTTGGCGCAAACCGCCGGGGTCAGCGATGCGGTCGTGCGCGCCATGGCGGATGCGGGCCTGCTGCAACGCGTCGCCCTGCTGCCCCGCCGGCCGCCGGCCCCCGATCCCAGCCTCGCCGGCCCTGCGCTTTCGCCGGAACAGCAGGCCGCGGCGCGCACGCTGGCAGAAGCCGTCGAGGCAGAGCAGTTCCAGGTCGATCTGCTGGATGGCGTCACCGGCTCCGGCAAGACCGAGGTCTATTTCGAGGCCATTGCCGCCGCCCTGCGTGCGGGCGGCCAAGCGCTCGTGCTGCTGCCGGAGATCGCCTTGACGGCGCAATGGCTGGACAGGTTCCACGCCCGGTTCGGCGCAGCCCCTATCGTCTGGCATTCCGAGATCGGGCCGCCCGCTCGCCGGCGCGCCTGGCGCTGGATCGCAGACGGCAGTGCCAAAATCGTCGTCGGCGCCCGCTCGGCGCTGTTTCTACCCTTCGCCGACCTGCGGCTGATCGTGGTGGACGAGGAACACGACCAGGCCTTCAAACAGGAAGACGGCGTGCACTACCACGCCCGCGATATCGCCATCGTCCGCGCCCGGTACGAATCGGCGCCGATCTGCCTGGCCTCCGCCACGCCATCGCTGGAGACCGTCGCGAATGTCGAGCGTGGCCGCTATCGCCGCCTGGCCCTGCCGGACAGGCACGGCGGCGCCAGCATGCCCACGGTTGAAGTGGTCGACCTGATCAAGCAGCCGCCCCCGCGCGGCCAGTGGATCGCACCGCCGCTGGCCGATGCGGTCTCGCAAGCGCTGGCGGACGGGGAACAGGCGCTGCTGTTCCTGAACCGGCGCGGCTATGCCCCGCTGACGCTCTGCCGGACCTGCGGCCATCGCTTCGCCTGCCCCTACTGCTCCGCGTGGCTGGTGGAACACCGCTATACCGGCCGCCTGCAATGCCATCATTGCGGCCATAGCGAGCGCCTGCCGTCCGCCTGCCCCACCTGCAACGCGACGGAAAGCTTCGCCGCCTGCGGCCCCGGTGTCGAACGGATCGCGGAAGAAGTGGCCGGGCGCTGGCCCGAGGCGCGGGTGGCCGTCATGTCCTCCGACCTGCTGCCGGGGCCGCAGGCCGTGGCGGAGCTGATCCGCGCCATCGGCGAGCACGAGATCGATCTGATCGTCGGCACGCAATTGATCGCCAAGGGCCATCATTTCCCGTTGCTGACAGTGGTCGGCGTCATCGACTCTGACCTGGGCCTGGCGGGCGGCGACCTGCGCGCATCGGAACGGACTTTTCAGCTTTTGACCCAAGTGGCGGGCCGCGCCGGCCGGGCCGAGAAACCGGGCCGCGTTTTGTTGCAGACGGCGGAACCGTCACAGCCGGTGCTCCAGGCCCTCGCCGCCGGCGACCGGGACGGGTTCTATCGGGTCGAGGCGGCGGCCAGACGCGATTCCCGCATGCCGCCGTTCGGCCGGCTGGCGGCCCTCATCGTCTCCGCCAACGAGCTGGGCCCCGCGATGACGTTCGCTCAGCAACTGGCCGCGACCGCCCCGCACGGCGAGAAAGTCCGGGTGCTGGGGCCGGCGCCCGCGCCGCTCTCCCTCATCCGCGGACGGCACCGGGTGCGCCTGTTGTTGCATGCGGCCCGTGACGTGAATGTGCCGCTAATTCTGCGTGACTGGCTTGGCGGGGCCAAGCCGAGCGGAAGCGTGCGCCTGACGATCGACATGGATCCGTACAGCTTCCTTTGACCTCGCCCCTGTCCTCTTCCTTTGACCTCGCCTTGGCCTCACCCGGCCGCCTCGCGGCACGGGAAAGCGTCCAGTTGTCGCGAGGGCGGGCAGGAGGACTCGCCATCGGCGCAAAACGTGTGCTACTCACCCGCTCAACCGACGCACTGGTGCGTCCCGGCCGCCATCCCTGTGCCCCAGATTGCCGTACCGCCCGCACATAAATGGCCTTCAACCGCTTTTCCGCCGTGAGGTTTTCCGACCGTGGCAACCAGCATTGGACCGGCTTCCGGGCTTGCCGAGCGCTACGCAGGCGCCCTTTACGAGCTGGCAGACGAACGCAAGATTCTCGACGAGGTCGCGGACGACCTGCGGGGTCTCAAAGAGCTTTGTGCCGAAAGCGCCGATTTTCGCCGCTTGATCCGCTCGCCGGTCATCCGCCGGGAAGATCAGGAAAAGGCGATTGCGGCGATCGCCGAAAAATTCGGCGCTCAACAAATTACCACCAACTTCCTCCGCCTGGTCGCGCGCAACCGGCGTCTGTTTGCGTTGACCGAAATGGCGGAAGCATTTCTGGCTATCCTGGCGGACCGCCGGGGCGAGGTGCGGGCGAAAATCAGCTCGGCCCATGCCCTGAGCGATGAACAGATGTCCCGCCTGGAAAGCTCCCTTCGCGATGTCGCCGGGGCCAAAGTGACCTTGGAAACCGCCGTCGATCCTTCCTTATTGGGTGGCCTGGTCGTACAACTCGGCTCCCGCATGTATGACAGCTCGCTCCGCAGCAAACTTCAGCGTCTGCAGCACGCCATGAAAGGGGTCCAGTGATGGAAATCCGCGCCTCCGAAATCTCTGATATTCTAAAAAATGAAATCGCCAACTTCGGCGCCGAGGCCGATGTCGCCGAGGTCGGACAGGTTCTGTCTGTCGGCGACGGCGTCGCCCGCGTCTATGGTCTGGACAATGTCCAGGCCGGCGAAATGGTCGAGTTCGAAGACGGCACGCGCGGCATGGCGTTGAACCTGGAGACCGACAATGTCGGTGTCGTGATTTTCGGCAGCGACCGCAACATCGGCGAAGGCGACACCGTCAAACGGACCGGCGCAATCGTCGATACCACGATCGGCAAGGGCCTGCTGGGGCGCGTCGTCGACGGTCTCGGCAACCCGATCGACGGCAAGGGCCAAATCAGCGGCGAGCGCAGCCTGGTGGAAGTGAAAGCACCGGGCATCATTCCGCGCAAGTCAGTGCACGAGCCGATGCAGACCGGCCTGAAGGCGCTGGACGCCCTGGTGCCGATCGGCCGCGGCCAACGCGAACTGATCATCGGCGACCGCCAGACCGGCAAAACCGCCGTCGCGATTGACACGATCATCAACCAAAAGACGATCAATGCCGGCGAAGACGAGAGCAAGAAGCTGTATTGCATCTACTGCGCCGTCGGACAAAAACGCTCGTCAGTTGCCAACGTTCTGAAAATTTTGGAAGAGCACGGCGCGCTCGAGTATACGATTATCGTGGCGGCGACCGCGTCCGACCCCGCGCCGATGCAATTCCTGGCGCCCTATACCGCTGCCACCATGGGCGAGTATTTCCGCGACAACGGCATGCATGCCGTGATTATCTATGACGATCTGTCGAAGCAGGCGACCGCCTATCGCCAGATGTCCCTGCTGTTGCGCCGGCCGCCGGGCCGCGAAGCGTTTCCGGGCGATGTGTTCTATCTGCATTCCCGCCTGCTCGAGCGGGCAGCGAAGATGAACGATGATTTAGGCGCAGGCTCGCTGACGGCACTGCCGATCATCGAAACCCAGGCGAACGACGTGTCCGCCTTCATTCCGACCAACGTGATTTCGATCACCGACGGCCAGATCTTCCTGGAAACCAACTTGTTCTACAAGGGCGTGCGCCCGGCGATCAACGTCGGCCTGTCGGTCAGCCGTGTGGGCTCTGCCGCGCAAACCAAGGCCATGAAGAAGGTGGCGGGCACGATTAAGCTGGAACTCGCGCAGTTCCGCGAGATGGAAGCCTTCGCACAGTTCGCCTCCGACCTCGACGCCTCCACCCAGCGCCTCCTGGCCCGTGGCGCGCGCCTGACGGAAGTGTTGAAGCAGGGGCAATTCCAGCCGCTCAGCGTCGGCGAACAGGTCGCCTCGATCTATGCCGGTGTGCGCGGCTATCTGGACCGCGTGCCGGTCGACGACGTCACCCGCTATGAGGAGCAGATGCTGTCCTCGCTGCGTGAAGGCGACAAGGGCATCATCGACACCATCAACTCGACCGGCGAGTTGAGCGACGAAACCGACAAGAAGCTTGGCGATTTCCTCGAAAACTTCACGAAAAACTTCGCTTAACGCCACTGACCGGAAAGCCTGAAGCGAAAGCGGAGAACGAGGCGTTATGGCCAGTTTGAAGGATCTGCGCGACCGTATCGGCAGCGTGAAATCAACGCAGAAGATTACGTCCGCCATGAAAATGGTGGCGGCGGCAAAGCTGCGTCGCGCCCAGGAACAGGCCGAGGCGGCCCGTCCCTATGCGGAGCGGATGGAGCGGATGCTGTCGTCGGTGGGAAGCAGCGCGCGCGGCACGCCGGGCGCGCCGCCCCTGCTGGCGGGTACCGGCAGCGAGCAAAAACACCTGATCGTGCTGGCGACCGCCGACCGCGGGCTGTGCGGCGGCTTCAACGCCAATCTGGTGCGGCAGGCGCGCATTCTGATCGCCGACCTGAATGGTCAGGGCAAGGATATCGAGGTGATGTTCGTCGGCCGGAAGGGCCGCGATGCGCTCCGCCGCGAACTGGGCTCTATGATGGGCGAAACCGTCGAAGGCATTGGCCGCAAGGCGGTCGCGTTCGAAGAGGCTGACGGCATCGCCGATCGTCTGCTCGAGCGTTTCGAGGCGGGCGACTTCGATGTGGCCCATCTGATTTACGCCAAATTCAAGTCGGCTATCTCCAACGAAGTAACCGTCCAGCAACTCATCCCGGCGCCGATCCCGGACTCGGCGACGAGAACGCCGAAGACCTGGGCGGCGCCGTCTATGAATACGAACCGTCCGAGGAAGAGATCCTGAAAGATCTGCTGCCCCGAAATGTGTCGGTTCAGATCTACCGTGCATTGCTCGAAAACGCCGCCAGCGAACACGGCGCGCGCATGGCGGCGATGGACAACGCGACCCGCAATGCCGGCGAGATGATCAAAGGCCTAACGCTGACCTATAACCGCACCCGTCAGGCGATGATCACGACAGAACTGATCGAGATCATTGCCGGCGCCGAAGCTCTATAGAGAGCCCGGCCGACGAAATGCGGCGAACCGATTGTGGCAACACCGATTGTGGCAACACTATCGACCGTAGTTTTAAGTTAAGGAGTTGACCCCCATGGCGAAGAACGCTGTCGGCCGGATCACCCAGGTGATGGGCGCGGTCGTTGACGTACAGTTTGACGGTGAAATCCCGGCGATCCTCGATGCGCTGCACGTGAAGCGGGCCGACGGCTCGCTGCTGGTGCTCGAAGTGGCCCAGCATTTGGGCGAGAACAGCGTGCGCACCATCGCGATGGATGCGACCGAAGGCCTGACCCGCAACGACGAGGCGGAAGCGACCGGCTCTCCGATCACCGTGCCGGTTGGCCCGGAAGTGCTCGGCCGGATCATGAACGTCATCGGCGACCCGATTGACGATCGCGGCCCGGTGAACACTGCCAAGCGTTCGCCGATCCACCGTTCTGCACCCGATTTCATCGATCAGGCGACCGATACCGAACAGCTTGTGACAGGCATCAAGGTCGTGGACCTCCTCACCCCCTATGCGAAGGGCGGCAAGATCGGCCTGTTCGGCGGGGCGGGCGTCGGCAAGACCGTGCTGATCATGGAACTGATCAACAACATCGCGAAGGGCCACGGCGGCTATTCCGTGTTCGCCGGTGTGGGCGAGCGTACCCGCGAGGGCAACGACCTCTATCACGAGATGATCGAGTTCGGGCGTGATCGACCTGGAAGGCGACAACTCAAAGGCGGCCCTGGTCTATGGCCAGATGAACGAGCCGCCGGGCGCTCGCGCCCGCGTCGCGCTTTCCGGCCTTACCCAGGCGGAGTATTTCCGCGACGAGGAAGGTCAGGACGTGCTGCTGTTCGTGGACAACATCTTCCGCTTCACCCAGGCAGGTTCGGAAGTGTCGGCGATGTTCGGCCGCATTCCGTCGGCGGTGGGCTATCAGCCGACCCTCGGCACCGACATGGGCGCCCTGCAGGAGCGTATTACCTCCACCAACAAGGGGTCGATTACCTCGGTGCAGGCCGTTTATGTGCCGGCAGACGACTTGACCGACCCGGCGCCGGCAACGACCTTTGCCCACTTGGACGCGACGACGGTGTTGAGCCGCTCCATTGCCGAGTTGGGCATCTATCCGGCGGTGGACCCGCTCGACTCCACCTCGCGCATCCTCGATGCGCGCGTCGTGGGTGACGAGCACTACCAGACAGCGCGCCGCGTACAGGAGACCCTGCAGCAATACAAGGCCTTGCAGGACATCATCGCCATTCTGGGCATGGACGAACTGTCGGAAGACGACAAGCTCGTCGTGGCGCGCGCGCGCAAGCTGCAGCGCTTCCTCAGCCAGCCGTTCCACGTGGCCGAGGTCTTCACCGGCACGCCGGGCGAGTTTGTGCCGTTAGAAGAGACAATTAAGGGCTTTAAGGCCATCGTCGAGGGTGAGTATGATGATATCCCGGAGGCAGCGTTCTACATGGTCGGCCCCATGGACCAGGTCATGGAGAAGGCCCGCCGCATGGCCGCGGAAGCGGCTTAACCTGGCTGGGATACCTTAACCCATGACGGACGGAAAAGTGGACTTTGAGCTGGTTTCGCCGGAGCGGCTGCTGGCATCGAAGGCGGTAGACATGGTGGTGGTGCCGGGCGGCGACGGCGATTTCGGCGTTTTGCCCGGTCACGCGCCCCTGCTCTCGACCGTGCGGCCGGGCGTGATTTTGGTTTACGACGGGCGGGAGATCTCCGACCGCATCTTTGTGGCGGGCGGTTTTGCGGAAGTAACCCGCGAGCGCTGCACGGTTCTGGCCGAGGTCGCGATGCCGGTTTCGGAGATCGACACGAATACGACCGAGCAGGATTTGCGGGACGCCCAGGAAGATGTTGCCACCGCCACATCGGACCACGAGCGCAGTAACGCCCACCGGCGGGCGGACGTGGCCCAGGCCAAGCTAGACGCCGTGCGCCGTTCCGTCGTTCACTAGAGCAGATCCCGATCCGTTTGGATCGGGTGAGTTTGCTCTAGATCTAAGAATTAGATCCTCTTCTCCCCCTCGCCCATGAAGCCGCTGTGCAGGATACCCTGCGCGGCGGTTTTTCTTTGGGAGAAATAGCGGGCTCAATCGGATGGCCGCCGGCGCTCACCTATGGGCATTGCCGGCAGTCTCTGTTAGGTTCTGGTCTGTCTCTTTCGGCTGCATGGTCGGAAGGCAAAAGGAAAGGCAAACACGCATGACAGATCGATCGTCGCAAGACGATGGGTTGGGCTTTGCCCCGGAGCACGATGTGCCCGTGCCGTATATGAAGCGTTTGCGGGACTATTATCTCGCACTCGGCTACGGCAACCCCTATCGCTGGGCGCAGTACAAGGACGTACCCTTTACGCCCCTCACCAAGCCCCTGAACCAGACCAAGGTCGGCTTGGTGGTGACCGCAGCCCCCTATCAGCCCGACAAGGGTGACCAGGGCCCCGGCGCGGCCTATAACGCCGCGGCGAAATTCTATCGGGTCTATACCCAGCCGATCGAGGGCGAGCCCGACGTGCGCGTCTCCCATATCGGCATCGACCGCAAGCACACGACCGCAGCCGATATCCACAGCTATTTCCCGCTGAAGGCGCTGAAACAGGCGGCGGCGGAAGGGCGGATCGGCGCGCTAGCCGAGCGCTTCGTCGGTACGCCCACCAACCGCAGCCAGGTCGCCACGATCGAACAGGATTGCCCGGACGTGCTGGCGGAACTGCGCTCGGATGGGGTCGAAGCCGCCGTCCTCGTCGCTGCTTGACCGGTGTGCCATCAGACCGTGAGTTTGACCGCACGCTATCTGGAAGCGAACGGCATTCCGACCGTCATCATGGGCTGCGCCAAGGATATCGTGGAGCATGCGGGCGTACCGCGCTTCCTCTTCAGCGATTTCCCGCTCGGCAATGCGGCCGGCAAGCCGCATGACCCGGAATCGCAACGCGAGACGCTGGCAATGGCCCTGGACCTGCTGGAGGCCGCCACCGGCCCCCGCACCACGCGGCAATCGCCGCAGCGCTGGAACGATGACGCGGACTGGAAGCTCGACTACCAGAACGTGGACCGCATCCCGCCGGAGGAGATCGCCCGCCGCCGGGCAGAGTTCGACGAGGTAAAGCGGGTCGCCAAGCAACGCCGGGACGATGCCGGGGGCGGTTCCGCCGCCGCAGCGGAATAAACAGGACGGGCGAGTTCGGGTTGCCTCCGCAAGCGTCGGTACGCCGCTATCGTCATTGCGAGGAATTGCGGCCAAATAGCCGGGGGACGAAGCAATCCAGCGCCGCCGGCTCTCCGCACCGGCCGGGGGTTGTCTCGCCCGCCTTACCGCCGGGCTCGCAACGGCGGCGATTGGGATGCGGTTGGCGAAAGCTTGTTAGTTGAGAGTGGAAAAATGACAGAGAACCTGCCCTTGAGCGGCATTCGCGTGATCGACATCGGCACGCTCATCGCCGGGCCGTTCGCCGCGACGCTGCTGGGCGATTTCGGCGCGGAGGTGATCAAGGTCGAGCAGCCCGGCCGCGGCGACGCGCTGCGCGGCTCTCCCGTCGATGGCAAGGCCAACCGCTCGCCTAATTGGCTGGTCGAGGGGCGCAACAAAAAGTCGATCACCCTGAACCTGCGGGTGCCCGAAGGCCAGGCGCTGCTGAAGGAACTGATCGGCCACGCCGACGTGCTGGTCGAGAACTTCACGCCGGGTACGCTGGAGAAGTGGGGGCTCGGCTGGGATGTGGTGCACGAACTGAACCCGCGCCTGATCATGACCCGCGTTTCGGGCTATGGGCAGGTTGGGCCGTACTCCAAGCGCTCGGGCTATGACCGGATCGCACTGGGCTTTTCCGGCTACATGTACCCGACCGGCTTTCCGGACCGCTTTCCGGTGCGGCCGGCCTTTGCGACGGCCGACTACAACACCGGCACGTTTGCCGCGCTCGCGACCATGTTCGCGCTCTACCACCGGGATGCCGGCGGCAGCAGCGGGGGCTCAGGAAAGGGCCAGATGATCGACCAGGCGCTGTATGAGGCGCCGTTCCGGATCACTGCCGACATGATGACCATGTTCGCGCGCACGGGCGAAAACCGCGAGCGCATCGGCAACCGCAACCCGACCTTCACGCCGGCGGGCACATTCGAGACCAAGGACGGGCGCTATGTCCAGATCGCAGCGGGCGGCGACGGGGTCTGGCCCCGCCTTGCGAAGGCGATGGGACAGGCGGAACTGGCCGAAGATCCCCGCTACAAGACCACAGCCGAGCGCTCAAAGCGCGCCGACGAGATGGAGGCGATGCTGGCCGACTGGGTCGCGACCATGGACTTCGCCGAGATCGAGCCGCTGCTGGTTGGCCTCAACGTGCCCTTCGGCGGCATTTATACGGCGGAAGATATCGCATCGGACCCCCACTACGCGGCGCGCAACAACATTGCCCGCGTGCCAGATGCGGAGTTGGGCGAGGTCACCATGCCCGGCGTCTCGCCACGATTGGAGGGCACGCCCGGCCGCATCACCCACGCGGGTGAAGAGATCGGCGCGCACAACGGCGAGGTCTATGGCGACCTGCTCGGTAAGTCCGAGGTGGAGATTGCGGCGATGAAAGAGGCGGGGGTGATTTAGTGACGAAGGTTGCAACGCCGGTGGCGATACAGACGGCGTTAGATCCGCTTTTTGCTCAGGCGATTCCCCGACAACTGGATTTTCGAGGAAATTCCAGTGAAAAGGTTTGCTCAAATTCTTAGAGCTGTTTCTGACTAATGAACGTCAAATAGATTGCGACATCATAGCCTACTAGCCTATAACAGTAAGAATGGATCGTTTCTCCATTCGATCTGACATGCGCAAATATTAAATATTCGAGGAATTTCTGATGCTTATGAGTAATTCCCTTGCGAACTCGATCTGCACGCTGGGGTTCGCCTTCCTGGTGGCAGTTGCTTCCACCGCCGTGGCCCAGCAGGTTACGGGTGAACTTGGCTCTCCGGCCGCCACAACCACCATCGACGGCAAACAACTTCCCACACCTGATCCCGCCTTCGGCGGCGTGATCAAGGACGACGCTCTTCAGTCCAAGCCGTGGTGGGCGCCGCGCATTGTCCCGCCGAAACAAGCGCCGAACATCCTGCTTATCATCACCGATGACGCTGGGTTCGGCGTGCCGAGCACCTTTGGTGGCGTCATTCCAACGCCGACTATGGACCGGGTGGCAAATGCCGGCCTCCGCTACAACAACATCCATTCGACAGCCCTGTGTTCGCCGACACGCGCGGCGCTGATCACGGGCCGTAACCACCACTCGGCCGGCTTCGGCGTCATTGCCGAGCAAGCCACCGGCTACCCCGGCTATAATAGTATTATTGCCGAAGATAAGGCCACGATCGGACGGATCCTTCTGGAGAATGGCTATGCCACCTCCTGGTTCGGCAAGGATCATAACACGCCGGCCTTTGCCGCAAGCCAGGCCGGGCCATTCGACCAGTGGCCGACTGGCCTGGGCTTTGAGTATTTTTACGGTTTCGTGGGCGGCGACGCGAACCAGTGGCAGCCAAATCTGTTTCGCAATACGACGCAGATTTACCCCTTTGACGGCAAGCCGGAATGGAACCTTATTACCGGCATGGCGGATGACGCCATAGACTACCTGAACCGTCTCAACCAGACGATTCCTGACAAACCCTTCTTCGTAAAGTACGCGCCAGGCGCCACGCACGCCCCCCATCACCCGACCAAGGAGTGGGTGGAAAAGATCAGTGCGATGCATTTGTTTGACGAGGGATATAACAAGGTCCGGGAGCAGATCTTCGAGAACCAAAAGAAGCTTGGCGTTATTCCGCAAGACACGCAGTTGGAGCCGTGGCCGACGGACCTGCTGAAGAGTTGGGACGACCTTCCCGCTGAAGAGCGTAAATTGTTCATCAAGCAGGTGGAAATTTTTGCGGCCTATGCTGCCTACAACGACCACGAGATCGGGCGTGTCATCCAGACGATCGAGGATATGGGCAAGCTCGACAACACACTGATTATTTACATCAACGGCGACAATGGCACGAGCGCCGAGGGTGGACCTTTGGGTACTCCAAATGAAGTCGCGTTCTTCAATGGCGTCAACGAGATGCCGGTAAAGACACAGATGAACTGGTATGATGTCTGGGGCACCGAGCAAACCTACAATCACATGTCCGCAGGCTGGTCCTGGGCGTTCGACACGCCGTTCACCTGGTTCAAGCAAAATGCCTCCAAACTCGGTGGCATCCGCCAAAGCATGGCAGTCTCATGGCCGGCGGGCATCAAAGACAAGGGTGGCATGCGCGAACAATTCATGCATGTTATCGACGTAGTACCTACTCTCCTCGAAGTATCTGGCATCGCCGCACCTGAAATGGTGGATGGCATCAAGCAGGCGCCGATTGAGGGCACGAGTTTCGCCTATACCTTCAACGCGGAAAACGCCGAGGCGCCCTCGCAGCACAAAATCCAGTATTTCGAGATGATGGGCCAGTGGGCGCTCTACGACGAAGGCTGGTTGCTCAGCACCAAAGTGAATCGCGCACCGTGGCAGGCCTTTGGGGTGGCCAATCCCGATCCGCTCAATAACCAGGTGCTCGAACTCTACGACCTGAATACGGACTTCAGCCAATCGAAAAACATCGCTGCCCAGCATCCCGACAAGGTTAAGGCGATGAAGGCGATGTTCATTGAGGAAGCGAAAAAGTACCAGGTCTTCCCGATGGATGCCTCAGTCGCAGCCCGTTTGGTCGCACCGCGCCCGAACATCACCGCCGGCCGAACGGAGTTTGTTTACACGCATCCGATGGTTGGTCTCCCGCAAGGCGACTCGCCGTCACTCCTGAACACTTCCTACACGATCACGGCGGAGATCGATGTGCCTGAAGGTGGGGCCGAGGGCATGATCCTTACCTCCGGCGGGCGCTTTGCCGGCTATGGCTTTTACCTGCTTGAAGGCAAGCCGGTGTTCCTCTGGAACCTGATCGATCTGGAGCGCATCAAATGGGAAGGTCAGGAAGCGCTGACGCCAGGCAAGCACACCATTGAGTTCGACTTCAAATATGAAGGCCTGGGGACCGGAACGCTGCGCTACAATAATATGAGCGGCCTCGGCCGCCCCGGCACCGGCGAACTTAAAGTAGACGGCAAGACTGTCGCGACCAAGCGGATGGAGAAAACCATTCCGATGATCTTGCAGTGGGACGAGTTGTTCGACATCGGCTCCGATACGCTGACGGGCGTCAATGACGCGGACTACAAGCCTCCGTTCGCCCTGACCGCAAAACTCGACAAGCTGACGATCAAAGTGGATCGGCCGCAATTGTCAGCCGAGGACATCAAGAAACTCAGTGCCGCCCAGCGCAACAACAAGTCAAGCGAGTAGCACTGAAGGGCGTTTTCTGGATGCCGCAGAAGCAGTGGTTTGCGAATACCTTTATCGCAATAAGCAGCTTCTGCGGTTCTTGAACACGGGCAGCGGCAGGATCTCTCTACGATTAAACGGATAGAGGAAGTAGCGGAAGCAAGTTACGGCCACGTATCCGCCGCCACCCCTCACTCCCTTACCAACAGGCTTTCGCGCCACGCAGTGGCGATCGCCACTGTCGCTAGTAGGCCGATGGCGCAGTAGAGCGTGATCATGTTCTGGTAGCCGAGATTGTCTACCAGCCAGCCGCCCAACACCAATCCCAGCGGCAAGCCATAGACCGCCAGCATCCGCACCCCCATGATGCGGCCACGCATGACCGGGCCGGCGGCATCCAGCAGCGCAATCGACATGGTCAACATGGAAATGCCCTGCGCAAAGCCGATCAGCGCCAGCAGCACATAGGCCTGCCACGCCTGCCATGCTTGGCCGAAAGCCAGCAGCAGCAGGTACCACACCACGATATAGCCGACGATGTTGCGCCCGCGTTGCTTCGGGCCACCGGTCGCGGCGATCGTCAACGAGCCGACCACCGCGCCCGCGCCGAACATCGCCACCATCTGGCCAAGCCCGGTTTCGTCCAGGCCGAACACCTCCTTCGCTGCAAACGGCAGGACTTCCAGATTGATCGGAAAGGCGCAGAAATTAACCAGGAAGGCGAAGAACATCAGCGCCTTGATCCGTGGCGTCCGCCAGGTGAAAACCAACCCGTCCTTCACCTCGCGCACGATCCTGAAGGGCTCGCCGCCGCGATCGGGCTTGATGCCGCTGGTGCCGAACGTTAGCAGCAAACTCAAAGTGTAGAATGTCACGACGCCGACATAAGCCGCCCCCAGCCCGAGCGTCGCGAACAGGCCGGCGCCGGCCAGCGCGCCCATGATACGGGCCGT
Organism: uncultured Alphaproteobacteria bacterium; assembly: GCA_963807085.1. Lineage (GTDB taxonomy): Bacteria > Pseudomonadota > Alphaproteobacteria > Bin95 > Bin95 > JACKII01. The sequence continues at coordinate 51,875 of CAWEBB010000026.1, forward strand.
GTCCATGGTCAGGCGGCTTAGGCCCATGGCAGAGCCCAACGTCTCCCGCCCCATGGTGTCGCCGATCATGGAGTTGCGCATCACCAGGTCGGAGGGGCGGATCAGGCCCATGCAGAAGGCCACGCCGAACACGATTTCGGGCGTCAGGGTGCCGCTCAGACCGGTAATCATCAGGATCGAGGCGAGGCAAGCATAGGCCGCGCGCAGGCAACAGAGCACCGTGCGCCGACCGAGCGTGTCGGCGATGCTGCCAATGGCGGGCGCCAGCAGTGTGCCCAGAAACTGAAGCGAGGCGAACAGGGTCAGCATCACGACCGATTCTGTCGCCACCAGAATGTACCAGTTCAGGATCAGCGTTTCCATTTCCTGCGCCCACGAGGCGAGCAGGTCCGCCGGCCATTGGAACCGAAAGGAGCGCACGCGGAACGGCGCGAGAAGCGAGGTGCGGGGCGCGGCTTGCTGCACGGAAAGAAATGGCTCTCTGGTGGAATGCACTGACGAAGTGCTCTGGCGGTTTAATGGGCAATAGCTTAGGACGAAGGCATCATGTGATGCGAGCCAAAAGGCGCGCTTCCCGTCCGGAAAGCCTGCCGAAGCCCCCCAATGGAAGATCTGACCCAAGTCCTCTGGAAGGCCGGGCTCGCCGCGAGCGTGCTGATGCTCGTGGTGCTGGCGGGGCAGCGGGCGGGACCGGTGCTGGCGGGGATCGCCATGACCTATCCCTTCAACGTGGGCGTCGGGTCGGCCCTGATGGTGCTGGACCGCTCCGACGCATTCATGGCCGCTGCCGGTCTGGCCGGGTTTGCGCTTGCGGGCGGCGTCTTTGTGTTTTTGGCAGGCTATTCATTGGCGGCGGCAAGGCTGCAAGGGTTCCTCAGGCCATGGCTGATCGGCATCGTCGCATGGTTCGGCATGGCTGCAGCGGCGCTCTTGTTTGAAATGATCTGGGGCGAGATGACCTGGTGGCAGGCCATCGGGTTGGCCGCCGGGGGCTTTGCGTTTGCGCTCCTCGTGATCCGTAAGCCGCCGCCGACGCAGGTGAAACCTCGCGCGAGCGGTCAGGGCACCTGGGCCGCCTCTATCGCCCGGGCCGTGGTGGGCGGCACGACTATTGCCGCAATTGCGGTATACTCCAAGGAGCTGGGGCCGGCCATTTCCGGCATGGCGCTGGCGCTGCCCACCATGATGAGCGCCTCGCTCTGGATCCTGAACCGCCGGTTCGGCGACGCCTTTGCGCTTGAGGCTGTCTACCGCTCGCGCTGGGCGCTGCTTTCCTACACCAGCTTTGTGTTCTCCATGGCGCTGCTGGCCGAGCCGATGGGTGCCGTGCAGGCGATGGCGGCCTCTGCCGGGATCGCGGGTCTGACGTCTTATCTGGTCTACCGGCTGAACCGAACCTAGCGGGTTCGCCATTAGATCCTTAATGTGTCGGCAACGAAAAAACACAACGGAAGCGTTCTATCATGCAAGCCGATTATGTGATCGTCGGCGCTGGCAGTGCCGGCTGTGTGCTCGCCAACCGCCTGTCGGCCAAGGGTGCGCGCGTCGTATTGCTGGAGGCAGGACCAGCGGACCGCAATCCGTACATCCATATTCCCGCGGGCGTCCTCAAGCTGCTCGATCATCCGGTGCTCAACTGGAATTACCAGACCGAACCGGAGGCTGCGACGGGCAACCGCTCCCTGCACTGGCCGCGGGGCAAGGTGCTGGGCGGCTCAAGCTCGATCAACGGCATGCTGTTCGTGCGCGGCAATCCGGCGGATTTCGATGGCTGGGCACAGATGGGCGCGCGCGGCTGGAGCTACGATGAATGCCTGCCTTATTTCAAGTCCATGGAAAACTACCCGGCGGGTAATCCCAGGTATCGGGGCAAGGGCGGCCCCCTGCAGATCGACGACTACCGAACCACCCTGCCGCTGACCCATATGTTCGTGCGGGCGGCGGAGCAAGCAGGGCATCACAAGGTGGACGACCTGTCCGGCGCGACTCCGGCGGAGGGGGTCGGCTACAGCCAGATGACCCGCATCGGCCGCCGCCGGGGCTCGACGGCGCGAACCTTTCTCGCCGAAGCGCGGAAGCGCCCGAACCTGATCGTGGAGACGGAGGCCTACGCCACGCGCCTGACCTTCGAAGGCAAGCGCTGCACCGGCGTCTGGATCCGCCAGCGGGACCAGGACCGGCATATAAGGGCGGCGCGGGAGGTTATCGTCTCGGGCGGCACCATCAACTCGCCGCACCTGCTGCATGTCTCCGGCATCGGCCCAGCCGATCATCTGCGAGACATAGGGGTCGAGGTCGCGCACGACCTGCCCGGCGTGGGTCAGAACCTTTCCGACCATTACACCGTCCGCGTCTCCCACCGGGCCGTCCGCACACGCAGTATAAATGAGTTGTCACGTTTTCCTCATGTGGTGCCGGAAGTGGCGAAATGGATGGTGAAGGGCAACGGCGCGCTGACCTTTGGCGTCTCGTCGGCCCAGTGCTACACCTATAGCCGCGAAGGGCTGGCCTCGCCCGACATCCAACTGCTGTTCACGCCTGCCAGCTACGACAACAACGTTTTCGGCGTACTGGAAAGGAAGCCGGGCGCCACCATCGCCATCTCGGTCGCCCGACCCTCCAGCAGGGGCGAGATCATGGCGGTGTCGGCCGATCCCTTCACCCGACCGGCGATCCGGCCGAATTTCTTGAGCGACCCGGAGGATTTGCGCATCTCCAAGGAAGGCATCCTCCAGGCGCGCGAGATTTTCGGGCAGCCGGCCCTTTCCAGACGCCTGGCGGAGGAAACCTCGCCCGGCGCGGACGTGCAGTCGGAGGCGGATTTGGAGCAGTTCATCCGCGAGACCGGGCGCACGATCTATCACTGCGTCGGCACCTGCAAGATGGGCGAAGATCCAATGGCGGTAGTGGACAGCCGCCTGCGCGTGCACGGCATGGAGGGCCTCCGCGTCGTGGACGCCAGCATCATGCCGACGGTCACGACCGGCAACACCAACGCGCCCACCATCATGATCGCCGAAAAGGCCAGCGCCATGATTTTGGAAGATGCGGGTTAGGCGACTTTTTTTTCAGAAAAGTTAAGCGGCCCGCAACTTTCTCTGACACGCCGCCGAATACCTGATGAACGGTGCTGCGCAGCGTTGCCGCTGCAAGCCCTGCTCATTCGCAAACAGGCGAAGTCGGAGGAGAGATTAATGAAAGCACGAACCATTACCACCGTCGCGACGGCGGCCGGTTGTTTGCTTGTGGGCGCCACATCGGCCCACGCCTTGACCACCCGTTATTCGGTCAATTTCAACGAACTGAACAATTCCGGGGTTTCCGGCGGTGGCATGCTGGTTTTCGATGACGTGAGCAATCTGCTCACGGTGAATTACTCGGTCACCGGATTGGATGCGGGCGTTCATCCTCAGCATATCCACGGTTTGTTGTCCGGGGGACCCGGCAGCACTGCACTTAATTCCGTCACCCCGACCCTCGCCAACGACAGCGACGGCGACGGATTTCTGGAGACCGTGGAGGGCGTTCCTGCGTACGGCGACGTGCTGCTGTCGCTGTTCAACACGCCCGGAGACCCGAACACATTCCCGATGGTCGATGCTTCCGGCGCCTTGAATTACAATGTCACCTTTGACCTTGCCAGTTCGAGCATTTTCACCCCCTCGCCGGCAACAGGTACGGTCTATAGCATGACCGATCTGATGCCGCTCGATTTCCGGGAAATCGTCATTCACGGCCGGAACGTCGCCGCCGGTCTTGGCGGCGGGCAGTTCGAGGTCGATGGCACCCAACCGGGCGGTTTCGTGCCGCTGTTGCCGGTCGCCGCGGCCGAGATCGAAGCCGTGCCAATTCCGGCGTCTGTCTTTTCGATGTTGGCCGCCGGCGGTTTGATCGCCGCTGTCGGTCGCCGGGCGCGGAAACGCGCCTGACCTGAGGCGGGCGGCACTCCCGCCCGCTACTACCCGGTTGCTTGTCTACCTGCGGCTCGATCAAGAAGATCGGGCCGTTTTTTTGTTCGCCCGCAGGATGCCGCAGTCTCGCCATCGCGCAATATACCCGTCGCCTACTCCACCTTGACGATGCGCCCGTGATAGATGGGCTCTGTCGGCTGACCGGTCGGCGAGCCGCCCTGTGGCTCCAGGCTGATGGCGAACAGATCGCCCGGTCCAGTCTTCAATGTTTTAAGCGCCTCCGGCGCGTTTGGCAGCAGGCCGAGCGAGTACGGCCGCTCGGCCCCCTCGGGCAGGTGCCACATTTCCAGCGAGCGGCCCGGCGGCGCCTGGATGTTGACCGGAACGATGGTGGCGATGCCCGTACCGGTGTCGAACTGAACGATCAGCCCCGCCTCCCCATCGGCATCGGACGTGACAACGGCCACATAAGTTTCCGACGGCGGCGGCTGCCAATAGTCGACCGCCACATAGACCGCGATCGCAGCGGCGAGCGAGCCCGCCAGCACCGTCGCCCGCTTCCAGCGGGAGGCGCGTTTGCGGGCAGCGCCCAGATCGGCGATCATGTCTTCGACGGCGATGCGCCCGGAGATCCGGCCGAACAGACCTTCCGGCGGCTCGACCGGCTCTACCGCTTCCAGCAGCGGCGCCAGCCGGCGCTCCCATGCTTCCCGCGCGGCGCGGTCGGCGGCGTTTTCCTGGCCCTCGGGCTCGGTGCCCAGCGCGCGTTCGGCGGCGTCGAGATCGCGTTCTTCGTCGGCCATGTCAATCACTCAGACAAGTCCGGAGCGCGGCTAATGCTCTGCGCAGGCGGGCCTTGATCGTGTTCACGGGCGCTTCGTAGCGCTGGGATAGTTCCTCCCGAGATGCTCCCTCATAATAGGCCAACAGCACAGCCTCGCGGTCCTGGTCCTGCAACTCGTCCAAACAGGCGAGCAAGGCCAGATAGTCGACAGGATCGGTTTCGCCACCCTCTCGGGCCTTCCCCGCCAGCGCCGTCAACGCGTCGCTATCGCCGAGGGTGGAGGGATTTCGCCCCCGCTGCCGCAGCAAGTCGACCGCGCGGTTGCGGACGATGATCGCCATCCACGCTTCGGCGCGGCCACGCTGCGGATCGAAGTGTTCAGCCTTCCGCCAGATCTCGACAAAGCCTTCCTGTAGCGCGTCTTCCGCCAAGTCCCGTTCGCGGCAAACCTGCAAGGCGACGCCGAACAGCTTGGCCGCACACGCACTATAGAGCGCCTGGAACGCGGCCCGATCCGCGTTTGCGATCGCTTTTAGCAGGTCGTCGTTGGGCACACTCATGGAATGGCTTGTGACCTCGGCATATATCACCCTTACGCTGGTTGCATGCCAAAGGTTACGCGCCCGCGGCAAACCTGGAGGTGTGACTACCACAGGAGTCGGCTGAAGGCATCCGCTTATGTGAGGCCGGCTTATGTGAAACGGGCGCCCCCGGCGGCTTTCTTAGAATTCGATGCCACGCTCCTTGGCCCAATCCTTTACCCGCCCCAGGGTCGGATTGTCGGGCCGCTCGCGGTAATAAGGGATCAGGGGGTAGAGCTTGTCGAACAGGCGGCGCAGTTCGGCGGTCGGGTCCGGGTTCTCGTCCACTCGCAGGTTGACGATGGCGAAGCCCGCGTTCTCATAGACCAGCAGGCCGGCGGAGCGTTGCCCGTCCGGCTGTCCGCCCGCCGCCGCACCGGCCTCGATCGCCAGCATCAGCCGGGTTTCGATGTCGTCGGCCTCTGCCTGTTGCATGGCGTCTGCCATGGCCTGGACCACCTGCTCGCCCGCGATGGCGTTGCCCATGACGATCCAGCCCGGCCCGGTCTTGTGCCCCGCCCAATCCGAGTTATTCTCGCCGGTCCGCACGGCGGTGTGACCCCAGCGGTCGATAATGCCGATCTGGCGGTAGCCGATATAGGGGTCGCTCGCCTCCAGGTCCGACAGCACCCGCGCGGCCGGATAGCCCAAATCGAGCAGGCGCAGCGCCAGAGGCCCAAGCCGCGGATCGGTATTTGCTTGGGTCGCGACCGCGCCGATATTGGGCGCAATGAACGGCACGCGCCCGCCAACGCCCATCTCGCCTGTCGCGACAGAGATGCCCAGCCGGCCGGTACGCGGGCAGCGGCCGATGGCGGTAAAGGTATGGTGATAGGAGCCGAGCGCGAAGCGGAATGACGCGGGGATGACACTCATCGCTTTTCTCCTGTTCGCGCGCGGCTCAGACCGGCCGTTCGCCCTTGATGGTGACGCGGTGGCCTTTGCGCTCTTCCGGCCAGTAGTCCCACATGGCCAGATGCTGGGCGCAGCGATTGTCCCAAAAGGCCATATCATTGACCTCCCACTTGTGCCGCACCTGGAAGCGCTCCCCTGCCATGTGCCGGCAGAGGAAGCCCAGGATCGCATCGCTCTCCGGTCTGGTCAGCCCCTTGATTCTGGTGGTGAAGGCGCCGTTCACGTAAAGCGCCTTTTTGCCGGTCACGGGATGGGTGCGCACCACCGGATGCACCGCGCTCGGATAGACCTTGCCCGCATCGTCCACGCCCCGATCGGAGTAACGGCCGCGGTAGATGTGCTCGCTCTCATGCACGGCCTGAAGGGGCCCGAGAAATTCCTTCATCTCGTCTGAAAGCGCGTCATAAGCCGCATACATGCTGGCGAACAGCGTGTCGCCGCCAGTGGACGGCAGTTGGTGCAATTGCAGCATGGTGCCGAGCGGTGGTTCCTCATCGCAACTCACATCGGTGTGCCAGACGCTGCCGTTGGCGATCTTCGAGTCCTTGTGCGTGTGGATCACGAAGATCTCCGGATAGTCCGGGTGCGTGGGCGCAGCGGGATGGACATGCAGATCGCCGAAGCGGCGGCCGAGCGCGATCTGTTTGTCCGGCGGGATAGGCTGCTGCTCTTTGAAGAACACCACCAGATGGTCGGCGAAAGCCTGGTGGATTTCGTCGAACTGCTGGTTGGAGACGTCCCGCGTCAGGTCGATGCCGCGGATCTCCGCCCCGATCGTCGGGTTCAGCGGCTTCACGTCGAGGGTTTGATAGCTCATGGCGCTCGCCCTTCTCCGTCCGCAATCAATAGGGGCGGTCGCCGGCAACGGTGACCCGATAGCCGCTCCGCACCTGGGGAAAGTAGTCCCACATGGCCAGATGCTGCACGGCCCGGTTGTCCCAGAACGCCACCGAGTCCTTTGCCCAGGAGAAGCGGCAAACGAACTGCTCTTTGCGGTTATGGGCGTAAAGGAATTCGAGAATGGCTTTGCTCTCGTCCTCCGGGATGCCGATGATGTACTGCGTGAATACCGGGTTGACGAAAATGCCCTTCTTGCCGGTCACCGGATGGGTGCGGATCACCGGGTGGTCGGCGTGCGGGAACTGCCTGGTGTCGTCCTTGCCGTCGATGCGGGCGCGGCGGTTATAGTTCGGCGTGCCGTCGTGCCGTGCGGTCAGGCCGCCAAGGAACTGCTTCATCGGCTCGCTCAAAGCCTCATAGGCGGCGTTGGAGCTGGCGAACAGCGTGTCGCCACCGCTCGGCGGAACGGTATGCAGATGCAGGATGGAGCCCATCGGCGGCTCCGGATCGCACGACACATCGGAATGCCAGCGGTGGCCGGCTACCTGTTTCGAGTTCTCGTCGGCGTGGATGCGCAGGATCTCCGGGTGCCCTTCCGGCCCCGGCGCCGACGGATGAATGTGCAGCGGGCCGAAGCGGCGGCCGAAATCCTTGTGCTGCTCCAGGGTCATGTCCTGGTCGCGAAAAAAGATGACCTGGTGGGCCATCAGCGCGTCGTGGATTTCCTGGAACTGCTGGTTTCCGAGCGGCTCCGCCAGCTTCACGCCGTGCACCTCGGCGCCAACGGTCGGGGTCAGCGGCCGGACTTCGATGGTTTCGTAATGGATCGCGGACATAAGCTGTTCCTTTGCGGCGGGATCTTCCTCGACTGGACGAGGATTGTTGGTTGTTGGGGACGATTACATCACCGGCGACGTGCTCTGACCAGCCCCGTCTTTCCGAAAGGCGAATCTTGAGCCAAACAATTGGCGCAATGAAAGCTTGTCTCGTTTAATGACGGCTCTCAAGGGCGGCTCTGGCGTTGAGCGCCGCAGGCACCTATTCTTGCCGGAAATGAAACCGCACATGCACGAGGATCGCCCCGATGGTTCAACCCCGCCTGCCGCTTGAAGGCATCAAGGTCGTCGAAGTCGGCCAGGCCCTGGCCGGCCCGCTCTCCGGCGTCATCCTGGCCGATCTGGGAGCCGAGGTGATCAAGATCGAAAAGCCGGGTGGCGGCGACGATGCCCGGCTGTGGGGACCGATGGCGACGGAAGACGCCTCGCTGATGTTCAACGCCACCAACCGCTCAAAAAAATCGGTGATCCTGGACCTGAAAGCACCGGAGGACCTGGAGAAGCTATACGCCCTGATCGGCGAGGCCGACATCTGCATCCAGAACCTGCGTGCCGGCGTGGCGGACAAGGGCGGCTTCGGCGCGGCCGACCTGATGGCGGTCAACCCGCGCCTGATCTATTGCCAGATCTCTGCGTTCGGCAGCGAGGGGCCGCTTGCCCTGCATCCGGGCATGGACCCGCTGGCGCAGGCCTATGGCGGCGTCATGACCCTGACCGGCCGGGCGGACGATCCGCCCACCTTCTGCGCCCCCGCGATCAACGACACTGCGACCGGCATGTGGGCCGTCATCGGCGCGCTGGCGGCGCTGGAGGAGCGGCGGCATACGGGCAAGGGCAAGGCCATCGGCTGCTCGCTGTTTGAAAGCGCGGTGCAATGGGTGAACGGACCATTGAATGCCTATCTGCACAACGGCACCGCGCCGGTGCGCACCGGAGCCGCCTCGCCGAACCTGATTCCTTATCAGGTGTTCGAGACCGCCGACCGCCCGATCTGCCTGGCCGCGGGCAATAACCGCCTGTTTCTGCGGTTCGCCGAGGCCGTGGGCAAGCCTGAATGGTGCGAGGACGCCCGTTTCAACGCGCCCGGCGCCCGGTCCGATAATCGCGAGACCCTGGTCCCGCTGATCGCCGAAGTGTTGGCGACCGACACCTGCGCCGCCTGGATCGAGCGGCTGGAAGCGGTGGGCGTGCCCTGCTCGCCCGTGAACGACATTCCGGCCCTTGCCGAGTCCGAGCAACTGGCGGCGGTCAAGATGGTGCAGCCGGTGCCGGGCCAAAATTTCACCGTCACCGGCCTGCCGATCACGCTGGATGGCGAGCGACCGCCGATCCGCGCGGCCTCCCCCCGCCTCGGCGAGCATACGGACGAGGTGCTGGACGCGCTGAATAGGGGCGGGGCGAAGGCCGCCCAATAATCGCCCCTGCCCTTCCCCTGCGGGCCTCGCTTCATCGAGGCCGGTTCGGCGGCGGATGGATGTCCATCCGTCGCGATCACAGTATTGTGTTTGCGAAAAGAACGGGGTCCCGGATTGAGAGGCAAGGGCCGGAGAGCCACTTCGGTAAGTCAGGGTTGGGGGCTTTCAGGCCTCGCCGGCGAGTCAACGGTGGCGAGACGAAAGGAATCTTATGATCGACAAACTGTTTTGTGCGGCCGCGCTTTCCGCAGGTATCGTTCTGACGGCGCCGGCCGCCGGTGCGGATGAGGCACAAACCACAATGCACAACAGCTCGGGTGAAGAGGTAGGATCGGTAACACTGGTCCCAACGGAAAACGGCGTCCTGTTGCATGCGAAGCTCGAGAATATGCCGGAAGGCACGCACGCCTTTCATATCCACGAGACGGGGCAGTGTGATCCGCCGTCGTTCACATCGGCCGGCGGTCACCATAACCCGACTGCGGCGGACCATGGCTTCTTCTCCAACGGCGGCGTTCACGCGGGCGACATGCCGAATATCCATGTGCCGGCATCGGGCTCCTTGGAAATCGAGGTGCTGAATGTTTGGGTCGGGCTGGACGGCTTGCTGCTGGATGACGACGGTGCGGCGATCGTCGTTCATGAAGGCGCCGACGACTACCGAACCGACCCGGCCGGTGATGCCGGCTCCCGCATAGCCTGCGGCGTCATCAAATATTGATCCGCCGGATCAACGCCGGCAGCTTGTGCGCATATGCCACGAGCAGCCGGGCACCAGTTGAAGCGGGGCTCACTGGGCGGCCGCCGGTGCGCGACGCCTCGATCGGTCCCGGCAAGCATGAGGAGGCGGTTTTGGGTGCCCTGGAGGGTGCGGGGAAAGCGGCGGAGTAGGCCACGCTACATTACCGCACATAGGCAAGCGGAAGCCTGGCTGCTGTAGATACTCGCAACGCGGCCCCGATACTGCTGGCGGCTTTAAAGCCTTATGACAAACCCTGCCCCCTCTCCCGAAGCCTCTCCCGAAGCGGTGCCCGCGAAAGAAGCGCCCACAACAGCCCCGCCGCCGAAGCGCAAGAACCGCGGTCCGGCGATCTTTGCGCTGTCGCTCATGATCGTCTCGGGCGGGCTCTGCTGGATCCTCTATGGCTGGGAGACGGTGCGGCACGTGCTGTTCAACGATTGGGAGCTGATGATCAACGTGCTGCCGCGCATGGCGCTGGGCGTTCTGATCTATGGCTTTCTGACCGTGCTCATTCCACGGGACTGGGTGGCCAAACACATGGGGCACGAGGCCGGCTGGAAGGGTTTGGCGATCGGCCTGCTGGCGGGCGCGGTGGCGCCGGGCGGGCCGTGGGTGATCTATCCGCTGGCGGTCATGCTGATCCGGTTTGGCGCCGAAGTGGGGGCGGTCGTGACCTTCATGATGTCGTGGAGCTTGCTTGGCATGAACCGGTTCCTGGTTTGGGAGGTTTCGTTTCTGGGCGAGGATATCGCTGCCATGCGGCTGCTGGTGGGCCTGCCCTTCCCCATTCTGGCGGGGCTGGCGGTGCGCTGGTTCTGGCGCGAGCAGCAATGGCCGCGGGTGTACCGGGAGTAAGGCCGCGGGGCTAAGGACGAAGCATGGGAATCTCCACCATTATCCTGATTGCGGCCGTGGTCGGTATGGGTCTGGCGGTACTGGTTCATCCGGAGCGCACGCTGGGCGAGGCGCTGAAGATTTCCGGAAAGCAGGCGTTGTTCCTGATCCCTGTGATCATTCCCGCCATCATCTCGGCCGGGTTCGTCGCGCAGCTCCTGCCCAGCGAGGAAATTGGCCGGTGGGTGGGCGCGGACTCGGGTTTTACAGGTGCGATGATCGCCGCCGCTTTCGGCGCGCTGATGCCGACCGGGCCGATGCTGATCCTGCCGGTGGTGGCGGCCCTGCTGAGCGCCAATGCGGGCGAGGCGCAGATGCTGGCGCTGCTAACCGCCTGGATGATGATGAACGTGCAGCGCCTGGTGCTTTACGACCTGCCGCTGGCGGGCTTCCCCCTGACCGCAAGGCGTTACAGCATGGGCCTGATCGCAACCCCGCTTGCGGCATTGCTCGCGCTGGCGGTGGTGGGATAGGCCTCTTTCGTCAAACTCAATGCTTCAATACTTGAACTGGTTCTCTCGATGCCACGCCAAGAAACGCGGATGTGGCTTGTCGGATTCTCGTTCGGGGCGATTGATGAAGCCGTTCTTATTGATGATTGCATGAATTGCTGACAAGTCGTTTACCTGACGGGAAATTAGAACCTCAAGATTGTCAGCAATGCTTATTAATCCGCGGTCGAACATCCAGTGCGCGGTACCGGACAATGCGATGCCATTCGTTAAAATGTCCGGCCCATTGTTCTCGACAGGTTGAATATGGGCAGCTTCAACCTCTGCCCGTCCACCTCCATTAATCAGTTTGAGACTGGTAATAGCACAGCGTTCGTCATAGGCGGCAAGCACAATTTGCCGAAAATTTCGATCACGAACGATGCGCGATCCTAGATATTCTGAACGCTCGCGTTCGTTGTAAAAATATGGCGGCGAATCGAATTCGGATAGGCCGTCGACAGGGAGATTATCGTCAAGTCGCGGTAACAAAGAAGCAGAGGTGCGGAGACCGAGGTTTATAATCCGGTCAAAATCCGCTACTGGAATAGTACGCACAGCGGCCTGCGCGCGTCCTGATACGCTCCCACCCTTATTCAACACGCTACGTTCTGGAACACCATAAGTGCTGCGGAATGGAACCGGGCTACCAAACTCCAGATAGCTGCTCTTTTCGATGATCGCGATAAACATTTTCGGGATTGTTGGATCCGGAACTATCTCTTGGACCTTGGCGAGGGCGAAATATCCCTTTGAACGCTTCACCTTGGATGGCTCAAGATAGATTATCCAATCGCCTACGCATTGTTGTGCTCGGCTCAGGTAATTTTGAGGAAACTGGTATTGCTCAGAGGGTATGTCTTCGTAAACTGAATCTGACCGGTGGATGAATACGCCTTTGGCCATTTTGCTACCAAATGGGTGGGGTTGGCCTGGATATGATAACCATAAATTGAGCAGAGGAAAGCCAGAACATGAAAGAATGCGCAACGGGTTACGGACTGGTCGAAGGGCCGGTCTGGCACAAGGAACTCGGCCTGCTCTATAGCGACGTGCTGAATGGCGGCGTCTACCGGCTGGCGACGGACGGCTCGGTCAGCCAACAGGTACCGAAGCGCCGGGGCATCGGCGGCATGGCCCTGCATGCCGATGGCGGTCTGGTGATGGGTGGGCGCGACGTGGTGGTCGCCAACATGGACGGTACCGATATGCGCGTGCTGCTGGCCGGTGCGGACACGCCGGCGGGCATCGGCTTCAACGATCTGACGACCGACCAGGCGGGACGCATCTATGTCGGCTGCGTCGGCTTCCGAATTTTTGGCGGAGAGGAGCCCAAGCCAGGCTTCCTGCACGTGATCAACACCGACGGCAGCGTGCGCACCATCTCCGACGGCATCATGCTGACGAACGGGCTGGGCTTTTCGCCGAACGGCAAGACGCTGTACCACTCGGATGCGCGGGGCGATGTGGTCCGCGCCTATGACGTGCTGGCGGATGGGGCGGTCAGCGATTGGCGCCCGTTTGCCGAGATCGAGGGCGGCGAGACGCCGGACGGCCTGGCGGTGGCAGAGGACGGCTCGGTCTGGGTGGCGCTCGCCCATGGCGGGGCCGTGGCGGTCTATGAGCCCGACGGCAGCCTGCGCGAGCGGATACCGGTGCCCTTGCCGATGGTGACCAGCGTCTGCTTTGGCGGGGACGATCTGAGGGATGTCTACATCGTCACCGGCAGCCGCGGCGGGCCGAGCGACAATTGCGGCAGCGTCTTCGTCATGCGGAGCGAAGTGCCCGGCGTGGACCTGGGCCTGGCGCGGATGCCGCGGCCCGGGGGATCGCATTAAGGCAGCAACCGCTCCAGGCGCGCGCGCAGTTTCGGGCCGAGGGGGCGGCTCGCGCCCTCGACCTTGTTCACCATCACGCAAGTACTGGTGGCAAAGCAGCCGGTCTCGCGGAATAACCCGTGTGCGGTGGTGAGCGAGCTGTTGCCGAGGCGGATCAGCCGCGTGCCGACACGGATCTTGCCGGGAAAATAAGTCTCCTGCAGGTAGTTCACGGTCAGGCCGGCCAGGATCAGGCCGAACGGCTCATCCACCCCCACGCCCGCGGGCGACAGCACGTCGAAATCGAAATGCAGGCGGCCGCTCTCGACATATTTAGCGATGGCCGTGTTGTTCACGTGGCCGGCCTGATCGGTGTCGGAGAAGCGCACGTTCTCATCGACCCAGTGGTTGTAGAGCCCCGGGTCGGTCAGGCCGGATTCCGTGCTCAAGTGCCGTTCCCTCCCGGTTTGCCAAGGCGAAAGGCAGCGCGTGGCGGCACGAAGTTGCGGCGGAGCATCCGGCCCCGCTCGATAGCTCGCGGGCTGCGGGCGACGTCGCGCAGCCGATCGGCGAGCGCCTCGAAATAGGCGGGCAGGTCGGCCTCCGCCAGCGGCAAGTCTCCGCGCATGTGCGCGTCGCCTACCGCCTCGTCCATGACGATTTGCAGATAGTCGAGGCCCTTGGGCTCGCTGACCGCAAAGGACAGATGGATCGACGGCCCCTCGGTCGCCAGCGCATCGTGAAAGCGCCCGCGCGGCAGATAAAGCACGTCGCCCGGGTTCATGACGATCTCGGTCTCCACCTTGCCCTTCAGCCGCTCGATTTCCGGCTGCGGCATGCCGGTGAAGCGCGCGTGAATGACGGGCGCTGCCAACTGGCCCTCATAGATGCGCCAGCGCTTGCTGCCGAGGGTCTGTATGGCGAACACGTCCGTGCGGTCGAAGTGGCTGTCGAACGCCTGATGGTTCTTTTGTGAGATATAGGCGTTGCCCGAGCATTTCGCGCCAAGGCCATCGCGAAAGGCATCGACCAGGCCGCGGATCTTGGGCTCCAAGGTTTCGACCTCGTTCAGCACCATGCTGGCGCCGCGGTCGAGGAATTGTTGCACCATAGCCGGCACCGGGACCAACTGCGGCTGGCCGGTACGGTCCACGCGCTGACGGCAGAAGTTGGGCGCCGGCACCGGCTTGGTGTCCAGCACCATCAGGAAATTCTGATGGTTCCAAACCTCCATATTGAGCAGGCGGTTCAGCCCGTTCCAATCCAGCATATCGCAGACCTTCGCAGCGCCCCCCTCGATGTGCAGCCATTGCCGCCCGCGGATTTCGTCGATGAACCGGGCGGCCGGATAGGGCGCGAGCAGGGATGCGAAATCGCTGATGGGCATGACTTTCGGCGTGGCTCCTGGCATGGGTCAGGCGTTCGCCGTTGACGCCAGGTAGTCAATCGCCGCGCCGACGCCGCCCTTGCCGATGGGTACCTGGCAGACCTGCAGGGCCGCCTCCACCCCGCCGAGCGCGCCGATGATCATCGGCTCGTTGAGGTCGCCCATATGGCCGATGCGGAACACGCGGCCGGCCAGATCACCCAGCGAACCGCCGATGGCGACGCCAAAGGTATCCCGCGCGGTGCGGCGCACGATCTCCGAGTCCATGCCTTCCGGTGTGCGCACCACCGTCAGCGAGTCGGCGCGCGCTTCCGGTGGGATTATGTTCAATTCCAGCGCGCCGCCCTGGCTCCATACCTCCACCGCCTTGCGGGTGGCGGACGCGAGGCGGGCGTGGCGGCGAAAAACCTGGTCCCAGCCTTCCTCGTTGATCATCTTGATCGCCTCGGTCAAACCAAAGACCAAATGCTCCGGCGCGGTGCCGCAGAAGCGGCTGTAGCTTTCGGTGCCGAGCCGCTGCGGCCAGGAGAAATACTCCATTTGGCTGCGGCTTTCATAGCTGGCGGCGAGCGCCTTGTCGCTGACCGCACAGATGCCGAGGCCGGGCGGGCACATCAGGCCTTTTTGCGAGGCGGTGATGACGACATCGACGCCCCAGCCGTCCATATCCAGCGGCACGCAGGCAAAGCTGGCGATGGCGTCCAGAATCAGCAGGGCCGGGTGGTTCGCCGCGTCCATCGCCCCGCGGATGGCGGCAATGTCGGAACTGGCGCCGGTCGCTGTCTCCACATGCACCGCCAGGATGCCCTTGATCTTGTGCTCCTTGTCGTTGGTGAGGGCGTCTTCAATGCCTGCAGGGTCTATCGGGTGCCGCCAACTGCCCGGCACCCGCATGACGTTATACCCCAGCCGCGCCGCCATATCGCCCCAGACCCGCCCGAAGCGGCCCACTTCCGGCAGCAGCAGCGTGTCGCCGGGCGAAAAGCAATTGACGAATGCGCCCTCCCAGCCGCCATGACCGCTAGAGGTGTAGAGGAACACTTGGCCAGCGGTACCGAACAGCTTTTGAAGGTCTGCGAACAAGGCCTGACTGATTTCCTGGAATGCGGGACTGCCAAAGTCGATTGCCGGACGGTGCATCGCGTTGAGAACACGGTCGGGAATATTGGTGGGACCGGGCGTGTGCAGGAACTCGCGGCCGCGCATGACCATGGGACGCGTACTCCATCGGGTAGGGGTTAATGATCTATCCCCTGCCCGAAATTCGAGGCCCGGGCAAGGGAGGCAGTCTATCACGGACCCAATTGTGCCAATGTCCATCGATGCGCCACTTCCGACTTTCAGCTTTAGTCGGCCAATCGGCGCCTGACCCACGACAGTCCGGCAAAGAACGCGAGCCACACAAAGATCGACGTTCCGTAGAATGAGATGGTCCGCCAGGACCAATAGGGCCACGCTCCGGAATCTCCAAACGCAATGATATTCGGGTGCCAGGAAAACAATTGGGAACGCCAGCGGTTCCACATCACCGTTACTTCTGTTTTACGATCTGCCGCTGTTTTTGCGTCATTGAAAACCCGTTCGCTGTTGCGCTTGAACCACCACCAGGAGTTCTTCGTTCTCCAGTTCGATTCCCGCGTCGGCCAAATTGCGCATGTAAATGTATTGGATGTCGCGGGTGTTGCCCTGCCGGTCGGGATCACTCCGGCGCACTTCGGTGCCGCTGATCGTGCCCGTTGTCCAGGTCGGACGGGCATATTCCCACCAGAACCAAAGCGGAATGCCGATGATAAGCGCGGCAAGACAGGTGACGATGCTGCCGCGCCGCCAATGCACCAAGGCAAACACGATAATCGCCAATAACAGAACGTATCCGAGCGAGACCCAGAGATCGAGCATTCCCAAACGCCTTCCATATTGGACACCCGCGTACTTCGGCGGTTACGATTTGGTTGCAATGACAACCAGGGCCGCACTCCTCGGGCTGGATGACGATGGGCGTATAGAGATCGCGGTCGGGGCGTCAAGGTTCCGATTGAAGCAGGTAAAGGCTGGGATTGATGGCCATGCGCCCTGGTGGTTCGCTGCCGACAGATGGTACCCATCCGTCGGCTGAACCGAACCATCTAATTATTGAGAGACTGGGCTGATCGAAACACTTGCGGTATCAAACGTTTCGATTAGACCACTAGCCAAGCGGGCTTCCGGACGCCACATTGCGAATAGCGTTTTTTCACCACGCCGCAGGAGGCTGGCCGCCATGCGTTTCCTCGATGAGATTTTCGGTTCCAAGACTATCACCCCTGACCGGTTTCCGCACCCCGCCCGAGACATTCCGGCCGGCGACGGATCGCTGCAAAAGGCGGTGCTGGCCGGCGGCTGCTTCTGGTGTGTAGAGGCGGTGTTCCTGCAACTCGACGGCGCGGAGAAGGTGGTGAGCGGTTATGCGGGCGGCGATGCCTCCACCGCCGACTACCAGACGGTCTGTACCGGCATGACCAAGCACGCGGAAGTGATCGAGGTGACCTTCGATCCAGGCAAGATTACCTTTGGCGAGATCCTGAAAGTGTTCTTCGCCATCGCCCACGACCCGACCCAGATGAACCGGCAAGGCAACGATGTCGGACCGCAATACCGTTCCGCCGTATTCTATGCCGACCCGGAGCAAAAGGCTGTGGCGGAAGAGTATATCAAGCAGTTGAACGAGGCCGACCTGTTTGGCGGCAAGCCAGTCGCGACCACGCTGGAGCCGCTGGAGGAATTCTTCGAGGGCGAGGCGTATCACCAGGACTACGCCGCCAAAAACCCGCACCAGCCCTATATCTCTCATTTCGCGGCGCCCAAGGTGGAGAAGCTGCGGGAGCACTATGCTGCAAGGTTGAAGCGGTAGTAATAACGCCCCGTCGAGCGTGAGCGTAAACCCGGGCCGATCAGTAGGTGGGCATTGGCTAAATCTATGCTGGCTCGCCGCTGAACCGAGAAGGACTGAAACGGCGCGGCTTCCTACTACCGTAGTATATTTTTGTCTTGGAAGGTTTCCGCCGTCTCATGCCTGTTTCCCTCGCCTATGACGAATATGGCAGCGGCCCGCCGCTCTTGATCCTGCACGGCCTGATGGGGCAGGCGCGCAACTGGGCCACCCAGGCCAAGATGCTGGCGAGCGAGTACCGGGTGCTGGCGGTCGATTTGCGCAACCATGGCCGCTCGCCCTGGGCCGTCGGCATGACCTACGAGGAAATGGCGGCGGACGTGGCGGCGCTCGCCGAGAAGGCAGGGCCGCCGGTCAGGATCATTGGCCATTCCATGGGCGGCAAGGTCGCGATGGTGACGGCCTTGAAATACCCGAAGCTGGTGGAAAAAACCGTGGTGGTCGATATATCCGCCACCCGCCACGAGAACTCGCCGTTCTATGGCTATTTCGAGGCGATGCTCGACCTGGACCTTTCGTCCATCACCAGGCGCGGCCAGGCCGACCGATTGCTGAAAGCGGCGATCCCCGAAGATGCAGAGCGGTCTTTCCTGCTGCTGAACCTGACCTCCAGCGCCGAGGCCGGTCTTTCCTGGAAGCCGAATATCCCGGAGCTCTATGAGCGGCTGCCGGACATTCTCGACTGGCCGCAGCATCTGTTCGATTGTCAATACAAAGGCCCTGTGCTGTTCGTGGCGGGTGGCAACTCCCCCTATATCCCCGAAAGCCACAAGCCGGATATCGCCCGCCTGTTCCCGAACGTGCAACACGCGGTCCTACCCAACGCCGGTCATTGGGTACATGCCGAGCAGCCGAAGGCGTTTTATGATCTGGTCTCGGACTTTCTGCGGGATTGAACTTCCGCGCCGGCGTGATCGGCGGTAGGTTGCGCCGCAACATGATCTGATTCCGCGTAAAGAGGGCTCCCGCCATGGCCGCATCCGAGATCCACGGCCCCACCAGCCACATCTATTTCTCGCAGCGCCTGC
Source organism: uncultured Alphaproteobacteria bacterium (assembly GCA_963807085.1). GTDB lineage: Bacteria > Pseudomonadota > Alphaproteobacteria > Bin95 > Bin95 > JACKII01. The sequence continues at coordinate 70,445 of CAWEBB010000026.1, forward strand.
GCCTGCATTATGTCGACTGGGGCAACCGGGATGCGCCGCCGCTACTGCTGGTGCATGGCGGCCGCGACCATTGCCGCAACTGGGATTGGGTGGCCCAGGAATTGCGCCACGACTACCACATCATCGCTCCCGACCTGCGTGGGCACGGCGACAGCGAGTGGCTGCGCGGCTCTGTACTACCGCGTCCAGGACTATATCTACGACATCGCCCAGTTGATCCATCAGCTGGACCTGGCGCCGGTGACGATCCTCAGCCATTCGCTCGGCGGGCAGATCAGCCTGGCCTATACCGGCATCTATCCGGAGAATGTGAAGAGGATCCTGGCGATCGAGGGTCTGGGCTCGTCACCGAAGCGAATTGCAGTACAGGCCGCAACGCCGCCGCACGAGCGCATGCAGAAATGGGTGGAGGAGTTGCGCGGCATCGCGGGCCGCACGCCCCGCCGCTACAAGTCACTGGACGAAGCCTTCCAGCGCATGCACGACGCGAACAAGCACCTGTCGGCAGAAAAGGCGCGGCACCTGACCGAGCAGGGCGTCCACCAGAACGAGGACGGCACGTATACCTGGAAGTTCGACAACTACGTCCACGCCGACCGCCCCTTCGGCATGAGCGCCGACGACAACGCCCAGCTATGGAGCCGGATCACCTGCCCGACCATGCTGGTCTATGGAGAGGACAGTTGGGCGAGCGATCCGGTCAAAGACGGCCGCGCCAAACATTTCAAGACTGCGGAGATCGTGCGCATCGCCGAGGCGAGCCACTGGGTGCACCACGACCAGCTCCCCATCTTTATGGACCATGTGCGGCGCTTCCTGGCGGACTGACCTTCAAATCACTTCTAAATCATCCCGCCGGCGATGCGCAGGTTTGCGCCGCTAGTATAGCTGGCCTCGTCGGACAGCAGATATTTCACGCCGTGGGCGATCTCGTCGGGCTGGCCGGCGCGGCCGAGCGCCAAGCCCGGCGCGCGCCGGGCCACTTCGTCCGGCCCCGGCATGTCCGTCTCCACCAGACCGGGCGCCAGCGTGTTCACACGGATGCCCTCTTTGGCCAGTTCCTGGCTGAGCCCGATGGTCATGGAGTTCACCGCCCCCTTGGTCATCGCATACAGCACCGAGGAATTCGGCGAGCCCTTGTGCGCCGAGCCGCTGGAGATGTTAACGATTGCGCCGCCCTTGCCGCCATGTTCGGTGCTCATGCGCTTGATCGCTTCCAGGGTCGGGTAGATGTAGCCCTTCACGTTCACGTCAATCATTCGGTCGATGGTTTCCTGGCTCATCTCGTCGAAGCGGCCGCGCTGGGTGATGACGCCCGCATTGTTGACCAGATGGGTGATCGGCCCCAATTCCCGGTCGATGGTCTGGAACATGGCCTCGACCGCTGCCCGGTCGCTGGTGTCTGCCTTGACGGCGATGGCGCGGCCGCCGGCGTTCAGGATATCGGCGGCAACCGTGGCGGCGGCCTCCGAATTGCTGGCATAATTGACGGCCACCTCATAGCCGTCGGCGGCCAACAGGCGCGCCGTCGCCGCGCCGATGCCACGGCTGCCGCCGGTAATCAAAACGATCCTGCTCATGTCCAGCATGCTCCTTTCTTGCGCCGCCCGGCGTTGCGCCGAGTGGAAAAACGCGCGCCACTTGCGTTGCGCCGAGTGAAAACGCGCGCCACTTGCGTTGCGCCGAGTGGAAAAACGCGCGCCACTTGCGTTGCGCCCAGTGGAAAAACGCGCGCGCCTTGCGTTGCGCGCGGCGGGGAAACCCTCTAATCCTTCAGCCAACCGCCCATCGCCGCCGGAGGCAACCCCTGATGTCCCACTATTTCATTGAAGACCCGCGCAAGCACGGCCTGAAATACAGTCCGTTCAAGGCCCTGGTCGCCCCGCGCCCCATCGCCTGGGTTTCATCGAAAAGCGCGGACGGAATAGTCAATCTTGCGCCCTACAGCTTTTTCAACGCAGTCGCCGACTTCGCCCCCGATGATCATGTTCGCGCCGAACAACCCACGCATGGGTGGCGGCCGCAAGGACACGTTGACCAATATCGAGCAGACGAACCAGTTCGTGGTCAATCTCTGCTCCTACGACCTGCGCGAGCAGATGAATATATCGTCGGCCCATGTCGACCCGGAGGTGGACGAGATCGAACTGGCCGGCCTCACGCCCGCGCCCTGTCACCATGTGGACGTGCCGCGCGTGTTGGAGGCGCCGGCCGCACTGGAATGCGAGTTCATGTTCCGCACCCGCCTCCCCTCTGCCAACCCGAAAATCGAGAACAACGTGGTCTTCGGCCGGGTGATCGGCATCCATATCGCGGAGAATATCCTGAAGGACGGCCTGGTGGACATGCTGGCCTACCGGCCCCTCGCCCGGCTCGGCTATATGGATTATTCTCATGTGGAAAGCGTGTTCGCCATGGAGCGTCCTGACCAGGATCTGGACTCTTATGAGGCGGGCAAGTCTTCAAAAGCCGCGGCCGAATAGGACCTCCCAACCTGTCGCAAGCGGGAGAACGACACCCGATGAGCAGCAAAGCCGATGCACTCCGCGACCTGATCGCCGACGCCGAGCGCGTGGTGGTCTTTACCGGCGCGGGAATTTCGACGGAAAGCGGCATTCCCGACTTCCGCTCCCCGGGCGGCATCTGGACACGCTATAAGCCGATCTATTTCGACGACTTCATGCGCTCGGAGGAGATGCGGCGCGAAAGCTGGCGGCGCAAGATCGAGACCGACAAGGCCATGACGGTCGCCGAGCCGAACCGCGGCCATCAGGCCGTTGCCTCGCTGGTTCGGCGCGGCAAGTGCCAGGCCGTGATCACCCAGAACATCGACGGCCTGCACCAGGCTTCAGGCGTGCCGGACGACTTGGTGATCGAGCTGCACGGCAATTCCACCTATGCCCGATGTCTGGACTGCGAGACCCGCATGGACCTGCGGCCGATCCTGGACAGTTTCGCCCGGGACGAGACCATGCCGGAATGTCCTTCCTGCGGCTCCGGCTATGTGAAGACGGCGACGATTTCCTTCGGCCAGTCCATGCCGGAGGCGGAAATGCGCCGGGCAGAGATCGCGACCAACAATTGCGACCTGATGATCGCCATCGGCTCGTCGTTGCAGGTTTATCCGGCGGCGGGATTTCCGGTTCTGGCTAAGAAGGTGGGCGCGAAGATGGCCATCCTGAACCGTGAACCAACCGATCTGGACAGCTATGCCGATCTGGTGGTGAACGACGAGATCGGGCCGACGCTAGGCGCGGCGGTCGGGTTGAATTGAGGAACCGCCGGGGGCACGTAGCACATCGCTGGTCACCTTCTGCCAGAGGAGCCATACTGCCAGAGGAGCCATATCATGTCCTTCGACGGGGAACATCTGGAACTCGCTGCCTTTCGGGAACTTCATCAAGCCGCAACACCGGAACTTGCCAGCAACTTGGGCCTTCAAACGCTGGAGATAGGCGGCGCATTCGTCTCCATAGCCGCCGCGTTGCCGCCCTCGGCCATCGTCGTCAACAGGGCCATCGGCCTTGGCATAGACGAACCGGCCAGGGAAGAAAGTGTGGTCAAGATGGTGCAGACCTATCGTGACGCTGGTGTCGACCGCTATTTTATCCAACGCCATCCCGACGCCACGCCTCCGGTACTGACCGGCTGGCTGCTGGACAATGGCTTGGAGAAAGCGCGCGGCTGGCAGAAATTCAGCCGCGGACGGGAGCCGGTGCCGGAAATCACAACGGACCTTCGAATCGAGCGTGTCGGGCCGGAATATGGTCCGGCCCTTGCCCGGATCGTCTGCGCGGCATTCGACCTTGGCGAAGAGGCGGAGCCATGGCTGGCGCTTTGGCCCGGGCTGCCGAACTGGCACGCCTTCATGAGCTTCGAGGGGGAAGAGCCCGCCGGCTGCGGCGGCCTGTTTATCCAGGACGGTATGGCCTGGACCGATTTTGGCGCGACCGCTCCGGCATTCCGCCAGCGGGGCAGCCAGGGTGCCGTGCTGGCGGCACGCCTGCGCTTTGCCCTGGAGCGCGGGTGCCATACCATCATGACCTGCACTGGCGAGGATGTGCCGCGCGACCCGCAGCATTCCTACCGGAACATTTTGAAGCTTGGTTTTCGGGAGGATTACGTGCGGGAAAACTATGCCCCACCGCGCGGCTAGCCTGATTTTTTTGCTGGCGGGGAAGCGAGCGTGACGCGAAGCTGGTTGGTTGCGGCACGGCTTTATCTGCGCCCCCGCCTGCTCCTCATTCTGGCCCTGGGCTTTGCGAGCGGTCTGCCGCTGGCGCTATCCACCGCGACGCTAACCTTCTGGCTGGCGGAGGAAGGCGTGTCCAAGTCCGCTATCGGCCTGTTCGCGCTGGTCGGCACCGCCTACACGCTTAAATTTCTCTGGTCGCCGCTGATGGACCAGTTGCCGCTGCCGCCGCTCACCACCTGGCTCGGGCGCCGGCGGGGATGGCTGCTGGCAACGCAACTCGCCTTGATCGTCACCATGGTCGGCCTTGGCCAGACAGTCCCCGGCGTCGATCCCGCCTTGACCGCGCTTTGGGCGGTCGCGCTCGCCTTTGCCAGCGCCAGCCAGGATATCGTCATCGACGCCTACCGCGTCGAAATCCTTGAGCCGGAAGAGCAAGGCGCGGGCGCGGCCAATATCGTCTTCGGCTACCGGGTAGGGATGCTGGCCTCGGGCGCGGGCGCGCTCTATGTCGCCAGCATCGCCCCCTGGAGCACCGTCTATATCATCATGGCCGCGTGCATGGGCCTCGGCATGATCGCGACCTTGCTGGCGCCGGAACCGGAGGCACCGCGCATCGCGCCCGCCATCGGCTCCGCCGCCGAACGGGCGCTCGCCTGGCTGAAGCGCGCCGTCGCCGAGCCCTTCCTGGAATTCCTTTACCGGCCCGGCTGGCTCACTTTCCTCGCCTTTGTGCTGCTCTACAAGCTGGGCGATGCGGCCGTGGGCGTGATGAACAGCCCGCTTTATGTGGAACTGGGCTTTGAAAAGACCGAGGTCGCCAATGTGGTCAAGCTGTTCGGCCTGGCTGCCACCCTGATCGGCGCCTTTCTCGGCGGGGTGATGGTGGCGCGCCTGGGCCTGTTACCCGCGTTGTGGATTTGCGGCGTGTTGCAGCTTTTCTCGAACCTGGGCTTTGCCGGGCTGGCGCTCGCCGGGCACGACGTCAGCGCGCTGGCCGCCGTCATCGCCTTCGAGAACCTGGCGGGCGGCATGGGCACCACGGCCTTCGTCGCCTTTCTGGCCGCTCTCTGCAACCGGAATTATACAGCGACACAGTATGCCCTGCTCTCGTCGCTGATGGCTGTCGCCCGCACCTTTATAGCTGCGCCCGGCGGCTTCATCGCCGAACAGGTAAACTGGCCCATATACTTTTTGTTGACGGCGATTGTGGCAATACCGGGGCTGCTGCTGATTGCGGTACTACAGAAACGGCTTACATCAGAATGATCCCGGTGCCGCACGCAGGAGTGATAGCCATGCTGGTTGGCGTTCCCAAAGAGATCAAGTCCCGCGAAAACCGGGTAGGGCTGGTGCCCGGTAGTGTGCGCGAGTTGATCCATCACGGCCATCAAGTCGTGGTTGAGACCGGCGCGGGCGAAGGCTCGAACTTCCCGGACATCGCCTACGAGGCCGTGGGCGCACGCATTGCCGCCAGCCCGGCGGTGGTCTTTGCCGAAGCTGACCTCATTGTTAAGGTCAAGGAACCGCTTGCCCCCGAAATCGCCATGCTTCGGCCCGGCCAGGTATTGTTCACCTACCTGCATCTGGCCGCGGACAAGGCGCAGACCGAGGGCCTGCTGGCTTCCGGAGCCGTTGCCGTCGCCTATGAGACCGTGACGGACGCGAGAGGCGGCCTGCCCCTGCTTTCCCCCATGAGCGAGGTCGCGGGACGCATGTCCGTCCAGGTGGGCGCGCACCACCTGGAGAAACAACAGGGCGGTGCCGGCATCCTATTGGGCGGTGTGCCGGGCGTGCCGGCGGCGGACGTGGTCGTAATCGGCGGCGGGGTTAGTGGCACCAATGCCGTGCGCATGGCGATGGGTCTGGAGGCGCGGGTTACCGTGATCGAAAAGAACATCCAACGCCTCTACGACCTGGACCTGCAGTTCGGTCCGTCGCTGAACACCCGCTACTCCACCGTTGAGGCCATCGAGGAACTGGTGACGAACGCCGATCTGGTCATCGGCGCGGTACTGGTGCCGGGCGCAGCCGCACCCAAGCTGGTGACGGAAGAGGTGGTCAGGAAGATGCGCAAGGGCTCGGTCATGGTGGATATCGCGATCGATCAGGGCGGCTGCTTCGAAACCTCCCGTCCGACCAGCCACGACAAGCCCACCTATGTCATGCACGACGTGGTGCATTATTGCGTCACCAACATGCCGGGCGCAGTGGCGCGAACCTCGGCCCTGGCGCTGAACAACGCCACTCTGCCGTTCGTGCTGGCGCTGGCCGACAAAGGCTATGAAAAAGCCCTTGCCGAAAACGAGCATCTGGCTCGCGGCCTCAACATCAACAAGGGCGAGCTGACCTACCTGGCGGTCGCGGAGAGCCTGGGGATGCCGTTCACCGCGTGGCAGCCCTAGCAGGCTGCTGTAAAAGCCTCTCGCAGTTGGGGCTGGATCGCAATTTTGTTTTGCGCATGCAAAGGAGAGGCGGATGCGCGGACGTAACGGATGGTGACGAAGGATTGTTCAGCCATGTCCGGCTGGCAGAGCGGCTGCCGCTGGAGCATCTGCTGCGGGCGACGCTGTTGCAGGCGTTTTTTCGGTCCGATCGGAGCGCATGGTGATGGAGCAGATCGACTAAAATCTGTTGTTCCTGTCAACGGCGGCGTAAAAGCCTGCCACAGAGGCGGTGCAAAAGTCGGCCAGGTTGGCGGCTCCTGTTTTGATGATGGAATTGTGTTGAGCACCCCGGCACGCGCGCTCCCATGAAGCTGGCGTGGGCCGGGGTGCTCTTGGCCCATTAGGGCCAAACGGTCTGGGTCAGGATGGGGTTTTGGCGCCGGCGTTGCGGCTGCGGCTTTGGCTCAGGCGGTAGCTCTCGCCATTCATCTCCAGGATGGTGACGTGATGGGTGAGCCGGTCGAGCAGAGCGCCGGTCAGGCGTTCTGAGCCAAAGACCTCTGTCCATTCGCCGAAGAGCAGGTTGCTGGTGATCAGGGTGGCACCATGCTCATAACGCTGTGAGATCAACTCGAACAATAACTCGGCGCCGGTTTTGCTCAGGGGAACAAAGCCGAGTTCGTCGATGATCAGCAGCTTGTGGCTGGTCAGTTGCTTCTGCAATCGCAACAGGCGGCGCTCGTCCCGGGCCTCCATCAGTTCGTGCACCAGGGCGGCCGCTGTGATGAAGCCGACGGAGAGGCCCTTCTGGCAGGCTGCCAGCCCCAGACTGAGAGCAACGTGGGTTTTTCCGGTGCCCGCCGAAGCAGGGTCATAATGCCCGTCCCCATAGTGACGACGGCAAGGTCCACTATCGGTATCACCCTCTTTGCGGTGAAGTTGTCATCGTCACGGCGCGGAAGAGGTATGGCGGCGCCGCCCACCTGACCATCCGACAGCCGGACGGCACGTTGGCGCAAATCCCCGGCTGGATGCTAGAAGAAAGCGCCGCGTCGGTCTGCGTTTGCGATAGGCCGCGACTTGCAGTGACCTCCCTGCGGCTGCTTCGGCTTGAACTCGATGCCTGTTTAATCTCGCTTTGCGGCGATCCCCGCCGCGAAGGAGATCAGCATGCGGCGCCCGCGCACCATTCAACGCCATCCCGATCTGTTCGCAAGCGAGGATCCGCCCCTGACGCTGAAGGTCCCGGAACGGTCGAATCTCCTGGCGCTGGTCAGTCTGCTTCTGAAGGAGACGACGAAGGTCAGAATGGGCCTGGTGGAGGACGATCATGAAGATCACATCTGATCACCTGGCCCGCGGAGCCTACATCGACGTGCGGCAGTCGACCGCCGGCCAGGTCGCCAACAATCACGAGAGCCAGCGTCGCCAGTACGGCCTCGCCGACCGGGCGCGGGCACTTGGTTGGAGCGACGTATCGGTTATCGACGACGATCTTGGCCGATCGGGTTCCGGTGTCAGCAGGCCCGGCTTCGAGCGGCTGCTGGCCGCGATCTGCGAAGGGCGCGTCGGCGCCGTCTTCGCCATCGAGGCCTCGCGTCTGGCCCGCAACGGCCGCGACTGGCATACGCTGATCGAGTTCTGCGGCTTGGTCGGTACGCTGATCGTGGACGAGGACGGCACCTATGAGCCTCGCCATCCCAACGACCGGCTCCTGTTGGGCATGAAGGGCACGATGAGCGAACTCGAACTCTCGATCCTGCGGGCCCGGTCGTTCGAGGCTCTCAAGCAGAAAGCGCGACGCGGCGAACTCTTCATGACCGTGGCTGTCGGCTACATCAGAGCAGGCCGAGATCGGATCGAACAAGACCCTGATCTGCGCGTGCGCGAAGCGATCGCACTGGTCTTTGCCCGTTTCGCCGAGATGCAGAGCATCCGCCAGGTGCATCTGTCGCTGCGTGCAGAGCAAATCATGCTTCCCTGCGCCGACCATCGCCGGGACGAGGGACCTGCGCTTGTCTGGAAGATGCCCGTCTACAACACGATCCATCACCTTCTGACAAACCCCATTTATGCGGGCGCCTATGCGTTCGGGCGGACCGGCAGCCGGACGGCCATCGGGAATGGTCGCAAGCGAATTGTGCGAGGGTTCCGCAAAGAGCGGGCAGACTGGGATGTCTTGATCCTCGATCATCATGCCGGCTACCTTTCCTGGGCGGAATTCGAGAGGAACCTGCGCCTGATCGCGGATAACGCCAACGGTATGGGAATGAAGGCGCGCGGTGCCCTTCGCAAAGGCGAACTCATCCTGGCCGGCTTACTGCGCTGCGGCCACTGCGGGCGAAAGCTTCATGTCGCCTACAGCGGACGCGACGGCAACACGGGGCGCTACCATTGCCGCGGCGCCATGATCAACCATGGAGCCGGCCCCTGCATCTCCTTCGGTTCGTTACGGGTCGATCAAGCCGTTGGCGCCGAAGTCGTCAGGTTGCTTCAGCCGCTCGGCGTCGAAGCCGCGTTGCAAGCCATTTCGACACATGCGCTCGACGACGACGCAAAGCGGCGGCACGTCGAACTCTCGCTGGAACAGGCCCGATTTGAGGCCCGGCGGATGCAGCGTCAGTACGATGCGGTCGATCCCGATAATCGACTTGTGGCCGGCGAGCCGGAACGGCGCTGGAATGATGCCCTCGCCGCAGTCAGCGCGATCGAGTTCGAGTTGGAAGTGGCGGCCCGACAACAGCCCGACGCGATCAGCAATGATGAACGCCGCAACCTCATGGCGATGGGAGCGGATATAGCCGCGGCCTGGGAGCATCCCCGCGCCACCGCCGCGACGCGCAAGCGGATCCTCCGCGCTGTTCTCAACGAGATCGTGGTCCGTGTGGAAGGTGATCAGATCGAGCTTCTGTTGCATTGGCAGGGTGGCGATCACACCGCGCTAACCGTTCAAAAGAACAAGACCGGACAACACCGCTGGGCGGCCGCGCCCGCGACCGAGGACCTCATCTGTAAAACTCGGCACTTGATCTGACGGACAGGCTACTCAGCAATGCTGAGAGCGGGTTTGTAGCTGTCAGATAAATCCGGCGTTCGGATGGTCTTTTCAACAGCGATGTGCAGCGTTTCCCGGAAGGTTTGCATGGGTGTCTTGCCATAGCAATACCTCCCAGAGTGTGGCCGTTGTTCGTTGTATTTTGCTAGCCAATAATCCAGGTCTGTCTGGAGTTCCTCAACAGAGCGGTAAAGTTTCTTGCGGAAGGCGATGTCGTAGAACTCATCCTTGATGGTCCGGTGGAAGCGCTCGCAAATACCGTTGGTCTGCGGGCTGTTCGCCTTGGTCCGCGTGTGGTCGATGTCCTCGACGGCCAGGTAGAGCTGATAGGCGTGGTTTTCGACCTTGCCGCAATACTCGGTGCCGCGGTCGGTCAGGATGCGTAGCAGGGCGATACCATGCTCGGCGTAGAACGGGATCACCCGGTCGTTCAGCAGATCGGCCGCCGTGATCGCCGTCTTTTCCGTATAAAGCTTGGCCTGAGCGGTGCGGGCGTAGGTGTCGATGAAGGTCTGCTGATAGATCCGCCCAACGCCCTTCATCGTGCCGACATAGTAGGTGTCCTGGCTACCAAGGAAGCCCGGATGGTCGCTCTCGATCTCGCCGTGGGCTGCCCGTTTCTGCTTGGCCTTTTCCAGCGCCGCCAATTGCTCTTCGGTCAGGAGAATGCCTTCCTGGGCCGAGCGGGCCTCCAGCGCCTTCAGCCTTTTCTTCATCGTCTCCAGGTCATGGCGCAGCCAGATCGAACGCACGCCGGACGATGAGACCATCACGCCCTTCTGCTGCAGTTCCCAGGACGCCCGCTTCTGGCCCAGCGCCGGGTTCTCGATGGCCAGATCAACGACGGCTTTCTCCACGTGCTCGGGCACCCGGTTCTTCAGCAGCGGCTTGCGGCGCGAGAGATCAATCAGCGCTTCGGCCCCGCCCTGCTCATAAAGATCGCGGAACCGGTAAAAGCTGTCCCGCGAGTACCCCATCACCTTACAGGCCTGGCTGACGCTGCCGAGCTGCTTGGCTAGCTCCAACAGCCCCAACTTTGGTTTGATGATCTTATCTTGAATGCTGGTCATGGATCGACATTCCTCATTTGCGCTCCAGTGGAGCAAGAGTGTCAGATCAAGTCACGTGCTTTACACCTCATCCGGGCATTGGCGCGTCTCATGCCCGACAAGGCGATGGCAGCGCTCCTCAATCGGGAAGGCTTCAAGACGGGACGTCTCAACGGCTGGACCCAATCGCGGGTGTGCAGCTTCCGAAACCAGCATTCCATCGCGGTCTATCAAGAGGGCGAGCGGGCGGCGCGTGGCGAGGTCACCCTCGCGGAGGCGGCCGATCTCATTGGCTGCAGCGCGATGTCGGTCCGACGTATGATCCAGGACGGTATCTTTCGGGCTCGACAGCACTGCAAGGGCGCGCCATGGATCATCAAGCGCTCGGATGTCGAGGCCATCGCTGCAGGCGGACCGGCCATTCCGCACGCAAAACGCCCGCCACCACCAAATCCGGATCAGACAGTCATTAAGTTCCAATGACATAGCGAGGTGAGCAGTATGACGCACGATCGGAGGGGACCGAGCAGGATGACGTTCTCGCGCCGGCTGACGAAGGCCAAAGCCGCCAGGTGTTCGATCTGCTTGCGCGGGGCCGTCGTTGCAAACTTGAAGTCGTATTCTTCCAGCGTCTTCACGGCAGGAAAGCCGGCCATTCGCACCAGCGTCGCGGCTGAGCGCACCCGCCGGCAGTCCCGTTCCGTCACCAATGCCTCTTCCAGGAAATCCAGGAAGCTCTGCTCGGCCTCCACCGCCCGGGTGGCCAGTTCGGAAAAACTCTCGGCCAGGCCGGCCAGCTTCAGTTCGTTACAGAGGTCGACCAGGCGATCCGACTGCAGGCTCATGCCGCCGCCCGCCCGATGGCGTCCCCAATGGCGTCATAAATGGCAAGATCATGCTGCGCGATGGTGATCCCGCTCAGCTCAGCGACCGCCGGTTGCCCATCTCGCGCCAGCGCGATGCCCTGGGCAGCAGCAGCTTCTGCTTGGTGGCAAAGCGGTCTGCCGGCCGCTCTTTCGTCTCGCCATGGTAGCGCACATTGGCCACGTGCGCAGCCAAGCACCGGCCTCAGCATTGGCAGTTGCGGCGTCAAGCCGGAAGCCCCAGGTCACGCTCCAGGCGCTGCCCAATCGTCTCGGTATGACCGCGCAGAATAGCCGACCGGCGCTTGCGGCATTGCTCTTCCAGCCAGGCATTGAAGGCGTCCCATGTCGCAAACCGGGGCATCGGCACCATGAAATTGCGCCGGGCATAACCGACCAGCCCCTCGACGCCGCCTTTGTCGTTCCCCTTGCCGGGCCGGCCGTAGCGGTT
>CAWEBB010000027.1:0-14883 GCA_963807085.1 uncultured Alphaproteobacteria bacterium
TCCTGGACATCGTCGGCGAAGAACTCCTGGCCGCGGTCAGTTGCGTACGCCGGATCGGGAATGGCACCTGCTCTACCACCCGGTCGGGGAAGGCCAGTGTGCGCTTCGCCGTTTTCCGGGGGAAAAGGGCCGGCCCGGTAGCGGGGCGTCTCGATAGCGGTGAACTGGTCCAGTCCTTTGGCGATCTTGCAGACATGCATCCGGACCCGATCACCGGGCACCGGCCTGCTGTAGCGTTTCCATTTCTCTTTCCGTTCCAGCTTCCGCCGCTTCAACCGGTTGGCGTCGTTCCGCACCAGGACTTGTGGATCATGTCGATGGCAAGCCGCAGGCCGTGCTGACGGATCAATTCGATGCGCAGCCGCTTAATCCCAAGCTTGCGCTCCCGGCGGAGCTTCAGGATGAGTTGCTCCTCTTGTTCGAGGAGACGATGGGGCGGCGATGGGGCGAGCGGTGTGGCCGGCGGCTCCGGTCGACTAGCCCTGCCTCCCCTTCGGCTTGGTAACGTCGCCACCATTTGCGATAGCGTAGGGGCGCTGATACCGCACCGGCGGCAGACGATCCCGACATGGCCTATTTGTTCATAGAGCTTCACCCAACCCAAACGCGCTTTAACGTTCATCACATCCTCCTCCGGCGAAGGAGAGGCTGGGGATTTGATGGACAGCGCTGAGCGTGACCACAACTCCACAGCCCAACAACAACCGCCGTTTCGATTGATTGATTTGAAAGAGGCTAACAAGGCGGCCTTGATCAAAAACTGAAAACCTCTCTCCGAACTTTACAGGCGAGCTGGTTTAAGGTTTTGCGGGAGCCGCGATTGCCCGAGCGAACCAAGTGCGCGGCCCAGGGCTTCCCCAGGGCTTCATGGTCATTGACCGGGTTGGTGCGGCGGCAGACCTTCTCCAGCGGCTCATCAACGAACGTGGCCTTGATACACGCCCCGAGCGGCACGCCGTTTGCTCCGGCGCGCGTAAGCGCCATCTATGCGAAGGAGAAGCGCAGCGAGACCGGAGCCCGCGCTTCTTCTTTGGTTTGGCGGCTGCTACCGCGTTGAAATCACGTTCCGAAATGCTCATCACCGTGCCTAGGATCATTGCCCAAAGTTACGGTGTTAAGGTCTTCAACGGCCTTGCGCTGAAATTCCCAATCGTGCAGCGTTTCGAAGAGAGAGTTGCGAATTTCTCTCTCCGGCGGCACCATCCCTTTATCGGGCCGCGGTTTGCAGGTCGCCCTGATGCCCAGCGGAAGGCAGGGGCCGGTTGGCCCCGTCCCTACCCGATCTTCTCTTTCAGCTCGCGCAATTGCGCTTTCGCACCAGCGATCATGCAGGATAGATCGGACGTCAGCATGACCATATCGAAGCCGCGCTTCACGGCGCCCGCCGCGAACGCCGCGCTTGCACAATGCATGAGCGCTTTGATCCCGTGCTTATGTGCCGTCTCCAGGATCTTGTCGCAGGTGGCAAGATGCAGCGCGTCGGGGTTGTCGCCGCGCGGCTCCAGACCCAGAGCGAAGGACAAATCGGCTGGTCCGATATAGACGGCGTCCAGCCCGGGCGTGGCGCAGATGGCATCCAGGTTCGCGATGCCCTCCTTCGTCTCGATCATGGCCATGACGACGATCTCGTCATTGGCATGCGCCACGTAGTCGGGGCCGCCATAATGCGAGGGCGCGCACGGGGCCGGACGAGCGGATGCCGACGGGCGGGTAACGGCAGGCAGCCACCGCCATCGCCGCTTCTTCGGCGGTATTCACCAGCGGCACGATGATGCCATAAGCGCCAAGGTCAAGCGCCCTCATGATCGACGCCGGGTCATTCCAGGCAACGCGCACCACCGGCACCGTCTCGGTCTGGGAGATCGCCTGGAGCATGGGCAGCACATCGCTCATCTCAGTCGGTGCCGTGCTGCAGATCCACGCAGAATGCGTCGAAGCCCTGGCGGGCCATGATTTCCGCGGTAAAGCCGTGCGAGGCAGAGAGCCAGCCCAGGGTCACCTATTTTCCGTCACGCCACATCTGCTTGATCTTGTTCGGTCTCATGGATGTTCCTCCGATGTTATGGGTATAGGGATAGAGCCACAGAGCCTACGCATAGCACCCAAACAGCCCGGGCGGCACGCGATCTGGCTTGGCCATTTGTGGCGGCACAGTGATACCAACTTTCCGTGCCGCTGACCAAATCGAATCGACTTACGCTCGACAGCCCCACCCCGCACCACTAGGCTTTTTCGCAACGCATCAAGCGTAATAATGGAGTTTCGCGCCATGGCCCCTCTCGACAGCAATACCGCGACCGCAAGCCGAATTGTTCCGGTCTACGAAATCCTGGCCCAAGACCTGAAGGCCATGGGCGTCGAAACCGTTTTCGGCCTGATGAGCGACGACACTGCCCATTTCGGCGTGACGCTCGATGCGCTGGGCGTCAAGTTCGTGGGCGCAAGGCATCGAGAATATCGCCATCGCCACGGCGGACGCCTATGCCCAGGCAAGCGGCCGGCTGACCGTCGCCTGCATCGGCCGCGGGCCGGCGCTGGCCAATGGTCTGCACGGCGCGACCTTCGCCAGCCGCACGGGCAACCCTTTGTTGATCATCTATGGCGAGGCACCGCTGAACACCGGTTCGAACGGCGGCGGCCCGGACTATAAGGGCGTCGATCAGGCCGGTATTCTAAAAGCCGCCGGTATCCGCTCTTTCACGCCAACCAGCGCTGATGCCGCCCGCCAGACACTGGCCGACGCGGCGGCGGCGGCGATGAAGGGGGCGACGGTCGCCATGTTCCTGCCCGTCGATGTGCAACTAACGGACGTAGAGATTCCTGCCGACGATGCGCCCCTGCCCGTCATCGCAGCGGAACCTTTGCCGCCCCGCACCGCGCAGGCGCCGCGCGATGAGGCCATCGCCGCCGCCGCAGGCCTGCTGGCTTCGGCAAAGAAACCGCTGATTCTGGCGGGTTACGGCGCCTTCAAGTCGGGTGCGGCCGACGCGCTGAAGCAGCTCGCCGAAAAGACCGGCGCGCTGCTCGCGACCTCCGCCAGGGGCAAGGATCTGTTCCGGGGGCATCCGTTGAACCTCGGCATTATTGGCTCGTTCTCCCACTCGCTCGCCCGGCGCATGGCGGGGGAGGCCGACTGCGTGCTGGTGTTTGGCGCCGGCCTCAACGTGCTGACCATGAGCTTTGGCGAGTCGCTGCCGCAGGTGCCGCTGATCCAGGTGGACGCCGTGCGCGCCAATATCGGCCGCTGGACGACGGCGGACGTGGCGGTGGTCGGCGACGCAAGGCTGGCGGCGGAAATGCTGACCGCGGCGGTGCCTGACCGGGCGGATGCCGACAAGCCGTTCCACTCGCCAGACAACCGCGCCTCGCTGGAGCGCTTTGACATCGCGGAGGATTTCCAGCCGCAGAACACCGCCCGGACGCTGGACATGCGCTCGGTTGCCGTGGCGCTGAACCGCATGCTGCCGGCGGAGCGCAACATGACCTATGACGGCGGCAACTTCCTGGGCGTGGTGCCGTATTTCGATGTGCCAAACCCCGGCCACTTCAAGATGGTCAGCGACTTCGCCTCCATCGGCCTGGGCTTCGGCGCCGGGCTGGGCTTCGCCAAGGCCAGGCCCGATATTCCGACGGTGCTGGTGATCGGCGACGGCGGCTTTGCCATGACCATGGGCGAACTGGAGACCGTGGTGCGGGAGGACCTTCCCCTGATCGTCGTGCTGATGAACGACTGCGCCTATGGGGCGGAGGTGCATTTTCTGCGGCTGCGGCAATTGCCGGCGCAAAAGGCGTTTTTCCCCGATGTGGACTATGCGCCGGTGGCCGAGGCATTCGGCTACGACGCGCACACCATCCGCACCCTGGAAGAGCTGGAGGCGCTGGCGCCGTTGCTGGCGAGCCCCGAAGGGCCGATTTTCCTCGACTGCAAAATCAACGCTGACGTCGCCGCCCCGTTCATGAGTGAGGTCGCGGCGGCCGACGCCAAGCGGTAGTTTAGAGACGCAGGCGGACGGGGGAGCGCCGCCGTTCCGCCCCCGTCAGTCTGCGCCCGCGGGGAAGCGTGCCGGCCGCGCGATCATCCGCTGCGAAGCCAGCGTCACCAGCACCAACGCCACCCCTGCCAAATCCGTCACCAGTCCGGGCTTGATGAGCGTGAAGGCGGCGGCGACCATCAGCAACTGCTCCCACCATGTCGCGCGGCGCGCCAGATAGCCGTGCAGGCCCGCCGCCAGCAGCGAGACCCCGATCAGCGCCGTGATGCTGGAGATCAGGATCCGGTCCCAACTGCCAATCATCAATAGAGACGGGCTGTAGGCGAACATGAACGGGATGATATAGCCGGTCGCCGCCAGCTTCATTGCCGCGATGCCTCCCGACCAAAGATTGGCGCCGGCCAGGCTGTTGGAGGCATAGAGCGTGATCGCCACCGGCGGCGTGATTGCGGAAAGGCAGGCAAAATACAGCACGAACATGTGCGCCGCCTCGAGCGCAACGCCCAACTTCACTAGCGCGGGCACCAGCAGCGCCACCTGCACGATATAAGCCGGCGTCGTCGGCAGGCCCATGCCCAGGATGATGCCCGCAACCGCCGTCAGGATCAGCGCCAGGATCAACGAATTATCGGCGAGCGCGATAACGAAGGCCGAGAAGGTCACGCCTATACCGCCTTGCGCGATGATCCCGATAACGATGCCGGCGCAGGCACAGGCCGCGACCACTTGCAGAGAGTTGCGAATGCCGCTGATCAGGCCGTCAATCACCAATCCGACGGTGATTTCCTTGCGCGTCGTCTTGCGCAAGAGCGCGATCGGCACGACGGACAGCAGGCCGCAGGTCGCGGCATAGGGGGCGCTGAAACCCGCCACCAGCACGCCCACGATCACGAAGAGCGGCAGGAATTGATGCCCTCGCTCGAACAGTACCTTGCCCATGCGCGGCAGGTCCGGTTTGGGGAACCTTTCAGCCCCAGCCGCTTGGCCTCGAAATGCACCGCGACGAAGACGGCCACGAAATACAGCATGGCTGGGAGCAGGGCGATCAGGATCACGGTCAGATAGCTGACTGCCAGGAACTCCGCCATGACGAACGCAGCCGCGCCCATGATCGGCGGCATGATCTGGCCGCCGGTAGACGCCACCGCCTCAACGGCACCCGAAAAGGGCGCGCGGTAGCCAAGACGCTTCATCAAAGGAATGGTGAAGGTGCCGGTCGTCATCACGTTCGCCGTGGAACTGCCGGAAATCGTGCCGAACATGGCGCTGGTCATGACCGCCACCTTGGCCGGGCCGCCCGCGGCAGAGCCCGCCAGCGCCAGCGCAAAGTCCATGAACAACTTGCCGGTGCCGGTCTTCTCCACCAGCGAACCGAACACGATAAACAGCACCATGTAGGTCGCGGAGACGGCGAGCGGGATGCCGAAGATCCCTTCCGTCGTCAGATACATCTGGTCAAGCATCTCGCCGGGCCGCAATCCGGTGATGAAATAGCCATAAAGCAAGAACAGGACGGCCGTCACCGGCAGCGCGAAGCCGACCAGCCGGCGCGTGCCTTCCAGCACCGCGATGATCAGGCAAATGCCGAGGACGAAATCGATCGGCCGCGGATCGTCCACATAGGCGAAGCGGTCCAGAATATAGTCATGCTCGACGAACAGATAACCGATGGCGGCCGCCGATATGGCGATGAAAACCGCATCGACACCCGCACCGAAGGCCCATCTGGCGCCCGTGGCGGCCTGAAAGGTGGGATACCAGAGGAAGATCAGCACCAGGCCGAACAGCAGGTGCGTGCCGCGGAAATAGAGAACCTCGGGCGCCCCTGCAAAGACCACCCATAAATGAAAAGCCGCCATGGCCAGCGCGATCAGCGCGGGCGCTGCAACTGACGGGCGTCGCCAATCTTCATTCATCAGGGGTTATTCCAATTGCTGCCAATGCAATCTCCGGCGATCGGCGTTCGCGTCCCGGACGCGTCGCTGCAATACCGGCCGAGCACCGTGTATGTGATCCGCGAACTGGCCGCCACGCCGGCCGGCACCAAAGCTCCGGCCGGCGTGTGATGCCGAAACCGGACCCGGTTAAAGGGCACCGACTTCCTTATAGTACTTTTCCGCGCCCGGGTGCATCGGCATGCCCACGTCACGCGCCAGATCCTTCACCGTGAATTTGGCGAGCGCGCGGTTGACAGAGCCCAGTTCCGAGACGTTTTCGGCGATCGCCTTCACCACGTTATAGGCGGTCTCTTCCGACATATCTTCGCAGTTCGCGATCATGTGCATGGCAAAGCCGCCGATCGGCACATCCTCCGGCTGGTTCGGATAGCCGTTTGCCGGTATCGACATCCGGTTCCAGCCCGGGATTCATCTCTTGAACCTTCGCGAACTGCTCGTCGGTGATCGGGATGAAATAGGTCTTCTGGGAATTGGCAAGGTCGAGGAAAGCGCCCGCTGGGACCGCCGTCACGCTATAGATCGCGTCGACCTGGCCGTCCTTGGCCATGTTTACCTGGTCGGTCATGGACGCAAAGTTGACCTGAGCGAGATCGTCATAGGTCAGCCCCGCGGCCTTCAGCATGGTCTGGGCCGCGGCTTCCGTCGTGTTGCCGCGCGGCAGGGTCGCAAGCCGCTTGCCCTTCATGTCCTCCCAGTTTTTGATCTCCGGGTCGACCGAGACGAGCTGGCCATACTGCGTATAGAACGCGCCCATATTGCAAAGGTTTTCGACCTTCTCATCGAAGGGCGGGTTGCCGTTGATCGCGTCCACGGTTGAAATGACGTTGCCCCAGCCGAGATCGGCCTTGCCTTCGGCGACGCCGCGGATATTGATCAGGCCGGCGCCCGGACGGATGTCCACCGTCATATCGGGATTGGCTTTTTGCAGAATGTTCTGCACCGCGGCGCCCAGCGGGTACCAGGAGCCGCCGGCCGGACCGGTCATAAAGACCAATCGCTCTGCCATGGCGGGTGAAGCCGCGGCGACGGCGGCCCCCAAGACAGCGGTGGCTGCAAAAGTACGGATGGGTCGGAACATGGCGTTTCCCTTTCGTCTTGCCTGAACTGGCAAGTTGATGGTTGATCGTTGAGCGTACGGCGACGCTTTGTGCACCGCCAGTTCTACGCAACATTCCCGCTCGCGACAATCGGGAAGAATTGGCGCCCGTTCTGCGGGCACTCCAACCCCAATCGCGAGCCTCGATCAAGATGCGCAAACCAGACTTAACAACTTGCACAATGCCATCCGTCTCCAGCCCACCAGGATCGCGCCCGTGCGACAAGGGCGGCCCGTGCGGCGTGCCCGGCCTGATCGTTCCGCATTTTGCGCGGCATCGCCGCCGTCCTGAAGGTGGCGCCGGACCTGGTCACCAACCTCTATGCGTAGGGGAGCTCTGCGCCTGTCTTCATCAGCCAGGTGCTGGCCCACCCGCGGACATCGGCCGCCGTTTCCGCTTAACCCGGTGTCCGACACTCCGGTAAGTCGGCGTCGGCGCGTTGCTTGATCTCCGGCTAATAAATGAAATTGTGCAGAAACGAAGTACCATGAAAAAGATCGATGCCCGCTACGGACTTCATCAGATAGATGGCGACCATCACGCCAAGGCAAATGAAGCCAAAGAGGGCCCATAGAGCCAGGGTGTAAATCAGCGGACACCTTTTTCACCGAGAGCTGTCCCTCTTCGATCAGACGATCGACAGAGCGGCGCTCTTGGCCGAAACGGATATTGATATAGTACCATCCGAACGGCGTCGGCACCGACACCTTCAAAATCGTTGCGGGATGCCGCGAGGAAGACGAGGCTTGAGCCTGCTCCTTGCCGGAATTGATCGCGGTGTTTTCAGATCCACCAGCTTCTCGAAATACAAACATAGAGTTCTCCGTACCAACGGAGCAATCTATAGCCGGATCTTATAAATAACCGCATAATGCGATCGGTAGAATACTTTGTTAATATATACTAGATTTTATATCAAAATTTTTATACCTGCTTTCAGAAGTATTTAACCACGAGACCACCCGCTTTCCTCTTTGTTTACCAACGGCCGTCTCGAAGCACTGACGGCTAACGGAACCAGCCCTGCGTCCGGTTGGCGAATGCCACGAGGGAAAGCATCACCGGCACCTCTACCAGCACGCCTACCACGGTCGCGAGCGCCGCGCCGCTGTGCAGCCCGAACAGCGAAATTGCGACCGCAACCGCCAACTCAAAGAAGTTTGATGTGCCGATCAGCGCACAGGGTGCTGCCACATTGAACGGCACGCGCCACAGATAGCACGCGGCATAGGCGACCGCGAAAATCCCGTAGGACTGGATCAGCAACGGGGTCGCGATCAGGGCGATCAGCAGCGGGTCTTCAACGATCACATGGCCCTGAAAGCCGAACAACAACACCACGGTGGCGAGCAGGCCCAGAATAGAGAACGGCTTCACCTTAGCCGTGAACGCATCGACCGGGTTGCCCGCCCTTCCGCATTAGCGCTGCACGCACCAGGGCGCCAGCCGCGAGCGGGATCACCACATAGAGCGCGACGGAGATCAGCAGCGTCTCCCACGGCACCTCGATATCGGTGACGCCCAGCAACAGGGCGACGATGGGCGCGAACGCCACAATCATCAGCAGGTCGTTCACCGAAACCTGCACCAGGGTATAAGTCGGGTCGCCCTTGGTCATCTGCGACCAGACGAAGACCATGGCCGTGCACGGCGCCGCGCCCAGCAGGATCAGGCCGGCAATATACTGTTGCGCGTTTTCCGGCGCGATCAGGTCCGCGAAAACCACCTCGAAGAACAGCACGCCAAGGCCGGCCATGGTGAAGGGCTTCACGACCCAGTTGACGACCAGCGTGATCGTCAACCCCTTCGGCCGGTCGCCGATATGGCTGAGGCTGGCAAAGTCTACATTCACCATCATCGGGAAAATCATCGCCCAGATCAGCACCGCCACCACCAGATTGACACTGGCGACCTCCAGCGATGCCAAAAAGCCGAACAAGCCCGGGAGGGCCGAGCCGAGGACGATGCCGGCGACGATGCAGAGCGCGATCCAGACCGACAGCCATTTCTCGAATATGCCAATGCCGCCTGCGGCCGGCCGGTCAGCCTCGGTGGTGGTCATGCCAGAAGTCCCTCGTTACGCAGTGTCTTTGCCCAGTGCCTTTGGGGGATAGTTGCCAGAAATCGCCCGTCATGCACGCGAAGCATTGCCGCTTGCGGCACGCGGCGTTGCCGCGTTCGTGTCTCATGCCCGGCGCTGGCCTTCCGATCGCCTGCCCTCCGACTGCCGCCTTACCGGTCTTGCACCGCGCCACCTGCCGCCTCTAGGATCGCGTCAGGTCGCGGATCAACCGCGGTCAACTGGAACGCTGAAACTTGGGAGACTACCCCTCATGAGACGTTTGATCGCGGCTTCCGTCGGCGCAGCAGCAATGACCTGGGCCGGCGCGTCCGGGGCCGCAGAGGTGAACCTGCCCGGCACCCTTGTCGTTACCGCCTATGATGTCGGCTCGTCCGGCTACAGCCAAATGGTCGGCCTTGGCTCGATCCTGAAGAACAACTACGGCGTGAACGTCCGCGTGCTGCCGGGCAAGAACGACGTGTCGCGTCTTGGTCCCGTAATGGCCGGCCGGGCGCAGTTCACCGCGACGGGCTCGGACTCGGTCTATGCACAGGAAGGGCGTCTTCACCTTCGGCTCGCGCGATTGGGGGCCGCAGCCGCTGCGCCTGCACATTCTGGCGATCGGCAAGGGTGCTGCGGTCGGCATGGTGACGCCGGGCGACAAGAGCATCGAGAAGATCGAAGACATCAAGGGCAAGCGCGTCGCTTGGGTGCGCGGCGCACCGGCCCTGAACAAGGCGGTCGAGTCCATGCTGGCCTGCGCGGGCTACACCTGGGACGACGTCGAGATAGTGGAATTCGGCGGACACGGTCCGACCGTCGACGGCTTCATCAATAACGAGGTGGATGCCTTTAACAACGCCACATTCTCTGCCCTCAACAAGAAAATCGAGGCCAGCCCGCGCGGCATCTACTACCCGGTCATCCCCAACAGCGACGAGTGCTGGAAGCGTCTGAACGCGGTCGTGCCATGGTACATTCCGGTATTTGCGACCGTCGGCACCGGCATTGCCGAGGGTGGTCAATGGATGCCGAACACGCCGTACCCGATCCTGGCTTCGCTCGACAATCTGGACCCCAAGACCTCCTATAGCATCATCAAGGCGATGCAGGACCACTTCGACACCTTTAAGGACACAGCTCCCGGCGCGGAAGGCTGGGCCATGGAAAACCAGCAGTTCCACAAGCTGGTACCCTATCACGAGGGCGCCATCGAGTACTACAAGGAGCAGGGCGTCTGGCCGGAAGAGCAGGACGAAATTCAGGAGCAGGCGCTGAAACGCCAGGAAGTGCTGCAGAAAGCCTGGAAAGATTACACGGCTGATGCGCCCGACGACGACGACGCCTTTGCCAAAGGCTGGATGTCGGCGCGTGCGGAAGCGTTGGAAGCGGCCGAGTTGCCCGTTATTTTTTACGAGTGGTAGGCTCCGGCCCTAGAAAGTGTGCCCGCGATGCGGGCACACTGCCGGCCGGTCGATATCTGGCCCAAAAGGCCGGTTGCGTCCTTTCAGACGGCCCTCTCAGAGGGCGTTATAAGAGTGCCTTCGGAATTACGCCTATAGTGGTATTACCAGTCTTGCGCCCCGTCGCTGCTCGCCTCTAGATTGAGTTTCAGTGCCGCGGATTCACAGCGATCACCGGAATGCGAAACCAGGGAGTGTTCCCTTCATGAAACGCTTGATAGCTGCTGCCGTTGGCGCAGCGGCAATGATCTGGTCCGGCGCGGCCGGGGCCGCAGAGGTAAAATTGCCCGGCACCCTTGTCGTAACCGCCTATGATGTCGGCTCGTCCGGTTACAGCCAGATGGTCGGCCTCGGCTCCATCCTGAAGAACAATTACGGCACCAATGTCCGCGTGCTGCCCGGCAAGAACGACGTATCGCGTCTGGGGCCGGTGAAGGCCGGTCGCGCGCAGTTCACTGCCACCGGTTCCGATTCGGTTTATGCGCAGGAAGGGGTATTTATCTTTGGCACGCGCGAATGGGGTCCGCAGCCGCTCCGCCTGCACATTCTGTCGATTGGCAAGGGCGCTTCTACGGGGCTAGTCACGCCCGGCGATCAGAGCATCAAGAATTTGGCGGACGTCAAAGGCAAACGTGTCGCCTGGGTGCGGGGCGCGCCGGCCATCAACATGCTGGTTGGGGCGATGCTGGCCTGCGCCGGCCTCACCTGGGATGACGTCGAGAAGGTGGAATTTGGCGGCCACGGACCAACCGTCGATGGCTTTATCAACAACGAGGTGGATGCCTTCACCAACGCCACCTTCTCCGCGCTCAACAAGAAGATTGAGGCCAGCCCCCGCGGGATCTACTACCCGGAAATGCCAAACACGCCGGAATGCTGGGATCGAATGACAGCCGTCGTTCCCTGGATTTTCCCGCAATTCGCAACCGTCGGCGTTGGCATGAAAGATGGCGGTCAGTGGATGCCCAATACTCCCTATCCGATCCTTGCTTCGCTCGACAACCTCGATGCGGAAACGTCCTACAGCATCGTGAAGGCGATGCAGGACCATTTCGACACCTTTGAGGGTTCGGCACCGGGCGCACCGGGCTGGGCGCTCGAAAATCAGAAATTTCACCAGTTGGTCCCCTACCACGAAGGCGCAATCGCGTATTTTAAGGAAATGGGCGTTTGGCCAGAAGGGCAGGACGAAATCCAGAAGCAGACACTGATACGTCAGGAAGCACTGCAAAAAGCATGGAAAGACTATATAGCCGATGCGCCCAATGACGACGAAGCCTTCAAAGCTGGTTGGATTGCGGCTCGCGCAGAAGCGCTGAAAGCAGCCGGCCAACCGGTTATCTTTGAGAAATGGTAGGCTCTGGCTGCGCAGAAGCTGCACCCGTCTCTCGGGTCCGAGTTTTCACTTTTCTTAGCCGATCTTTTCTTAGCAGATCCAAAGTATAACCAAGTCGTGCTCTGCACCCGCCACCTTCCCGCTGGCGCGCTTGAGGAAGCCTGAAATGAACCAGAAATACGAGGTCACGGTCGACGACATTCCCGACGTCGACCTGGCGCGCACCCGGAACCTTACCGGTTTCTGGGAGAAGGCGGTGATGGTTCTCGGCAGCGCCGCGATTCTGTTGTCGATTTACCAGATCTTCAAACTGGATTTCCGCCTGAACGAGTTGGCGAACCTGGTGGGAATTGAAGGGAAGATCGGGTACACGCTGCTGGTGAACGAGTACCTCTATGCGTTGGTGGGCCTGATGTTGGCTTGCGTGTTCCTCGTCTTCCCGGCCTTCGGCAAGCAGGACCGCGACCGGGTGCCGTTCTACGATATGGCCTTGGCGGCCATTACGCTCGGCGTCATCGGCTATTTGCTGACCAACTCGCTCGATATCCAGGAACAGGCCTGGGAATATCTCGCACCGGAATGGGCGCAATGGATGGCCGTCGTGGTCTGGGTGCTCGTGCTGGAGGCTGGCCGGCGTACCGGCGGCTGGCCGGTATTCTTTGTCGTACTGCTCCTGTCCTTCTATCCCCTGGTTGCCGATCAGGTGCCGCAGGTAATTCAGGGCGCGCCTATGGCGTTTCTGGATACGGCGGCTTTCCATATCTATTCGATCGAAAGCTTGCTCGGAATTCCCATGCGGGCATTCGGCCTGCTGGTTTTCGGCTTTCTGGCCTTCGGCGTGGCGCTCCAATACACCGGGGCCGGCAGCTTCTTCATCAACTTCGCGTTCGCATTGCTCGGCCACGTCCGCGGCGGACCGGCGAAGGTCGCGATTTTCTCGTCCGGCCTCTTCGGCTCCATGTCCGGCGGCCCCGTCACCAACGTGCTCACCACGGGCACGCTCACCATTCCCGCCATGCGCCGGATCGGCTTTTCGGCCAAATATGCCGGCGGCATCGAGGCATGCGCCTCCACCGGCGGCGTGATGATGCCGCCCATCATGGGCGCCACGGCTTTTATCATGGCCGACTTCCTTAACATCGCTTACGTCGACGTCGCGCTGGCAGCGGTAATTCCCTCCGTCCTGTATTACTTTGGTCTGTTTATGCAGATTGACGCCTACGCCGCGCGCAACCGGATCAAGGGCCTGCCCAAGGAAGAAATGCCGAAGATCCGCGGCGTCATCAAGGACGGCTGGTATTATATTTTCGTCTTCGCCGTGCTGGTCGTGATGTTGGTGTTCATGAAACAGGAGGCACGCGCGCCCTTCTATGCAACCGCCCTGCTGCTGGTCCTGAACCAGTTCAACCGAACCCACCGGATGGACTGGGTCAAGCTTTATGGCTTCGTCAAGGCGACGATCTTTCTGCTAGCGGAACTGGCCGGCATTCTGACGGCGATTGGCTTGATCGTCGGCGCGGTAGTCGGCACGGGCATGGCGGGGTCCGTCACCAACGACCTGGTCTATCTCGCTGGCAACAGCATATTGCTGCTGCTGATCATGGGCGCGCTGACCAGTTTTATTCTGGGCATCGGCATGACGGTCACGGCGGCCTATATCTTCCTCGCCATCATCCTCGCGCCGGCGCTGATCCGCGCCGGGCTCGATCCGCTTTCCGTGCACATGTTCATGTTGTATTGGGGCATGCTGAGCTTCATTACCCCGCCGGTCGCGCTGGCGGCCTTTGCGGCGGCATCGGTTGCGGGCTCCAAGCCGATGGAGACCGGGTTCGAGGCCATGCGCCTCGGCACCGTCATCTATTTCATCCCGTTCTTCTTCGTCTTCAATCCCGCGCTGTTGCTGATCGGCGGAGCGGGCGAAATCGTAATTGTTCTGGTATCGGCGTTGCTCGGCATCCTGCTCGTGTCGGCCGGACTGCAGGGCTATCTGATCGGCGCGGGCCGACTGAGCTTCGGGCCCGTGGGCCTGCTTGGGCGAGTCAGCCTGTTTGTCGGCGGCCTGACGCTCGCGGCGCCCGGCGGCGGCATGGTCGGCTACAGTCATTGGACGCTGATCGGGGCCGCAGTTGCCATTTCCATTCCAGGTATCTTGATCGCCTATATAGGCGGCAGACCGAAACCGGTTCCCGTAACCTGATCGTTCAGTGCCGGCGGACGCCCCCCGTCCGCCGGCTGAATGACCCCGCCACACGCCAAAGATCCCAGACGAGGAAACCGCCATGCTGACTGGTCAAGACTACCGCGACTCCCTGAAAGACGACCGGCGGGTGTTCTATGACGGCGAACTGGTGGACGTGACCACGCATCCAAGCTTCACCCGCTCCATCGCCAGCGCGGCCGCTTCCTACGATCAGTTCTACGAATTCGGCTCCCGGCGCAGTTAGCGCCTATTTCAAGGCCCCGGCCTCCGCCCAGGAGCTGATGCAGCACGCAAGCCTGCACGTCGATACGCTCACCAGCCTCACCTACACCTCGCTGATGACCCTGCTGACGTCGGCCGACCGCATCCAGCATATAAGGCCAGAGGGCACGGAGGCGATCCGCGCCTATGTCAAGGATTTCCAGCGCCGCGATCTGCGCATGGCCGAATGCATTACGGACGCCAAGGGCGACCGTTCCAAATCGCCCTCGAAACAAGAAGACCCGGATGCCTATCTGCGCGTGGTCGAGCAGGGTTCCGACGGCGTGGTCATCCGCGGGGCAAAGCTGCACATTTCCGGCGCGGCGCTGGCCCATGAACTGATGGTCATCCCGACCAAATCAATGAAGCCCGGCGAGGAAGCCTACGCCATCGCCTGCACCGTGCCGGTGGATGCCCCCGGTGTGAAAATCGTCAACGTCACCAGCCGCCCCCGCAGCGCGGAAGATTTCCTCGACGCGCCAATCTCCGCCGACGAGCACGGCGATGTCGGCTT
>CAWEBB010000028.1:0-5000 GCA_963807085.1 uncultured Alphaproteobacteria bacterium
CAGATCGCCGGCAAGATCATCCTCGACCACAACCCCGCCGGCCAGGAGATCGCGCGGCAGGTGCTCGGCCATTGCGATATCCGCACGACCTCAACCTACTATGCGCCCCTGCAGCGCGATCGCGCCGTTTCGATTTACGACACGGCCATCCGCGCGGCAGCGGGTGAGCGGACAGAATGATGAAGCCATGCGCAACCTGGTGCCTGCATCAGCCCAACTGGCCTGTGCCAGACCGGTCCGCCTGGGAAGGCGCCTTTAAGGGCGGCGACTGGCTGGACGAAGCGGGACCTGGGGCGCATCTCCGCCCCAAGACACGCGAGCAGTAGTCGCCCGCCGAGCGCCTGAGCCGGAGCAGGTTGATCGCATATGCCACCTGGATGCGAAGCCGTGTCGCCCCGGTGACAGCGCGTATCTGGATCGAGGACCTTGGCCTGACCCTGAACCTGATCGACCCTCGCTACGACCGGAAATTGCTGAAGACCACGGTTGATCGCCTTCCGAAGACATCGGTCCGCGACAAGCGACGGCGGTTGCGCGATCCAGTCGAGTTCATCGCTCTCGGCGAGCGGTTGATGGCCGAGGCCGAAGCCGGCGCTATGGGCCCGCCACGTCACAACGCAGTTGCCTACCGCGATGGCCTGATCATCGCGCTTCTGGCATGGCGGCCGTTGCGCCGCCACAACCTGGCTGCGTTGCGGATGGCCGAACATCTGCGCGAGTTCAACGGTAGCCTCCGGATCGCTATTGCCGGGGTGGAGACCAAGGCCAGAAACCCGATCGACCCGACCTGGCCGAAATCACTCCTCGCTCCTCTCCAGCGGTATCTCAGCCATTGGAGACCGATTTGCTCGGGCATCACCCGGACCCAGGCGCGCTGTGGCTTCCGCAACGGTGCGGAAGGCCACTCTCGCCGCACACCATCACCTGCAACGTGCGCCGGCATACCGAGGCCGCCTTCGGCGTTGCCATCAGCCCCCATCGCTTCCGCGACGCTGCCGCCACGATGATGGCGATCCGCGAACCGGAGAACGTCCGGACGGTCGCCGTGGTCCTCGGCGATCGCAGCTACAAGACCACCCAGAAGTACTACAACCTCGCCCTGGAACTGCACGCGGTCGGCCAACTCCATGATAGCATCGGAGCGCTGCTCGCCCATGACGAGACCCCGCCGTGACCGACAGGCTTCGTGTCGCCATCTATGCGCGATATTCATCTGACCTCTGGGGCGACGCCTCGATCGACGACCAGCTGCATCGCTGCCACACCCACGCCACAGCCAGCGACTGGCAGGTGGTGGGCACGTTCGCAGACCGCGCGCTCAGCGGCGCCACCCTGCTGCGGCCCGGCTACCAGGACATGATGCAGGCGGTGCGGACCGGTGGTATCGACGTGGTCCTGGCTGAGGCGCTCGACCAGAGTTTTCCGCGATCAGGAGGATATCGCTGCCCTCTTCAAGCGGCTGGGCTTTATCGGCGTCCGGCTGATCACGGTGGCCCAGGCCTGTATTGGCGAGTTGCACATCGGGCTGGAGGGTCTGACGA
This sequence comes from uncultured Alphaproteobacteria bacterium, assembly GCA_963807085.1. Classification (GTDB taxonomy): domain Bacteria; phylum Pseudomonadota; class Alphaproteobacteria; order Bin95; family Bin95; genus JACKII01. The sequence continues at coordinate 1,542 of CAWEBB010000028.1, forward strand.
ACGCGCTATATCTGAAAGACCTCGCCGACAAGACGCGGCGTGGTCTCGTAGGACGTATCCGAAAGGGCCGCAGCGCCGGCGGGCTTTGCTACGGCTACGATGTCGTTGCCAGTGAAGAGCGCGGCGGCCGCACCATCAACGAGACCTGGTGCAGCTGTTGTCCGGCGCATTTTTGGGGCCTTTGCCGCAGGCCGCTCGCCAAAGGGGATCGCGCGGCAGCTGAACGACCAGGGCATCACTGGGCCTCGCGGAGGGCTCTGGCGTGACACGGCGATCCGCGGCCATCGCCAGCGGGGCGCCGGCATCCTAAACAACGAACTCTACATCGGACGTCTGGTCCGGAACCGGCTCCGCTATGTAAAGGACCTGGCGACCGGCAGGCGATTGTCACGGCCGAACCCGCCGGAAGATTGGGTTGTCGACGACGTGCCTGACCTCCGGATCGTCAGCGATGCCCTCTGGCAGCGCGTCAAGGACCGGCAGGCGGAGATAGAGCGACGCCGGCTGTCCAGGTAATCCTGCAGAGCCGCTTTTGGGAACGGCGTCGCGCGACGCATCTTCTTTCCGGGTTGCTACAGTGTGGCACCTGCGGCGGCGGCTTCGCAGCTCTCAGGCTCGACTATCTCGGCTGCTCGACCGCCCGCAAGCTCGGCACCTGCGACGGCGACCGTCCGGCAGGACGAGCTCGAAGAGCTGCGTGCTCGCGCTGACCAGTCGCGCCTGATGGACCCCGCCCTAGTCGAAGAGTTCTGCGACGAATACACCCGTACCTGAACAGCGACGCGATGCGGAAGCCGCTCCGCGGCGCGCAACCGAACGCCAGCTCGGCAGGACGGCAGCGCGAACCTGATCCAGAGGCGATCAAGGACGGCTTGCGCTCTCCTGGCAGATTGCCCGCGTTGCGGCGCTGGAAGCCGAGAAGAAAAGCTGGAGCACTGCTCGCCGGAACAAGAGCCGGTGCTCCTGCATCCGCACGGCGGCCTGTTACAATCTACCGGCAATCGAGCAGGTGGCCGTCGCGCTCCAATTCCCGCCATCCGGGCCGAAGCGCCCGGCCTGCTCCGCAGCCTGATCGACCGGGTGGTGCTGCGCCAGACGCAGAAGAGCTGGGAGGTCGACCTCTAAGGCGACATCGCCGGCTGGTCTCCCTGGGATAGCCGGGAAGAACAATCGGGACAGCCCGATGAGAGCGCGGCGTTGCAGCAGTTCGGTTAAAGTGGTTGCGGGGAGAGGATTTGAACCTCTGACCTTCAGGTTATGAGCCTGACGAGCTACCGGACTGCTCCACCCCGCGGGAATCAGATGAAAGATGACGGAAGTCAGTTGACAGTGCCGCTTGGCGCGGCCTTCAACCGCTCAAGGCAGGGCCGCACAAGGGACGAGATGAAGTCATTTTGGTTGTTATCTAGTATCTGATACCGGTCACCCGGCATCTGATACCGGTCACCCGGTACCTAATACGGGTCGCCCGACACCTGATACCTGTCGTCCGATGACTATCCTCTGCTCTCATGACCTGGCAGCGACCTACTCTCCCACGCCTTAAGACGTAGTACCATCGGCGCAGGCGCCTTTCACGGCCGAGTTCGGGATGGGATCGGGTGGGGCAACGCCGCTATAGCCACCAGGTCATGGCAGCAGAGGTCGGATGACGGGTGTCAGATGTCAGACGTCAGATGACAAACAAACAACCCAAAGATTATCTAACGCATTTTAACTGTTTTCGCTGGAGCCTCTCGGTCACAGAAGAACCCGTTTGACACCTGTCACCTGACAACTGTCATCCGACTTCCTCCAGTTTCGAGGGCGAGGGTCGCATCTGATCTCATCAGGATCAAACGCTGACGATAAAACTCAAGCTCAATCGAGCAATTAGTACGGCTTAGCTCCATGCATTGCTGCACTTCCACATGCCGCCTATCAACGTGGTGGTCTTCCACGGCTCTCAAGCGAGACCTGGTTTTGAGGGGGGCTTCCCGCTTAGATGCTTTCAGCGGTTATCCCTTCCGTACATAGCTACCCGGCGTTGCGGCTGGCGCCACAACCGGTACACCAGAGGTACGTCCATCCCGGTCCTCTCGTACTAGGGACAGCGCCTCTCAAGTCTCGTACACCCACGGCAGATAGGGACCGAACTGTCTCACGACGTTCTAAACCCAGCTCACGTACCACTTTAATCGGCGAACAGCCGAACCCTTGGGACCTGCTCCAGCCCCAGGATGTGATGAGCCGACATCGAGGTGCCAAACACTTCCGTCGATGGGGACTCTTGGGAAGTATCAGCCTGTTATCCCCGGAGTACCTTTTATCCGTTGAGCGATGGCCCTTCCACTCGGGACCACCGGATCACTATGACCGACTTTCGTCTCTGCTCGGCCCGTCGGCCTCGCAGTCAGGCGAGCTTTTGCCATTGCACTCAGCGGTTGATGTCCGACCAACCTGAGCTCACCTTTGCGCGCCTCCGTTACGCTTTAGGAGGCGACCGCCCCAGTCAAACTACCCACCATGCAGGGTCCCGGACCCGGCTTCACGGGTCGCGGTTAGATACCAAAGATCAAAAGGGTGGTATTTCAAGGTTGCCTCCATGCCAGCTGGCGCCGACACTTCAAAGGCTCCCACCTATCCTACACAGTCCATCTCTAGTACCACTGCAAAGCTATAGTAAAGGTTCACGGGGTCTTTCCGTCTGACCGCGGGAACTCCGCATCTTCACGGAGAGTTCAATTTCGCTGAGTTGATGTTGGAGACAGTGGGGAAATCGTTACGCCATTCGTGCAGGTCGGAACTTACCCGACAAGGAATTTCGCTACCTTAGGACCGTTATAGTTACGGCCGCCGTTTACCGGGGCTTCAATTCAGAGCTTGCACCCCTCCTTTTAACCTTCCGGCACCGGGCAGGCGTCAGACCCTATACGTCGTCTTACCGACTTCGCAGAGCCCTGTGTTTTTAGTAAACAGTCGTTACCCCCTGCTATGTGCCCCCGGCTGCCAGTTGCCTGATAGCCGGGCTCCCTTCTTCCGAAGGTACGGGAGCATTTTGCCGAGTTCCTTCAACATCGTTCTCTCAAACGCCTTGGTATACTCTACCAGTCCACCTGTGTCGGTTTCGGGTACGGTCTTGTGCTGGGGCTGTTTCCTGGAACACCCAGGCAGCCGGGATCAATCCGATCAGACCCGACCACTTCCGGTATTCGTCACCACCAGCAGGCTCAGGAATATTAACCTGATTCCCATCGACTACGCCTTTCGGCCTTGCCTTAGGGGCCGGCTCACCCTCGGCGGATTAACCTGGCCGAGGAAACCTTGGACTTTCGGCGAGAGTGTCTCTCACACTCTTTTTCGCTACTCATGCCAGCATTCTCACTTCCGATACCTCCAGCATCTCTCACGAGACACCTTCGCAGGCCTACGGAACGCTCCGCTACCGCTTTAGACCCAGTTATCAGATGACAAACGATG
>CAWEBB010000028.1:10000-254526 GCA_963807085.1 uncultured Alphaproteobacteria bacterium
CTTGCACCCCGAGCGGCCGCGGGCGATGCTGCCTGCCACAATCCTCCTGCTAAACAAAGGAACCGCCGATGGCCAAGCGTTGGAAAGTGCGCCCCGAAGGATCAACCTGGGGCGATTGGGGTGAGGACGATCAGCTTGGCCGGGTCAACCTGATCACGCCGCAAAAGGTGCTGGAGGGCGTGGCCGAGGTGAAGGAAGGTCTTTCCTTTTGCCTTTCGCTGCCGCTGAACTATCCAGGCGGCGCGTTCCTGTCGCCGGCGCGGGGCCCTTACGCGCTGCGCCCCACCGAACTGCCGGACGGCACCAAGCGCTACCTTTATCCGGCCTGCCTGGACGATGCCCACTTTACCGATGTCGGCAGCGACGACCGGGTGGACATCGTCCTGCAATACTCGACCCAGTGGGACACGTTCGCTCATGTGGGCAGCATGTTTGACGCGGATGACGACGGCGAGCCGGAAATCCGCTTCTATAACGGCTACCGGGGCCATGAGGATGTGAAGGGACCGGTGCGCTACAACCTGGATGGCTCGATAGAGGAAACCGGCGAGCAGACCGGCGCGCGCAAACTGGGCGTTGAGAACATGGCCGTAAAAGGCATGCAAGGTCGCGGCGTGCTGGTGGACCTGGAACGCCATTTCGGCGAGGCACGCCACTATGTCGGCTATGACGATTGGATGCGGGCGCTGGAGGCCACCAAGGTCGAGGTCACGCCCGGCGACATGCTGCTGATCTATACCGGCTTTGCCGATTACATCATGCAGGCCCAGGGCAACCCGGACCCGCGAAAGCTGCACAATTCCTATGCCGTGCTGAACGGCCGGGACCGGCGCTTGCAGCAATGGATCGCCGATAGCGGCATCTCGGTTCTCTGTGCCGACAATTTCGCGGTGGAAGGCATCCCTTCCCGCCCCGCCATGGCGGAGAAATACCCACGCCTGCCGCTGCACGAGCTATGCCTGTTCAAGCTGGGCGTCAATTTGGGCGAGCTTTGGTACCTGAGCGAACTGGCCAAGTGGCTGCGCGAGAACGAGCGCACCCGCTTCCTTTTAACCGCCCCTCCCCTTAGGCTGACCGGTGCGGTGGGCTCGCCCTCTTCGCCCATCGCCACGGTGTAGAAGCCATTTCGCTACCCTTTTTGTACAGATAGATCAGAGATGCCTGCGGCCCGCAGGCGAACACAGACGGACCGAGATTAAATGATAAGATACTGCCTCGCTTGTGCGGCGGTTATTCTGATAATGGGAGCCAAGCCGCACAGGCTGCCTTTACCTTTCAGGTTGCGGCGGAGCAGTTCGGCAACGCTGCGGGCGCCGTTGGCGGCGTGTATTCGGTGGCCGACCTCAACGGCAACACGCTGATCGATCAGCCGCAGGAATTCCTTTCCTGGTCCTTTACCCCGACAGGCTTTTCCCAGGGCCAGGGCTTCTTCGCCATCTGCGATGCCAGTTCAGGGGCCAATCCGGTCCGTCGGCCCCGGCCCCCAGACAGCGCTGGCGTTTGGCCTTTTCTGGACCGGCGCGGTATTCGAGGTATCCGATCCGGGGGTTATCGACGTAATTTAGGGGTCGATCCTGATGGATCCGTCGATATCTTGAATTTGGAAACGGGTGCTTCCGACCGCTCGCCGGGCTCGGTTCAACCCATACCGGCGCGGCCGATGCTGCCACTGCTCGTCCTGTTGCTGGGCGGTGGCCTGATCCGGGCGCACCGTGCGAAACAGTGCAACTGCTAGGCGGTATCCGGGCTTCGACGAAGATCGTAACCCCGGTGACTATCCCGATTGCTGCCCGCTTGGATCTCCGGTAGATTGGCGGACAATCAGGCGAGGAAACAGGATAGAGACATGCGTATTTGGGTGAACCCCAACCTATGCCAAGGCCATAACCGCTGTTTCTCGTTGGCGCCCGAATTGTTCGAGGTGGACGATTTCGGGCTTGCAACGGCTGTTAATGACGGTCAGGTGCCGGCGGGAATGGAAGAGAAAGCGCAATTGTGCATCGACAACTGCCCTGAATTCGCCATCATTGTGGTCGAAGAATAACAGCGGCCAGACCATCGAGAGGACTGTCCCATGACCGACAAGAACCGAAACGAAAATGGCTGCCCCGTCCATGATTGGGCCAGCGACTACGACGTGATGGACGAAGGCTACACCCGCGATCCCGGCCCCGTCTGGCAGGAACTGCGGGGAAAATGTCCGATCGCACACACCACCCGCTGGGGTGGCTCGTGGATGCCGACGCGCTATGAAGATATCCAAGAACTCGCCAAGATGGTGCCGACCCTCTCCTCCCGAACGGTCACGGTGATTCCGCCGGACCCGGCATTGCGCGAGGAACTGATCGCGGACCTGAAGGCCTATGGCACCGAAAACCCGCCGATTACCGCCGACCCGCCCGAACATTCCCCGTTCAAGCGGCTGATCCTGCCCTTCTTCTCGCCGCGGGCCGTGGCCGGCTATCAGCAGATGACAGAAGATCTATGCAACAGCCTGTTAGACACGCTGGTGGCGCGCAGAAAGGCGGGCGACACGCTCTGTGACGGCGCGGTCGAGTATGCCCAACAGATACCCCCGCGCGTGATCGCATTCATTTTGGGAATAGACTTGGCCCGGGCGGATGAATTCACCCGCTGGACCCAGGAGCTGTTGGAGCTGGGCCAAACCGACTCTCGCCTGCGCATGGAGGCGCGGCACAAGATTCGCGATTTCTTCTTCGAAGAAGTCGCCAAACGCCGCGAGAACCCAACCGACGATGTCATCAGCTCCCTGCTGGCGGCGGAGGTCGAGGGCGAGAAGCTGTCAGACCACCAGGTCGCCGGCATCTGCAACCTGCTGCTGGTCGCCGGGATTGATACGACCTGGAGCTCCATCGGCTCCGCGCTCTATCACTTCGCAACCCATCGGGAAGACCGCCGGCGCATTGCCGCCGAGCCGGACCTGCTGCCTACGGCGATCGAGGAGCTGCTGCGCTTCTACAGCCCCGTAACCATGGCGCGGAAGGTGACGGAGGAAATCGACTTCCAGGGCGCCGAGATGAAGCCAGGCGACAAGGTGCTGATGACCTTTCCGGCCGCCAATCGCGACCCGGATGTGTTCGAGCGGCCAGATGAGGTAGTGCTGGACCGCCAGCAGAACCGCCACATCGCCTTTGGCACCGGCATTCACCGCTGCGCCGGCTCCAACCTGGCCCGGATGGAATTGCAGGTGGCCCTGCGGCTCTGGTTCGAGCGCTTTCCGGAGTTCGAGTTGGTGTCGGAGGAAGGCGTCACCTGGGCCGGCGGGCAGGTGCGCGGGCCGCGGAACGTGCCGATACGGTTAGCGACGGACGGATAGCGTCCGCCACATTCTGACCACTACTACTGAGTTCCCAAGCAACGGAAAACACCAGCACCGGCCGGTTGGCAGGGGCTTGATCGGCCGGCCGCCTTTTGTGGCGCCTGAAGTCGCGATTAGGCCACACGGTCAGGTCACACGGTCAGGCCAAATGAGTGGCGAGAATGTTGGTGCCGATCGCAATCAGCCCGAGGCCGCCGAGGAATTCCGCGCAACGCCCGCCGCGTTCACCGGCGATCCCACCGAGGCGCAGCCCGATCAGCGCCATCAAGAATGTCACCACGCCGATCGTAACGAGCGTCAACGCGAGGTTATCGCCGACCACCGCAAGCGTGACTCCAACTGCGGCGGCATCCATGCTGGTGCCCGCCGCCGTCGCCGCGACAACGCTCCATGTGACTCGCGATGGATAACCTGACACGGCCGCGGGTCTAGAGCTTTTCCACAGCATCCGCATTCCAAGGCCCCCGAGGATCGCGAACGCGATCCAATGATCGACAGCCGCGATCTCCGCCGCAAACCATGTCGCCAGAAAAAACCCGAAAAGCGGAGTAACCGCTTCGAAAACACCGAAACCGAGGGCGATGCCGGCCTTCTGTCGAAAGGGCAGTCGCGGAAAACCTGCCCCTTTGGCAACGGACGCGGCGAAGGCATCGGCCGACAGGCTGAAAGACAATATCAAGACCTGAAGCATATATGTCCTCAGCCATTTCTTTAGGGGTTGAGCAGAGATCAACCAACGCCGGAAAGTGCCGCCGCGGCCAAAACCGCGACAAGAGTCTCTTCCCACTTCGGGCGATACAATATAGTCAGCCACGAATGCATTGCACGAATTTTCCAATAAAATCTGATAGATATAGTCTATGCATTGATCTTTAGCGTTGGCTGAAACTTCTTGCTCAGGCTCTTGCTAGATCGTGCGTTCTCATTGTTTGGCCGTAAATTCAGGCTGGACGGATAGCGAAAATCGGCTCGTTGCCATCGCCCGCCCTCCCCCATTGCACCAAAGTGCAATGGCTCTAGAATATCGGGCAACATGCGAGCCAAGCGGAAAGGAGCGCCTCCATGAAACTCATGTGGTTCCATCTGATGCCTTATACGGAGTTGCCGGACGATTTCCGCGACAACCACCCCTCTGTCTGGGTCGACATTCATTCCTCGCTGTTCAAGCCCGAACGCGCCCATCACATGTACAACGACTTCATGGATGAGCTGGAATTCGCGGCCGACTGCGGCTTCGACGCGATCTGCGTGAACGAGCATCACTCGAACGGTTATGGCTTGATGCCGAGCCCGAACCTGATCGCCTCGTCATTGGCCCGCCGCACCAAGGACACCGCGCTCTGCGTCATGGGCAACTCTATCGCGCTCTATAATCCGCCGACCCGCGTGGCCGAGGAATTTGCCATGCTGGATTGCATCTCCGGCGGGCGGCTGATCGCCGGCTTCCCGGTCGGCTCGCCCATGGACACCTGCTTTGCCTATGGGCAGAACCCCTCCATGCTGCGCCAGCGCTATATGGAGGCACATGACCTGATCGTGCGCGCCTGGACGGAGAAAGACACTTTCGCCTTTAACGGCCGCTTCAACCAGCAGCGCTATGTCAACATTTGGCCGCGCCCGATCCAACAGCCGCACCCGCCGATCTGGGTGCCGGGCGGCGGCTCGGTCGAAACCTGGCACTGGTGCGCCGAGATGGATTACGTTTACTGCTACCTCTCCTATTACGGCTACAAGGCCGGCCTCCAAACCATGAAAGGCTTCTGGGAGGAGATGAAGCGGCTCGGCAAGGACCTGAACCCGTACCGCGCCGGGTTCCTGCAATTTGTCGGCGTCGGGGAGACCGAGAAGGAGGCCTATGACCTCTACCGGGAAGCCGCCGAGTATTTTTATGGCCGCTGCCTGCACGTGGATGCCCGCTTCGGCAACCCGCCGGGCTACACCACCGAAGCGACGCTGCGCGCCGGCATCGAGAGCCAGGTCGGACGCGCCATTCAGGAAAACCGCAAGGCGCTGAGCGTCTCGAAAAGTGCGCGCGAGTACGACGCCATCCTCGACAACGGTTACATCATCGTCGGCACGCCAGACCAGGTGGCGGAGCGCCTGCGCAATGTGGCCAAGGAACTGCATGTTGGCCATCTGATGATGCTGCTGCAGTTCGGCAACATGTCCAAGCAGCTAACCCAATACAACACTCAGCTGTTTGCCGAAAAGGTCATGCCTCAACTGAAGGACCTGTTCGACGACGAGTGGGAAGATCACTGGTGGCCGACGGCGATGGCGGCCGGCGACCGGGCAACGGTCGCGGCACCCCGGATGCTTGCGGCGGAGTAGGGCCATGAACTTCACGGAAGAGACCGTCTCTGCCCATGGCCTGGAGGCGAGAGTTCTGGCGTGCTGGTTCCGGCCCCAGACTGGGGTATTTTGCCGGGTTCGCGGGCCTGCCGAAATGGACGGCGGTGATGGATGCCCTTGCTCAACATTGTGAGGTGGCGGCCATTTCGCTTCCCGGCTTCCCGGGTGGCGGGCGCGGCCATCTGGAACTGGACTTGCTGTTCGAATGGTCCCTCGCCGCGCACGACCTGTTCTGCGCGGCCGGCTTGCGCGGTGAGGCGCTGATGGGCTGCTCGGTCGGCGGGGCGCTGGCGGCCGAAGTGGCGGCGATCTGGCCGGACAGCATCTCGAAACTGGTGCTGCTCGCGCCCTTCGGCCTCTATAGCGATGCTGAGCCGCCCGCCGACCCCTGGGGCCAGCGCGGCGACGAGGTGGCGGGTTTGATGTGTGCGAACGCCGATCGTTACACCAAGCTGCTGGAGAAACCAGGCAACGCCGACGCCGTCGAATGGCCGATCGAGATGGCCCGGGCGCGGGAGGCATCCGCCCGCTATCTCTGGCCGAACGGCGCGACCCATCTGGAAAAGCGGCTGGCTCGCATTGCGTCGCCGACGCTGGTGCTGTGGGGCGAGCAGGATCGGGTGCTGCCGGTTTCCTATGCCGAAAAGCTGAAGGAAGGCATCAGTGGTACGGTGACGGTGGAGACCATCGCGAAGGCCGGCCATATGGCCGAACTCGACCAGCCGGACGCGGTCGCAGCGTCGGTGGGCCGATTTTTGGCGGGGTAGCCAACTGCGGATACGGCTCGCATTACCTTTGACCTCCCTTCGATGTCATTGCGCCCCCGGCCCCTGAGCCGGGGGAAGCAACCCGTCGACGCTGCGGACGTCGACTCGGCGGTTGATTGCCGCGCGCCCGGCATGGTTGGCGGATCGCGGGCGACCGTGGGCGCGGTTAGGCGAAATGCGACAGCGGAGGGAGGTTCCGGATAGTCGCTTCGCCGCTTCCGGAAACCGCGATTGGTCTCCGCCGTCTCCGGAAACCGCGATTGGTCTCCGCCGTCTCCGGGAGCCTTTTGGCGAAACTTTCCCTACCCCTTCAGCATCCGCGCCACCGCGTCCACATAGACCTGCGCGCCGAGCGCGATGTCGGCGTCGCTGGTGTCCTCGCTGTGGTGGTGGCTGACACCGCCGATGCTGGGGATGAACATCATGGCCGCCGGAAGCTTTTGCGCAATTACTTGGGCGTCGTGACCGGCGCCGCTCGGCATGCGCTCATGCTTGCCGGAAGCATAGCCTTCGGCCGCGGCTTCGATCGCATCCTGCATGCCCGCATCCATGCGGGCCGGTACGCCGCGGGTCAGGTTGGTAAGCTTGACCTCGCACGGGCCAGCGGCGTTTTCCTCGGCCACGACTTCGATCAGCACCCCTTCCAGCGCTTCCAGCAATTCCGGTTCGGCGTCTCGAAACTGGAATATCATTTCCGCCCCGCCCGGCACGATGCTGGGAGCGCCCGGGTCCAGGCGGATGCTGCCAACGGTCCAGACCGTGCGCGGCCCAACCTCCCCCGGAAAGCGCTCCTGAAGGCGCTGGTAGACGCGCATCAGCGCCGCCCCTGCATCCCGCCGGATGGCCATGCGCGTCGTGCCCGCGTGGTTCTGCTGGCCCTGGAAGACCAGACGGAATTGCCAGATGCCTACAATGCTGGTGACGACGCCAATGGACAGGCCCTTGGACTCCAATGAGTCGCCCTGTTCGATGTGGGCCTCGAACATGCCCATATAGCGGTCCGGATCGAGGGCGATGCGGGGCACCCCGGCCAGCCCGGCATTTGCCAGGGCCTCCCGCAAGGGCGTGCCGGTGGTGCGGTTGCGGGCGGCATCCATCATCGCCTCCGTCACGTTGCCGACCAGCGAGTTGCTGCCCAACATGCTGCCGAAATGGCCCTCTTCGTCGGCAAAGGCCATCACGTCGACGCCCGCCTCTTTCTCGCCGCTTTCGACCAACGCGCGGGCAGCCTCCAGCGCGTAGACGGTGCCCAGCGCGCCATCAAGCCAGCCGGCCCAGTTCTGGCTTTCCAGATGCGAGCCGCAGAGCAGCTTTCGGCCCGGCGCGGGCGAGAAGCCGACAACATTCGCGATGCCGTCAATCTGCGCCTCATAGCCCAGCGCCGCCAGTTCCCCCTTCAGCCAGTGTCGGGTTTTCAGGTCGTCGTCCGACAGGGTGGGCCGATGCACGCCGGTCTTATAGCGTCCGATCTCGCGCAACATATAGAGGTCACGCAGCACGCGCTCTGTGTTGGCCTTGATCATCACTTGGTTCTCCTGCTTTCAGGAAAGATTGCTATTCTGCGCCCGGCAGTTGGACATGATGGGCCCGGTGAGGCAACCGCTGGCTGGCCTCCAGTTCGGCCTCCAGTTCCACGCCCGCCGCCGCCCGCGGTTTCGACAAGCCCGCGATCAGGGCATAGGCCGCCGGCGTCAGAAACAGGGTGAAGACGGCCGCGAGCCCCAACCCGCCGAATATTACCCAGCCAATCGCGCCGCGCGCCTCCGCGCCCGCGCCGCTGCCGAAGATCAGCGGCAGGCCGGCGAGTACGGTGGAGATCAGCGTCATGGCGATCGGGCGCAGACGAACAGCTGCGGCAACATAGGCTGCGTCCGAGGGGCTGGCGCCCCGATCGCGCAACTGATCGGCGAATTCCACCAGCAGGATGCCGTTCTTGGCCATGATGCCGATCAGCATCAGCACGCCGATCTGGCTGAAGATGTTGACCGTGGTGCCGGTCAGCCAAAAGGGCATAGATCGCGGCGCAGACGCCAAAGGGAACGGTGATCATCACGACCAGCCCGCTGGTCAGGCTCTCGAACTGGGCGACCAGCACCAGAAAGACGATGGCGAGCGCGATGATATAGGTCCAGTGCACGGCGGACGAGGTTTCCTCCAGCGCCGCGGCCTCGCCCAGAAACAGCAAGCCGATGCCATCCGGCAACGTCTCGTGCGCCAAGCTCCGGATAGCATCCACGGCGGTCGCAAGGGTCGTTTCGGTTGCGACGGAGGCATCGATTTCGATTGCGCGTCGCTGGCCATGCCGGTCCAGCTCGGCGGCAACTCCTTCCTCCTCGAAAGTAACCAACTGCGTCAACGGCACCAGCTTTCCTGACTGTGCGCGCACCGACAGGTTCAGCAGGTCTGCCGGATCCCGTATAGCACCCGTCGCCGATTGCAGCATGACCGGCACGGACTGATCGTCGATGGTCAGTTCCCCAATCTTTTCCTCATCCACCAGCGCCCGCAGGGTCGACGAAAGCTCGACCATCGGCACTCCCAGGTCGGCGGCACGCGTCCGGTTAACATCGATGGAAAGCTGCGGCTGCGTCGCCTGATACTGAATGCGAATGCCCGACAATCCCGGCAGGTCCTCGATTCGGTCGGCAAAGCTCTGCGCGGCGACGGCAATATCCGGGTAATTCGGGCCTGTCAGTGCAAAGGTCATTCCGCCCTCGGAAGCCCCGCGCAGGCCGAGGCTGTTTCCGGATGAGGCCCGCGCCCTTGCGCCGGCCAATCGGGCCAATTGTGGCTCCAATTCGGCTTCGATTTCCTGCTGACTGACCGTTCGCTCGTCCCACGGGATCAGCCGGGCGCCAATTGTGCCTCGGTTCAGGTCCCAGCGCCCGGAGATCGAAAACAGCCCTTCTGCCAAGCCCTTATCCACCCAAGGCTGAACGATAGCCTCAACTGCCTCGACCTGCCGATCAGTGTAGTCGAGGCCGGTACCGTCCGGCCCTTGCAGATAAATCTGAATTCGGCCGCGGTCTTCCGGCGGCACCAATTCTTCGCCCAGATCGCCATAGATCAGGCCCGCCGAGCCTGCCAGAACGCCCGCAATCACCAATGCCAGCAGCGGCGCGCGCAATACGGTGCGAAGCGCGGCGAGATATCCGGTGCTGATCCAGCGCCCCAGGGGCCCGCCCAAGCCTTTTTCATGCCCGAGAGAGTCCAGGCGGGACGCGATCATCGGGCAGATCGACAGCGCCACGAACGAGGAAATGGCGACCGTGAACGCCAAAACGAAACCAAATTCGGCGAACAGCCTGCCAGCCTCACCCGGCAGGAATGAAATTGGCACGAAGACCGCGATCAGAGTTGCGGTCGTCGCCATCACGGCGAAAAACACCTCGCGCGTCCCGACGACCGCCGCCGCCTTCCGTCCCATGCCGCGGGCACGGCAGCGCTGAATGTTCTCGGTCACGACGATGGCGTCATCCACCACCAGACCCGTCGCCAACACCAGGGCCAGCAGGGTGATCAGATTGACCGAAAAACCCAGCAGCCAAATGCCGGCGACCGCGCCGGTCAAGGCGATGGGAATCGCGACCGCCGGCACCAGCGTCACGCCGATACGCCCGAAAAACAGCCAGATCACGGCCACCACGATGACAAGTGCGGCGGCCAATGTGAAAAGAACTTCCTGGATAGCGCTCCAGATAAACACCGCCGAGTCGCCGGTGACCTCAAAGCGCAGCTCAGGATAGCGCTTTTCCAATCTAGTCAGGGTCTGCTTGATCGCATTGGAGATGGCGACCGTGTTGGACTGCGCCTGGCGGATAACCCCCAGGCTCAACACCATGCGCCCGTCCAGCCGGGCGGCGCTTTGCGGCGTCGCCACGCTGAAATACACGTCAGCGAGGTCGCCCACGCGCACATTTTCCATCAGCATCAGTTCTTTGATGCGTTCCGGGTCGGTGACGGTGGCATCGGCGCGTACCAACACTTCCATCTGGCCCGCGGAAAAGCTGCCGACCGGTACGTCGAACTGCGCGGCGCGCAACGTATCCGCCACCTCGCCGATCGACAGGCCAAAGGCCGCGAGCCGCTCCGGCGAAACCTCGACGCGGATCACCCGCTCCCGATTGCCGAAAACGAACACGTCGGCGACGCCGTCCACCGCAGTGAATTCCGGCACGATCTCGTCCTGGACCCTGCGGGTAAGCGCTTCGATACCGTACTCTTCGCTGAAAACCGCCACACGAATGATCGGCCAGGCGTCCTGGTCGGACTTGAAGACGATCAACTCTTCCACACCGTCCGGGAGCCGTCGGACGATACGGCTGACCGCCTCGCGGACATCGTTCGCCGCATTGGTCAAATCTCGGTCGGGCTGAAATTCAATCCGCACGCGGAAATTGCCCTCTTCCGAAGAAGACTGCACCGCTACCACGCCCGCGACCCGCGCCACTGCCGTTTCAACCAGCGACGTCGCCTCCGCATCAACCGTGGTCGGCGAGGCGCCCGGATAGTTGGCGCGCACCGAGACGACCGGCCGGTCGACATCCGGCAGCTCGCGCACCTCCACGCCGAGCAAGGCCGCAAGGCCGGCGATAACGATCAGGACGTTGATAACGGCCACGAGATAGGGCCGGCGGACACTGAGCCCCGGCAGGCCGTCGCCGGCACCTCTCATGCGCCGGCTCCCGGCCCGCCGCCGACGATGGAGATCGCTTTGCCCGGCGCGAGCCGCTGCGTACCTTCGACCACCACAAGGTCGCCCGCCGACAGCGGCCCATCCACCAACACGATGGAACTGCGGCGGCGGACCAGCCGCACCTCAATCTTTTCGGCAAACTCCCCGTTCACCCGCCAGACATGCAGGGCGCCCTTGGAGAACTGAACCGCCAGTTCCGGAACCGCAGGGAATTCGGGGCCCGGCAACGGCACCTTTACCCCAAAGGATGCGCCCGGCCGCAGCAGATCGTCGTTGTTTGGGATGGCAACCCGAATGCGCGCGGCCCGGCTGGCCGGATCGACGCGCGTGTCGATGTCGGTCACCGCCCCCTGGAATTCGCGGTCGCCAAAGGCGGGCGTGGTGGCCGTCACCAGCAGCCCCGGCTCGATCCGGCCCAACAATTGCTCGGGCAGATCGAACTCGACGAGCAGCACGCTCCGGTCGTCGAACGTCGCGATTTCATTATTATTATCAACCCAATCGCCCGCCTCGACGTTCGGCAGCCCGGCGACACCGCCAAACGGCGCCCGTAATACCCGGTCCGCCAGGGCTTCTTTGGCCTTTTCGACTTCCAAGGCCGCCACGGCCGCCGCCGTTTCGGTCTCATCCAGCTTGGCGATCGCCGCGGCGCCAGTCGTCCTCAGGCGGGCATAGCGCGAACGGATGCGCTCCGCCTCCGCCAGCCGGGTTTCCGCCAGTTGCAATGCCAGCCGCTGATCCTTGTCTTCCAGGGTCAGCAAAAGGTCGCCGCGGGCGAAGCGCGCGCCGGAAACCAGGGCAAACTCCACCACCCGCCCCTCGGCTTTGAGGCGCAAGATTACGGATCGCTTGGCCCGGCCGGTGCCTACCGCTTCAAACAAAAGATCGTCATTCGCGGTGCCGACAAGCGCAACGAGCACCGGAACGGCGTCACCGCTCCGGCGCTGCTGCTGTTGAGGCTGAGCCTCGGTCGCCAAACCGAGGCCCGCGCGAATGGTGTCCTGCTGCAACCAAAGCACGCCGGCGAGGCAAACGATGAGAGCCGCTATCAAAAGCTGTTTGAACATACCGACAGGGGTACGCACCACAGGTTAGCACCTCGTGAATGAAGCCGAAAAAGAATCCATAGCACACTTGGCGCGCACCCCGATATCGACAAGTGCCAAGGTGCGGCGACATCGATCTTTCGCTGCCGGGCTGGCGTTAAGCGACCCGGCCCTTCAATAGGAAGATCGCCTGCTCGCCAAAAATATTGGCGCGGCGCGAACGGGCATTCCGGCTCCATACTTTGCCATCTTTGCTCAACACCATCTCATGTTCGACCTCCAGGCCCATTTCGACCGTCAGATCGATAAAGTCCTGGATGGTGCAAAGGTGCGTGTTTTTTGTCGAATGCCACGCATCGCCCAAAAACTTGGTCGACGGCATCCGACCGTTCAACATCAGGCTTAACCTGATCCGCCAGAATCCGTAATTGGGGATCGAGACGATGGCGTGGGTGCCGATCCGGATCAGTTCCCGCAACACCTCCCGCGGCCGGTCCACCCGCTGCAATGTCTGGGTGAGCACCACATAGTCAAAGCTGCCGGTCGGATAAAGCGACAGGTCGGTGTTTGCGTCCCCGCGGATCACCGACAGCCCGGCCGCGACACACTCATTGACCTTGGTCCGGCGCACTTCGATGCCGCGCCCGTCCACGTTTTTGTGCTTGCCCATATAGGCCAGCAATTCCCCGGTACCGCAACCGATGTCCAAAACGCGGCTGCCCGGCGCGATCCAGTCGGCGACAATTTGTAAATCCGGCCTGAGCGCACCTTCTGCGGCGACCGTCATTGCAAACCCCGCAAGTTCGCACAGCCATCCAGAAAGCCCTGCAACATGCGGAACATTTCCGGCTCGTCCAACAGGAACGCATCGTGCCCCTTGTCGGTCTCTATCTCGACAAAGCTGACCGGCGCGGCCACGGCATTCAGTGCATGCACCAGCGCCCGGCTCTCGCTGGTGGGAAACAGCCAGTCGCTCGTAAAGGACACCAGGCAGATGCGCGTCTTGCAGTCCGTAAACGCCCGCGCGAGCGAGCCGTCCCCATGTTCGGCCGCCAGATCGAAATAATCCATCGCACGGGTGATATAGAGATAGGAGTTGGGATCGAAGCGATCCACGAAGGTGGAGCCCTGATGGCGGAGATAGCTTTCCACCTGAAAATCGGCGTCGAAGCCATAATCGACCCGCTCGCGGTTTTGCAGGTTGCGCCCGAACTTTCGGTGCAACGCCGGCTCCGAGAGATAGGTGATATGCGCCGTCATGCGCGCGACGGCCAATCCCCGGCGCGGCAGGCGATCGAACAGCAGATAGTCGCCGTTGCACCATTCGGGGTCCGCTATGATCGCCTGACGGCCGACCTCGTGGAAGGCGATGTTCTGGGCGGTGTGATGGGCCGCCGTTGCAATCGGAATCGCGCTGAATACCCGCTCTCCATAACTTGCTACCGCTTCGAGTGCCTGCATGCCGCCCATGGAGCCGCCGATGACGCTGAAAAGGGTCTCGATTCCCAGTGAATCGATGACCCGCATCGAGGCGCGGACCATGTCCGCAATGGTGATGATCGGGAATCTCACGCCGTATGGCTGTCCCGTTGCCGGGTTGGTGTTCGACGGCCCGGTCGTTCCCATGCAACCGCCCAGCACGTTCACGGTGATCAGGAAATATTTTGCCGGGTCCAGTGGCAAGCCGGGGCCGATAAGGGATACCCACCAGCCTTCCTTGCCGGTGATCGGGTGCGGCTCCGCCGGAAACTGGTCACCCGTCAGCGCGTGACATATCAAAATCGCGTTGGATTTGTCGGCGTTCAACTCGCCATAGGTTTGATAGGCGAGCGTTACCGGCGAGAGCGTTACGCCACAATCGAGGGTGAGTGGGGAATCGTCGCCGAGCTCCAGCACATAGCCCGGCAGAACCTGCCGGCCGTTGCGGACGCTCACCGGGCTGCTAGCACCGGTTCGTGTGTCAGTCGTTCGGTCGTTCTGTTCCAATGTTGTCTTTGCTTTCGGGCAAGTGCCGCTCTATGGATATATGCCGTTCCGCCGGGAGCGAGTCCCGCGTATCGTCCCTTCCCTGGCGCTTGTATAGATCAGAGTGGACCAAATGTCGTCACCTCCGTCGGACCTGGCCAATCGCCGGGCCGAAATTGACAAATTCGACCGTGAGATTCATCGCCTTCTAACCGAGCGGGCGAAGGTTGTGTATGGGGTGATGCGCGCAAAAGCGGCCGCGACGGCCGCCGGCGAGGTCACGCCGCCCTTCCGTCCCGGCCGGGAAGCGGATGTGCTGCGGGGCTTGCTTTCCCGCCATAACGGCGAGTTTCCGGCGGCAAGCGTCCTCCAGATCTGGCGCGAGATCATCTCTGGCGCAACCCGGATGCAGGCGGTTCAACAGGTCGCAATCCTCGCGAGCGATCCGGCGCTTGGCACACTGGCCCGTGACCATTTTGGCGTGGCCGCCGAATTCCTTGCCGTCGATTCTCCCGCCCAGGCGCTGTTCATGCTTTCCGATGGGCAGGTTGCCGCCGTCGTCCTGCCGATGGCCGCTGCGGGCGATGCAGACCAGTGGTGGTGCGCCCTGATCCAGGACGAAAGCCCTGAAGGCGCGCCCAAGATTGTGGCGCGCCTTCCGTTTTTCAACGCCGGCGTGTCGGCTCAAGCGGTTGTCCTCTCGCCCTTCCCGACCGACCCAAGCAGTGACGACCGGGGCGTGCTGGGCCTGACGCTGGCCGACGGCGCTTCCCTGGCGCCGGTCGAAACGGCCCTGCGCGGCAGTGGGCTCGCCCCTGTTTTCACGCCAGTTCCGGCCGGCCCCCACGTGTGGCTGGAGGTCGGCCGCCTGATCGAGGCCGACGACCCGATCTGCACCACCCTCAGTACCCAGCCGGGGGTCGAGCGTGCCATCGTCCTTGGCGGCTATGCCGCGCCGCTTGCCTGACTTCATCCGCTGCCTTAACTTTCTGGATCCATCATTATGGCATGCCAAGCGAAAAGCCCCCTGACGCCGCAACCCGGCATTTTGGGCATCGCACCTTATATTCCAGGCGGTCACGATCTGGCGGGCCATAATCGTGTGCGTGTTCTCTCGGCAAACGAAAACCCGCTGGGGCCGGGCGATGCGGCGCGCGAGGCCTACCTGGCGGCCGCGGGCGCATTGGAGCGCTACCCCGACGGCAGTCATCGCAAGCTGCGGGAGACCATTGCCCGGGTGGAAGGGCTGGAGGCCGAGCGCATCGTCTGCGGCGCCGGCTCTGACGAACTCCTGGGCATGCTGGGCAAGGCCTATGCGGGCATGGGCGACGAGGTGGTTTATTCCGCGCACGGCTTCACCATGTACCCGATCATTGCCCGAAGCGTCGGCGCGCGGCCCGTGGCGGCGCCGGAGCAGAACCTGACCGCGGATGTGGAGGCGCTTCTGGCCGCGGTCACGCCGTTGACCAAAATCCTGTTCATCGCCAACCCGAACAACCCGACCGGCACCTATCTGCCCATTCGCCAGGTGCGCGATCTGCGCGCCCGCCTGCGGGACGACATCCTGCTGGTGCTGGATGCCGCCTATGTTGAGTATGTGACGGCGGACGACTATGGCGACCCCGCCGATATGGTGCGCGAAACCGGCAACACCGTCATGTGCCGCACCTTCTCCAAGATTCACGGCCTGGCTTCCGTCCGGCTCGGCTGGTGCTATGCACCCCTGCCGGTGGCGGAGGTCCTGAACCGCATCCGCGGCCCCTTCAATGTCAGCGCCCCGGCGCTTGCGGCCGGGGAGGCCGCGATCCAGGACCGGGCGCACCAGGACCGCTCCCGTGTCCATAACAACCAATGGCTGCCGTGGCTGACAAAGGAACTGCGCGGCCTGGGCCTGGAAGTAACGGACAGCCAGGGCAATTTTGTTTTAATCCGCTTCCCAGCGGGCCAGGGCAAGGATGCCGCGGCCGCCATCGCGCACCTGAACGCCCGCGGCATCATCCCCCGCCAGATGGGCGGCTATGGCCTGCCGGACTGTGTGCGCATTACTATTGGCCTGGATGACGACAACCAGGCCGTCGCCGACGCGCTCCGCGAATTTGTGGGCAAGGCATGAGTGACACTGCGTTTCACCGTATTTGCATTATTGGCATCGGCCTGATCGGGGCATCGCTCGCCCATGTGATCCGGCGGGACAAGCTCGCCAGCCATATCGCGGTCTGCGATCTCAACCCGGATCACCGGCGGCGGGCGCTGGAGCTCGGCATTGCCGACAGCGTGCATGAGAGCGCGGCGGAGGCCGTGGCGGGCTCCGATCTGGTGGTCGTCGCGGCCCCCATCGGGGCGTTCGCGCAAATCGGCGAGGCCATGCAACCGGCCCTGAAGCCTGGCATGATCGTAACGGACACGGGTTCGTCGAAACGCTCCGTCCTGCGCGATCTGGGGCCTTTCATTCCGGATGGCGTGCATTTCGTGCCCGGCCACCCGATCGCCGGCACGGAGTATTCGGGCCCCGACGCGGGCTTTCCGGGGCTTTTCGACGGGCGCTGGTTCGTTCTGACCCCAACGCCCGGCACCGACGAGGCCGCGGTTGAGAGGGTCGCGACCCTCTGGCGTGCCGCCGGTTCCATGATTGAGGTGATGGAGCCCGGCCATCACGACCAGGTGCTGGCCATCACCAGCCACCTGCCCCACCTGATCGCCTTTACCATCTGCGGCACGGCCGGCGACCTGGAGGATGTGCTGCAGCAGGAGGTGATCAAGTTCTCCGCCAGTGGCTTCCGCGACTTCACCCGCATCGCCGCCAGCGATCCGATCATGTGGCGCGACATTTTCCTGAACAATCGGGATGCCCTGCTGGAGGTGGCAGGCCGGATGCAGGAAGACCTGGCCCGCCTGCAACGGGCCATCCGCTGGGGCGAAGGCGAGGAGATCGAGAAGCTCATCCGTCAGAGCCGCGAAATCCGCCGCCAGCTCATCGAGGCAAAGCAGGCTTAGCAGGCTGCTACGACCTTCATTGCGGTAAATCTGTGGCGTTTCTGGTTGGCCCGACGTAGAATTTTGGCCTGCCTGCATGCAACGAAGGCCCATGCAAACAAGGCCAGAGGGAACGCCATGACTGCCTCTTCCAAGCCCAACCTGCCCATGTCCCGGTTCAAAGTGCTCGACCTGACCCGCGCGCGGGCAGGCCCGACCGCCGTCCGCCAGTTGGCCGACATGGGCGCGGACGTGATCAAGATTGAGGATCCGGGCGAAAGCGACAGTCGCTCCGTCACGGCGGGCGACCGGCATGGCTTCGATTTCCAGAACCTGCACCGCAACAAGCGCTCGCTTACCCTCAATCTGAAGAAAGACGAGGGCAAGGAGGTCTTCTTCAAGCTGGTCCGCGAAGCCGATGTGGTGATCGAGAATTACCGCCCCGGCGTAAAGGACCGGCTCGGCATTGATTACGAGGCCTGCCGGGCGGTGAATCCGCGCATCGTTTACGGCTCGATCAGCGGCTTTGGCCAGTCCGGCCCCTATCGCGACCGGCCGGGCGTCGACCAGATCGCGCAGGGCATGGGCGGCCTGATGAGCGTCACCGGCCTGCCGGGCCAGGGACCGGTGCGCGTCGGCATTCCCATTGCCGATCTCTCCGCCGGCATGTATCTCGCCATCGGCGTGCTGACCGCCTTGCTGGAGCGTGAAGTCTCCGGCGAGGGTCAGTGGGTGCACACCTCGCTATTGGAGGCACAGCTTGCGATGCTGGACTTCCAAGTGCCGCGCTGGACCATGGCGGGCGAAGTGCCGCCCCAGGCCGGCAACAATCATCCGACCAGCGTGCCGACCGGCATGTTCGAGACCTCGGACGGGCATATCAACATCGCGGCCTCCGGCGGCACCATGTACGAGCGCATGTGCAACTGCCTGGGTGCGCCGGAACTGCTGACGGACGAGCGCTTTGCCAGCAACAAGGCCCGCCAGCAGCATCGGGACGAACTGAACGAGGCCATCGCACGCTACACGCGCCAGAATACCAGCGACCATTGGGTGGCGGCGATGAACGAGGCAGGCGTGCCATGCGGGCCGATCTATTCGGTCGACCAGGCCTGCGCCGATGAGCAAGTGCAGCATCTGGGCTTCGTCGTGCCGGTCGAGCATCCCCAGATGGGCGAGATCGCCATTGCCCGGCATGCAACCAACCTGTCGCGCACGCCGCACCGGATGCGCAACGCGACGCCGGAGCATGGCGAACACACCGACGCGATCCTGGCCGATCTGGGCTACTCCGCCGACCAGATCGCGGCCTTGCACGAAAAGCGGGTGGTTTAGGCGCCTAGGCTTTGGCCAGGGGGCTGCTTTCGGGCGGTCCCTTCAGCTCCACTTGGTTGCCGTCTGGATCGGTCAGATAGATAGAGGGGCCAAAGCCTTCTGCGCCATAGCGGGTAGCGGGCTCGCCGATCCCAACCCCGTGTGCGGCAAAGTGGGCTTGCAGCGCCTCGGGCTCGAAGGGTTCAATAGTCAGCGCGAAATGGTCCATGTTGCTGCCGATGCTGCCTTCTTTGGCCGGCACCAGATCGATCAGCGCCGCGCCCGCCCGCATCTGCACCAGGCCGATGCTCTCGACCGTGCGCTCGACCCGGCAGCCCAAAACTTCGCTATAAAATCGGACGGCGCGCTCCATGTCCGCCACCTTCAAAACCACGTGATCCAAATTTCGAATTGCGAATCCCACGGTGACGGTCCTCCAACAGTGGCTAACCAATTTGAGTCAGTCGGCAATACATTGCCAATAACAAAGATCCAGTGCGTACCGATAACCATATGGGAGTGAATGTCATGAAGTCTATTATAGCAGCCGTATCGGCAATTGGTGTCGCCGGCCACCGGCATGCATTTCCGCGGCCCGGCCGCTCCGGGTGTAACGGCCGGTGTGCAGGTCAATATCGGCAATATCAGTGGCCTGAACAGCCCCAGCAACGGCGCGGCCGTCATCATGCTTCCCCAGGTTAGCGAGCTTCGGAACGGCCTCTGGTATATCAACGTGCACACCGTGTTGAATGCGCCCGGCGAAATCCGAGGGCAAGTTGATGCGGTTCCCGTCCCCGCCGCACTGCCTTTGATGGTAGCGAGCATCGGGGCTCTTGCCTTTGCCGCCCGGCGCCGCCGGGACAGCTAGCTCATCTGGACAGACCCATCGAGTGGCAAGAAGAGAGGGCGGCAGATAGTTTTACCGCCCCCTTTTCCGTCAAGTCTAATAAACCAGGCTTGGCAGCCAGAGCGCCAGTTCCGGGGCGGCCAGCAGCAGGAACACCATGCCCAGCATGGCCACCACAAAGGGCGCGGCTCCGTAGGCGACATCGTTGAATTGCCGCCTGCCGGCGCGGATACCCTGCACCACGTACAGATTTACACCGATCGGCGGGGTGATCAGCGCGGCCTCCATCAACACGGTGATCATGATGCCGAACCAGACCGGATCGAAGCCCAGATGCGGCGACGATCGGGAAGACGATCGGCACCGTCGTCAACATCATGGAGAGCGTCTCCATGAACATGCCGAGGATCAGATAGAAGCCGACGAGCATCAGCCATGGTCTGCATCGGGGTGAGCCCGAGGTCGGCGATGAGGTCCGAGCATCGCCTGGGTGACACCGATAAATCCCAGGATGAAGTTCAGGAAGACGGCCGCCAGGATGATCAGCATGATCATCGCCGTCGTGCGCATGGTGCCCTCGAAGGCCTCCTGCAGCATGCGCAGAGCTCAAGCGTGCGCGTCCAGGCCGCCAGGACCCAGCGCGAACACCACGCCCGAGCGAGGCCGCTTCGGTCGGGGTGGCGACCCCGGCATAGATCGAGCCCACGACTACAACGAACAGCAGCAACGGCGGAACAAGGTCGGGCAGGGCGCGCACCCGCTGTCGCCAGGAGGTCTCGACCGGCGTCGCCGCCCCAATCTTTCCGAACCAGACGCGGCAGGCCAGTGATGGCCGCCATGAACAGACCGGCGAGCAGCAGCCCGGGCAGGATGCCTGCCAGGTAGAGCTTCGGGCACGGAGGTATCGGTGATCAGCCCATAGAGGATCAGGTTGATCGAGGGCGGAATAAGGATGCCGAGCGTCCCGCCCGCCGCCAGTGAGCCGAGAAACAGGCGTTCGTTGTAGCGGTGCTTCTCGATCTCCGGATAGGAGACCGTGCCAACCGTCGCCGCCGTCGCCACGCTGGAGCCGCATGGTGGCCGCAAAGATGGTCGAGGTGCCGATATTGGCATGCATCAGGCCGCCCGGCAGCCAGGATAGCCATTGCACCACCGCTCCATACATGCGCTGGGCGATGCCGGTGCGCAGCATGATCTCGCCCAACAGAATGAACATGGGGACCGCGACCAGGATGAACTCGCGGCTCTTGTCCCAAACGAACTCGCCCAGCGCCAGCGAAAGCCGGCCGTCCATATACATTTGGTCCAGGATCAGGCTCAAGGTTCCCAGCACGGCGGCGACCGGAACCGCCCCCAGCACCAGAACCATCAGAATGACTATTGCCCAAATGGCCATGGTCTAGGCACCCCCCGCACGGGTCTTTGCGCCCATCCCGTGGACTTCCTCCTCGATCCCCTCCTCCATCGACGGCACCCCGGCCACGATCTGCACCCGATCCAAGTCGCCCCTCACGAGGCCAACCAAGGCATAGAGCGTCACGAATACCAGCGTCACCATGAACAGCATCAGTCCGGCCACCCAGGCCAATTGCGGAATCCACAAGGGCACCGCCAGCGTACTGATCGAGACCGAGTCGTTCTCCCAGGAGGTAACGAACACGTCGATCGCCTTGTCGGTCAGCAGCGAAATATAGAGCAGCAGCAGCGCGGCCCCAATGATATCCAGCACCGCCCTGACCGGCCTGGGCAGGAAAGTGTAGAGCGCATCGATCCGAACATTCGCGCGATGCAGCAAGCAATAGGAAAAGGCCCAGGTCGTACTAGCGGCGAATACATAGCCGGAGATTTCATCCGACCCGCTCATGGTGATGGAAAAGGTTTTGCGCAAAAGCACATCGACCGTGACGATAACGGCGGCCACCAGCAGGGCCGCGCCACCGCACCAAACGGCGATACGGGATATGTGCTCAAGCGCGCCATGCAGGCGCTGCAACATTGGGCTGCCTTTCTAGAAACAACGCTATTTCCCGGGGAAAACCGGCCGGACGCGCTCTAGAAGACCGCGCTGCCACCCGGCCAACAACGGTGCCGATTGGCTGACCAATCCCAGTTTAAAACTTGGCCTGTAAACCGACGATCTTGCCGACTGTTTCGTTCCATTCGTCGACGCATTTCTGCGTGCCGCAGCGCTCGGCCCAGCGCTTGATGACGACATTCTCGACGATGTCCTTCAGCTTGGCCTCGTCTTCGCCTGACAATTCGATGGGCGTCATGCCGCCCGGATCGCCGAGCGGACACGGTCCAGAAGCATTGCATTCCATGCCAATCTGATCGCTTTCTGCCGTCGCCTTGCGGACTTCCTGTTCCCAAATCGGCATCTGCTCCTCAAACAACGCCTGCGCGTCCGGTTTCAGACTGTTCCAGGTATTGTTATTCATCGCGACATAGGTGCTGGTGAAACCCAGGCGGACCCGAATATTGTGAGTCACAACCTGATACCACTTCGCGCTATAGGCCGGCAAAGTTCCGGTGATGCCGCAGTCGGCGACGCCCTTTTGCAGAGCCGGCACAACCTCGGCAAATGCAATCGTCACCGCGCTGCCGCCGACGCCTTCAATAAAATCGCCCAGCGTTGTAGAATACGTGCAAATCTTCTTGTCCGACAAATCCGAGAGTGTGATATCGGTCTTGGACTTGTCGCCGAGGTTGCACCATAGTTGCTGGGATGGCCAATAATAGAGCGCCAGCATCTTCGCGCTGTATTTATCGTTCAACTCGCGGGCAAGAATATCACTATAGGAGTCGAGCGCTTTTTCGAAAGTGGGCAGGTCTGGCGCCACCGCCGCCAGATCAATGCCTTCCATCGGCGGGCTGTCCTGGCTGGTGTATCCGGACAGGCCATGCACCACGTCGTAAACGCCCAGCTTCAATAGCCGGACAACCTCAAACCCCGAAAGGCCCAACTCCGTATAGGGTTTCGCGTTCGCCGTCAGCGCACCGTCGGAGACCTGTGGCAGGGTCTCGTTCCAAAACTTGCTTTCGTGGTTTTTCCATTGGTCGAGGTTGCCCCAGGTACCGACAACCTTGAATTCTCTCTTGCCGTAATCGGCGGCCGTAGCCGGTGCCGTCGTCAACGATGCGGCGACCGCCGCAGCGATAGCCAATGCTGTCTTTCTCATCACAAGTCTCCCAGTTCACCAAACTTTTTTTGACATCTTTCGCGCCGCAGACGCGGCTAATCGGTTGCGACCATATAGTTCCGATCCGCTATGCGCTAGTCTTCTTGCGCCCTGAAAGTGTTTGAAAAGCAGGCGCGCAGAGACCGGCATCATCCAGTCCCCAGTAGGCAAGGCCGCTGCCGAACAGACCGCGCGCCGCGTCCGGAGAACCCCAAACCTGCTCGTTTACCTGCAAATCAGCGTTTTCCGCCTGTATAGCCGTCCGCATCGCCTCGTGCCGACGGGCGGGTAGCATGGGATACCAGAGCATGCCGGCAGCCTCCGGCCAGCGTCGGCGGATGCGGGCAATGGAGGCCGGCAGGTCGTCGTATTCGGCTTTGATCTCATAGCTGGGGTCCACCAAAATCAGGCCGCGCCGCGGGACCGGCGGCTTTGGCGGCGCCATCAGACCCAGCCCCGACAATCCATCCGCCTGGCGCATGGTTACACGCGCGTCGCCGCGGAACAGTTGCTTCAGCCAACCCTGCTCGCGCGGGTGCAGTTCCCAAAGCCACAGCCGGTCCTGCGGCCGAAGCAGGGTCGCCGCCAGCAGGGGCGAGCCCGGGTAAAGCCGGGGGTTCCCGCCCTGCACCGAACGCAAGGCGCGCAGAAACGGCTCGCCTTGCGCGATCTCCCGCTCGCGCAACAGGCGCGTAATGCCTTGGGCGGCCTCTCCGGTTTTCTGCGCCGCCGGGTGGTCGAGAAAATACCGGCCGCGCCCGGCATGGGTTTCAACATAGAGCAGCGGTTCGGCGCTTTTCGTCAGGTGGTCCAGCGCACGGGCCAGCAAGACGGCCTTGTGCACATCCGCCATGCCGCCGGCATGATACATGTGCTGATAGGAAAGCATCGGCTTGCCGCGAGCGCCGGGCGTCTCAGGCGGGCTCGTACCAACTCACATGCGCGGCCACCACACGCCAGCCGGTATCGGGAGTCCGCACCCATGTCTGAGACTGGCGCCCCCGCTTGCCGGAGCCGTTGCGGGTAAATTCCGTATTGGCCGTCGCGAAATCGTCGCCAAAGCTGGTGATAATGGTCCGTTCCAACGTCCGGGCGGAGGGTGGAATACGGTTGCGGGCCGCGCGAATTTCGTCGGGGCCATAAGAGTTCACGCCCATGGCATAGCGCAGCACGCGCGGGTCGTCCCAGAAGAAATCTCCGACCAGCCCGTCCACATTGTTCGCCATCAGGGCGCGTTCGTAGGCTTCGAACGCGGCGGTGACTTCGGCGACGACGGCGGGCTTATCGATTTCCATGGGACTGACAGCTTTCGGCTAGAGAATGGCGACTGGCGCTTTGGCAACGCCCGCCTGCTCTAGCATACAGGCGGCCGCCAATGCATCCGCTTCTGCCCACGGCCGAGCGATCAGTTGCACGCCGACCGGCAGCCCCTCCCCCATCAGAGGCCAGAGCGGCGCGACAGCAATGGGCACGCCCGCCGGCGTTAGGGGCTGGGTCATAATCCCGGCGGCGGAACGGGCCGGGATGGTCTCGTCATTCAGTTCGGCCGTCTCCGTGCCGATGGTCAACGCCGGAAAGGGCGCGGCCGGGGCGATGAGCAGGTCATATTCATCGAACAGCGCACCGATCTGCCGGTTGAGCAACCTCCGCACCCGCTGCGCCTGAAGATACCATTGGGCGGGGGCCAGCGCCGCCGCAGTCAGGCGATAGCGGATCAGCGGATCGAGGCGATGCCGGTCGGTCTGGAGGCGCTGGCGATGCAGTTCCCCTGCCTCCGCGTATGTAATGAGCGCGCCGGCGGCCCGGGCCGCGGCGGCAAGCGGCAACTCGACCGTTTCGGCGGCCTCCAGGGCATGGGCGGCAACGGCGACCGCTTCCGCCGCCGCCTCGCCCGCATACCGGGTAAAGTGCCCGCCCAGCATGGCGGCGCGCAGCGGCTTGCGGCCCGGTACGCCGATCGGCTCGGGCCCGCGGTCCGCCTGCATCGGGTCGCGCGGGTCGCGGCCCTGCAACGCGTCGTAACCGGCGGCGAGGTCGGCGACCGACCGCGCAAACAGGCCGACATGGTCCAGGCTGGTGGAGAACGGAAACACGCCCCGGCGCGAGAGCCGGCCATAGGTCGGCTTCAGCCCAAAGATGCCACAGAAGCTGGCGGGCACCCGAATGGAACCGTTGGTGTCGGTGCCGAGCGCCAGATCCACCAGCCCCGCCGCGACCGCCGCCGCCGAGCCGCCGGACGAGCCGCCCGCGCTACGGGAAAGATCGTGCGGATTGCACGCGGGGCCGACATGGGAGTTTTCCGTCGTGAAGCCGAACGCAAACTCGTCCATGTTGGTCGCACCGAGCGGAACGGCTCCCGCCGCAATCAGACTGGCGACCGCGGCGGAGTCCTCGGTCGCGGGTGGGTTGGCAGCCAGAATGACGGAGCCTGCACGCGTGGTCAGCCCGGCGAAGTCGTACAAATTCTTGAAGGCAAAGGTCTTGCCGGCAAGTGAGGTCGTATCCCCGGCCGTTCCATCGGAGTGAGCCGGGGCCGCTTCCACCCTAGCCTCCTGTCCCCCGCGGCCCCGGATACCGCTCTCGCGGTTCCGGGGATACGCAAGGTCGGTAAAGGCGTTGAGCGTCGGATTTAGCGCTTCGATGCGGGCGAGTTGCTCGTCAATAGTCATGGCCCGCCCATTTTACTGCCGGGAGTTTGCATTCCACACCTCCGGAAAAAGCGCTTCATGCCATCCGGGGAGGTGAGCGGCAAAAGGCTCACGGCTCGAACCTAGGCGCAGGCTCCAGGTCGTCGGCCAAATCCGCCGGCAGCAGCGCGGCCAGCCCGGCCATGATCTGTACCTGCCCGATCACCGCCTTCACCTCGGCCTCGTCCAGGTCCAGGCCTGCGGCCGGTGCGGCGGCGCGCACGAATGCTTCGGCCGCTGCCTTGTCTAGAAGTCCTCTCATAGCCCCAGACTCACCTTGGCCAGGATATTGCGCTGCACCTCGCTGGAGCCGCCGAAGATCGTCGCCGCGCGGAAGCCGTAATACCGGGCGGACGCACTCGTCTCGTCCGGTGTCGCGACCCGCGGCAGGTTTGCGCCATCGGCCGCCTGCTCCAACTGCTCGAACGGCAGGGCATACATGCCCGCCGCATCCATGATCATCTCCGTCGCCTTCTGCGAGGCCTCGCTGCCGCGCAGCTTGATGATGGAGGCCGATGCGCCGGGATTCTGGCCGGTGGTCAGCGACGACAGCATGCGCAGTTCGGAGACGCTGACCGCGTTCGAACTCCACCTCCAGTTCGGCGAGATGCTTCTTGAACGCAGGATCCTGGTCGCAGCCATTCTCCCGCGCGAGCTTGCGCAGGCGGGCGAGATTGACGTTGATCCGCCCGGTATAGAAATTGCCGCCGCGCTCGAACTCCAGCAGGTATTTGGCGACGGTCCAGCCGTCGTTTTCCTCGCCCACGCGATTGGCTTGCGGCACGCGCACATCGGTCAGGAACACCTGGTTGACCTCATGGTGGCCGCCCAGCGTGATCAGCGGGCGGATTTCGATGCCGGGCGTATCCATCGGGATCAGCACGAACGAGATACCCTGCTGTGGCTTGCCCTCGGTCGAGGTGCGGACCAGGGCGAACATCCAGTCGGCGAAATGGGCGTGGGTGGTCCAGATCTTGGAGCCGTTGATGACATAGTCGTCGCCATCCTTCACCGCGCGGGTTTTGAGCGACGCCAGGTCCGAACCGCTGCCGGGTTCGCTGTAGCCCTGACACCAATAATCATCGGTGGAGAGAATACGCGGCAGGAAGTGCGTCTTCTGCTCGTCGGTGCCGTAGCGCATGATAACCGGGCCCACCATGCGCAGGCCCAGCGGGATGACGGGCGGCGCGCCCGCCTCCGCCGTCTCGGTCTCGAAGATGAACTTTTGGCTGACCGTCCAGCCGGGGCCGCCATGCTCCTCGGGCCAGTTCGGCGCGATCCAGCCTTTCTTGTGCAGGATCTTCTGCCAGCGCACCGCATCGTCCCGATCCGGAAAGATCAGGGAGCCGTTGACCCAACGTTCACGGATGTCATCCGGCAGTTCCGTCGCAAGGAACTCGCGGACCTCGTCGCGGAAGGCCAGGTCGGCATCGCTGAATTGCATGTCCATCGCTTGCGGTGTCCCTCTGGGTCTTTCTGTGTCCATTTAGCATAACACCAACTCTCGCCGCGAGTAGCCTGGACTTGATGCGAACGTCATTCCTGCCCGATCTGCCCCATCTACTCTCCCCAAGGGCTCTCGGCTGCTGTTATAGTCCGATAAATGCTCGAAGGATGAGGAACCGCGCTCATGTTGACCGCCGAACAAAACACGATGCTGACCCAGACCGGCCCCGGCACGCCCATGGGCGAATATTTCCGCCGTTTCTGGCAGCCCGTCGCACTCACGGAGGAATTGCGCGAGCCGGACAGTCCGCCGATCCGGGTCAATATCATGGGGCAGGAACTGGTTGCCTTCCGCGATACAGAAGGCGAGGTCGGCGTGCTGGACGCCCGCTGTCCGCACCGCGGCGCGCATCTGTTCTTTGGCCGGAACGAGGAATGCGGCCTGCGCTGCATCTACCACGGGTGGAAGTTCGACCGGCATGGCAAGGCGATGGAACTGCCTAACGTCGCGCCCGACAGCAATTTGCACAAAACCGTGCGGACCAAGGCCTATCCGGTGCGCGAGTTCGGCGAAATGATCTGGGCCTATCTCGGCCCCAACCCGGCAAAGCTGCCCGGCGGAAAGCTGCCCGACCTGCCCATGCTGGAATTTGGGATGATCCCGGCGGCCAACCGGTTCGTCACCAAACAGCTGTTCGAGTGCAACTGGGCGCAGATCATCGAAGGCGACCTGGATACCGCCCATTTCAGTTTCCTGCACATGCCTGCACCCAGCGTCTCCTCTACCACCCACGCACACAGTCAGGCGGACGAGCAGCGCCTTCGCTGGATGCGCGACGACCCCATGCCGCTGTTCGAGGTGCTGGAGCACGAATGCGGTTTTGTCGCCGCCGCCGCCCGCGCCGCGGACGACAAGAAATACTGGCGCATGACCCAGTACCTGCTGCCGACGCACGGCACCGGCCCCTCCACCCTGCCGGGCGAGACCTATCACGGCTTTACCATCGTGCCGATCTCCGACACCGCCTGCTGGGCCTATGTCTATTCCTGGAACCCGGAACGGTCGCTGTCCGACGAGGAGCGGGCCAAGCTGGATGCGGGCTGGGCGCTGACCTGCGAGCGGGACGAGAACTATGTGCCGGTGCGCAACGTCCACAACGACTTCATGATCGACCGGGACGAGCAGAAGCACCGCACCTTCACCGGCGTCAAGGGCTTGGCCGAGCAGGATTCGATGGTCCAGCACAGTCAGGGGCCAATCGTCGACCGGACCAGGGAAATACTAACCGCGACCGACGCCGCCGTGGTGCGCTTCCGCAGCAAGATGCTGAAGGGCGCGCAAGACCTCGCCAATGGCACGGAGCCGGAAGCGCCCTACAAGCATGACCTGTTCCGGGCCCGCCCCGGCTCGTGGCTTGCAGATGGCGACATGAGCGTGAAGGACGTGATGCTGGCCCGCTTCGGCGACCCGCTTGGCCGGGTGAGCGAGAACCTGCCGCAAGCGGCGGAGTGAACACTGCTGCTCCGCTATTAGGGCACGATTGTTATTGAGCGGCTTTGGCGCTGGTCAGTTGGCGCGAGACCAGGCTGGCGTAAAAGCCGCCGCGCGCCATTAACGCAGCGTGGCTGCCGGATTCCATCACGCGGCCCTCGTTCAGCACCACGATCAGGTCCGCATCCCGCACCGTCGAGAGTCGGTGGGCGATGACGATGGTGGTGCGGTCGGCCTTCAGCCGGTCGAGGGCGTCACGCACCAGCGCTTCGTTCACGGCGTCCAGATGGCTGGTCGCCTCGTCCAGGATCAGGATGGGCGCGTCCTTCAGGAAGGCGCGGGCGATAGCCACCCGCTGGCGCTGCCCGCCAGAGAGGCTGGCGCCGCGCTCGCCAACCTTGGTCTCCAGGCCGTCCGGCAGCATCGCAATCAGCGGCGTCAGCGCGGCATGGTCAATGGCGGCGGCCAGTTCCTCTTCCGTTGCATCTGGTCTGGCAATCAGCACGTTGGCGCGCAGCGTGTCGTTGAACAGGTAGGTATCCTGCGCCACCAGTGCGATCCGCTGGCGCAGATCGTCCAGCACGAAATCCCGCAGGTTTGTGCCGTCCATCAGGATGCGCCCTTGGTCCGGGTCCCAGAAGCGCATCAGCAGTTGCGCGGTCGTCGTCTTGCCCGCCCCGGACATGCCGACCAGCGCCACGGTCTTGCCGCCCGGTATGTCGATGGTGACATCGCTGAGCGCCTGCCGGGATTGGCCGGGATAGCGGAAGGTCACACCCTCCAGCCGGATACCGGCCGGGCCGGCCGGCGGCTCCGCGCCGGGTCCGTCCTCGACGGGTACCGGTTCGTTCGCCAGCGCATAGTAGCGACGGGTCGACCCCAGCGTGTCCGCCAATTGCCGGCCAATCTGCGCGATCTCCGATATCGGCAGGAATGCGGCCATCGCCAGAAGGGTAAGCAAGGGCAGCAGCCCCGGCTCCAGTGCGCCGGCCGAGGCCAGCAGGGCGCCGGTCGTGACCACCGCCAGGCCGCCGAGGCCGGTCAGCACCTCCAACAGGCTTTGCTGCAAGGTCAACTCGCCGAAGAACGGCAGGCGCAGCGCGATGTGATGCTCCGCCAGCCGGTCGAAGCCTTCGGCCCGGCGGCGTTCGTCCTGATACGTCACGATCTCGCCCAGGCCCTGCACGGAATCGACGGCATAGGCCCCAAGTTCGCCCGCCGCCTCCCGCGCTTTCGAGCCCAGCCGGTCGATCCGCCGCCGCATCAGAAATGGGCTCAAACCCACCGCCACCAGGAATGGCAGCAGGGCCAGAGCAACCCAGCCGCTCGCCATCGCCAGCACGACCATCACCGTCAGCGGGACCAGCACAGCGACGAACGCGGGCGCGACCGTGTGCGCGAAAAAATACTCGATCAGTTCAATGTCATGGGTCGCCAAATTCATCAGGTCGCCGGTCCGCCGCCGGGTCAGATAGGCGGGCGCGAGCGCGTCCAGCTTGCGGAAGGTCGCGATGCGCATTTCGGCGAGCAGCCGGAAGGCCATATCGTGCGCGGCCCAGCTTTCCAGCCAATGCAGCACGCCGGCGAGCGGCGCCAGCACCCAAAGCCAGGTCAGGTAGCCGGAGAAGTCGCCGCCGGTCTTCAAGCTATAGACGATCAGCGCACTGGCGATGCCAACGCCGATAAATGCCAGCACGCGGGCCACGCCAAAGACAAAGGTCATGGTCAGGCGGCCCTTCCAGGGCAGGATCACGCCCATCAGCGCCATGATCACCTGGCCCCAGCTCAAGCCTTCCGCCTTGATCACGCCTTCGGTCGGGGCAAGTTCCGCACCGCCCGGTATCGATGCCAGTGTTTCCGCCGCCGCCGGCCTGCCCAGATCGACACCGGCCTCTTCCTCAGATTCCCGCACCTGCTCCTGCATCAACGCGGCATAGGCGCCGCCCGCCGCCATCAGGCTGTTGTGGTCGCCGGTCTCGGCCACGCGCCCTTCTTCCAGCACAATGATGCGGTCGCAGTTGATGACGCTGGAGAGCCGGTGCGCCAATACCAGCGTGGTGCGCCCCTCCATCAGCCGGTCCAGGGCCGATTGGATGATGGCCTCGTTCTCCGCATCGACGGCAGAGAGCGCCTCGTCCAGCACCAGGATAGGCGCATCGCGCAGCACCGCGCGAGCGATGGCGACACGCTGGCGCTGCCCGCCCGAGAGCTTGATGCCCTTCTCGCCGACAATGGTGTCATAGCCTTGCGGCAGGGTCTGGATGAAGCCATGGATGTTGGCGGCCTTCGCGGCCTCAATGATGGCCGCGTCCGTGGCATCCGGATCGCCCATGCGGATGTTTTCGCCGACCGTGCCATGGAACAGAAAGGCGTCCTGGTTCACCACGGCAATCTGCCGGCGGATCTGCTGGAAGCTCAACTCGCGCAGATCCACGCCGCCGAGCAGCACGCGCCCCTCGTCCGGATCGAAGAAGCGCAGCAACAGCCGCACGACCGATGACTTGCCGGAGCCACTGGGGCCGACCAGCCCGACCCGCTCACCCGGTTTGATAAAGAAACTCAGGCCGCGATGCGCCCGCACCCGCGCGCCGGGATAGCAGAAGCTGACGTTCTCGAAGGCCAGCCGCGGCTCCAGCTTTCCGACCGGCGCGGGGCGGGCGGTGTCGGCGACCTCCGGCTCGGCTTCCAGCACGCTGTAAATACCCTGAGCCGCCGACATGCCGTTCATGCCCTGGTGCAGCACGCTGCGCAGGTCGCGCATGGGGCGGAAGGTCTCGACGCCCATCATCAGGATGATCAAAAGACCGGCCAGTTCCATCTCGCCCGCCTGCACCCGGTACGCGCCCAAGGTCAGTGCGGCTGCCGCGCCGATGGCGATACAGCTATCGGTAATGCCACGGGCGAGCGCGCTGGTGCCCAACACCCACATGGTTTTACGGAAGACGTCGCGCGCCTTGAAGGCCAGCATGTCGGAGCGCGCGCGGCTTTGGCCAAAGGCTTTCAGCGTCGCCAGGCCCTGGATCGAATCCAGGAACTCCGCCGCAAAGGCAGCATAGGCCTTCTGCCGCCCCTGGGCGTTCTTCACGTCGAAGCGGTGCCAGAGCGACGGCAGGAACAAAGCCGCCAGCGCAAAGGCGACCAGCACCAGCGCCACCGGCCAGTCGATCCAGGCGACGAAGGCAAAGATCAGCACGGGCGTCAGGAACGACACCAGCAATTGCGGCAGATACTGGCCGAAATAGGTCTCCAACTGCTCGACGCCATCCACCAGGGAGAGCGTGAGCACGCCCGAGCGCTGCTGTCCCGCATAGCCGGGGCCCAGTCTGGCGATATGATCGAACAGAGCCCGCCGCAGCCGCTTCTGCACCGCCGCGGCGGTGGTATGGGCGACCATCACCCGCCAATATTCCAGCACGCCGCGCAGGATCATCACGCCCGCGATGGCGGCGACCGGCCAGACCAGATCGGCGAAGGGAGCGCCGGCGAACACCTTTGCGATCAGCCAGCCGAGCAAGGCCAGCCGGGCCACGCCCGCGCCCGCCGCCAGCAACCCCACCGCCGTTGCGAGCGCGATCCGCGCGCGCACACCTTGCGTGTGCCGCCAAAGCTTGCGCTCCAGATACATGCCCTTCCGTCCTTTCATCAGCGCGAGCGGGGATCGTAGTAGCATGAGATGCAATGCAACAAGCCGATTGGCGAGCCGGCGGGCGCGCAGCTACGGAAAGTCTCGCAATAAATGCGGACTATGGCAGACTGACGTCATCCGGAATCCGGCTGAACCAATCCGGCTGAACCAATCCGGCCGCAAGGAGACCATCATGGCTGACTACATCCCACCCGCAATCGACTGGGTCCGCGAACAGGTCGAACTCTACGAGGGCAGCGGCGGCACCGAAGGTACCACGCTGCGCGATACCGGCCTGCCCTGCATCATCGTCACCCACAAGGGCAACAAGACCGGTGGCATCCGCAAGATACCGCTGATGCGGGTCAAGGTGGGCGACGACTATGTGTTGGTCGGCTCCTATGGTGGGCGCGAAAAGAACCCGGTCTGGGTCTACAACCTGCGCGCCAACCCGGATGTCGAAATTCGCGACGAGACCGAAGTCTACAAGATGCGCGTGCGCGAAGTGCCAGAGGGGCCGGAGCGCCAGAAACTCTGGGACGCCGCCGCCGAGGCTTTTCCGCCCTATAAGGAGTATCAAAAGAAAGCGCCCCGCCTGATCCCGGTGTTCCTGGCCGAGCCGGTTTAGGAGCCTGCGCACTGTATCCCAGGATTGGCGGACCCATGTCCGGGGCCGGCTTCCGACCGTCTTTGCCAAGCGGCCCCGGACACCGCGATGCGGTTCCTGAAATACGGAGGGGTATGGCCCCGCCCCTACTCCGCCAAGCGAAAATAGGGCAGCACCAGGTCCGGCGTTTCCTGCGCGAAAACCACTTCGACCGGCAGGTCCAGCTTTAAATCCTCGACCTTCGCGTCCAAAAGTTTTGTCTGAATGCGCACGCCCTCGGCCAGGGTTACCGTCACCAGGATGTAAGGCACCTCAGCCTTGAAGCCGAAATGGAAGGGGTGGTGGGTTTCGGTCCAGCTATAGACCGTGCCCTTGCCGCTCGCTTCGATCCAGTCGGTCTCCATGGAGTGGCACTCGCCGCACATGGGCCGCGGATAATGCCGAACCGTGCCGCAATCGCTGCACTTTTGCAGCAACAGCCGCCGCTCCTTCAACCCGTCCCAGAACGGCTGAGAGTCGATACTCGGTTCCGGCAGCGGCTTCAGATATTCATCTTGCATGGGCTCAGGCCCCCCGCTGCATGATCGCGACCGAGCCATCACCCAGATCGCCGTAGCCGGTCACCAGGCCGATCTCTGCCTCGGGCACCTGCGCCGCGCCGCCCTCGTGCCGCAACTGCCGCACCAGCTCATAAATATGGTTCATGCCCGCGATGTGCGCCTGACTGAGCAGCCCGCCATGGGTGTTCACCGGCAGTTCGCCGCCCAACCGGATGCGCCCGCCTTCGACGAACGAACCGCCCTCGCCCTTTTCGCAGAAGCCCAGATCCTCGATCTCCGCGATCACCATGCCGGTGAAGCAGTCGTAGACTTGGGCCAGATCGATGTCCTTGTGCTTCACGCCCGCCATTTCAAACGCGCGGGGCGCGGCCTTGGACAGGCCAAGCTCCAGCATGTCCGGGCGCTGGGTGATGGTGCTGGGTGAATCGGGGTGTCCCTCCGCCACGCCGATGAGAGAGACCGGCGCGCGCGTGTCCTTGGCATAGTCCCTACCGCTGACCACCACCGCCGTCGCGCCGTCGCTCTCCAGGCAGCAATCGAACAGGCGGTAAGGGTCGGAGATCATGCGAGCGGTGTGATGATCTTCCACCGTCAGCGGCTTTTTCATGATGGCGTTGTCGTTCAGCATGGCATGCTCGCGCATGGTGATGGCGATCTCGGCGAACTGGTCCTCGTTGGTGCCGTAAAGTTCCATGTGCCGCCGGATCATCGGCGCGTAGAGTTGCGCCGGCGCGAACGCGCCGACCGGGTTTTCGAACTCGGCGATCTGCCGGAACTGCGGCATGGCCGCCAATCTTGTCGTCACCCGGGAGTCCGAATAGCCGCGGCGGCCCAGCACGAGCAGCACATGCCGGCAGAGCCCCGCGGCGATCACCGCCGCCGCGCATTGCAGCGCAGCCACCGGGCTGGCGCCGCCGAGCGGCGTCTGGGCCGAGAAGCGCACATCGGTCAGGCCGAGGCCCGTCATCACCTCTTCCGCCACCGGCCCGAGGGAATAGGGGATAATCCCATCGATCTGGTTGGTCTTCAGACCGGCGTCGCCAATCGCCTTGATCGAGGCTTCCAACATCAGGCCGATGGAGCTTTTGTCGGTGCCGCGGGTATAGGCGGTCTCGCCGATACCGGTGACCGAGGCCTTGCCGTTCAAACTGTCTGCCATGAGGCGTCCCTTATGCCCGTTCCGGTGCGGTGTGCGCCTGCCGGGCTATTCCGCGGCGCGGCGGCGGGTGAATTCTGGCGCGGCCTTCGCACCTCCCTCGGGGTCGTGGTCGAAGACGATGCCGGCATAGCCGTCCGCCACTACCTGATTGATGATGGAGACGAATTTCGGTGTGCCGCCATTGTAGACCAGATAGCGGATCGTGCCGGCCTCGTGCCCTTCCACATTGGAGTTGTAGCCGGTGAACCAGCTCTTCGCCTTCCGCATCAGCATGACAGAGTACATTTTCTCCACATGCTGGGTCCAGCGCTCCACTGCCTCCTCCGTCGCCTCGACGCGGGTGTGACCATGGTCGCGGGCGTACGCGAGGAAATTCGCGACCCAGTCCACGCCGATTTCGATGCCGCGCGGATAGTTGGTGGAGGCGGAACCGCTCTGCGGCCCGTTCGGCATCAGCAGGTTCGGAAAGCCCGCGATGAACATGCCGAGATAGGTGGTGATGCGGTGCTTCCATTTTTCGCGCAGCACCGCGCCGTTCGCGCCGCGAATGTCGATCCGGTCATAGGCGCCGGTGATCGCGTCGAAACCGGTGGCATAGATGATGACGTCGAACTCGTAGTCTTGCGCCTCGGTCCGCAGCCCGTTCTCCGTCACGCGCACCAACGGCTCGTCGTTCAGATCGACCAGATGGACATTGTCGCGGTTGTAGGCTTCGTAATAGTTGGTCTCCAGCGGCACCCGCTGCACGCCGAAACCGTGGTCGCGCGGGATCAGCTTTTCCGCCGTGACCGGGTCTTTCACCCGCTCGCGGATGCGGTCGGCGATCCATTCGGACAACTCGGCGTTCGCTTCCTCGTCCATGAAGATCTCACGGAAATTCGCGAGCCAGATGCCGAAGCCCGGCTCCTTGTACAGCCGTTCCCAAAGTTTCTCGCGCTCTTCGCGGCTGACCTCCCAGAAACCGCGCCGGTCCGGCTCATGCTCGAAGCCGCCCGGGGTGCGGGCGCAGGTCGCGAAGATCTCGTCATAGCGTGCCTTGATCTCCGCCATCTGCTCGGGGGTAATCTCTGAATTGTTCAACGGCGCGGCCCAATTGGCGCGGCGCTGGAACACGTGCAGCGAGCCGACCCTGTCCGCGATATCACCGATCACCTGGATGGCGGTCGCGCCGGTGCCGATGATGCCGACCCTCTTGCCGGTCAGGTCATAACCTTCGTGCGGCCAATCGAAGGTGTGGAAGCTGTCGCCCTTGAAATCGTCCACGCCTTCGAGGCGCGGCATGGTGGGGATCGACAGCAGGCCGACGCCCATGATCAGCCAGCGGCAGCTCATCCGGCGAGAGCCGTTGACCGTCAGGCGCCAGATGTTTTCGTCGTCGTCGAAATGCGCCGCATCGACTCGGGCGTTGAACTGCATGTGGCGGCGGAGGTCGAATTTGTCCGCAACGAACTCCAGATATTTCAGGTTGTCGTTTTGCGGCGAATAGCGCTCCTTCCAGTGCCACTCCTCCAAAAGATCGTTGGAGAAGGAGTAGCCGTAGGTATAACTCTCCGAATCGAATCGCGCGCCGGGATAGCGATTGTTGTACCAGGTGCCACCCAAGCCCCCTGCGGCCTCCAGTACGGTGGCGTTCACGCCCATATCGACAAGCCGCTTGATCTGATAGATGCCGGCAACGCCCGCGCCAATGACAATGGCTTCGAAGTGGTCCGTCGTCCCGGTCATGTCATGCTCCTTCAATTGAAGCGATAATTCTGGCCGATCCGGCCGCGCTGTTCAATTGGTTTGGGTCAAATCACTAGCATGCCTCAACCGCTCGCCTGTGTCTCCGGCTTGTCGGCGATGACCAAACGCCAGCGGTGAAAGAAGCGAATTTCATCGTCCTCAATTCGCAGGCCGAAGCCGGCATCCCGGCCGTCCTCTGCCAACGCGCGCACCACGGTTCGCAGCGGGCCCAGGCGTTTGGGGTCGTTGACGATCTCCATCCACTCCTCGAACTCCCGGTCCGCGTCCCACGTCTCGGTAGCGGCGACAAAGAAGCCCGCCCCGGCGATGAGTTCCTCCATTTCGGCCGCCGGCAGCATACGGACATGGGAGGGGTCGCGCAGCGTCTCGATGGCATTTTGCAGCTCCGACTTGGCCGGGTTCGGGTCCGCCGTTACATCGACGATCACCGCCCGGCCGCCGGGCTTCAGTACCCGGAACATCTCGGCAAGTGCGTTCGCCGGGGTCTCGAAATGATGCAGAGAAAGCCGGGTCACGACGCCATCAAAATGGGCGTCCTCAAAGGGGAGCGCTTCCGCGTCGCCCGCCTGGAACGAGACATGCGGCAAATCCCTGGCACGATCGCGGGCCCTGGCCAACATTTCTTCCGTCGCGTCCAGGCCAATAACCGTGCCCGCCTCCTGCGCCACCGCAGCTGTTACCACACCAGGCCCGCAGGCCACGTCCAGGATAACACCCGTTGCCCGTTCGCCGAGCGCGCGGTGGAAGCGGTCCTCGACTCGCAGGTCCGCCATTTTTGCGTGCGTCTCGAACGTGCCGGCCTGACGCGCGAACTCAGCGCGCACGCGATCGAGATGGCCGAAAGAACCTGCCATTGATGATTCTCCTGTCGGCTCAGTCGTCGAAACCGAGCCAATGAGCCACATTCTCAACGTCTTCTCGTTCGCTGACCAGCGTGTTCTCGATCTTGGTATCGTCCGCATAGCCGAGGCTCATGCCCGAGACGAGCGACTGCTCGTCCGGCACGCCCAGATGCTTAAACACGGTTTCCTGATGGCCGATCCATGCCGCCTGGGCACAGGTATGCAGGCCGAAACCGCGCGCCGCCAGCATCAGCGTCTGGATGTACATGCCGACATCGGCCCAGTTGCCTCGCGCCAGGTAGCGGTCGATGGTGACGAAAATGCCGACCGGCGCGTCGAAAAACAGGAAGTTGCGCGCGCCTTGCCGGGCACTGCCTTCACGGTCGCCCTTTTGAATACCGAGCAGGCCGTAAAGGCTCCAGCCCACGCCCCGCCGGCGCTCCCGGTGGAGATCGCTCCATTGCGCCGGATAGTAGTCGTAGTATTCGTATCCGCGGCTATCGCCCGCGCGCACTTCGGCCAGCACGTCTTCCGTTATCACTTCCTTCACCTTGCCAGTGCATAGATAGACGTGCCAGGGCTGGGTGTTGGTGCCGCTCGGGCTGCGCTGGGAAATCTCCAGGATTTTCTCCAGAGTCTCCCGCGGCACCGGGCGTTCGGTGAAGGCACGGATCGACTTGCGGGAAGTGATGGCTTCAAGGACGTCCATCGTGCAGGCTCCGGAAAGGTTCTTTGGATAGTAGTGGGGGAAATAGGCGGCGGACTCCTCGGCCGTCAAGCAGCGTTCCGATACGCACCCGGCGCGTCGCCTGTTGCGGCCGAGCGGCAGGAATTTGCCTTCCATGAGCCGTGGGTGCGGCAAGCTATGTGGTTTTAATAACCGGTTGGAAAGCTATACTGGGAACAATAACAATGCCGCGGCCCCGAGACGCAAAAATCCTTCGGAAGCCAGAGCGTAAACAAAAGCAAGCGTCCCCTCGATCCGTGCCGGTTCCGTGCCGGTAGATCGAACCATGGCAGTAGCGGTCCGGTGGCGCACCGTTGGCCGTTAGGGACACGAACGAGAGAGTGCCGATGACGGCGACGATACCTATAAGGCAACTGTCTTCTACGGGCTCGGCCGCGACAGGTCGTACCGCTTCCGATACACGCGAGCACCACGCGGCGGGCGTGGTTCGTGAGGGCGGGGTTGTCCGTGCTGCCGACGACAAGGGCGCACCCCTGGTCGTGCTTGCCTTTCTCTTCAGCCTGCTGATTCCGTTCATCATTACGCTCGGGCAAATCAGCCTGCAGCCGCACCGCATCGTCATCCTATTGACGATGCCTTATCTGCTGGCGCGCTTGTTTTCGGGAAAAGCCGGTAAGCTCCTAGCCGCGGATTTCCTGATACTGTTCGCCGGTCTCTGGTGCGCGCTGGCCTATACATTCAGCTATCGATACGCGCCGGGCGTTTCCATCGGAAAGACCCTGCAATTCGGCTTTTCGTTCTTTTTTGAGTTATTTGGCGGATATTTGATTGCGCGTGTCGGCATCAGAAGCGCTCAGGATTTGCAGCGGGTCACCAAGTTCATGTTTTATTTTATCTTACTCGCGATCCCGTTGGCGGCGATCGAAGCCGTTTCGCATAAGCCGTTTTTAATGGATCTGCTGGGGCGGGCGGCAGCATATGACGTGCGCTTTGGCATGAGGCGGGCACAGGTCGTGTTTGGCCACCCTATTCTATACGGCACGTTCGCCTCCACGGCGTTCGGCTTGGTTTGGTACGCCCTGAAGCCGAACGCTAGTGTGTTCGGCCGCGCTTTCCGGGCCCTCTTTGTGTTCATCGCGGTATTCTTTTCGTTCTCGATGGGGGCCATCCTCTCATTTCTCATTCAGAGTGGGTCTGTCACATACGATCGACTGTTCAAGAATATTCCGAGAAAGTGGACCTTGTTGGTTTTGGCGTTCGTCGCTCTGTATATTTTTCTTGATTTAGCCGCCAATAGTAGTCCATTTTCAGTACTTGTTCGTTATTTGACCTTCAATCACCAAGCTTCGTATGTCAGAATCGTAGTATTCGAATTTGGTATGCAGAATATTTACAATCGGCCGTTGTTCGGATCCGGTGCGGCCGGTTGGACCCGACCGCCCGGATTCCCCTCGTCCGTGGACAATTTCTGGCTGCTGACCGCCATGCAATTCGGCGTCCCGGCCTTCGCCGGCCTTGCCGGCGGTGTCCTGCTGATCGTGCGCAGCCTCAGCCTGAAGTCGCTGAGCGATCCGCTCGACCGCGCCTGCCGTGCCGCGGTTCTGACCTCGATATGTGGTATTATCTTGGCCGGCGGCACCGTGCATTATTGGCAAAGCATGCTGTCCTTCGTCCTGTTCATGTTCGGATCAGGGGTCTGGTTGTTATCGAAACCGGATGAACAACCGCCCGACCCCACCCTGTCAAGCGATCCTGCGGGCGATCCCGCCGCCGATCCGGCGCCGGCCCTGAAGAAGCCGACACCAGAGAAGCCGGCCGAAAAGAAATTCGTACCCTATGGGCGTTCGTCCTGATGTCCCGTGGCCCGCTACCGTGGGTTATATAGCTTTCCGTCTCACCCTTCGCAGTCGGTGGCACGATCAGACCGGGAGTTTCCTTTGCTGAAAAGCATCACCGTTCTTGCAGGCGGCCGGACCTCGATATCCG
Organism: uncultured Alphaproteobacteria bacterium; assembly: GCA_963807085.1. Classification (GTDB taxonomy): domain Bacteria; phylum Pseudomonadota; class Alphaproteobacteria; order Bin95; family Bin95; genus JACKII01. The sequence goes on from CAWEBB010000028.1 coordinate 49,318, forward strand.
CCCTCACCTTCGCCCGCAACATTCTGGTCGCCCGGATGATCAGCGTCGAAGATTACGGCATCGCCAGCACCTTCATCATTGCGATCGCCTTTATCGAGCTCATGGCGGATTTGGGCCTGGAGCGGATGGTCGTACAAGACCGGGCTGGCGACTCCCGCAGGTTTATCGGCACGATCCAGGCCATGATGGTGGTGCGCGGTCTGTTGCTGGCGGGGCTGATGTATGTGGTCGCCGGACCGATTGCGGCCGTTTTCCACCATCCTCAGTTGACTTGGGCCTACCAATTGTTCGGCCTGGTGCCGTTGCTGCACGGCTTCAACAATTTGGATGTCATGCGGATGCAACGGCGCCTGTCGTTCGGCCCGCAAGTGAAGGCGGAGCTGGCCGGCGCGGTTGTGTCGCTCGCGCTCCTGTGGCCGCTGGCTGTATGGCTGGGCGATTACAAAGTCATGCTCGTCGCCCTTCTGGCGGAGTATTTGGTCCGGTGCCTGGCGACCCAATTCATCGCCGAACACCGCTTTATTCTCGGGTGGGATGCCGCGGCGTTCAGACGGGCGCTGAGATTCGGCGTGCCGCTTTTGATCGGCGGCCTGCTGGCGTTCGCTGCCCTGCAGGGCGACCGCATCATTGTCGGCAACCAATTCACGGCACGCGACCTGGGCTTGTTCAGTGCGGCCGCGACTCTTGCGATGACCCCGTGCCTGATTACCGCCAAGATCGCTCAGACGTTTTTCCTGCCCTTGCTTTCGCGGGTTCAGGATGATGACATCAAGTTCGACGCCCAGGCCGCGGTGACGCTGCAGGCCGTGCTTTGTATCGGCGCGCTTGCGGCCATCGCCTTTTCCGTACTGGGGCCGACGGTTTTCATGATCGCGTTCGGTGAGAAAATGCGGGAGGGCGCCGCTTATGTGGTTCCGATCGGCGTTGTTTTTTCGATGTTGCTGGTGCGTTCCGGGTCGATGGTGCCGATCGCGCTGGCGCGGAGTCGCACAATGAACCCGTTGCTGGGCAGTCTGGTTCGACTTGTTTCCCTGCCGGTTGCGTTCGCAGTCGTTTGGCGGGGCGGCAGCATTCTGGACATGATCCTGGTGACGATATGCGCCGAAGCGGCCTCTATGGTCATCACGGCGATATTGCTGCAGGTCAAGGTCGGTATCGGTGCGCCGTCGCGCATGCTGGGTTCGTTCGCGCTGGGGGCGGGGCTGCTCGGCACGATCCTCTACCCCCTCCTCCTGCCCGACCCCGGACCATGGATATTCCTCGTTCAGGCGAGCATGTTCCTCGCCTTGGTTGCAACCTGCATCGATCTGCGCCGCTCGCTGATCCACCACACTGTAGGGCGAACGATCCCTGCGCAACCAAAGGCATAGCGATCATAATCACGTACAAATGTAATATTCGAGCAGCCTAATATCCCATAGGCCAGCGCGTTCCGAGCACAATGCCGGTCCGCAAAGAAAAAACCGGGCCCGAAGGCCCGGTAAGTCAGAACAGGGAGGCTTAACGTCTGGGAGACGAGTTCTGGCAGCATATGCATCTGCACAGCCGCAACAGAACTATGGCTATCGCCTTGCGATAACTGTTTTGAGTATCCTCCGAATTTTTCGCTTGCGGTAGGGGAAATATTGCTGGCCAGCTATGCGGCAATTGCATGGCTTTACATTCGTTCCCGTAAAGCCGCCGACCCTATCGGCTCCTCGGTAGGCCATTCGGCGGAAGGCGCTCTACTGAATGTTGAGCGCGGGGGCGCCTGTCCGACCACCAGAATGAATATCTCAACGCTCGGGAGGAAATCTAAGCGCTCTTCACGCCGCCCATCAGCATCACATTGCCGTGCAGATGCAGGAGTTGAGCGCCGAAGCCCGACTTGAGCAGCCATGCCTGGAAATCTGCCAACCGCGCGGGGCGGTTGTTGCTGGCCAGGTCCGCCTCATAGGCCGCAAAATCCGGCGCGTCACGCATGGCGACGCCGTACACCCGCTCGATCCGGCCCCAAATGGCGCGCTGCATGGGGAAGCATGCAGGCTCCGCGAGCCGCACCCGGTCATAGAGCAGAAACGCGCCGCCGGGCTTCAGCCGGTCCGCAGTGGCCTGAATACATGCCTGTTTGGCCTGGTCCGTCAGATCGTGGAACACCAGGGCCGTAAAGGCTGCATCATAGGGACCGGCGGCGGGGTTGAGCGGGTTTGGCTGCATCAGATCCGCCTCGGCCAGCCTCACCTGCTCTTGCCACGGCGCCAGCGCCTTCGCTGCCTCCGCCAGGGACTCCGGCTTGAAATCCAGGCCCGTCAGATGCAGGTCGCCGCGCCTTTCCAACAGCAGCCTATCGACAAAGCCGGTGCCGCACCCCAGATCCAGAACATGGCCGCCTCGCGGCACGAGATCCGCCAGCACGCTCACAAGCACGTCGAGCTGCTCGGGCCGGGTCGGGTGGCGCTGAATGGGGTCCTGCATAGGTGCTTGTCTCCAGCAGCGGCTAGTGCGCTGACGCGTTTGGTGTTCAAAGGCTCCGGCGGCATGCTACCAAGGATGCAAATCATTCGCGACCCGCATGCGCACGCCAAAGGAACGTCAGATGAACGACGCGATCAATGTCATGGACGCCGGCTTTGAGAAATTCGGTATCGGCCAGCCGGTTCCGCGCAAGGAAGACCCGATGCTGGTGACGGGCAAGGGCCGCTACACCGACGATATCAGCCTGCCCGGCCAGCTCTACGGCGTCATCGTGCGCAGCCCCTATGCGCACGGAATGATCAATGCCATCGAGACCGAAGAAGCCAAGGTGATGCCCGGTGTTCTGGCGGTCTATACCGGCCACGACCTGATCGCGGCGGGCCTGGAGAAAATGGGTGCCGGCATAAACTTCAAGCAGCGCAATGGCTCCGACATGCCGAAGCCGGTGCAGGCGCCGCTCGCCATCGACAAGGTGCGCTATGTGGGCGACCCGGTCGCCATCGTCATTGCCGAAGCCCGCCACCAAGCCAAGGACGCCGCAGAAGCTGTCCTGATCGACGTCGAGCAATTACCCGCCGTCACCCGCGCGGCGGAGGCGGTGAAGCCTGGCGCGCCGCAGCTTTGGGACGCGACGCCGGGCAATGTGGTGCTGGACTTCCACCACGGCGAATCCGAGGCGGTGGACAAGGCCATTGCGGAGGCGGCGCACGTGGTCTCCATGGAAATCGAGAACTCGCGCGTCGTGGTCAACGCGATGGAGCCGCGCTCGGCCATCGCCGAATACGATGCCGCGGCAGACCACTACACCCTGCGGCTCGGCTGTCAGGGCGCCTTTCCGATGCGGAACAATATCGCGAACCTGCTGGGCGTCTCGCGAGAACAGGTGCGGGTGCTGGTCGGCAATGTGGGCGGCAGCTTCGGCATGAAGTCCGCGGCTTATCCGGAATATGTGGCGCTGCTGCACGCGGCCAAGGCGCTGGGTCACCCCGTGAAATGGACCGACGAGCGCTCCGAAAGTTTCCTTTCGGACTCGCATGGCCGCAGCCACGAGATGAAGCAGACGCTCGCCTTCGACAAGGACGGCCGCATCACGGCGCTGCGGGTGGAAGGCTACGGCAATATCGGCGCAAACCTCTCCAACGGCACGGTGATGCAGCCGACCGGCAATGTCGTGAAAAATACGATCAGCGTCTACGCGACGCCACTGCAGGACGTCAGCACCAAGGCCGTGTTCACCAACGCGACACCCGTCGGTCCCTATCGCGGCGCCGGGCGGCCGGAGAGCAATTATTACATCGAGCGGCTGCTGGACGAGGCGGCCCACCAGATGGGCATCGACCGGGTCGAAATCCGCAAGCTGAACCACATCAAGCCGGAGCAGTTTCCCTACACCACGCCGGCCGGCACCACCTATGACAGTGGCGACTTTACCGGGCTACTGGAAAAAGCGGTGACGGCGGCCGACTATGACGGATTTGAAGCGCGCGAGCAGGAGAGCCGGAACAGGGGCCTGCTGCGCGGCCTGGGCATCGGCCAGTATCTGGAGGTCACCGGCCCGCCGTCCAAAGAAATGGGCGGCATCCGCTTCGAGGATGACGGCACCGTCACCATCATCACCGGCACGCTCGACTATGGCCAAGGCCACGCGACGCCTTTCGCGCAGGTGCTGTCGTCACGCCTCGGCATTCCGTTCGACCGGATCAACCTGTTGCAGGGCGACTCGGATGAGTTGCTGGCAGGCGGCGGCACCGGCGGTTCCAAATCGATGATGACCTCTGGTCAGGCCATCTTTGAGGCCGGCGAGATTGTCAAGGAGAACGGCACCAAGATCGCCGCCCATCTGCTGGAGGCATCCGCCGCCGATATCGAATTTCACGTGGGCCCACGCGGCGGCGAGTTCGAAATCGTCGGTACCGACCGGCGCGTCGGCATCATGGAGCTGGCCGAGCAAATTCGGGGCGGCCTGAAACTACCTGCCGACGTGCCGCAATCGCTCTCCGTCGCGCATGTGGCCGACGGCCCGCCCTTTGCCTATCCGAACGGCTGCCACATCGCCGAGGTCGAGGTGGACCCGGAAACCGGCATCACGCAGGTCGTGAAATATACCATGGTCAACGATTTCGGCGTGGTGGTGAACCCGATGCTGGTCGAAGGCCAGGCCCATGGCGGCGTCGCGCAGGGCCTGGGCCAGGCATTGCTGGAGCGCGTGGTCTATGACGAGGATGGCCAGCCGCAGACCGGCTCCTATATGGATTATGCCCTGCCCCGCGCCAGCGACATGCCGTGGATGGAGGTAAATTATCACAGCGTCCCGGCCAAGACGAACCTGCTGGGCGTGAAGGGTTGCGGCGAGGCCGGCTGCGCCGGCGCCATGCCCAGCATCATGAACGCGCTCGTCGATGCGCTGCGCCGGGAATACGGCATCAACCACATCGACATGCCGGCAACACCGCTGCGCGTCTGGCAGGCGATCCAGGCCGCCAAGGCCGGCGGAAAGGGCTGAATATCATGGCTTCAGCGCGCCACGAACGGCAGACCGTAATGCTGGGCGACCGGCGTTATGCCGTCCACCGCGACTGGGCGCAATGGCCGGCCGATGTTGCCCGGGGCTTCCTCAGTTGGGTCACTGTCGGCAGCGACGGCCGGATCTATACATTGCAACGCGGCGCGACGCCGGTCGTGGTGTTCGAGGCCGACGGCTCGTTTGCGGATGCCTGGGGCGATGACCTGATCGCCGATGGGCATGGCATCTGGGCGACACCGCCGGGCCAGGGTGACGGCCGCCTGCTCATCGCCGACCGCGACGCTCACCAGATCATCGTTACCGACCTGAACGGCGCGGTGCAGCAGCGCCTAGGCAGCCGACACGCGCCAAGCGAAGGGGCACCGTTCAACCACCCCACCCATGCAAGCCAGGCGCCCGACGGCCAGATCTATGTGTCGGACGGCTATGGCGGCGTGCATGTGCATCGGTTTGCGGCAGGCGGGGCGCTGATGGCGACTTGGGGCAAAGTGGGCGACGGCCCCGGCGAATTCACCACGCCGCACGCCACCTGGGCGTTGGCTGACCGGGTGTTGGTCGCCGATCGGGAGAATAACCGGGTGCAGGTGTTCAGCCGCGACGGCACTCACCTCCACGACCTGACAGGCCTGTTTCATCCGATGGCAATTTGGGTCGATGGCGACGGCTTCGCCTATGTCTCCGACCAGGTGCCGCGCATCCTAAAATATGCCCCGGACGGCGCGGTCGTCGGCCGATGCCGCGGCGCCATCAACGGTGCCCACGGGTTGACCGGCGATGGGGCGGGCAACCTGTACCTGGCGGAGCTGCCGCCCGCCGGCCTTACCCAACTGGAACGGCTGCCGTAGAAGCGGCGCTAGCTACCGGAAATCGTTCCAGGCAATCTCCAGGATCAGCTTGCGCTTGACTGCCGCGGCGAAGGTTGCGCGGCTGTCGGCCGTAATCACAAAACTGCCGGGGCCGCCGGTGATATAGTCGGCGAACGCCTGCTCAAGGTCATAGGCGACGGGCCGTCCACTGCATTCCACGGCACGGCAAAGAATGGCCAGGCCATTGATCGTGATCCCCGCCGCAATGATCTGCGCGCGGACCGGTTGGATTTCCAGGCCATTGAAGTTATAGGCGCTGTCGCCCGAGAAATCGATGACCCGTCGCAACCCTTTTAGGTCGTTACCCTCGATCAAGTTATGGGCGATCTGCAGGGCATTGCCGATCGCATTCGAGCCGAAGGCTCGGCGGGGCGCGGCCTGCAGCGCAGCGGCGAAGCCGGCGGCATCGGCCGCGCCGGCGATGACGGTCCAGGGCACCACCACGTCTTGATGTCGGAAGTCTCCCCACTCGACGAAGGTGACGGCCACCTTGCCGTGCCAGCCCCCGGTCATGGCCTTCAGCACGGCCGGGTCGGTGATCGCCGAGGCATAGCCTTCCCGCTGAAAGGCGATCTCGGCCGCATCTATGGAGCCGGAGGCATCCGACAAGAGCACCAGCTCCAGGTCGACAGCCTCTTGCTGGGCCCCGGCAGCCACAGGCACAGCGGCCAGGGCAAGAATGGCATAGAAAGCAAGCATGCGCATGGGCGATCCTCCGCTGTCAGACCCGAACCGTCCGGTGAATACGGTAAACGAGTCAAGCGCATTGGCGGCGGCCTTGTCCGGCCCGGTCGGTCCTGCCCGTTCAGCAAGAAGTGATGCCGGCTTCCGCTCGACAACAGCCCGGGCCGGGTTCACTGTTTTGCCATGCGACGCTTGTTTTTGTCCCTATTGGCGGTTGCGTTCGTTTACGGCGCCGACCCCGGACCGGCTCCGGCTCAGATGCCCCAAGGGCAGACGAACCTGGAGACGGTCGATATCGAACTGGTCCTGGCCGTCGATGTGTCCCGCTCCATGAGCCCGCGCGAGTTGGAAATCCAGCGACGCGGCTATGCCGAAGCACTGACCGATCGAGAGGTGTTGGCCGCCATTCAAGCCGGCATTTATGGCCAGATCGCGTTGACTTACATCGAGTGGGCGGGCGCGCTGTCGCAACGGACCATTGTCGGCTGGACTCTGATCCGGACGGAGCGGGACGCGGCCGGCTTTGCCGCACGGCTGACCGCGCATTTTGATCGGTCGTTACGGCGAACTTCGATATCCGGCGCGCTCGACTTCGCTTCTCGCCTGTTCGACGGCAACGGTTTCCGCGGGCTGCGACGGGTGATCGATGTGTCGGGCGACGGGCCGAATAACGAGGGCCGCATGGTAACCCTGGCCCGCGACGAGGCGGTCGCCGGCGGCATCGTCATCAACGGGCTGCCGCTCATGACACAGGATGGCCTGGGCAGCCAATGGCGCCTGAAGGACCTCGATCTCTACTACCGCGACTGCGTAATCGGCGGTCCCGGCGCATTTGTGGTGCCGGTGCTCGACTGGGCGCACTTTCCCGCCGCCGTGCGGCGCAAGCTGGTTCTGGAACTGGCGTCTCGGCAACCGCCCTGGCAGCCATGGGCGCCGCCTGCTGCCCGGCTGCTGCACGCTGCGGATGCCGGCTTCGACTGCCTGATCGGCGAAAAGATCTGGGACACGTTCATGGGCGATATGCAATAGAGCAGATCCCGATCTGTTTGGATCGGGTAAATCTGCTCAAAATCTAGAAATTAGAGCATCGTACCCCGACAAGTTGATCGCCATAGCGATCCAATTGATCGGGCGATGCTCTTGCATGGGCGATAGGTAATAGCCCCGCCAAGGACGCCATTGTTGGCATGGCGATCCGGCAAAGGCATAATTCGCGCCCGATCAACGGTGCCCGCCGCGTCTGGCTCCTACTTCCCCGCCGATCCGGATCGATCTCATGCCCCATCTGTTGAAAATTTTGGTCCTTGGCACGCTTGCCATCATCCTGCCGCTCGTGGCGGCGGCGGCCGCGGAGAAATCCGCCCGCACCGCGCTCGTCGGATTCAGTGAAGCACCCGATACGCTGACCGTGTATTTCTCCCTGTCTTGCCCTCATTGCCTGACATCGATCGAAAAAACCCACAAGAAGGTTCGGGAGATGGTGAGGGCAAAGATGCTCAAGCTGGAACTGGTCGAAATACCCGGCGCGATCGGCCAGCCACCCGGTGCGGCCTACGCCGGCGAAGAGGAGAAACTGCGGGCGATCCGTAATGGCTACCAAGCCTCGCTGGCCTACGCCTGTGCAGGTCTGCTGGAGCCGGAGGAAGCCTGGCGGCGGTTACAGACCTTTTATGTTGCACTGCGAAAGACCATCGACCCGGCCCTGTTCGATTACACGAATTGGGCGTTCGCCAAGCCGGATCATCTCACAGAGACCGCAACCAAGCCGTGGCCGGATCCTGCCTCCACCCAGAGCGGGCGGATGATCGCCGCCTACTATGTGACACGGATGCAGGTAGGCTGGCCGCCGCACTTGGAGATGCGACGCTGCGTGTCGGACGCGGACGAGCGCCGGAGGATTTTGGACCGGCTCAACGCGCGATCGGCCCGCTTCAAGGCGACCGGATACCGGGGCGTGCCCGTGTATCTGTTGAACGGGAAGCGAATTTCACGCTCGGAGTTCGAGAGAATCATGAGCCGCAAGAGCGAATAGGATCGCTGTAAAATCTCGGTTGTCTGCCTGTCCTGGATGAACCTTGGCGGGTACCGCTACTGCCCGGCCCTCTTGCGCATCGCCCCGCCCGGCGTCATATCGAGACTGGAAAATTCCGAACGGAATTTGTTCATCACCTCCCCTTATTTGAGGATCGTTCATGGCCGCCGCCCTTAGCGAGCAGGTCGCGCGCCGGCGCACCTTTGCCATCATTGCCCACCCCGACGCGGGCAAGACAACACTCACCGAAAAGCTGCTGCTGTTCGGCGGGGCGATCAAGGCAGCCGGCGCGGTCAAGGCGCGGGGCGAGCAGCGGCGATCGCGCTCGGACTGGATGAAGGTGGAGCGGGAGCGGGGCATTTCCGTCGCCTCCTCCGTCATGACCTACGAGCATGAGGGCAATACCTTCAACCTGCTGGACACGCCGGGCCACGAGGATTTTTCCGAAGATACCTATCGTGTTTTGACCGCGGTCGACTCGGCTATCATGGTGTTGGATGGGGCGAGGGGGATCGAACCGCAGACCCTGAAGCTGTTCGAGGTCTGCCGCCTGCGCGACATCCCCATCATCACCTTCATCAACAAATACGACCGGGAGTCGCTCGATCCGTTCGAACTGATCGACCAGATCGAGCAGACGCTGGCGCTGGACGTGACCCCGGCGAGCTGGCCCATCGGCATGGGGCGCGATTTCCTCGGCTGCTACGACTTGCTGCGCGACAGCCTGCACCTGGTCTCGCGCTCCCGCGACGGCCTGCCGGATCCGGGCGAGCGCTGCCACGGCATCGACGACCCGAAGCTGGACGAAATGTTGCCGGCGGACAAGGTCGCGCAACTGCGCGAAGAAGTGGAGATGGCGCGTGAACTCTGCCCCGCCTTCGATATGGAGATGTTCCGCGAAGGCCACATGACGCCGGTGTTTTTCGGCAGCGCCATCAACAGCTTTGGAGTGCATGAACTGCAGGAGGGCCTGGCCGCTCTCGCGCCGCCGCCCCGCGTCCAGCCTACCGAAAGCCGGGCGGTTAAGCCCGACGAGGAGAAGGTCAGCGCCTTTGTCTTTAAAATCCAGGCGAACATGGACCCCAGGCACCGGGACCGCATCGCCTTTGTCCGGCTCTGCTCCGGCGAGTTCAGGCGCGGCATGAAGCTTCGCCACGTACGCAGCGGCAAAAACCTCGCGATCGCCGCGCCGCTGATGTTTCTGGCACAGGACCGGGAGGTGGCCGAGCAGGCCTATCCGGGCGACATTCTTGGCATTCCGAACCATGGCAATTTGCGGATCGGCGACGCGCTGACCGAGGGCGAGGAGCTACGCTTCACCGGCATTCCCAGCTTCGCGCCGGAACACCTGCAACGCGCCATGCCGGAAGACCCTATGAAGGCCAAGCATCTGGGCAAGGCCCTGTTCGAACTGGCGGAGGAAGGCGTTGCCCGCGTCTTCCGGCCGTTGATGGACGCTCATTGGATCGTCGGCGTGGTCGGCGCTTTGCAATTCGAGGTGCTGGCCGACCGGATCCGCACGGAATATGGCATTCCGGTCCGCTTCGAACACGCCGGATTGCATACTGCCCGCTGGATCAGCGGGCCCAGTGAACGAAGTATTAAGGATTTTCAGGACAAGAATAGGTCAGCATTCGCCGAGGACCATGACGGGTCACCGGTGTTTCTGGCGCGGAATGCGTGGCATCTCTCGCATACGGCCGAGCAGTTTCCGGATCTTTCGTTTTTGAAAACAAAGGAATAACGGAAAAACTTGCGGACACCGCGGCAATAGGTTTCAATAACCATAAAGCATGGATCAAAAACCATGCTGGAAAACGAAAACAAAAACTGAGAGCGGAACGTGAACTATGAACAACAATATGGTAGATTCTGCAGAACTCGCTGGTGTTTTTGAAACTTGTGCCTACACGTCTTTACGCAAAGCATCGCGAGTGGCAACTTCTATATTCGATCATGCGACAGAGTCGCTGGGTCTCAAGTCCACCCAACTAGCGATTCTGGCCTGTGCGGCGATCCACGGACCCATCACGATCCGCGAATTGGCGGAAGAGACCGTGATGGATCCGTCTTCCCTTTCCCGGGCCTTGCCGCGGCTGGAGGATATGGGCCTGATTGAAAAAGCGGTCGGTGAATCCCGCCGCAGCCGGGTTGTCACCGTGACGGACGCCGGCTTTGCCAAGATCATGGAAGCCGTGCCTGTCTGGCAAAGCGTTCAGGCTCAAATGCTGGAAGCGGTGGGCAAGCAGGAGCACCCACTGCTGCTCGACCTCCTGCGGCGGGCGACCGCAATCGACGGCTATGGGGTCCACCGAAACACGATGCCGAAGTAAACCCTTCATCCCTTAAATCGGATCGCCCAAGTCCCAGAATATGCCGGCGGCGGCCCCGATCCCCTCCCGAAAGAGGCTGACGAGCCCATGCTCGTTCGGGCCATGCTGATTGCAGCCGGCATAGGAACTGGGAAACCAAACCACCGGCACGCCCAGCCGCGCCTTGAACAGTTCGCTGGGGTTGGAGCCGCTGGAGGACGGCAGGATGTTCGGCTCTTCGCCGTGGGTCGCTCGGATTGAGCGGCGAAAACGCTGCACCCAGCGATCGTCCGGGTCGGTGCGGCTCGCCAGGAATTGGTCGCGGCCGATATTGGTGTCGATGGCGACATGGCCGAAGCCGTGCGCGTCCAGATGCCGGCGCAGGGCGGGCACGAACACCGCGGCCGGAACGTCCACCGTGTGCCGGATTTGGCAGGTGGCCTTGGCGTAGTTCGGCACCGCATTGACCGGGTTGTCCGGGTTGCCGGCGCTCATGGCCAGCACGATGAAGCTGGTCCAGGCCAGCACCTTTTCGTGCTCGCTAAGCTCGGTGAAGCCCCATTCGGGATCGGGTTGCGGCATGCCCTCGACCGGGTCGGCGACAATGTCATGGCAGGCGGCACGCACGGAGTTTGGCACATGCTTCGGCAGCCAATCCTCAACCAGAATCCGACCCTTTGGCGTGGTGATCGTGGCCAGAGCGTGCGCCAGGATAATGGCGGCATCAGGCAAGACGCCGCCGAAATGGCCCGAATGCAGGCCGCCCGGCCGCTCCAGGTCCACGACCAGGGAAAAGAACACGCCACCGCGGCAGCCCAGGTTCAGGTCCAGCCGGCGGAAGGATTTGCGCGGGCCATCGAAACCGAGAAAGGCATCGGCGGCGAATACCTCCCGATGGTGCACCAGCAGCGCGTCCAGTCCGGGGGAGCCCTGCTCCTCACCGGTTTCGATCATGAATTTGGCGTTGAAGCCCAGCCGCCCACGCTCCGCCAGCACGGCTTCCAACGCCAGCATGGCAAGCGTGTGCTGGCCCTTGTTGTCCACCACACCGCGGCCGTAGAGGCGGTCGCCCTCGCGGGTGACCCCATAGGGATCGCGGCCGTTCTCCCATTCGCTGGCGACCGAGCGCACGACGTCGCCGTGGCCGTAGAGCAGCAATGTCGGCAGGTTCCGGTCTTCGATCCGGCTGGCGACCAGCACGGGGCCCCGACCCGGCACCGGATTGTCGAGCATGACATGCTCGAAACCCATCGCCGCAAACGCCGGCGCCATCATATCGCGCTGATAGCGACCAAGCTCGGCGAACCGGTCCGGCACTTGGCTTTCCGTGGGCACCGCGACTCTGGCGGCAAGATCGGCCTCGAACCGGCCACCGTTGACGAACGCCTCGGCGCGGGCGATGGTGTCTTCGCGGGTTGCTGTTGGCATAGGCGGATCCTGTTGCTCCCGATTGGCTTTTCCAGCTGGACAAGTTCGCTCCGCACCAGAAAATGAAAAGCGCAACTCCAACCACCCCAATCACAAGATCGTGAGTCGCGCTCTCGGCAATATTAACCACGTAACACTCTCATCGAGAAGCGGAAAGAGGTGAAGATGGCTCCGGATAATAAAAACAAAGATGCGGAAACGGTGAAAGAGGCTATAGAAAAGCCGCATCGCGCGACGCGGTTTCGCGACGGGATCTATCCGATAACTGGTACAGTGATTGGTGTGCTTATTCTGGTTGGGCTCGTCATCTATTTTTTCTAGCACACGCCAAATAAAACGAGAACGGCACCGGCAAATTGCTGCTGGTGCCGTCTTCTATTAGCTGCCAGATGCCGGCAGGCCCGGGATCTGCGACAGGATTGAATAGCTGAACGCGCCGTCCACGCACAGGTTCTGGCCGGTGATGTAGCCTGCGTCAGGCGACAGGAAAAAGGCGATCGCGTTTGCAATGTCCTCCGGCCGTCCAATTCGGCCGAGCGGCACCAGTTCCGTCCGCGCGTGCGCGATGGCATTATCGCGGTATGTGCTCTCTGTCAGCGGCGTGCGGACCATGCCGGGCGAGACAATGTTGACGCGGATCCGGTCCTTCGCCCATTCCTGCGCCAAGGTCTGGCCCAGAATGATCGTGCCGGCCTTCGAAGAGCTATAGGCACCCATGCCGCGATGAGGCTTCATGCCCGACATGCTCGCGACCAGCACCAGACCGCCCTCGCTTTCCTTCAGATGAGGATAGGCGGCCTTGGCCAAAAGCCAGCCGCCGCGCAGGTTGATATTCATCACCCGGTCCCACTGTTCGACCGCCAGTTCGGCCAGCGGTGCGGGCGAGGTGATGCCGGCGTTGGACACGACGGCATCCAGCCCCCCGAACGCCTCGACGGCCGCCGATACCAGGCGCGCCGGCACTTCCGGGTCGGCCAGATCGCCGATGAACAGGCGCGCGTCGGCCCCCATGCCGTTCAACTCCTCGACCAGCGCCAGCGCGTCGTTGGTTTCCCGTACCTCGCAGGCAGCGATGCAGGGTTTCTGCCCCCGCGCCAGTGCGGCCTCGGCCAGTTTCCGGCATGTTGCGCCGCCGATCCCCGGACTGGCGCCCGTAACGAGAGCCCGCATTCTGTATTCTCCATTAACTTGTCGTAGGAACCAGCTCCTTGACCTGTTAATAAATGTGGCTGAACTGACAGTGCTGGGTCCAGTCCGAATTTCAATCACTATAATGGGCGGAGCCGAGAAAACCGCACTGCCGCAGTGGAGGTGGGATCCGTGCCGGGTGTCGTCGCGTGGCTTGAGCGCCAAGGGCTCGGCCGATATGCGCAACTGTTCGAAGAGAACGACATCGATCTGGACGTTCTGGTCGACCTGACCGAGGACGATTTGCGCGAGCTTTCTGTATCCTTTGGCCATCGAAAGCGCCTGTTGAAGGCGATCGGCAACCTGCGCGCCGAGCGGGAGCACGCATATCAGCCAGCGCCGCAGAGACCGGCCGCCCCTTCGGGCGTCCCGGCCGGCGAGCGGCGACTGATCACGGTGCTGTTCTGCGACATGGTCGGCTCCACGGCGCTGACCGCGGCGGCCGACGACCCCGAGGACATGTTCGAGCTTATCGCGGCCTATCACGCCGCCTGCAGCGAGATGATCGAACGCTTCGGCGGCTATGTCGCGCGGCTGGTCGGCGATGGCGTGCTGGCCTATTTCGGCTATCCGCAAGCGTTTGAGGGCGAAGCCGAACGCGCCGCACGAGCCGCCGTTGCGCTTCGCGCCGCCGTGGACAGGCTGGGTCAAACCCGCAGAATGGCGTTATCGACGCGCATCGGCATCGACACCGGCCTGACCATTATCGGCGACTTCATCGCCCCGGGAAATGCAGAGGCGGACTCGGCCGTCGGCGACACACCCAATCTGGCCGCCCGTTTGCAGGGTCTCGCGGCGCCGAACCAGATCGTTATCAGCCACAATACCCGGCGGCTGCTCGGCAATCTGTTTGAGCTTGCCGATCTCGGCCCGCAGGCGCTGAAGGGGTTCAGCGCCCCGGTGCGCGCCTACCTGATCGAGGGCGAGGCAGAGCACGCCAGCCGATTTGCCGCTGCCGCACAGGACGGCGTCCGGCCCCTGGTCGGACGGGCGCGCGAACTCGACACATTGATGGAGCTATGGCAGCGAACCCAGGCAGGCGAAGGACAGGCGGTGATTGTCTCCGGTGAGCCCGGAGTCGGAAAATCTCACCTGATCCTCAGCCTTCGCAACGCACTGGCTGACCGAGCGGCCGCGATGCTTCTCTACGAATGCTCGCCCTTTTTCGCCAATTCCGCCTTTCAGGTGCTGGCGAACCAGTTGGCGCGAGCGGCCGGCTTACAGCGCTCCGACACCGACGACCAGAAGCTCGCCAAGCTGGAAACGCTGGTAGCCCCTGGTATTCCGGTGCGGCAAGCCGTGCCGCTGTTGGGCTTCATCTGCGGCGTGTCCACCGACTATCGCTACCCGCGTCTCGATATGACACCCGAGGCACGCAAGGCCGCTATCCTGGACCTGCTCTCCCTGCAACTAGACGCGCTATGTTCGGCGGGGCCGGTGCTGACGATCGTCGAGGACGCCCATTGGATCGACCCTAGTTCGGCAGAAACGTTGGCCGCTCATATCGCCAGGGTCGGCTCGTTGCGCCATCTGATCATCGTCTCGCACCGTCAAGGGCTGGAGCCTGCCTGGCTGAAAGACCTGGCAGTGACCCGGCTCAGACTTGGCCGGCTCAACCGCGAAGAGGCCGAAGCACTGATGACGCGCATCGCGGGCGACCCTCTGCCGCCGGCGGTTCAGGCGCAGATCTGGGAGAAGTCCGACGGCGTCCCGCTGTTCATTGAAGAAATAACAAAAGGTGTTCTGGAGGCGGGGGTATTGGATCAATCCTCGCCTCAAACGAACGGCGGAGCCCTCATCAACCTCGCCATCCCGGACACGCTCCAGAACTCGCTGATGGCCCGCCTGGACCGGCTCGGGCCGGTCAAGGAGGTCGTGCAATATGCGGCAGTTCTGGGCCGCGACTTCCTTGCCGATACATTGCAAGCGATGATGGGGCTGGACCAACGCCGCATGACCTGGGCGTTAACCGAACTTGTCAACGCCGAGCTGCTCCATGTGCGCGGCCAGCCTCCGCATGAGACCTATGGTTTTCGCCACACACTGCTGCAGGAAACCGCCTATATCAGCATGCTGCGCGGTCGGCGGCAAATGCTGCATCGACGAGCCGCCAAGGCGACCGAGACGGTCCGGCCCGACACCGTCGAACGCATACCCGAGCTATTGTCCTACCACTGGCGGGAGGCCGGCGAGTACGCCGCGGCCTATCCCTATGCCATGCGCGCCGGTGAGCGCGCCCTCGCCCGCTATGCCCATGCCGAAGCACGGGTTCGCTTTACCGAAGCCGCCGACGCCGCCGCCGAATTGGACTACGGCATCCGCATGGAAGCCGACGCTCTGGTGCGGCGGGCCAGTGTCCCCGGCGAACGCGCCGCCGTCCAGGGCGACCTGGAGGAGTTGTCGGCGATACGCGATGCGGTCGAAACCCTGGGCGACGCCCGCCTGGTCGCGGAGGTCGATTTCCGCTCCGGCTGGCTGCATTACGTCCTCGGCGATTTCGAGGCCGCCATCCTGGACGCTACCCAGTCCTACGAGCTGGCCGAGACCACGCCCGGCGCGGCTCTGGTCGCGGCGGAGGCCGGCAATCTGCTCGCCCGCATCCACGCCATCCAGGGCGCGCCGCGGCTCGCCATCCGCTTCGCCCGGCGCAACGCAGCCCAAATGGCGGCGCTCGGCAACACGCTGGAGCAGGCGGAGATCACCAGCGTTCTGGCCTTCAGCTACGGCATCAGCGGCGAATTCGACCAGGCCGCGGCGGTGGCGGATGATGCTGTGCGCCTGGCCGAAAAGGCGGGGCAACTGCCGACCCAGGCCGCCTGCGCCTTCAATCGCGGCGTGGTGCTGGGATGGTGGGGCCGGATCGAGGAGGCCGAGCCAGATTTCGAGCGGGCCATCCGGTTGTCCCACGAAGCCAACGACCTGTTCCGGGTCTACGTCGCCCATGGCTGGCGCGGCCAGGCATTGCTGCAGGCGCACGAATTGGCGGCGGCGGAGATCGACCTGGACCGTTGCCTCGCCCTCGCCGACCAAATAGGCACCAGCTTCCACTATGGTGCGTTCAAGGCGTACAAAGCCCAATTGCACCTGATCCGGGGCGAGCCCGCCCTGGAAGAGTGCCGCGCGGCCGTCGCCGTCAGCGAAGGCCAGCCCTGGGCCCAGTCCATTGCGCTCCGGGTTCTGGGCGAGACATTGACTGCCTCCGATCCGGAGCGCGCCGAAGCGGTTCTTCACGAAGCGCATGCCCTGCAACATGGCCGAGAGTGCTGGTTTGATGAAGCGTGGACCGAGCTTGCCCTCGGCAGGCTGATGCGCTCCGTCGGCCGATCTGAAGAGGCGGACGACTATTTTGGCCGTGTCGCCAAGACGTTCCAGCGAATGGGCGTCGGCGTCGGGCTGGCGGCATTGGGCGAGATCGATCGAGTGTAGGCGATTTCCTAAACATATACTGCCCTCTTGCAATCTGTTGACGACCCGATCGGCCATGGCGGCTCCTCGAACGGGAAAGGGCAGTTGGGATCGGCTTTAGTCGCAAGCAGGCTTTGTCGAACGATCGCGGTTGTTGCCGTTCCCTTTTTGTCGGGCCAATTTGAGCTTAATAAAATTGAAAACTTTCAGACTTGGTCTGACGGACGCTTCAGCTTTCTGTGCTGAGAATTAATTGCTGGCTGACCGACGGATCGGAAGCCCTGGAAGCCTTGATTGTCGTGTCAACGGCGACAAGTAACCTTTCGCGGAAGGTCTAAATAGATGTCTTGCCGCAGCAATATTTCCCTGAATGCGGCCAGACCCGATCGACAAGGACGCGGTAGCCGTCATCTGTCGCTGCCTGCTCGCAGACGCGTTTTACTCGGGAGCGTTGCATGGCGTTGCCCCATATGTCTAGGCTTCGAACGGCCTACCTGACTCACCCTCCCCGGCCGGATAGGCGCATTCCGCAAGCGTGGTCCGATCCAGTTCCGCGAAAAATGCCGCGCGCGCGGCGGACAACCGCCCCTTCAGCCGGCAAACCGGGCTCAGTGTGCAGGCCCCGCCATCGGTGCGGAAGCATTCGACCAGAGCCTGGCCCGACTCCAACAGCCGGACCACCTCGCCCAGCGAGATATCTTCTGCCGCACGGGCAAGCGAAAAGCCGCCGCCGGTCCCTCGGCGGGTGACGATGATGCCGCCGCCCGCAAGTGCCTGTACGACCTTAGAAAGGTGGTTGCGTGAAATTTCGAACTCGCGCGCGATTTCGTCGGTAGTGAACACGCGCTCCGGCTGACCGGCCAGGCGCATCAGCGCGCGCAACCCAAAATCGGTGGACGACTTTAGCCGCATCTGAGACTCCCTGAGTGCCACTGGCGGCCAATGTATAGCATTCTAAATAGGCATGTGAAATACCACTTATAAATGATCCGGATTTCAATGAAAGGCAGCCGCCTTTCCCGGCAAGTTCGCAAAGAGAGGTCATTATGACCGCGTAAGCCCGCCTCCCCGGCCGCCGCCTCGCTGGAGCGACGCTCCATCGATGAATTGCATCGACGATGCCCGGCGCAATGCAGAGTTGCTGCACCAGATGCGCGGCAATGCAACGCGGACTTAGGCCCGTGCATGCGGCACCGATCGTCCAATGCGGCACGATCATGACGATCATAGCGTGGAACTGCGGCGGCTCGAAAGTCTGACCGACGACCTCACCCTGCCGGCCGACGCCTGCCGCTGGTGGCAGGCGCTTTATGCCGGTACGGCCAAACTGGCAGAGGACTTGATCAAGCACATTCATCTTGAGAACAATGTTTTGTTCCCAGCTTCCAGGAGACATCGTCAGCATGACCGACGCACTGTACCCCAAGCCCACCCGGGCGCTCGCCGACAAGCGCCGTGACCTGGCGCCGGATGCGGAGGCCGCCTTCCGTGCCTTCAGCAAGGCGGTGTTCCCGGCCGTCACCGAGCATCTGTTGCCGGAGAATTGGCAGGCGATGGGGGGACGCTTCGCCGAGGCAGCCGCCCCGTTCGCCAGCAATCCGGCCGATCAGCGCTACCAGGCCCTCTTTCGCGCGATCGTGGATGCCTGAGCGCCGCCGAGCGGATCGTCGCGAAGCCCCGAAAAACCGTCAGATTAGAGAGAAGTCATTATGGCGTTGATGCACGCAAAACCGCACGAGATCGTCGATCTCCAACCCCTTGGATCCGGCCTGGATGGCGCGAAAACGGTGGCCATCACCAAGACCGATCATTTCGAGGCCATTCGGTTGGTCGTTCGCGCCGGCGCGGAGATCCCTTCGCACCAGGTGCCGGGCAACATCACTCTGCACTGTTTGGAAGGGCGCATCGAACTTGGTCTCGAGGATTCCTCGATTGAATTGGAAGCCGATCAGTGGGTCTATCTTGACCGCGGCGAGCCGCATTCGATCAAGGGCATCGAAGATTTGTCGTTGCTGCTCACCATCCTGTTCGACGGGCCGGCCGACCGTTCGTGAGTTAGCGCCAGCGTCGTCGGCGGGTTGGGGAAAACAAAAAGCGATCGCCGCAAGCCGCCGAGATACAGGTGGTGAACGCGACCGGCGTGCAGTGGTACTGGGACCTGGACCGGGAGGAGGTTGCAGCTGGCGAGCCGGTCGAACTTCGCGTGACCAGCACCGACGTCAATCACGGGTTCGCCATCTATGACGGCGCCGGCCGGCTCGTCGCCCAAACCCTGGCGATGCCAGGCTCTATCTGGCGATCACAGGCCTGGTGCTCTTGCTGATGCTGGGCCTCGCCATGCATGCAGAGCTTTCTGCTGTTGGAAGCGTTAACTTTGGGCACGAACGCCCTGTTGACGTTTACTTCTGGAGTTCGCGTCTCTTATCGCCGAGAGCGCTAACTCGTCGCTTGAGCGCAGGCCCGTCTTGTTTATCGAAGGCTTGGTACGGGTGGTCGGACTCGAACCGACACTCTGTCACCAGAACTGGATTTTGAATCCAGCGCGTCTACCAATTCCGCCACACCCGCCTGTTGCTTCGTCCACGCTGTTCCTTGGCCAAGCGTCAAGCGCTTTCCGAGCCACTGTGGGCACCGAGGTTAACTTCCATTCAACCAAAATGCTTTAAAGGCTTTTCCCATCGGAGTTGTTTTATCCGATGTCCTCTCCAACCCGCGGCAGGCCGCAACCTAATGACATTTTTGCCGTATGCAAGAGTTTCCGCGAGCGGTCAACATACCTGCGTCCCTTTCAACTATTGAGGCTTCGAACCCGGTCTGCGTAATCCCTCGCAACCGCGAAAGCAGCCACGAAAAAGGTATTGAGCTTGCTCCGCCGCCTCTACGTCTACACCATGAGCCTGGCCGCCTCGCGATACGCCGTGTGGGGCTTAGCTGCTGTGGCCTTTGCGGAAAGCTCGGTCTTTCCCATTCCACCCGACGTGCTGTTGATCCCGATGGTTCTGGCCGCCCGGATGAAGGCGTTTGAGTACGTCCTCATCGCCACCATCGCCTCCGTGTTGGGGGGGCTTGCGGGCTACGGCATCGGCTGGGGCTTGTGGGAGGTCGTCGGCCAGCCGATCCTCGAATTTTATGGTGCCATGGACAAGTTCGCGGAATTCAGGCAAGGCTATAATGAATACGGTGCGCTGATCGTCTTCATCGCGGGCCTGACGCCGTTCCCCTACAAGGTGATCACCATCGCGAGCGGCGCATTCGGCATGGACCTGATGGCGTTCATGGTCGCCTCCGTGCTGGCGCGCGGCGGGCGGTTCCTGATTGTCGGCGGGCTTCTCTGGCGCTTCGGCGAGCCGATCCGGATTTTCATCGAAAAGTATCTGGGTACACTTACCGTCCTTTTTTGTGTGCTGTTGGTCGGCGGCTTCGTGGTCTTGAGATATGCGCTTTGACCTTCGCCTTCTGAGTGTTCTGACCGCCGCCCTCGGCGCGGCCATGCTCGCGGGTGCTTTCGCCTTCCAGCATCTGGGCGGACTCGACCCATGCGTGCTGTGCATCTATCAGCGGTGGCCATGGGCCGCCGTCATAGTGCTCGGCCTGCTGGCGGCGGTTCTTTCCGGCCGGGGCCATCACTATGCCGAAGCCTTGCTCGCCCTCGCCGCGCTCGCCATGCTGGTCGGCGCCGGGATCGCCGGATTTCACGTGGGCGTCGAGCAACATTGGTGGGCGGGCACCGCCGAATGCGGCGGCACTACCGGCAGCGCGCGAACCGTCGAGGAATTGAAAGCCCAGTTGATGGCGACACCGGTCGCACGCTGTGACGAAGTCGCGTGGTCACTGCTTGGCGTCAGCATGGCGGGGTGGAACTTGATCATCTCAGCCGCCGGTGGCGTATTGCTCGCATGGCAACTGCTCTCCTCGAAGCGGAGTACCCCATGATGCCCAACGAGAACCACACGCTCAGCCGCAAAAGCCGCCGCCTGCCCGGCGACCTGACCCGCGCACAGGAACTGGCGCGGATGCTTCGCGTCGATCATGCGGGCGAATATGGCGCAACCCGGATCTATGAGGGCCAATTGGCGATCCTGGGTCACCGTCCGGTCGGCAAGACCATCCGGCACATGGCCGAACAGGAAGAGGTCCACAAGGCCAAGTTCGACGAACTGCTGATCGCGCACCGCGTCCGCCCCACAGCCCTGTCGCCGATCTGGAGCAAGGCAGGCTTCGCCCTCGGCGCCGTCACCGCGCTGATGGGCGAACGCGCCGCCATGGCCTGCACCGTCTCGGTGGAGGAGGTGATCGGCGAGCATTACGATAACCAGGTCAAGCGCCTGAAAGCGTTGGCAGAAGGCGACGACAAACTGGCGGCGACGCTCGCTCAATTCCGTGATGACGAGCTGGAACACCGGGAAACCGGCCTCGCCCACAGCGCGGAGAGTACGCCGGGCTATTCGCTGCTGTCCGCCGCCATCAAACGCGGCACGCGTACCGCCATCTGGCTGGCGGAGCGCTTCTAGCCCATTTTCAACTCTAAGCTCTTGACTTTAACCTCTTGACGGCGCGCTCCCCACAGCGCCAGCTTGGCCATGTATTCTTGAGGGAGCGAAGCGATGAGCGACGGCGTGAAGGTTCTGTTGATCGGTTGCGGCAAGATGGGCGGCGCCATGCTGGAAGGCTGGCGGTCCTGGCCGGGCTTCAAGGCCGTCGTCGTGGAGCCGAAAGCGCCCGTTGAAACCGGCCCCTCGGTCGCGCTGGTGGCTAGCGAAAGCGAAATTGCCCGCGACTTCGACCCCGATGCGGTCGTCATCGCGGTGAAGCCGCAGGAAATGGACAATGTGGCCTCCAAATACCGGCGCTATGTCCGCAAGGACACCGTCTTTCTGTCCATCGCCGCCGGCAAAACCATTCAATCCTTCGAAGACTATTGGGACGACGACGCCGCCATTGTCCGCGCCATGCCGAACACGCCGGCCGCCGTTGGCCGCGGGGTGGCCGTGCTGGTCGCCGAACGACCACGTCTCCGCCGCCCAGCGCGAGCTTTGCCAACGGCTGATGGAGGCAGTTGGCTGCGTGGAATGGGTGGAGGACGAAGGTCTGATGGATGCCGTCACGGCGGTGTCTGGCGGCGGACCGGCCTATGTCTTTCTGCTGATGGAAGCGCTGGCCGATGCGGGCGTCGCCGCGGGCCTGCCGCGTGAGCTCTCCGACACCATCGCCCGCCGGACGGTTGAAGGTTCCGGCGAACTATCGCGGCTCGCCTCCGAAGCGCCAGAGACGCTGCGCAAGAACGTGATGAGCCCCGGCGGCACCACGGCCGAAGCCATCGGCGTGCTGGATTTCGGAGGACGGCATCCGGCCGCTGTTCGAGAAGGCCATCGCCGCCGCCGCCCGACGCTCGCGCGAACTGGCCTGACTGCACCTAAAGCATCCTTTACGCCGGGGTTGGTTCGGTCCTATGGTCCGGGCGCGATATCGGTCCTGCCCGACCAAAGGGCGGGCCCTCCTTAACTGGAGGGACGGGAAGCTGGTGCGCTCCTGGCAGGACCAAGGGGCTAAGCCGGCGCTGCCCCCGCAACGGTAAGCGTTCGTTTTGACCAAACGGCTGGTGAGCCAACGGCTGGTGACAAAGCGGACGCAAGCCCGGAGACCTGCCGGTATCGAGCCTCTAACCCCAGGCTGGCGGCGGGCCGGCTCGTTAGGAGACGCACGTGACCACACCGACGGGCAAAGCGCCCGATATCACGTTGGGCCAGTTGGCCGACTGGCCCGTTCAGCACCTGACCCTCGTCCTGGGCGGCGCCCGTAGCGGCAAATCGCGGGTGGCGGAGGCATTGACGCGCCGCTGGGCTGGGCGAACGCCGGTGCCTTCCTATATTGCCACCGCCGAAGCGCTCGACGACGAGATGAGCGAACGCATCGCCCAGCACCAGGCCGATCGTGGCCGGGATTGGACCACCATCGAAGCGCCGCTCAGCCTGCCCGCCGCGCTGATGCGGACGCGCGAGCAGATCGCGCTCGTCGATTGCCTCACACTCTGGCTCTCCAACCTGATGCTGGCCGACCGGCCGACCGAAAATGCGTGCGACGCGCTCATCACGGCGCTGCAAGGCCGCTCCGCGCCGACGGTCCTGGTCGCCAATGAGGTCGGCCTGGGCATCGTTCCCGAAACCTCCCTCGGCCGCCGCTTTCGCGATGCAGCCGGCCATCTCAATCAGGCGATTGCCCGCATGGCGGACGCGGTTGTCTTTACCGCCGCCGGGTTGCCGCTGGTTCTGAAAGGACCTTCCGAACAATGAAAATCCCCGCCACCATCGTCACCGGTTTCCTGGGCGCCGGCAAGACGACCCTGATCCGCCACCTGCTGACCCACGCCCATGGCAAGCGCCTCGCCCTGATCATCAACGAGTTCGGCGATGTCGGGGTCGACAGGGACGTGCTCGAAGGCTGCGGCTCCGAGACCTGCCGCGCCGAGGACATGATCGAACTGTCGAACGGCTGCATCTGCTGCACCGTCGGCGAGGACTTCATCCCGGCGATGTCCGGCCTGCTGGCGCGCGAGGAAAAGCCGGACCACATCGTCATCGAGACCTCCGGCCTCGCCCTGCCGCAGCCGCTGGTCCGCGCCTTCAACTGGCCGAGATCAAGACCCGCGTCACCGTCGACGGCGTCGTGACGGTGGTCGACTGCGCCGCCGTCGCCGAAGGCCGCTTCGCCCCGATCACGACGCATTGGAGGCCCAGCGCCAGGCGGACGACACGCTCGACCACGAAACGCCGCTCGAAGAGTTGTTCGAGGAACAGTTGAATTCGGCCGACCTGATTGTCTTGACCAAGACCGACCTGGTGGGCGCCGACACGCTCGCCCGGGTCGAGGCAGAGGTGCGGCGGCAGGCCCGGCCGCAGGCCCGTCTGCTGCGGGTGGCGCATGGCCAGGCCCCTTCCTCTGCCGTGTTAGGGCTGGGCATGGCGGCGGAGGACGATCTCGACACACGCCCCTCGCAACACGAAGACCACGACGAGCACGACCATGACGATTTCGCGAGCGTCGTGTTGACGCCCGGCCCGTTCGCCAGCGTCGATGCGGTGACCGAGCGCGTGCGGGCCGCAATCGAGCGCAACGACCTGCTGCGCGTAAAGGGCACCGTCCGCATCGATGGCAAGCCCATGCGCCTGGTGGTGCAGGCGGCGGGGCCGCGGCTTGAGGTCTATTTCGACAAGCCCTGGGGCGAAGCTGAGCAACCGCGCCTGGTCGCAATCGCCGCCTCAGGGACGGATTGGGGCGCGGTCGAAGCGGCGCTGCAAACCGCGCAGCCGGCGGCCGGGGCGGTGGCCTGAATTGCACCTGCTCGCCGCAACACCGGGCCAGATCGAGACCGGCGAAGAAGCCATCGACCTGGGCCAGTCGCCCGGCGATATCCTGGTGCTTTCGGCCGCCGACACGGAGATCGCGGGCATGGCCGCTGCGGTCGCGCGCCGGGGCGGAAGCGGGCCGAGCGTTCGGCTCGCGAACTACCTGAAGCTCTCCCATCCCATGAGCGTCGACGTCTATGTCGAGCGCATGATCCCGGCCGCACGGCTGGTAGTCGTGCGCCTGTTGGGCGGCGAGGCCTACTGGCGATACGGCGTCGAGCAGATCGCCGCCCTGGCCAACGAGGCGCGCGTTCCCGTCGCATTTGTGCCGGGCGACGATCTGCCGGATGACGCCCTCGTCCGACGGTCCACCGTCGGCGCCGAAGACGGACACCGGCTCTGGCGCTATCTGGCCGAGGGCGGGCCGGACAATCTGACCGCGTTTTTCCGCTACGCCGGGCAGATGCTGGCGTCCGAGGCCGCCGCCCACGTGCCGGAACCGCGGCCCGTGCTGCGGGCCGGGATCTATGGCTTCGACAGCCTGGCAGAGTGGCAGGTGGCACAGCCGGAGGGGCCGGTCGCGGCGCTGGTGTTCTACCGCGCGCTTTATCAGGCGGGCACGCTCCAGCCGGTCGATGCCTTGATCGAGGCACTGCGCGCGCGCGAAATCGCCGCCCTGCCGCTCTATGTTGCAAGCCTGAAGGACACCGTGGCCGCCGATACGGTCGCCCGCCTGACGGAGGCGGCGTGTGCGGAAATCGTGCTGAACTGCACGGGCTTCGCCGTCTCCGCGCCGGGGGCGGCGCGCGCGGTGACGCCGTTCGACCATATGGACTGTTCGGTGTTGCAGGTAGTGCTGGCCAGCGGGACGGAGGCCGCATGGCGCAATGGCACCTATGGATTGAACGCACGCGATATCGCCATGCAGGTGGCCTTGCCGGAAGTGGACGGGCGGATTTTGACCCGCGCGGTGGCGTTCAAAAGCGCCGCCCGGTTTGACGCGGCGACCGAGTGCGACGTGGTCGAACACGCGCCCGTGGCCGACCGGGTGGCGTTTGTCGCCGATCTGGCCCGCGCGTGGCTGCGATTGCGGCGGACGCCAGCGGCGGGGCGGCGCGTGGCGCTAGTGCTGGCCAATTACCCGACCAAGGACGGCCGTCTGGGCAATGGCGTGGGACTGGATACGCCCGCCGCGACGGTGCAGATCTTGCGAGCGCTGGCGGGGGCCGGCTATCCTCTGGCCGCAGCGAAAGGGCCCCCGGGCCGCACCGCGGGAGCGTCCGGCGATGCAGGTCCGAACCACATCCAACAGGTTTCCCGGAAAGACGCCGCCGTATCCGGGATTTCCTTGCAAGTACCCACGGACCCGGCATCTCTTATGGCCCGTCTCTCCGCCGGTCCGACCAATGCCGATCCCCTGCGAGGCTCGACCGAAACCTGGCCGCTCGCCAAATATGAGGCCTTTTTGGGCAACCTGCCCGCAGCCGTACAGCAAGCCGTCACCGCCCGTTGGGGCGCACCCGAAACCGATTCCGGCTTCCGCAATGGCGCATTCGCCCTGCCCGTCCACCGCTTCGGCAACATCATTGTCGCGATCCAACCGGCCCGTGGCTATCAGATCGACCCGGCGGAGAGCTACCATGATCCGGCCCTCGTGCCGCCACACGGCTATCTCGCCTTTTATGGCTGGCTCCGCGAAGGCTTTGACGCACACGCCATCGTGCATGTGGGCAAACACGGCAACATGGAGTGGCTGCCGGGCAAGGCATTGGCGCTGTCGGAAGAATGTTTCCCGAGGCGGCGTTCGGCCCCCTGCCGCACCTCTACCCCTTCATCGTCAACGATCCGGGCGAGGGCAGCCAGGCCAAGCGGCGCGCGCGGCGGTCATCATCGACCACCTGACCCCCCCCTCGCGCGCGCCGAGGCCTATGGCCCCTGCGCCGAGCTCGAAGCGCTGGTGGACGAATATTACGAGGCCGCAGGCGTCGATCCGCGCCGGCTAGCCCTGCTACGCCGCGAAATCCTGGAGCAGGTGGACAGCCTGGGCCTTCGACAGCGAGTGCGGGATCGCGGCGGGCGAGCCGGACGACAGCGGCCTCGGCAAAACTGGACGCCTATCTGTGCGAGTTGAAGGAATGGCAGATCCGTGACGGCCTGCACATATTCGGGCGATCGCCGGACGGGCGAGCTGCGGGACCGCGCTGTTGCGTCGCCCGCGACGCGGCGTGGACCGGGGCAGCGAGCCCGGCGACCGGTCCC
This sequence comes from uncultured Alphaproteobacteria bacterium, assembly GCA_963807085.1. Lineage (GTDB taxonomy): Bacteria > Pseudomonadota > Alphaproteobacteria > Bin95 > Bin95 > JACKII01. Next base: position 75,813 of record CAWEBB010000028.1, read on the forward strand.
TGCTGCGCGCGCTCGCGGCCGATCTCGGGCTGGAGGGCCTCGACCCGCTGGATTGCGATATGGCGCAGCGCGCCCGGCGCCGAGCCTCGCCGCATGCTGCCAGAGGCAGCGACATGGCGCACCGCCGGCGACACCGTCGAGCGCTGGAAGTATTGGCGCTGCGATCTGGTCGCGGGCGCGAGGAAGCCGGCGACCGGAATGGACGCCACGACGCAGGCGTTCTCGCACGAAATCACCGACACGCTCGTGCCTGCGCATCGATAGCTGCGGCCAGCGGGAGTTGCAGGCGCTGCTGGCCGGGCTCGACGGCCGTTTCGTCGCTGCCCGGTCCCTCCGGCGCGCCAAGCCGCGGCCGCCCGGACGTGCTGCCGACCGGGCGCAATTTTTACTCGGTCGACAGCCGCGCCGTGCCGACGCCCGGCCGCCTGGACGCTGGGCTGGAAGTCGGCCTCCCTGCTGATCGAGCGCTACGTGCAGGATCACGGCGAATGGCCGCGCGCGGTGGCGCTGTCGGGCTGGGGCACGGCCAACATGCGCACCGGCGGCGACGATATCGCCCAGGCGCTGGCGCTGATGGGCGTCCAGCCCACCTGGCAGACGGCGAGCGGCCGGGTCACCGGCTTCGAGATCATGCCGGCAAGCGTGCTGGGCCGCCCGCGGGTGGACGTGACCCTGCGTATTTCCGGCTTTTTCCGCGACGCCTTTCCCGGCCTGATCGATCTGTTCGATAGCGCCGTCCGCGCCGTGGCCGCGCTCGGACGAACCGCCGACATCAACCCGCTGGCCGCCGCTGCCCGCAGCGAAGCCTCCGCCGGATGACGCCGGAAGATGGCGCGCAGGCCGCCTACCGGGTGTTCGGCTCCAAGCCCGGCGCCTACGGCGCGGGTCTGCAGGCGCTGATCGACGAGCGCGGCTGGGACGACGGCGGACGACCTGGCCGACGCCTATCTCGCCTGGAGCGGCTATGCCTATGGCGACGGCGCCAGGGCGAGGCCGCTCACGGCCTGTTCTCGCGCCGGCTCGGCAGGTCGAGGCGGTCGCTGCACAACCAGGACAACCGCGAGCACGACCTGCTCGACACCGACGACTATTACCAGTTCGAGGGCGGGCTCGCCGCGGCGGTGCAGCAGGCTGTCGGGCGCGAGCCGCCCGTCTACCACAACGACCATTCGCGGCCCGAGCGGCCGGCCATCCGCGCGGCTGGAGGAGGAAATCGGCCGCGTCGTCCGGCCCGCGTCGTCAACCCAAAATGGATCGCCGGCGTCATGCGGCACGGCTACAAGGGCGCGTTCGAGATGGCCGCGACGGTCGATTATCTGTTCGCCTTCAGCCGCCACGACGGGCGCCGTGCTGCCCCACCATTTCGCGGCACTGTTCGACGCCTATCTGGCGGATGAGCCGAATCGCGCCTTCCTCGCCGACGCCAATCCCGCCGCCCTTGCCGAAATGTGCGACCGCTTTCGCGAGGCGTTGGACCGTGGCCTCTGGCAACGCGGGCGCAACGACCTCTATGATCGCCTGGATGCCACGCCAAGGACACTACGCCAAGGAGGGCCGCGCCAGATGAAAACCGAGGGCATGACCGAGGACGAGATCAACGTCCGCCACGCCGAGAAGATGGCCAAAAAGAAGGCCGCGCGCGACAAGATCATCGCGACCAAGACCATCGAAAAGGGCCTGCTGATCGTCCATACCGGCAAGGGCAAGGGCAAGTCGACGGCGGCCTTCGGCATGGTATGCCGGGCGCATCGGCCACGGCTCCAAGGTCGGCGTCGTCCAGTTCGTCAAGGGCAAGTGGGAGACCGGCGAGCGCAGGGTGCTGGAGGCGTTCCCCGATCAGGTGACGATCCGCTCCATGGGCGAGGGCTTCACCTGGGAGACCCAGGACCGCCAGCGCGATATCGCCGCCGCCCGCTCCGCTTGGGAGCAGGCGAAGGAACTGATCGCCGATCCTGCCTATAAAATGGTGTTGCTGGACGAATTGAACATCGTGCTGCGCTATGACTATCTAGCGATCGATGAAGTTGTCGAAGTCCTGACCAACAAGCCGGCGGACACGCACGTGATCGTCACCGGCCGCAATGCCAAGGACGAGCTGGTCGAGGCCGCCGACCTGGTGACGGAAATGACCCAGGTGAAACACCCCTTCCGCGCCGGGGTGAAGGCCCAGGCGGGGATCGAGTTCTAGACCGGAGTTGATCCATGATCCTCTACACCGACGCCTCGACGCCTTTCGGGCGGAAATCCCTGCTCGCCGCGCTGGAGCGAGGCATTCCGATCGAGGAAGAATTCGTCAATCTGGCCGAGCCCGGCGCCTTTTCCGAAATCAACCCGCTGGTGCAGATCCCGGCGCTGAAAGCCGCCGACGGGCAGGTCTATTTCGACAGCGACGTGATCTTCCAGTATCTCGACACGCGCCACAAAGGTTCGCCCTTGATCCCGGAAGATGACCGCTTCGCCCGGCTCACCCGCATTCATTTGGCGAACGGGGTGATTGAAGCCACCCTGTTGCGCAGAATGGAGGAAATGCGGCCGGACGATGAGAAAAGCGCCACCTTCATTGCCCGTTTGCAAGGGCGCATCGGGCGGGGCCTCGCGCGGCTGGAGAAACTCTGCCGCGAGCCTCATGACGGGCCAATGGACGCCGAGGACATCACCAAGCTCTGCGCGCTGGATTATGTGGATTTCCGCTATCCGCACGGTTGGCGCAACAGCCACCCGAAGCTCGCCACTTGGGCAGCGCGGAACAGCGAGCGTGGCTCGGCAAAGGTCTCGCTGCCCGGCCGCACCGACCCTGTCGCCTCTCCGCTTTGAGTGAACCGCTCGGCCGTGCCGGCACGGACGCCCGCCATCATGATCCAGGGCACTGGCTCCAATGTGGGCAAGTCCCTGCTGGTGGCGGGGCTCTGCCGCGTCTTCGCGAGACGGGGAATGCGTGTCGTTCCGTTCAAGCCGCAAAACATGTCGAACAATGCCGCCGTTGCCTTGGGGCTCCAGGAGGACTACAATAAGAGCGGGGACGGTGAGATCGGACGGGCGCAGGCGCTGCAGGCGCGGGCCTGCGGGCGGGCCCCGTCGGTGGACATGAACCCGATCCTGCTGAAGCCAGAGTCGGAGCGTGGCGCGCAGGTGATTGTCCAGGGTAAACGCTGGGGCCGGCTCTCCGCGCGCGACTGGGGCCGGCACAAGGTCGAATTCCTGCCCAAGGTACTGGAGAGCTTCGAACGGCTGTCAGTGCAAGAGGACCTAGTTATCGTGGAGGGCGCGGGCTCACCGGCGGAAATCAACCTGCGGGCGGGCGACATCGCCAATATGGGCTTTGCCGAGGCCGCCGACCTGCCCGTCGTGCTGGCGGGCGATATCGACCGCGGCGGCGTCATCGCCCAGCTTGTCGGCACGCATGCAGTGCTGCCGCCCGATGAGCGCAGCCGGATCAAGGGATTCCTGGTCAACAAGTTCCGCGGCGATCCGGCCCTGTTCAGCGAGGGCATGGCGATCATCGCCCAGCGCACCGGCTGGCAGCCGCTGGGTCTGGTGCCCTTTTTCGAGGACGCGCGTCAGCTTCCGGCCGAGGATGTACTGGACCTGCACGGCACCGAAAAGCCGGAGGCCTTGATAAAGATCGCGGTGCCCCGCCTACCCCGCATCGCCAACTTCGACGACCTGGACCCGCTGGCCCAAGAGCCGGATACCTCGCTGGTGATCGTCGAGCCCGGATCGCCGCTGCCGGGCGACGCCGATTTGGTGATCCTGACCGGCTCCAAAAGCACCATCGCCGACCTGGCCGCCTTTCGCGCTCAGGGCTGGGATATCGACTTACACGCCCATGTGCGGCGCGGCGGCAGAGTGGTCGGCCTTTGCGGCGGCTATCAAATGCTGGGCGAAACAATTACCGACCCCGGGGGCATTGAAGGGGAGCCTACGCAAACGCAGGGGCTCGGCCTGCTGCAAATCCACACAGAACTGCGATCCGGCAAGACGGTTCGATCCGTGGAAGGCAGGCACCTGCAAAGCGGCGAGCGGGTCAGCGGTTACGAAATCCATTTGGGCGACACGCACGGCTCCGACACTGCCAATCCCTTCCTGGAAATCCGCGGGTTACCGGAAGGCGCGGTATCGCCCGATAGGCGGGTTTGCGGGACCCATGTGCACGGATTGTTCGCGGCCGATGCCTTCCGTCGTGCCTTTCTGGGGCTCGCCGGAAACAGCTTAAGCTACGAGGATAATGTCGAGGCGGCGCTAGAACGACTTGCCAATCATCTCGAACAGCATATTGAAGTGGGGAGCTTTCTAGAACTAGCGCAAAGTCGCTAATACCAAAGGACTAAGCTTTATGCGTTGGGTTTCGGCGTTGGCCGGAATAACGCTGCTCCTCGCCGGCCTCCTTACGCCTGATGCGGGCGAGGCAGGCCGCCTGGAATGGAGCGTGCGCTATCAAGGCCGCACCGTCCGCGTCCACGTGATAACGCCATCCAAAGGCGCCGGACCATGGCCCCTCGCCATGGTACTGCATGGCGCGAGTGGCCTGGGACGCGGCCATCTGCTCTGGCCCATGGCTCAGGCACTGGCCGACCGGGGCGTCGCCGCGGCGGTGGTCCGCTACTATGACGGGCTGCCGGCAAGGACCAGCCGCAAACAGTCCGTGCACCTGTTCGTCCAACGGGAGAAAATCCTCGACCGGGTGATCGGCAGCCTGTTGCGCCACAATCTGGTCGAGGGCGACAAAATCGGTGTATTTGGCTACTCGCTCGGCGGGTTCCATGCGATCGCGCTGGCTGCGAAGGATAATCGTATCGCCGCGGCGGTGTCTCTGGCCGGAGGTCTTTCCGGGCACATATCGCGCCCGGCGGTTGCGGACGCCGCACCGCTCATGCTGATCCATGGCACCGGTGACCGGATCGTTCCCTACCGCCGTTCGCGCATCACCCGCGCTGTCTGGCAAGAGGCCGGCCAGCCGGTCACGCTGGTGTCGATGCGGAGCGCCGGCCATGTCCCCTATGGCAAGGCCCGCGAACATGCCTTCGAGACCGCGGCGAATTTCATCGCGGAGGAATTGCAGATGGCGCTTTCGCCTCCCATTCCGCGGGCAAGGCCGGTCGTGCCGGTCCCTCCGATGCCGCCGCCGCCGAATGAGTTGGCGACTGCGCGATAGCAATCGTTGGGAATTACATCGCAAGCTGATAGACCGGCCGCAACGCTCCTCCCTCAACACCGACTGGAGACTTGTCATGCTGGCACGTCCCGCCACCCGCTTTTTCGTCGTTTTGGCGATCTTCCTGGGACTTGGAAGTATCGCCAACGCTGAAATCCTGACCGGCGCCGCAGCGTCCAGAGAAGCGGCGACCGCAGCCAGGGAGCTGGCGAAGGTCGAAACGCTGACGGCGGATTTCGACATGATGACGGCGAACGGCATCAACCAGGGCCAGATTTACGTGGACCGGTCGCGACAGGCGATGCGGGTGGAGTTCGATCCGCCGCTCGACGATCTTCTCCTGGTGAACGGCCCCTTGACACAGTATTTCGGCGGCGACGGAACGGCCATTCAGACGGCAACCACCGGCACGCCGCTGGCCTTTCTACTGGATCCGGAGCAGGCGTTGAAAAGTAGCGTGGACGTATTGCAGGTGGAAAAACGACAAGACGACCTGACGATTGCGCTTGCCGAAACCGGCAACAAGGAAGGCGGGCAAATTATTCTGCAGTTCACCGGCTCCGGCCCATGGCGGCTGAAGCAGTGGGGCATGTTCGACCAGGACGGCAAGTTCAGTCAGACGAGGCTGAAAAACGTCCGGACCGGCGTTTCTATCGACGCCTCGCGTTTTGAGGCCCCGCCGCGCAGCGAAAAGCCGGACTAGCCCACTCTCAGGGGCGGCGCTAAGCTTTCGGCAAAATTGCATTGCCCGAAGGAAGCCCCATGTCGCCGGAAGATTTTTGCTACACGCCCGCCTCCACCCTCGCGCCGATGCTGCGCGCGAAAGAACTGTCGCCCGTCGAACTCTGCCAAGCCGTCCTCGCCCGTATCGAGGCGCTGGAGCCGACGCTGAATGCTTTTGTGGTGCTGGACGGCGATGGCGCGATGCAGCAGGCGAAGGCAGTCGAAGCGAGGATCATCAAGGGCGAAGCGGTCGGTCCGCTTGCGGGGCTGACGGTGACGATCAAGGACTTGGCTCAGACCGCAGTGTTGCCGACCCAACGCGGCTCGCTTTCGCTGAAAGGCAATGTGCATGATGTCGATACGCCGTTCGTCACCAGCCTGAAGAACGCCGGTGCGATTGTCCTCGGCAAGACCACGACCTCGGAATTTGGCTGGAAGGGTGTTAGCCACTCACCGCTGACGGGCGTCACCCACAATCCTTGGAAGCACGGCTACAACGCGGGTGCCTCATCTGCCGGTGCGGGCGTGGGCGCGGCGGCGGGCTATGGTCCCTTGCATCAGGGCTCCGACGGGGCGGGCTCGATCCGTATGCCGTCGCATTTCTGCGGCGTGTTCGGCATCAAACCGGGCTTCGGGCGGGTGCCCTCTTGGCCGGTCGGCAATACCGATCAGGTCAGCCACAACGGCCCCATGACCCGGACCGTGATGGACAGCGCCATGATGCTGAAGGTCATGGCGGGACCGCATCACTGGGACCATTTTACTCTGGAAGCGCCGCCGGAAGACTATCCGGCCCGGCTGCGCAAGGGCGTAAGGGGCCGGAAGATCGCGTACTCGCCCGACCTGGGCTTCGCCCGAGTCGATCCGGAAGTCGCCGCCTTGGTCGCCGCGGGCGTCACGGCGTTCGAGGAACTCGGCGCTCAGGTCGAGCACGTCAGCCCAGAGAAGCTGGCATTCGCGAAGGAAGGGCCGGAACTGATCCGCTTTTTCTGGGCGGTACACGAAATCGCGAGCTATGGCCACCTGCTGCCGGAATGGGAAGGCCGGCTGGACCCCGGCCTGGTCGCCTGCATTCGGGCGGGTGACGGCTACAGCGCCGTTGAATACGTGCATATGCGCGCGCGTAAGCTGGCCTATATGGAAGCCTGGCACCGGTTCATGGACGGCTATGACCTGCTGGTCACGCCGGCCGTATCCGTCGCGGCGTTCCCGGCGGACCGGCTGAACCCCGAACACTGGCCGCAGCATGACTGGGACTGGGTGCAGTGGGCGGAGTTTTCCTATCCCTTCAACTTTTCCGGCCAACCCGCGGCCTCTATTCCCTGCGGTTTCACGCAGGAGGGCCTGCCGGTCGGGCTTCAGGTGGTCGGGCGCCGCTTCAACGATCTGGGCGTGTTGCAGGCGGCCTCAGCGTTCGAGGAGGCCCGCCCATGGGCGGACAAACGGCCGCAAGTTTAGCAGGAAACCCCCGAGGTACTTAAAAATCTAGCAATACCTGGGACGCTGCCAACACCGCTTCGGCGCCGCGACCTGCGTCGATACGGCTCCAGCCAATCGGGCCGGTTTGGTAGTGCGTCTGCGCCTTCGCGACGGAGGCCCCGGCGTCGGAGGCGTCGCCCGTGCGAATTTCCACCCGCTCGACGCGGGTTTCGGCGGGCGCATCCAGCCAGATGCCGTGAAACGACACACCCATGCGCGCGGCCAATGTATCAACCGCAGAACGTTCATCGGGGGCCGCATAGACGGCATCCAGAATAACGGAGTGGCCGCCGGCCAGGCTCTGTTCTGCCGCATCGAGCAGATGCCGATAGACCTTTTCCGAATGCTCTGCCGTATAGGTTTCGGGCGGCAGGCGTTCGAACGGCCCAAGGCCCATCAGCGCCTTCCGGGTCACGTCCGAGCGCAGCCAGCGAGCGCCCGGCGGCCGGCCGATATAGGGAGCCAAATTACCCGCGAGCGTCGATTTTCCGCTGCCGGACAAGCCGCCGACCGCGATCAGGCCCGGCCGTTCCTCGCGCAAAAAGCTTATGGCGAGTTCAAGATGATCTGCCGCCTCCTTTGCTGTCTGTCGGGCCTTGTCTGCGTCGTCCTGCACGGCCGCCATGCTCGCACCCACATGCGCACGAATTGCGGCGCGCAGGCTCATGAACAGCGGCAGTAGCGAAAGCCCGGCCTCGTCGGGCCAGCCGTCGGCGAGCCGCCGGTCAAGGTAGGTGTTTAACGCCAGATTGGCGAAGGAACGAAACCCCCTGCCCTCCAGATCCATCAGCAGAAAGGCGAGGTCATAGAGCAGATCGATACGCGCGAACTCGAAATTGAACTCGATGGCATCGAACAAGGTCGGCTCGCCCTCGAACAGGCAGATATTGCGAAGATGCAGGTCGCCATGACAGTGGCGCTCCAGACCGGCGGCCGAACGCCGGCGAATGGTGGCGACGGCACTACCGAGCTGATGTAATAGCCGTTCCTCGAGGGCGTTTACCTTCTCCGGATCAAGGATTTGAGGATTCTGCCGGGCCTGGCGGATGGCGCCGGCGATGATCTGTTCCGTTCGGCCCACCGGATCCTGGCGATGATACGGTTCGGCGGATCGGTGCAGCGCCGCCGTTTGTTCCGCGATGGAGACGATTTGCTCGGGCTTCAGGTCGCCCTGGTCGGCAATCTCGTCGAACGTGGCCTCAAAACGGCGCATTACCAGAACATGGTCGACGGCATCGCCCGCTTCCTTGCCGACAGCGCCGAGGCGCAACCCATCTTCGTCCGGGACAATCGGCGCGATGCCCATGTACATCGCGGGAGCGGTTCGCCGGTTTACCCGCAATTCTTCCCGGAGCGCCGCCAAGCGCTTGTCCGCGGAGGAAAAATCCATATACGAAAAATCGACCGCGCGCTTGAGCTTGTAGACTCGATCTTGGGTCAGGAAGACCATCGCACCATGGGTATTGATGCGCGTTGGCCGTTCGCCACCGTGAGTGCCAGGATTGCTGAGCAGCGCGGCGATCGCGGATTGGTCCTCGACAACGAACTCGTTGGCCATGAATGCCCTAGGGGTTAGAGTGAATCGGAATAAGCAGCAGGTGGGAAGGTGCGTCAGTATCTCGACCGGGCATGACCTCGCGCCGAAACGTTTGACCCAGAAGGTTTGACACCATCCCTGCACGCACCTATAAGGCCTCGCTATTCCCGAGAATGTGGGCGCGCCCAGTCAAGCGATGTCCCCGCCTCCGGCGCCTTCGGGCGGGCGAAAGGACTATCGGGACAATAAAGATCATCCTGCCAAAGGACCATATAAACCATGTCAAAACGCATCGAGGCCAAACATAAGATCGACCGCCGCCTGGGCGTCAATCTCTGGGGCCGCCCCAAAAGCCCGTTCAACCGTCGCGAGACCGGCCCGGGCCAGCACGGCGCCCGCCGGAAAAAGGTGACCGACTATGGCACCCAGCTTCGTGCGAAGCAGCAGCTCAAGGGCTATTACGGCAATATCACTGAAAAGCAGTTCCGCCGTCTCTATGACCAGGCGACCCGCCGCCGCGGCGATACCTCCGAAAACCTGATCGAATTGCTGGAACGCCGCCTGGATGCCGTCGTCTACCGCATGAAATACGTGCCGACCGTCTTCGCCTCCCGCCAGTTCGTGAACCATGGTCATGTGACCGTGAACGGCAAGCGCGTCAACATCCCCTCGTATCAGGTGCGCGACGGCGACGTGGTTGAGGTTCGCGAGAAAAGCCGCAACATGGCGCTGGTGCTGGAAGCGATCGAATCCGGCGAGCGCGACGTGCCAGACTATCTGGAAGTCGATCACAATGCGCTGAAGGGCTCCTTCACCCGGGCGCCGAAATTGGCGGATGTCCCCTACCCGGTGCACATGCAGCCGAATCTCGTGATCGAGTTCTATTCGCGCTAAACCTCGACAACAGGGGAATGTTCGATGACAGCGGCCTCCCCTTTGTCTGCCCGGGAGTTGCTTTCGCCGGAAGAACAAGACCGGCTGCATAGCACTCTCCGCCTGCGCTATTTTTCCGAAGATTGGGTAACAGCGCCGCGCCGCTCCGATAGTGGTGCGGAGCTCGGGCCGGAAACCCAGCAGCAGGTCTTGCGCCTGCTGCGGCAGGGCGTGGATGAAGCGAAAATCCGAGAAGCCGCGCTGGAGGCGCTCGCGGCAGAGGAGCGACGCATTATCCGGCGTTGTCGCAATCGGGGCCTGCTGGTTGTGGTGGTTTGCGTTGGTATCGCGGTGTTGGGCGCGCTTACATGGCAGGGGCGGAGCGACGGCCATCATCTGATGAACGTCGCTCTGTTGGGCGCGATCGGCTTGATGGTCGCGGACGGCTTCCGCTCCCGCGGTGTGCGGGTGCGCAGTCGGATGTTGAGCTCGGTCGAGGCCCGTAAAGACGTCTGGCGCAAGGCCATCGCTGCGCTTTTGTCCGTAAACACCGGCGCCGATCTTCCACTGAGATCATCCGCCACAACAGACAATTAACAACCACCTGTTGGCAAATCCAATTGAGATTCCTACATTTCCTGCTGTGCCCCAGGTAGCTTAGGCTAAAGTACCTTTAGGCTGGAGTATCTTTAGGAAGGGGACGGTAACCAAAGGGGAAAAGGAGTCATATTAGTGACACGGCATTGGACTCTCGACGATATACCGTGGGATGAACTCGACCGTTCTGTGGTCGATGATGACGTGTTGAAAGTCATCCGAGCGGCTTCGTTGGTTGAGTATAACGCACCCGACTATACGGATTATCTTTGCAGCGTCTTCCACGATGATCCAGACTTCCAGAAAGCCGCCCGCGAGTGGTGTGCAGAGGAAGTGCAGCACGGCGTAGCCTTGGGTGAATACGCACAGCGACATGACCCGTCATTTAACTACCGTGAGCGATTGCAGGAGTATCGTAAGCGGGTCCCCATCGACGTCGCAGCGGACGCATCGATTCGCGGGTCGCGGGCCGGCGAGTTGGTGGCGCGTTGCATGGTCGAGGTGGGCACAAGCTCGTTCTACACCGCGCTGGGCGATGCCGCGAAAGATCCCGCGTTGAAGACGATCTGCCGGAATATTGCGACGGACGAATGGCAGCATTACGGCCTGTTTTACCGGCACCTGAAACGCTACCTCGAACAGGAAAATCTGCCGCGTTATCGTCGGTTGATGGTAGCCTTGCAGCGTATTGCCGAAACGGAAAACGACGAGCTCGCATCCGCCTACTACGTTGCGAATATGCAGGGTGAACCGTACGACCGGAAGAAGGCGTCAAAGGAATACGCCCGACGCGCCTATTCCTATTATCGGCCCGGTCATGCGGAAACGGCCGTCGGCATGATTTTGAAGGCGGCGGGTTACAAGCCGCGTGGCCTGTTCGGTAGGGCAATGCGTCGCACTGTCAGCGGCGTCGTCGAATGGCGCAATCACAAGCACATTGCCAACGCTGCCTGAACTACCCGAACAGATTGAGCGGCCGGAGAGGTCTGCACCGGAAAGCCGGTGCAGATCGTTTTCCTGGGTGCCATCTCAGTGTAAGGCGTCGTAGATTTTTTGGGCGACCGCTTGGTTGATACCACCCACTTTGGCCAGTTCATCCACGCTCGCGCGCGTGACGCCCCTGACCGAGCCGAAATGCGTCAATAGCTGTTTCTTCCGCTTCGGCCCGACGCCCGGGATCGAATCGAGTTGCGAGCCGCGAACCTTAGTCTGACGCGCCTGCCGGTGCGCTCCGATGGCGAAGCGATGCGCCTCGTCCCGCAGGCGTTGCAGATGCATGAGCGCCGGATCACTCGGCGCCAGGCGAAAGGTGCCGCGTTCCTGGCTGGCAAACTGTTCCAGGCCCGCGTCCCGGTCCGGCCCCTTTGAGATTGCGACCATGGCGATGTCGGTCAGGCCAAGCGTCTCCAGCACCTCGCGCGCGGCGGAGAATTGTCCCTTGCCACCGTCGATCAACAGCAGGTCGGGGCGGGCATGACTTTCCATGTCGGCATCATCCGAGGCCAGTTTGCGCAGCCGGCGGAACAGTACTTCCTTCAACATGGCATAGTCGTCGTCACCGGCCGTGCCGCTGCCGTGCTTGCCGATCTTGAACCGGCGAAAAGCGCGGCGCAGCCAGCCCTCGGGCGTGTAGACCACCATACCGCCCATCGGGTTCGAGCCCATCAGATGGCTGTTGTCGTAGATCTCCACCCGCTCCAGCGGCCCTTCCAGATCCAGCGATTTCGCGATGGCCTTCAGCGCCTGCGCGTGGCCTGCCTGTTGATTCAGGCGCTGCTGCAATGCATGCAGTGCGTTTTCCTGCGCCTGCTCGATCACCCGGCGACGGGGGCCTCGTTGTGGGGTCAACAGGGAGATGCGGCGACCTTCCCGGACGCTCAGGGCCTCCTGCAACAAATCGGCGTCCATCGGTGTTTCGGACAGCACGATCGTCTTGGGCACGGGATGGGTGTGGTAGAATTGGGCGAGGAAGCTGTCCATGATCTCCGCGTCGGAGGTGGACGCCTCGCAGTTCTGGAAATAGGGCTTGCCGCCCTGGTTTTGGCCGGCGCGGAAAAACCAGACCAGAATGCAAAGACGGTCGCCGTGCCGGGCCAGCGCGAACAGGTCGCTGTCGCCCATCTCTGGCACGTTCACCCCCTGGCGCGCCTGGACATGGCCCAGTGCCCGCAGCCGGTCACGGTAGATCGCCGCCTGCTCGAACTCGATATTGTCGGCCGCCTGCTGCATGCGCCGGGTCCAATCCTGCCGCACCGCGTCGCTGCGTCCAGCCAGGAACTGGCGTGCGGCCTCGACGCTTTCGTCATATTCCTCGCGGCTGACGAGACCGACGCAGGGCGCCAGGCAACGCTTGATCTGATGCAACAGACAGGGGCGGGTGCGGGTGCGGAAGATATGATCGGAGCAGGAGCGAAGCTGAAACGCCTTCTGCAGGGAAACGATGGTGCTCTCCACCGCACCGGCCGAGGCAAACGGGCCGTAATAGGTATTCTCCGGCTTTTTCTCGCCCCGGTGCTTGGAGAGCATCGGCCATTCGTGGCTCCGGGAAAGCTCGATATAGGGAAAGCTCTTGTCGTCGCGGAACAGGATGTTGAATTTCGGCCGTTCCGACTTGATCAAATTGTTTTCGAGCAGCAGGGCTTCGGCCTCGCTGTTGGTGACCGTGGTGGAGAGCGTATCCGTCTCCGCGATCATGCGCAGGATGCGGTTCGGCAGGTTGGTAGGGCTGGCGTAGCTGCGCACGCGCTTGGCCAGCGACGCGGCCTTGCCGACATAAAGCACCTCGCCCGCCGGGTCGCGCATGATATAGCAGCCGGGGCGGTTCGGCATGTCGCGCAAGGCTTCTTTCACGACCGCAAAGCCGCGCTGGAGCGAGGGGGGCGCCTTCTCATCTGTGGCGGCAGTAACGGGTGCGTCGTTCATTCTTGTTCTAGCGTTTGCTTGCCGCTGGCCGATCCCAAATGCCGGAGCGCGATCCGGAAGATCACCGAATTGTTCGGCCCGACTTCCGAAGTGCGGGTGCGGTCACGCGTTCCGATTAATTCAACGCTAATGCACTCATCTGCATATGAGATGCCAAGCTGCGAGCGCAAGGTGATGCCGCTGACCATGTCGTGCCGAGACCGCGCCAGCACCGCCCAATGGTCCGTTAGTTGCAGCCGCAGCGCTCCGGAAATCTGATGGTTTTCACTCAACGTGTCACCGTCGAAAAAGCGCTCCTGTTGATAGACATATTGAAGGCCCGCCTCCACCGGTTCGTAATCCAGCCTGACGCCGCTTTCAGCATAGCTGATCATGCCGTCGTCAGTATCCAGGCGCAGCCGCTGATATCCGTCCAGCCAATCCCCCGCATCGATCCCAAACCCCAACACAATATCGGAGAGATCGTCACTCAAACCGGTGCCCGAGCCAAAATCCCGGCTGGAATTGGTGCGGAAGGTCTGGCCGATAACGCCGGTGAACCGCACGGATGACAGATCGACCATCCCTTCAAGGCCGTAGTCCAATCGCTGGCCGTCATCGAACAGATCGCGGCCGTCCGCCATGGTCGGACGGAACAGCACCGTCGAATCGAATTCCTGGCTTTGGCTGTCCTCGTTGGGCAATTCCACCGTGTTCAGGCCGCCGGGGGTCGCCGTCGCCATGATGCGCGGCGTGAGCGTGATGACAGCGTCGCCTAGGGGCCGGAATAGCGGATAGGACCAGTTCAATGTAGCGCGTGGTATGAAGCGCGCACCAATACCACCTTCCAGTCCAGGATCCGAACTGTGATAGAGGTCACCCCGCGCGTCCAGTTCCACGTCGAACAGGTTGCCGGCCAGATTCCACTGCCGGTTGACCCCGATCTGTGCTGCCAGGTGCTGCGTATCGCCGCCTTCGGTCCTGAACAGAGCATGGGTCCCGACATGGCCAACGAGATTGATGCCACCAAAGCCTAGAGGTTCGGCATAGTCGGCAGTGATGAACGGGAGCGCCGTGGGCGTATCATCATCGGTAAAGCCGGTGCGTTGTTCCTGCACGGTAAATGCCGTCGCGTTCACGTAAAGCCGCCGGTAAAAGCCCTCTGCTGTCGCAAAGGAACGCAGAACACCGGCGTCATCGAGATCGTAGGTGCGAAGATACGTGTCGTCGCTGGCGCGGTAGAGCTGAAAGTCACTGCGCCAATTTTCGTTGAGATTGGCCACACCCGCCCATCTGATAGCGCCACGCGGCTTGTTGCCGATCACCTGTCCATTCTCCGTTCGCTCGACGATGCCGCCGCTCGCTTCCAGTTCGGTAACCCCGAACGGGAACAGATGCCGGTAGGTTCCCACAACAATCGGTAGTGATTCCGTAAAAATGTGGGGTGTGATCGTCAGGTCGCGGTTCGGGGCGATGTTCCAGAAAAATGGGATGTCGGTGAAGAGGCCGAGCGTCTCGTCACTGCCGACACTGGGGGCCAGAAATCCGGTCTTTTTCTTCACCCGCGGATCGGGCTGCGAGTAATATGGCACCCAGGCGATCGGGACGCCGAAAAAATCCAGCGTTGCATCGTACATCTCGATCTCTTTGCGGGTTTCGGAATGGGTGATCTTGGCGGCGCGCAACTGCCAGAGGGGCGCCCGATACGGATCGTCGGGACAAAGATTGCAGGGGCTGAAGACCGCCCGGTGCACCTCGACCCGGTCTTCGCTCAGCCGTGCCGCGCCGGCGGCGGCAACGCGGCTGCCATCAGGCAGCAGAATGCGAGGGGCGACCGCGAAGCCTTGGTCCAAACCTTCCGTCAGTTCGACCTCGTCGGCGAACAGCACCTCGCCCGTCGGCTCGACCAGCACCACATTGCCGACGGCAGACACGATCTTGTCGCCGATCCGGTAGGCGATCCGGTCTGCCGTCAGGGTTCGCCCGTCGCGGCTGATGCGCACCGACCCGCGCGCCGAGACCGTATCGGTCGTCTCGTCATAATTGGTTTCGTCGGCTTCTAGCAGGAAAGGCATTTTGTTCTCGCCCTCCGTGCCGAACCGGAAAACCGAAAGGGGGTCGTCCGGATCGGGTGCCGTTTCGGCATGTCCCGCATAGCCCGCCATGATCAGCAGCATGATGGCTACCGCCCGGGCGATCAGACGCCGGTGACGCTCCAACAAGTACACGCGCTTCCTCATTTTATCGGCTGGCTTACGGTAGCGGACGCCCGCCCCATGGCTTATCCTCGGATTTTGCCTGTGTCACGCCTCTTCACCAGGAGATTTCCTTCCCGTGCCTCTGTCTCGTTCCGCTGGTGCCGGCCCGATGGGTGGTGTCCGCATCCTCGACATCGCCACCTTCATCGCCGCACCCCATGCTGCCACCATTCTGGGCGAGTTCGGCGCCGAGGTGATCAAGATCGAGCATCCAAACGGCGGCGACCCCTGGCGCCGCTACGGAACGCCCAGCCAGCGCAGCGATTCGTCGCTCGCCTGGCTGACCGAGGCACGCAACAAACAATCCGTGACGCTGGATCTTCGCAGCGCCCGCGGCAAAGAGCTGTTTCTGCGGCTGGTGGGCCTCTCGGACGTGGTCTGCGAAAATTTCCGGCCGGGCACGCTGGAGCGATGGGGCCTTGGCTACGACGTGCTGCGGGAAATCAACCCGCGCCTCATCTTGTTGCGCGTCTCCGGCTATGGCCAGACGGGCCCCTATCGAGACCGGCCCGGTTTTGCGCAAATCGCTCATGGCGTCGGCGGCCTGACGCATCTGGCCGGCCTGCCCGGCGGGCCGCCGGTGACGCCAGGCTCCACCTCGCTCGGCGACTACATGACCGGCATGTATGGTGCCATCGGCATCATGATGGCCCTGCGCGAGGTCGAGGCCGGCGGCCTGGGCCAGAAAATTGACGTCGCACTCTATGAAAGCGTGTTCCGGGTGCTGGACGAGCTGGTGCCCGCCTACGCCGCCAAGGGCACGGTTCGCGGGCGCGAGGGGATCGGCACTCTGAACGCTTGCCCGCACGGGCATTTCGAATGCGGTGACGGCAAGTGGATCGCGATCGCGTGTACGTCCGACAAGATGTTCGAGCGGCTCGCCCGAGCGATGGAACGTCCGGACTTTGCGGAGAAATATGGCAAAGTTGCCGACCGCCTGGCGGGCCGGGAGGAGGTGGATAACGTGGTACAGGCCTGGACCGGCTCCATGACGCGCGAGGAAGTGCTGGCGCTTTGTGTGGCCGAAGAAGTGCCCGCGGGCTCCATCAACACCGTGGAGGACATGTTCAATGATCCTCAATACGCAGCGCGCGAAAACCTGCTGAAGATCATGGAGCCGATCCTGGGCGAAGTCACCGTGCCGGGGGTCATCCCCAAGCTGAGCGGCACCCCGGGCACGCTGAAAAGCCTGGGGCCGGCATTCAAGAGCGCGAACCAAAAGGTTTACGGTGGTCTGCTGGGCCTGACTTTTGTCGAGATAGAGAAGCTGGAGGAGGAAGGGGTGATTTAGGTTCCGCTCCTAGTTCTTAGAAGTCTCGCCAATCCCCGCCCTACTCCATGCTCAGCACCAAATTGCCGAACCGGTCCAACGCCGCCGACCAGCCGGGCGGCACCACACAGGTAGCGTCGTATTCCTCGATGATGCATGGCCCATGCTTCGGTTCTGCAAGGTCCGCACGGGCGTATAGCGCCGCCTCCTGCCAGCCGCCATCGGGACCGAAATAGGCGGGGCGCATAGCCTTGCCCTCCGTCGGCGGTCGGCGGGCGGTACGCCCGGCTGCATGGCTTGGTCCGGCTCGCCGCGCGCCAGCAGCCGCAGGGTCACTAATTCCACCGGCTCGTCGTCGCCGGCGCGGTGGCCGTAGACAGTCTCGTGCTCGCGGTGGAAAGTCTCCGCCAAAGTCTCCAGGGTGGCCGCGTCAATCGCCCCGTCCGGCGCGGCCACGGTCAGTTC
Organism: uncultured Alphaproteobacteria bacterium; assembly: GCA_963807085.1. Classification (GTDB taxonomy): domain Bacteria; phylum Pseudomonadota; class Alphaproteobacteria; order Bin95; family Bin95; genus JACKII01. Next base: position 93,068 of record CAWEBB010000028.1, read on the forward strand.
GAAGGTTTGCCCTTTATAGTGCATGCTGGCGGTGCGGCGCAGCGTTTGCCGCTCCGGCGGGAACCCGTCGCGCGCCAGTTGCTTTCGCCCCTCGTCCTCCAAGTCGGCCCAAAGCGCGCCGATCTCGGCGGGATCGCTTTTGCGCAGCAGGCGGCGCTGGGTGCGGGAATAGTGGTGTTCCACATCCGCGTAGAGCAGGCCAAACGCCGAAAACACGCCCGGCGCGGGCGGCACGATAACCTTTGCGATGTCCAGTTCTCTGGCCATGCCGCACGCGAACATCGGGCCGTTGCCGCCAAAAGCGAACAGCGCGTAGCCGCGGGGATCGCGCCCGCGCTCGGTCGAGACCGACTTGATCGCCCGGATCATGTTGCTGGCCGCCACCCGGTGCGCCCCCAGCGCCGCGTCCTCCGGTGAGAGGCCGAGCGGCTCCGCCACCTCGGCCTGGAACACCGCCCGCGCCTTGGCCGCGTTCAGCGCCACGCTGCCGCCCGCGAGCGACTGTGGGTTCAGGTAACCCAGCACCAGGTTTGCATCGGTGACGGTAGGCTCCTCGCCGCCTGCATCGTAACAGACCGGCCCCGGCGAGGCGCCGGCGCTTTCCGGTCCGATCTGCAACGCGCCGCCCGCATCAATCCACACCAGCGAGCCGCCGCCGGCCCCCACTTCGGCCAGGTCGATGGCCTGGGTCTTCAGCATGTAGCCCGCACCCGTCAGCAGCCGCGAGCCTGCCAGGATGCCGCCGCCCACCTCGAACTCTTCGGCGCGGGCGTATTGGCCAGCCTCGACCATGCTGGCCTTGGCCGTGGTGCCGCCCATGTCGAACGTAATCAAATCGCCGAGTGCGCCCGCCTCGCCCAGGAAACGCGCGCCGACGACGCCGCCCGCGGGGCCGGACTCGATGATGTTCATGGGGAGGCGCGCCGCGGTTTCTGCCGGCGTGAGGCCGCCGTTCGACTGCATCAGCAGCAATTCCGCGTCGATGCCTGCCTCGGCCAGGCCGGCTTGCAGGCTGGCCAGATAGGAGCCGACCACCGGCTTGACGTAGGCGTTGATCGTGGTGGTGGAGGTGCGCTCGTACTCACGGATTTCCGGCAGCACTTCCGCGCTGATCGAGTAGGGCATGCCCGGCGCGAGTTTCTCAATGGCGGCCTTTACCACGAACTCGTTGGTCGGGTTAGCGTAGGAGTTGATCAGGCAGACCGCGATGGCTTCGACGCCTTCGTCCAGCAGTTTCTGCACGGCGCCTTCTGCGTCTGCCGGATCGCAGGCTTTAACGGTCTTACCTGCGGCATTCACCCGCTCGTTCACCGTCACGCGCAGGTAACGCTCGACCAGCGGCGGCGGCTTGTTCCAGGTGAGGTCATAGAGCCGCGGCATGCGCAGGGTGCGAATCTCCAGCACGTCGCGGAAGCCCTTGGAGCCGATCAGGCCGGTTTTCGCTCCCTTGCGCTCCAGAATGGCATTAGAGGCGACAGTCGTGCCGTGCCGGACTTGGTCGATACCGGCAGGGTCGATGCCGGTCTCCGCAAAGACCAGCGCCAGCCCATCGATGATCGCCTGGGCATAGTCGCCAACGCTGGAGGAAACCTTCTTCACCAGCACCTGACCGTCCGCGCCCATAAAGACAATGTCCGTAAAGGTGCCGCCGATATCAACGCCGACGCGAAAGGCGGTCACTGGCCTTTCTCCAACAAAGGCTTCTCCCACAGCACGGTAGGTGTTGCGCTCCAGCCGCGGCCTGCGCGCATCCGTTCACGCTCGGCCGTCGTCGCGGCCTCGTCCACCCGCCGCCTTCGATCAGCACAACACCATAGTCCGCCAGCGCCGCCGCCGGACTGATGATCTCGTTGCGCACGTCCCGTGCCACGGCCGCTGGCACCCGCTCCAGCGGGTCGCCCCAACCGCCGGCCCCGGCGACCTCGTGCCGGAACACCTCGCCGCGCCTCACGATCTCCGTAAACTTGGGCGGCATGGGGCGCGCCTCACCTTCCGGGTCCCAGATGTTAGCGGACGGTTCGCCCGGATAGCCGCCATAGAGCCCATAGGGCCGGTGCGTCTGCCGGTCCGCCCGGATTTGCAGCACGCCCTCCGCCTCCGTGAACCGATAGTCCCGCCGGTAGGGCGCGCCGCCGCGGTACTGGCCCGCGCCGCAGCGGTCGGTCACAAACTCATAGGCCAGGATCTCCAGCGGGTTCTCCGCCTCGATCACTTCCACGGGCTGCGAAGCCATGTTGGCGTAGATGTTGGAGTTGCCGTCCAGCCCGTCCGCCCATGGCCGCCCGCCCCAGGTGCCGCAGGTGAAGTCCACAAAGATGAAGGGCTTGCGGTCCTTGTCGTAACCGCCGACCGAAATGCCGGTGTTGCCACCATCGGACGCCGCGAACACCTTGTCCGGCACCAGTTGCGCCAGCGCCCCGAACAAGCAGTCCACCATGCGAAAGCCCGTAAGCCCGCGGGCGGCACAGGCGGCGGGCAGCTCGCCCCAGGCGACCGTGCCCTGCTCAGCCACCACGTCGATACAGCGGAAATAGCCCTCATTCGTCGGGATATCACCGTCCAGGATACAGCGGATAGCGGCATAGCTGGCCGCCTTGGTGAAGCTCAGCGTGTTGTTGATGGCCGCGCGCGCCTGGGGAGCGGTACCGGTCCAATCCACATGGAAGCGATCGCCCCTCTTCTCGATGGTCACATAGAGGCGGATCGGCTTGCCGTGGTCGACGCCGTCATCGTCGATCCAATCCTCGAAGCTGACCTTGCCGTCCGGCAGCTTGGCGATGGCGGCCCGCGCCATGCGCTCGGCGTAGTCGATCAGCTGGTCCATCAGTTCCAACACCGTGGCGCGACCATGCCGGGCGATCAGGTCCAGGAATTGGGTCTCGGCGATGTGACAGGCTGAAAGCTGGGCCCGCAGGTCGCCGAAATACAGCGTCGGCGCTCGCACGTTCTTCTCGATGATGCGGAACAGAGTTTCGTTCGGCTCGCCCCGGTCATAGAGCCGGGTCGGCGGAATGCGCAGCCCCTCCTGATAGATCTCCGTCGAATTCCGCCGCGTTCGAACCCGGCACCCGCCCGCCGGTGTCGACGTGATGACAGATCACGGCGGCAAATGCGACGTGCATGCCCTCGTGAAAGATCGGCTGGAACACGAACAGGTCCGGAAGGTGCATCCCGCCCTCATAGGGGTCGTTCAGGCAATAAACATCGCCCTCGCGGATCGTGTCACCGTAGCGTGCCAGAACGGCCGCCAGCGCGGAAGGGATAGAGCCCAAATGCCCCGGCAGGGTCAGCCCCTGCGCCACCAGCCGCCCGTCCGCCGCACAAAAGGCGGTGGAGAAATCCATATTATCCTTCAACACGCCGGAATAGGTAGTGCGGACCACGGTCAGCGCCATCTCGTCCGCGATGGAGTGCACCGCGTTCTTGAACAGCTCGAACAGAACCGGATCGCGCGGGGCGGTCTTGGGCGACATAGGTTTCGTGCTCTCGACAGGAGGTAAATTCTCGCTGGAGTGTGCGCTACCGGCCCGCCGCTTGCCAAGGCCAGACCCCGCCTGCACGTAAAGAGCTGCCCCCATTCATCTGAAGCGTCCTCGATCTGGGAACCTCATTGCTCGCGATTGCCTCGCGCGTTGGGCTCAGATGCGCTTTTGCGCAGAGGCGATTCGATGATCCAGCCTTGCAGAACCGGAAACGATGCGAATGCGACTTGCCCGGCAAGGCCCATTAGGTGCGAAGCCTCCTGATAAAGTTGGATATGTGCGGCTAGGCTCCGCTCGACCAGCAGCAGCGAAATCAACGCCTCTCCCATCATCAGAAGAAGGAAAGCGGTGGCGCCCATCGCCGCGCGCGGCAGGAGCCAGGGGCAAACCTTGTAGCGCGCCGTGAGCCGCCGGCAAGCGGCCCAGGCGATTACGAGGATGATTGGCAATTCGACGCCCACCGCCAGCGTTTGGCCCAAAAGCGGTGTGGCGATTGTCGTCCGCAACACTCCAAGAGCAAAGCCAACCCCGAAGACGCAGCCGAAATAGGCGAGACCCGCTAGCACGGCTGCCCGCAGATGCCAAAGGCCGCCGATCGCCAAAAGCCGATTCGCTATCACCACTGTTTCAAGGTCGCCAATTGCATTGAACGGTTACGTTCTACCGGGCGAAATCGGGCTGTTCATTGATCTGCCGCAAAGTCAGTCCGCACCTCATGCGCTACTCTGGGTTTTTTAGCTGTTGTTCGTTTTGCAGCGGAAGGAATTCCGATGAACCGGCGCACTTTCCTCTGGTGCGGATTGGCAGCGGCCGTCATCGCGGCGGCAGGCAGTGTTTCCTGGCGCGCGTTCTCGGCTGAAATGGCGCGGGCGCGCGACCGTGTGGGCACAGGCAGCCGCGTCTTTCAAAGCCGCTTCGGCACGATGGAATATGCCGCTGAGGGCTTCGGGCCGCCATGCCTGATGATCCACGGAACAGGCGGGGGATTTGACCAGGGCCTTGCATTCGCGGCGCCCCTGATCGCCGCGGGGTGGAGGGTTATCGCGCCCTCTCGCTTCGGCTATCTGCGCTCTGCCTTTCCGGCACATTCGACGGCAGAAGAGCAGGCCGACGCCTTCGCCGACCTGATGGACGAGCTTGGTATCGCCCGCGTGCCGGTGATCGGCGGATCGGCCGGGGCGGTGTCCGCCATCCAGTTCGCGATCCGCCATCCCGACCGCTGCAGCGCACTTGTGGCGCTCGTGCCGGCTTCCTACGCGCCTGACCACCCTCCGGCAGCGCCGCCCAATGCCCTTGCTCTCGCGATCATCGAGCATGCCCTCCGGTCCGACTTCCTCTTCTGGCTTGGAAAAGTCGTCGCCGAGGACGCAATGATCGGGGCCCTGCTCGCGACCGACCCGGCGTTGGTTCATGCAGCCTCGCCCGCGGAGCAGGCGCGAGTTAGACGCATTCTGCGCGATATCCAGCCGGTCAGCCTCCGGGCTGCGGGAATACTGAGCGATGGCCGCCAGTCAGCCAACCCAAAGCCGATGCCCCTGGAATGCATCGTCGCGCCAACATTTACCGCTTCGCTGGAGGACGATCGCTTCGAGACGGCCGCCGCCGCCCGCCACATCGCCGGTAGCGTTTTGGGGGCCGAACTCGTCATCTATCCCACAGGCGGGCATGTCTGGGTTGGCCATAATGCCGACCTGTTCTCACGCATCGACGCCTTTCTGCGGAAGCATGATCCGGACGCGCCTGCCGCGAACTGAACCCACCCGGTGAGGGTTTGCAGAAGCAACTGTGAGGTGTTGCGGGGGCTCTCTCCGGGACCCTTGCGCTGCCGCGAGCCCGCCGCTTGCCAGGGTCGGCGCCCGCTCAAAAAGGCGCCAGCAGCGCCTGCTTTGGCCGCGGCAGGGGTTGGCGCACCCGGCTTTCGGCGGTAGGATAACAAACAAAAGCCACTGTCATGATGGGCGGAGAGCCCAGTGGAACAAGGCGAGGAAATGCTCGGAATCCAAACAGTTGAGAATGCGGGTTACGGCGGTACAACTCTGCTATCGTCAACGGTCCCGGACGACCCAAGGTCCGCCCGCGTTTCCGCGAACCTGGCTTGAGCCGAGCAATGGCAAACAGAGATCTGGTTTCAGGGCTGGTAATGTTCGCCTTCGGCATCCTCATGCTGGCTTATGTCATCCCAACCGAAATCGTCGAAGGCGGCGATTATACGATTTCGCCCGCCCTGCTGCCGCAGATTTGCGCGGTGGGCATTACCGCCCTTTCGGCCTTGCTGGTGGCAAAAGCGGTTGCGCGCCGGCGCAACAGTGGCGGCGGTGACGCAACCGACACGCAAGAAACCAGACCGATGCCCTGGGCACCCGCCCTCGTGGCGCTCACGACCGTGACGGCAGCCGTCATAATCTTCCGCCTGGTGCACCCCGCCCCCGCCGTGCTTTTTTTGGTGGCCGCACTGATGCTCTATATGGGCGAACGGCGCTGGTACTTTGTGATTGGGCTCCCGGTGGCGCTGCTCGGGGTCGGCTACCTGCTGTTCTACGAAGTCCTCGGTTTAGTGGTGCGCTAGGGGCCGCCGGAATGCAGGATCTGGTACATGGTTTCGGCGACGCCCTCACCTTTGCCAACATCGGCTGGATCGCCTTCGGCGTGGCGCTGGGATATCTGGTCGGCGCCCTGCCGGGACTTGGCAAGGGCACGGCTACCGCCGTCGCCATTCCGCTCACCTTCTATATTCAACCGCTGGCCGCGATCGCCTTTCTGATCGGCATTTCAAAGGGGAGTGCCGCGGGCAGCGCGGTCTCCGCCATCCTGATCAATACGCCGGGCGAGCCCTCATCGACCCCGACCGCGATGGCGGGCTATCCGCTCGCCCAGCGTGGCCAGGCGCAGAAGGCCCTGAAGATGGGTCTGTTTGCCTCGGTCATCGGCGATGTGGTCGCGACACTCGTGTTGATCGTTCTGGCCCAGCCGCTCGCGCGGTTCGCGATGCTGATCGGGCCGGTGGAGCTGACCGCAATCCTGGCGTTTTCGCTGATTTTCATCGCCGGTCTTTCGGGCAAGTCGCTGACCCGCGGCCTGATCGCGGGCCTGTTCGGCCTGCTGGTCGCCTGCGTGGGGCTGGAGATCGAAACCGCCTCGCCGCGCATGACCTTCGGCATGGTCGAGCTGTATGACGGCCTGCCGCTGATTCCGGTCGCCATTGGCATGCTTGCGCTCTCCGAGATGATGGTTCAGGTCGGCCAGCGCTGGGACCCGACCAAGCAGGAAGACTTCCTGAAAACACAACCGCACTCGCGCGCGGACACCGTCGTCACCAAAGGCGATTGGCGTGTCTCTCTGCCGGCAATCGGGCGAGGCTCGTTGATCGGCGTCGTCGTCGGCATCCTGCCGGGCCTTGGCACCAGTGTCGGCTCGTTCCTCTCCTATGGCGCGACGCGGCGTCGGTCCGGCAAGGGCGATGCGTTTGAACGCGACGGTGCCATTGAAGGAGTCGCGGCGGCCGAGAGCGCCGACAACGCCGTTGTCCCCGCCAGCCTGGTGCCGCTGTTCGCGATCGGCATTCCCGGCAGCGTCATCGCCGCGATCCTTATCGGTGCGCTGATCATCCACGGCGTGACGCCGGGCCCGCTGATGTTCCTGGAGCAGAAACCGCTGATCATGGCGATTTACGCGTCCATGCTCGTGGCCAGTTTAGCGCTGCTGCTGATCGGCTATTTCGGCCAGGGCGTGTTTGCCCGCATCATCAGGCTGTCGCCGGCGCTGGTGATGCCGGTCGTCGTGTTCCTCTGCTGCATGGGTGCCTACCTGCAGGGCGGCGGCGCGTTCGGCTTCGGCATTATGATCCTGTTCGGCCTGATTGGCTTTCTGGCAAAGAAGTTTGACTATTCCTTCGTCACGTTCCTTATCGGCTACATTCTCGGGCCGGCGTTCGAACTGTCCCTGCGCCAATCGCTGGCGCTGGTCCACGATCCGTCCGAGATATGGAACCACCCGATCGCCATCGTCTTCGGCGTGATCACCGTGCTCGGCATCTGGCAACTCAGCCGAATGAAGCGCCGGGCGTCGGAAGAGACCCACAAGACCATCGCCGAGGCCTGACCAGCCTCACCCATGGAAGACCACCTGTAAGGGAGGAATACAAACAATGTTAAAGAAGCTTCTAAGCACGGCAATCGTGGCCGCCGGCGTTGCGCTTACCGGCGCGGCCCAGGCTGCCGAGGACTGGCCGACCGAACCACTCACCATGCTGATCGGCTACGGCGCCGGCGGCGGCACCACAGTTAAGGGACGCGTGCTTGCCAATGTTCTGTCCGAAGAGCTCGGCCAGAAGGTCAACGTGCTGAACCGACCGGGTGGCGGCCAGTCGGTTGCGCTGACGCAATTCGCGGAAGAAGAGCCGAACGGTCACATGTTTTTCTTCGGCGCCCTGACCGGCGTGACCTTGCAGCCGCAGTTAAGCAAGGCCATCAACTACGGCGTCGATGATTTTGAGTATGCGGGCGGCATCACCGAGTTCCAGCCGGCGATGATCATTCCCGTCGACCGTGATTACTCGAACATGGAGGAGTTCATTGCCTGGGCGAAGAAGGCCGACCGCGTGAAATATGCCGCGCTGTCGCCCGGGGCGAAAATGACGATGCAGGTTATCGCCGCACAGGAAGGGCTCGACAATGTCGACTACATTCCGACCCGTGGCGGGCGGGAAATGATGCAGTTGATCATCTCCCAGCAGGTTGACTTCGCTTATTCCGGCGGTCTGCACGCCAAGTACCCGGATCAGGCGATTTCGGTTGCGGCGGTCACGTCCGAGCGCCTCCAGACGGATCCAGATGTGCCGACGCTCATGGAGCTTGGCTATCCCGTCGCGTTCGATACGCCGACCGTGATTCTGTTCCCGAAGGGTACGCGCCAGTCGATCCTGGACAAAATGGATGCCGCGCTGAAGGTGGCGTCGACGCACCCCGACATGATCAAGGTCAGCGAGGCCGTGAGCTACCCGATCAGCTACAAAACGGCGGCGCAATCCCGCGCAATGGCGGAAAAGTCTTGGGAGACGATTGCCGAAGTCATCAAGTCGACCGGCTACGAACCGAAGTAACAGCCCAAACAGAGATATCCGTGCCCCGGATCGGCCGTCTACCCGGTCCGGGTATTTTCATCGCGCGGCTTCCGGAAGGCGAAGGGATAAGGAAGCGCGCCTACTCCATCTGCAACCCCAGTTCCCGCCGCTTTTTCTTCGTCAACCCCGCCATTAACAGCCCGTGAGAATGCCGGATATAGTTTCGCAGTTCCTCGTCAGAAAGCCCCGGCGCAGCTTGGTGCTGGATCCATTTCATCCCGCGCGCGGCGAGGTAGGGCGCGGGCCGCAGCCCCGGCATGTCCTTCAGCACCTCATAGGCGATTTCGCCCGCCTTGAAGGTCACGTCCGGGTATTCGTCGCGCCAGCCGCCGATGGCGAACACCTTGCCGCCCACCTTCCACACATGCGCCCCACCCCATTGCTGGACATAGGTCGCGGCCGGCAGACTGCCGCAAAAGGCATTGAATTGATGGTAGGTCAGCACGGCTTTTGATCCGGCCTATGCCGGGTTTTCGGGCGCCAGCCACTTCCGCACCGCTTGCGCGATACGTGTCACGGCCTCGTCGGCGGCGGGCAGCATCCGGCTCATATGCAGAAAACCGTGCAGCACGCCGGGCACCTCTACGAAATCCACGCTGACACCATCCGCCTGCAGGCGCGGCACGATGTTGCGACTGTCGTCCCGAAGCGGGTCGCACCCGGCAGCGATCACCAGGCAGGGCGGCAGGCCGGAGAAATCCTTCGCCTTGGCCGGATGGCGGATCGGGTCGGCGTCGTCGGCCTGGTCCCGGCTATAGGCGGTATCGAAAAAGCGCATCGCAGCCATCGGCAGGCTAAAAGCTTCGACGCCGAACGCGGTCCGGGATTCCGTATCAACATTGTCATAGACGCCATAGATCAAGGCCAGCCCGTTGAATGGGAACGCGCCGGCCGCCTTTTGCGACTGGGCGACGGCCAGCGAGAGATTACCGCCCGCCGAGTCGCCGCCCATGGCAATGCGCGCCGAATCCAGGCCGCGAGTGGCACCCGCTGCCCTCAGCCAGCGCAAAGCGGCCTCCAGGTCTTCCACCGCTGCCGGAAACTTGTGTTCGGGCGCCAGGCGGTAGTCTACCGCCAGCACCGCCGCGCCGCTGCGCTCAGCGATCAGGCGGCAGATGCGGTCGTGGCTGTCCAGCGAGCCCACCACATAGCCGCCGCCATGGGCGAACAGCAGCACCGGCAGGCCCGGCACGTCCGCGGGCTTGTAGAGCCGTACCGGAATGGCCCCGCTCGGGCCCGGCACCGCGAAGTCTTCGACCGCCGCCAAGTCGGGCTTGATCTCGTTCCAAAAGAGGCGGTCCTTGCTGTATTGGCGGCGCAACTCCTCAACTCCGCCGCTGGCGTCCACGGCCGCGCCGCCGGCCATCTCTGCGCCCTTGGCGAGCGCCGCTTTCATCTCGTCGGAGACCTGCTCCCAACCGGGTACCGTGTCGTTCATCGTTCCTTCCTCGCGTCTGTGTGACTTGCGCCCGTTTGCCCAAGCCCGGTTGCGCTACGCCCGTTTCCGTTGACGCCGTTGCGGCTTGGTCCTAGCCCGCCCGAGACCCGGCAGCATGCCGCCCTCCGCCAAACTTGTATGGCCTGCCTCGGCGACAATCAAATGGTCCAGCACCTGTACCCCCACAACGCTGCAAGCTTCGACGATCTGGCGCGTCATGTCGATATCCGCCCGGCTGGGCTCGGCCTCGCCTGTTGGGTGATTGTGCACCAGCACCAGCGCCGCCGCCTTCAGCCGCAGCGCCCGGGCGGCCACCTCCCGGGGCTGCACCGGCGCATGGTTGACCGTGCCGCGAACCACGATCTCGTCCCAGACCAGCCGGTGCCGCCGGTCGAGGAACAGCAGCCGGAACTGCTCGACCTCCTCATAGCCCAGCGCCGCCCGGCAATAGCGCACCAGCCGCGGCAGGTCGTCGAGCAGCGGCCCGCCCAGCACCTGGCCGCGCAGCAACCGGGCCGCCGCCTCGCCGATCAAACCCAGATGCACCGCCAGCACCTCCGGCGCTTCCGGCCGGCCGTCGTCGGGCAGCAGGTCCACCGCATCGGCCAGTTCCTCCAGCGGCGCGGCCAGCACCCGGCCCAGGCTGCCAAACTGCGCCAGCAGCCGCTCGGCAAAGCGGCTGCGCGCCTCGTCCGCCACGGCCCGCCGCAACAGCAGTGCCAGCAGGTCCGGATCGGCGAGCCGGTCCACCCCTTCCCTTTCAGCCCGACGCTGCAGCTGATCCAGGCCCTCGCCTGGTTGGGCTAACCATCCCTCCGGGTCGTCTGCCGCAGGGTCCAGGCACAAGTTCAACTCCTCGGGCGGCGTGCGATAGTCGGGCGCCACCTCCAGCAACCCCATGCTGCGCAGGCTCAAATGCCCCAGGGGCGAGACCAGCATGAAGTCGTGCAGCGAGACGGCATTCACGGCCCCGGCGGTCTTCAAGCGGTCCGCCTGTTCGAAATCCAAGGGCCGGGGCGAGGCGGGCCGGTCTGGATCGTAACGGATGACGATCAGTCCCGAAGCACCCCGCCGCAGCGCGGCCGATACCACCGCCTGTGCAAACTCGGCGGCGGGCAACTCGGGCGAGTAGCCGGCAGGCTCCCGCATCAGGCGGTGCCGAAAGTCCAGAAACAGAACATGCGTCCGGTGGTCGGTCTCGCCGGAAAAGCGCAGATTGCTGTAGGCGACCACCGCCTCCCAATTGCCGAGCACCGGCGCGCCCATCAGCGCCACTTCGGCCATACGCGCCGCAGCCGAGCGCACGGCCGAGAGGTGCAGCGCCATCGCCGCTCCCACACCGGCCACCCGGCCATCGCCCAGCCGTTCCGGCGCTTGCAACAGCACGCCTGCCAGCTTTCCGCCCAGCGCCGGCCGTTCGCCCTCCGCCAGGGACGCCTCCCCAAACGCGTCAATCAGGGCATAGGCGCGGGGCTTGGTGTCGCGTCGCTGGTCCACCTGCGCCAGCAGCATCTCCAGCACCTCATGGTCCAGAAAAGCCCGGGGTCCGCCCGACAAGAACCGCTGCCGGAGTCTCGCCCGATGGCCCGGCCTCACCCCCAGTCTTGCATCTGCCGTCATGCCGGCCTTTCCCGCTGCCGCTCGCTAGACTGCAGTGGGCCACTGTTTTAGTTAACGGGCGATTAAAATACGGCAAACGCGCACAAGCCAGCGTTCCCGCGTTAACCTTGTTGGGTGCCGTTTCGACCGTCATTGACTGTCGGACCGATAGCTTAGCCAACTCTGAACCTCGTTCAGGCCCGATGCTTCTGCCGCAATGGTTGGAAGATATAGATAGAAACTGTAAATTGTGTGAAATATTACGTTCAATACTTGGGAAGGAACTACCGGGCTTGAGGTTAACGCTGTTCATCGGTGCCGAGCACCGCCCAACCGACTCGATGCCACACCGCCTCGGGGAGCATGTCGAACAGGTTCAGTTAGCCCGCGATGTGGGTTTTGACGGCGTGTCGATCGGCAATCATCTCTCCTATGGATCGACCGCTTGGTTCCCGCCGTTCGAGACACTTATGCGATTATCGGCGGAAGCCGGAGACATGGCGCTCGGGACCTGCATGTTGGTCCTCCCTCTTTACCATCCCATTCATGTGGCAGAGCAGACGGCCCTGCTCGACGCGGCCTGTGGCGGGCGGGCTATCCTGGGCGTCGCCCCCGGTTGGCAGAAGGACGAGTTCGAGATCATGCGGCTGGATCATGGCCGCCGCATCGGGCGCTTCAGGGAGGCGGTTGACCTGATCAAACGGCTGCACACCGAGGAGCAGGTGACGTTCACGGGCCGCCACTTCCAGACAACCGACATGAGCCTGGCCTTAAAGCCGACGCGCAAGCCCCGGCCGCCACTCTGTCTGGGCGGTAGCGTCGCCGCTGCCGTTCGGCGGGTCGCCGGCATCGCCGAACCGGAACTGGGCGATACCTGGGTCGCGTCCTCCCACTTGAAGCATGACGTAATCGTGGAGCAGGCCAGGATATTTCAGGAGGAATTGCGTGCATTGGGAAAGCCGCCACCGGACGATTTCCCGATTCTGCGCAATATCGTCGTGGCCGCAGACCGGGCGACGGCGCTCCGCGATGCGCGGCCGGCCATTGCCGAAAGCTATCGCATCTTTGGCGACTGGGGCCTCTTCACCGGCGTGGTAGGCGACACCAAGAACTCATCCGGAGTTCGAAGACCTGATTAACGACCGTTTTATCATCGGTTCTCCGGAAGAAGCGGCCGAGGAGATCGCACGCTTGCTACAAGCAACCGGTGGTACCCGATTGGTGACACGCATTCAATGGGTTGGCATGGAGCACCGACACGTTATGCGCACGATCGAACTGCTGGGCGACAAGGTCGCGCCGTTGGTCCGGCAGTCGATGGTGCGACCGCATTAGATCCACTGGCTACTTCTCACCACCGGCCTCGCGCCGCAAGTAGAGCACGTTACGAGTAGAGCATGTCGCCCAGCCCTCTTGGGCCGGGCCAAAGCATCAACCCCGAGTGAGCGGGCTGGTAACCTCGCGGAAGTTCGGCTCGAAGCTGGTGACCACGTCCACGACACACGGCTTGCCGCAATTGAGCGCCTCCTCCATCGCGGCCGCGATCTGCCCCGGCTCCGTTACCCGGATGCCATGCACGCCAATGGACTTGGCGATGGCCGCGAAGTCCATTTCGGCAAAAGTGCTGGCGATGGTGCGGTTGCCCTGGCCGTGCTTCACCCAGCCGAGCGCCGAGTTGTTCAGGATGACGCTGACGATCGGAATATCTTCGTCCCGCGCCGTCATGATGCCGTTGAGCGCCATGGAAAAGCCGCCATCGCCGGAGACCGAGATCACCTGCCGCTCCGGATGCACCAGCTTGGCCGCCAGCGCCGCCGGCACGGCATAGCCCATGGCGCCGATGCCCGGCATCAGCATGGAGCCGGCCGATTTGGTCTGGAAATAGTGCACCATGAACAGCCGGTTTTCACCCGCGTCGAGCGTGAAGAGCGCATCCTCGGCCGTCGCTGCCCGCAATTCCTTGAACAGCCGTTGCGGCATGATCGGCGCATCGTCCGAGTCATAGGCATCGCCGCGGAAGAATTGGTGCTTCTCGCGCGCCTCCTCCAGCGCCTTTTTCCGGGCAGAGAGCACGTCCGAGGTCGGCGCACCCTCGGTCACGATTTCGCTTTCAATCTGCTTCAGCGCCAGCTTTGCGTCACCGACCACGCTGACATCGCAAGGGAACGACCAGGAGGCGTTTTTCGGCTCGATCTCGACCTGGATCAGGGTCTGGCGGGTCGGGTCGATCATGGCCGGGTTTTCGTTGGCGGTATCCGCCGGGCCGAGGCGCGTGCCCACCGCCAGGATAAAGTCCGCCTGGCCGATGACGGTGTTGGCGGTCTCCTGCCCGAAATTGCCACAGACGCCCAGCGCCCAATCGCCGGTTTCCGCGAATACGCCCTTGCCGGACGCACTGGTCGCCACCGGTGCGCCGATCAGGCCTGCCAGCGTCTCCAGTTCTTGATAGGCTTGCGCAATCCGGACGCCATTGCCCGCGATGATCACCGGTCGTTCTGCCTTGCACAGCGCGGCGGCCGCGGCCTTGACGGCCGCCGGATCGGCCGGATGCGGCTGGGGCAGATAGTGTTTGGTCGGATAGAGGAACGGCCGCTTGTTCGGGTTTACCTGGCCGAACGCGCCGGAATGATAGATCACAGCCACCGGTCCCCGCTCGCCGGTCAGCGCGTGCTTGACGGCGAGCTGGGTGGCATGCACCGCCTCGATCGGCTGGTTGGCGACGAAGGTTTGCTTGGTCACAGCCTCCAGCGCCTTGCGCGTGTCGGCGGCGCCATAGTCGCCCGTGCCGCTCTGATAAGGCGCGTGCTGGGTATAGGGGGCGCCGTCGGAGAAGTCGGTCAAGAACAGCATGGGGCTGGAGCCAAAATGCGCCTCCAGCGTGCCGAGAAAGGCGTTCGCCAGCATGAACACGCCCTGGCCGGTGCAGACGCCGGGCTTGCCGGTCAGGCGGCCATAGACCTCTGCCATGACGCTGGCCAATTGCTCGTGCCGTACCAGCACGCAGCGCACCGTATCCTGATGATCATAGAGCGCATCATAGAGCCGGCCCATATTGCCGCCCTGAATGCCGAACACCATGTCGATGCCCGCTTCTTCCAAGACCCGCACGATGCCCTCGGCAGCGCGCACTTCCTCTGTCAGCATTTTCTCGGTTGCCACAATCATCTCCGCATTGGCGATCGGGTTTCTTCGGCCGAAAGCGTAGGCTAAATCGACAAAGGCGGCAAACGAACTGGCATACAAATTTGAGCCCTGCGCCACCTGCCATCGGCGCGGGGATACGGAAGCTAATCGGGGGAATGGGCCAGCCACCCGGCGCCCGTGAATCAATCGCGGGCGCCGCGCCGCTGGTTGGGCGATCAGCCGTCGCTCATGCCCTTGACCGCGTCAGATGTGAGTGGCTTTCCGCCGATGGCCCATTCGCCGCTGCGCAATTCCTGGATACGAACCCAGGTCACGCCGCGCATGGCCTCACCCTCGACGTCCACCATGGCGTTCGTGACTTTTTCAATCATCGTCCGCTTTTGGTCCGGGGTGAACACGCCTTCAATAAGCTGAATGTCAACTAGAGGCATCTTAAGTCTCCTAAGGTTTCCGTTTCGGGAATGCGGACTACTCTATCTGTACCCCGCATTGATAAGATAGAATGTGCGATCTGCCGATGCTTGAGGGGGAACCGAGAAGTTCCTGAGGCTTGCATGAGCATTTCCTGAATGCGCCGAGAAGGAGCGCTTTTCGTCCAATGATTTTTGCGTTTGAAGGCTGGGAACTGGATGCCGGGCAGTACGAACTGCGCGAAGCTGGCCAGCCGCGCAAAATCGAGCCTCTGGTGTTCGACCTGCTTCACCTGCTGGTCCGCAATCATGAACGGGTGGTCGGGCGCGACGAGATCGTGGCGGAAATCTGGCAGGGCCGCATCGTCACCGACGCCACCATCTCCACCTGCCTGAAGTCGGCCCGCCAGGTGCTGCGCGACGACGGCCGCAACCAACGCCTGATCCGCACGGTGCACGGCCGCGGCTTCCGCTTTGTCGGTGAGGTGGCAATAAAGGAGGACACACCCACCCCCACCCCCGCCGCACCGCCACCCTCCGCGGGCCTGCCGCCGCTTTCCGGGAAGCCGGTGATCGCCGTGCTGCCCTTCGATAATCTCAGCGCCGACGTGGACGAATATTTCGCCGACGGGCTGACCGAGGACATCATCACCAACTGTCCCGCTTCCGCGACCTGCTGGTCATCGCGCGCACCTCCACCTTCCAGTTCAAGGGCCGGTCGCGTCCGGCCTGCCGATGTGGCCGACGAACTGGGCGCTCGGCTATCGTGGTCGAGGGCAGCGTGCGCCGCGCGGGCGGCCGGGTCCGCATCACGGCGCAGCTGATCGACGCCGGCAGCGGGCGTGCACCTTTGGGCCGACCACTTCGACCGCGACATGGAGGACATCTTCGCGGTCCAGGACGAGGTGACCCGGACCATCGCCGCCACGCTTGGCGTGACGCTGCAGGACGTGGCCCAGCAGCGGGCGATGCGCAAGAAGCGCGGCCGAGCTCGACGCCTATGACTGCGTGCTGCGGGCCCGCCGCTACACGTCGCTGCTGCGCCGGAACTGCATGCCGAGGCGCGCGACCTGCTGGAACGGGCGGTCGCGCTCGACCCGACGCAGCAGCCGACGCCCATGCGCTGCTCGCCAACGTCTATCTCGGCCGAGCACCGCTTCGACGCCAACCCGCGGCCCGACCCGATCGGCCGCGCGCTGGCGATGGCCGAGAAGGCGGTCGGCTCGACCCGCAGAACGCCTATGCCCGCTGCTGGCTCGCGATCGTCCACTTCTTCCGGCGGCGAGAACGACAAGTTCGAGGCGGAGGCGCAGCGCGCCCTCGCCCTCAACCCGAACGATCCCGAAATCGCTGGCCGATATCGGCCACTATCTCGCGTTCATGGGCGAGTTCGAGCGCGGCGACGGAGCTGTCGCAGCCGCGCCCAGCACCTCAATCCCCTGCATCCGAGCTGGTACTACTTCAGCTTCGCGCGGGCGGCATATAACGAGCGCGACTATCCGGCGACGGTGGCCGATGGCCCAGCGGATCGGCCTGCCGCACTTCTACTGGATGCATCTGCTGCTGGCCGCGGCATACGGCCAATTGGGCGCAGCCGAGGCTGAGAGCGGCACTTGCCAGCGTTTTCGACTGCAAGCCGGATTTCTCTGCCACCGCCGAACTGCGCAAATGGAACGCCGCACCGGACGACATGGCGCATCTGCTGGAGGGCCTGCGCAAGGCCGGCCTGCGGGAGTGAATTCGGGCCGCGGTGGCCGTCGATTTACGAGCTGGCCTTGATCATCATCCACTCGGCCCGCATCCACTCGACGCAGGCGATCGCCTGGGCGAACAGGGAATATTGGCAGCCCTCGCCATAATCCGGCCCCGGAATGAACTCGGTCGAGATCTGGCCGAGCTTCTTGGCCGGGTCCTTCACGTGATAGCGCATCAGCATGCGGATGCCCTCTTTCCACGGCTCCAGCAGACTTTCGTCCCAGTCGGCGTGATACTCGCCGGGGCCGGGCCGGACGAACGGGTATTGGATGCCGCGCCCGACTGCGCCATCCTCGTTTCGGCCGGTAATGTTTTTCGGGTTGTTCGGCACGGCGGCGCGGGCGTGGCAATGGCGCACCCAGCCGGCCTCGATCCATTGGGCGGTCACGTTGCCGGACTTGTAAGGGTCCAGCACAAGTTCGCCACTCGCGACCCTGCGGTCGGTGGAGAAAATCTTCTGCTCGTCGGGATTGTCGATCTTGAAAATGACGTGGCTGTGGTCCAGCGTCATGTTGAACTCGGCGCCGCGCGCCTCCACCATCTGGCCCACCTCCGCCACCCGCGGAAAATCCTCGGACCACATGTTCACGTGCACCTCGAAGCACGGTTGCACGCCGTATTTCTGCCCCAGTTCCGACCAGCGCAGATAGGCGTCGGCGACTTCCTCGTTGGTCACGACATGGCCGTTGGCGTGCCGCAGCTTGATCTGTGTATTGTGCACGACGGAGCCCATGCGCCGGCCCACGTCCAGATGGTGCTCGAACAATGCCTCGTCGTCGGGATTGCCCAGTTGGTAGAACCAGCCGCCCGCCCGCACCGGTAGCCCGTACAGGTCACGGCCCTTCTCGAAATCCCCGATCTGGTCCGGCTCGGGGGTCTTGTCCACATAGTCGAAGACGCCCGCCTCCTTCACCATGCGGAAGCGTTCCAGGACCGGCGGCATCGGGTCGGCATGGGTATGCTTGATGCCATTGGTCTGAATGCCAAAGAGCAGATCATCCGCCATATTAATGAATCCGTTACATTAGCCGGTAAATGATGGTGCCACGGCACCCGTCGGCGCACAAGCGGAAGGCTTTGCAGGCGAAAAGTCACCTTTTCAAAGAGGGACGCTCGCAGGTAGTGATCTAAACGGCGGCAATTAGCACTAATGTTCACCTTGATCAGGCATTGCGGCTACTGGCAAAGAGGGGTACGGGTGCTATGTCGGCTACTCAGTACAAAAACAAAAGCACATTGAGAGCGTAGAGGATCGACATATGATTTACCCGGTTATTTTGTGCGGCGGCTCGGGCACCCGGCTCTGGCCCCTGTCCCGCAAGAGCTATCCCAAGCAGTTCGCGCCGCTCATGGGGCAAGAAAGCTTGTACCAATCGACCCTGAAGCGGTTCAAAGGCGAGGAATTCGCTGCGCCGATGATTTTGACCGGCGATGATTTCCGCTTTATCGCGGCCGAACAGCTCTCGCACGCGGGCTTCTCAAAAGCCAAAATCGTGATCGAGCCGGAGGGGCGCAACACCGCCCCCGCCATCCTGGCCGCCGCGCTGATGCTGAAGGACGAGCCCGACGCGCTGATGCTGATCGCGCCGTCCGACCATGTGATCGACGAGCCCGCCGCATTCCTGCGTTGTGTGGAGGCAGGTGTCGCGGCGGCGCGGGATGGCTTGCTTGTCACCTTCGGCATCCGGCCGATCCGGCCAGAGACCGGTTATGGATACCTGGAGCTTGGCTCGACCCCCGATTTCACTGCCGCGCCCCAAGCCGCCGCCCTGAACAAATTCGTCGAAAAGCCCGGCCTCTCCACCGCGGAAATGATGCTGGCCAGCGGCAACTATTTGTGGAACGCGGGCATTTTCCTGTTTTCGGTGAAGGCCATTCTGGCGGCCTTCGAAACCCACGCGCCCGACCTGATGCAGCACTGCAAGGCTTCGGTCGATGGCGGCAAGACCGACCTGATGTTCTTCCGCCTGCAGCCGGATGCCTACCGCCAAGTGCGGAACGTCTCCATCGACTATGCCGTGATGGAGCCCGCCAGCAATCTGGCGGCCGTGCCGTTCGACGGCGGCTGGAGCGACCTCGGCAGTTGGGATGCGGTCTGGCAGCAGAGCAAGCCGGACGAAAACGGCGTTTCCGCGACCGGCGCCGCCATGGCGCTCGACTGCACCAACACGCTGCTGCGTTCCGAGGATCACTCCCTGCAACTGGTCGGCGTCGGCCTGAATAACATCGCCGCCATTGCCATGAAGGACGCCGTGCTGGTCGCCCCGCTCTCCGAAAGCCAAAAGGTGCGAGACGTCGTGGCGGCGCTGAAGGCCGCCAACGTGCCGCAGGCGGAAGAATTTCCATTCAGCTTCCGGCCTTGGGGCTATTACCAGTCGCTGATCGTCGGCGAGCGTTTCCAGGTGAAGGAAATCGTGGTGAAGCCCGGAGCGATGCTGTCACTCCAATCGCACAAGCACCGGGCAGAACACTGGATCGTTGTCGAGGGCGAGGCAGAGGTCGTGGTCGGCAAAACCATCGAAAGGCTGGAGACCAAGCGCCTCCAGACCAACAAATCGGTGTACATCGCCCTCGGCAACATCCACCGGCTGGTCAACCCGGGCAGCACCGACCTGCACCTGATCGAAGTACAGACCGGCTCCTATCTGGGCGAGGACGATATTGTCCGCTACGAGGATGTGTATAACCGTTCCTGATGGGCCGATGCCTCATGGGTCGATGCCAGTGGGGGCTCAGCCCTTCCACCAGACACTTCCTTTGTGCGGCGCCTCTTGGCCTGCCGGCCGGCCTAGCGACGCAGTTTCGGCGGAGTTCCCGCAAGTTGCATTGCGGCCTTCCGGGACACATACTTTCTGCTATTCTATATCTATAATCCTGAGTAGCCCGATGCCCGATCCCGATAACCGGCCTCGAGCGCTAACGTAATGCATCCATGGGGATGCTGGCCGAAGAAGACCGATGGATCGCCACGCCAGGTTTGCGCATCGGCTAGTGATGCCGAGGGTGATAATGCCGAATGAGGCGCTGAGATGACAGGCTTCGATATCCGCCCGATCGGCGGCTCGTTCGCCCGCGAAGTGGTCGGTATCGACTGCGCCGCCCCCCTCGCCCCGGCGGCCGCCCAAACCCTGCGTGAGACATGGTCCCGGCACGGCGTCCTGGTATTCCGTGGCCAGTTGCTGGAAGAAGACGCTCTCGTGCGCTTCTCCGAGACGTTCGGTGAGCCGGACCGCATCGTGCGCGAGGACTGGGCCAGCAAGAAACAGCAGGCCGTCATCTATATCTCGAACCTGCTGGACCGGAACGGCACCGCCATCGGCGGCCTTGGCGCCGGCGAGATCACCTGGCATTCGGACCAGAGCTACCAGGCCGACCCGGCCACCGGCTCGTTTCTGTATGGGGTGGAGATCCCCAAGGACCACGGTGCGACCGAGTTCGCGAACCTGCGCCTCGCCTACGCCACCTTGCCGGAGCGGTTGAAGGCACAGGCCGACCGGGCCTGGGGCGTGTTCAGCTATGCCCATCGCACGGCCGCCTACGACGAAAGCCCGGAGGCTTCGGCGAAGGCGCGGGCCAAGTCACCGGACGTGTTGCACCCGCTGGTCAATCACCATCCGGTCGAAGGCTGGCGCGCGCTCTATCTTGACCCCGGCACCATGCCGGGTGTGGAGGGTCTGCCGGATGCGGAAGGCCGGGCGCTGATCGAGGAATTGCAGGCGCACGCGACGCAACCGCCCTATGTCTACCGCCATGGATGGCGCATGGGCGATCTGGTGATGTGGGACAACGGCTTTTTGCTGCACCGCCGCGGCGTGCTTGACCCGGCGCAGCCGCGCCTGTTGAAACGCACCACCGTGCGCCTATCTCCCAAACAGTACATTGTGCCGCCAACCCGAATACCAGAGGCTAAACTTGCATGACCGACAAAGTGATGAAGACCGACGCTGAATGGCGCGCCCAGCTTTCGCCCGAAGCGTTTGCCGTCACGCGCCAGCACGCGACCGAGCGTCCAGGGAGCGGCGCCTACAACGACGAGACGCGCAAAGGCGTCTATGCCTGCATCTGTTGCGGTCAGGAATTGTTTGCCTCCGAGACCAAGTTCGATGCCGGCTGCGGCTGGCCGTCCTACTGGCAACCTATCGCCGAGGACCGGGTGACGTTGGTGGAAGACCGCTCCCATGGCATGATGCGGACGGAGGTGCTTTGTTCTAAATGCGATGCGCATCTGGGCCACGTTTTCCCCGACGGACCGGCACCCACCGGCGACCGCTACTGCATGAACTCGGTAGCGCTGGACCTGAAGCCGGAAGAGTAGCGGGGCCGGGGCAAGGAAAACGGAAGCGGGGGAATAACTAGTCCTTGTTTGTCTTCTCCGCACCGGTCTTTCCCTTGGCGGAATCCTTACGGGCCTGCTCCAGTTCTGCGCCCTCGTCGGCGGAGTCGACGGCTTCCGCGGCATCGCGGGCGGCATCTTTGACCTTGTCCGATTTCGCGAACTCGTGCTGCTCCTGCTGGTACTTCCTGGCGGCGTCGTAGTTGCCTTCGCCCTGCAGGTCCGGGTTCTTTTTATCGTTCATCGTCGTGCTCCTGGTGGAATCGGTAGAGGGTAGTTTCCAATAAATGTTTCGGGAGGACAAGAGTTCCCATTAAAGGGGCCGATTGACGGCCCGGCACCGATCATGACGGCGGATCATGTTGTCGAGGTATGGCGACCTTAGCGAGAGGCGCCGAACCCGAAACGTTCGACCAGCAGGAAGGGGGCGGCCGGGCTTTCCTGATGGTACAGACAGATGGCGTTAATCGGCAGCGGCCGCTCCGCAAAAATGGCGGCTCGGGGTTGGAGATAGGCGGTGACGGCGTCATGCACCGCCTCGTCGCGAATAGCGCCGAGCAGGGTCATGTGAAAGCGGAATTCGTCGAACACATAAGGATAGCCCCATTGCCGGAGATAGCGCTCCTGCCGGTCGCTGAGACCACGCGCCCGGCGCCTCGTCAGTTCGGCCTCTGAGGGCCGTGCGCGGAAGCGGTCGAACGCCTCGACGGCGTCCGCGGCCAGGCGGTCGAGCGCCGGCGAAGGCGCGGTCAACGCCAATGCCTGAAACCGGTGGATGCGCTGCACGCTGACCGGCGGGGCATCGAAGGATGGGCGGCCAGCGGCAAATGCCGCGGCTGCCGCACGCAACTCGTCCGGCGTACGGCCGTCGGCCAGGCGAAAAGGCGGCTTCAAGGTGGCGTGAAAGCCGTAACGGCGGGGCGACGCCGTGGCTGCGGCCAGCGCCTCTGCGGACAGGCCCGGCACCGCGGGCTGCGGCAGCGTTTGGCCCCGGGCCGGGTCGCGGCCCAGCCAGTGGATGCCGAAACGCCATATAGGCGTATCGTCGGCCGGAGCATAATAGATAGCGTAACGCTCAAGACCGGGCGTGCTGTTTTTGCTCATTCGTTGATCCGAACCTTAACCTTCCCATCCCCGGAGCCGCGCAAAGGGGGGTCCGCTCATCCCCGGAACCGCGCAAGCGGTATCCGGGGATCGAATTGGACTTAAGCCATCCGGTCGCGTCTTCCCTTCCAATACGGGCGTCACGCGACGCGATTGCCTTCGCGCCAGACGGCTCGCACCGTGGGGATGCCACGATGCATCCGCACCAGCGCCAAATCGGCGCGAAGCCCCACCGCGAGCCGCCCCCGGTCGTGCAGCCCCGCCAGACGCGCGGGCGCTGCCGTCACGGTGGCGATGGCTTGGGGCAGGCTCAGGCCCGCCTTCTCGTGCAACAGGAACGCCGCATGCAGCAGGCTGAACGGCGCATAATCGGAAGAAAGCCCGTCCACCAGCCCGTCCTGCGCCAGATCGAGGGCCGAGACGTTGCCGCTGTGCGAGCCGCCCCGTACCACGTTGGGCGCGCCCATCAGCACGCCGATGCCGGCTGCCTGCAAGCCGCGCGCGGCCTCCACCGTGGTGGGAAATTCGGCGATGGTGATGCCGTCGCGTTGCGCTTCTTGCACATGCGCCAGCGTGGTGTCGTCGTGGCTGGCCAGCGGCAGCTTCTGCCCTATCGCGCGCTCCTTCTGCCGCCAGCGCTCCAGAACCGCGGTGCGATGCTTCGGCGACAACTCCTGGCCCTGGGCGACCCGCTCCGCGATCCGGCCGTCGAAAGTCTCGCCGGGCTTCAGACGGGGCGTGAGGAAGGTGCGGTATGCCTCCATATCCCGCCATTGCCGCTGGCCGGGGGTGTGGTCCATCAGGCTGATCAAGGTCAGCAGCGGCTCGTGCCAGATCGGCTCCATCAGGTCCAGCACCGCCGGATCCGGCAGTTCGCAACGCATGTGCAGGAAATGTTGGGCGCGGAAAACGCGGGCGGCGGTGCCTTCCCGGACGGCATTCACCGTAACCTCCAGGAATTTGCGGCGGCCCGGCGCATCGGCATATTCGCCGACGGACACGGAATCGTAGACCGTGGTGATGCCGGCGCCGGCGCAGGCGGCATCATGAGCCAGGACGGCAGATAGCGGCGCCGGCCAGAGCATCCCGGGGCGCGGTTGCAGGCTCTTTTCGATATTGTCGGTGTGCAGTTCCACAAGGCCGGGGATCAGATAGTCCCCTTCCCCGCCCTCCCCCTTGGCCGGGCCGCCGCCGAGTGCGTGGATGCGGCCGTCCTTCACCGAAAGATGCCCGGTTACGACATCCGTGGGCGTTACCAGCCGGACGTCGGTTAGCGTGGATTCACTCATGCGGCGGCCCGGAACTCCATTTAGGTCTGGCAGGCGATCGGCTGGTCCCATAGCACGATGGGACGAGAGCGCGCGAAACTGCGGGCGATATCGGCCTGTTGCCAGAGTTCAAGCCGGTCGCGCGTCCCTTTACCGCCGTCGGAACAATGCATCGGCAGGGCTCGCTTCCGGTTCTGCCGCGCCTTCCACCGGTTCGCCGAGCGGGTGCCAGAGGGTGCGGCTTTCGACCTCCAGCACCCAGAGGTCCGGGTCGCGGCCGCGCTGGCGTTGCCAATAGGCGTCGCAGTCGGCCTCCGGTACCGGTTCGAGGCCGGTTGCGGGCCGCCAGACACGCGCCCCCTCCAGATCGGTCATGGGGGCGAGCACGCTGCCCCTCCCCTCCGGTTGCCGCCATTTCAGCAGCACGCTGCCCGCATCCGCGTCGCCGCGCGCGAGAACGGTGGCGGGCACCGCCTCGGCTCGGCAGACGGTCAGGCAGGCATCGATCCAAAGGCGGGCGCGCAGGCGGGCGGGTTGCATTCTTCAGGCCGCGCCTAATCCAGCCGGTAAACGCGCGCAGCGGTGTCGTGGAACAGGGCCGCCTTTTCCGCGGCCGAGTAGTCGGCAGCCAAGCGCTTGAACGAGTTCCAGAGCACGTTGTAGCTGCAGGCGATCTTGTCGACGGGGAAGTTGCTCTCGAACATGCAGCGCTCCACTCCGAACTTTCCGATCGTGTGCTCATAGTAGCGGCGGGTGCGCTCCATTAGTTCTTGGGAGGACGGCGGCTTGGCCCGGTCTTCCCAGCCGAAGCCGTTCACCTTCATGACGATGCCGCCGAGCTTGGCCATTACGTTCGGGCATTCCGAAAGCGGCCCGATGGCGGTGCGCCAGGCGTCGAACACTTCGTCTTCGCGGCCGGCATAAGGGCCGACGCCGATGGGGCCGCCGAAATGATCCAGAATGATGGTGGTGTCAGGGAACGCCTTGGCGAGTTCGGTGAGGTCGGGGATCTGGGTATGATAGCACCAGGCTTCGAAGGTCAGGTTGCGTGGCGCCAGGTGCTGGAAGCCGGCGCGGAAGGTGGCGTCGCCGTACATACCCTGCGGCGGCTCGGTGCGGTGGTTCTCCACCGCCGGGCTCGCGTCCCAGGTCGCGCCGACACGGATGCCGCGGAACCGGCCGTTGCCCGCCGCGATCTGAGCATCCAAAGCCTCTGCCGATGGCTTGTCGCCCTGGCGCAGCGGCGCGGTGCCGACGATGCCCGCCGCGATGCGGGTCATGCCATAGAGCCCGGAGGCGCACATGGCCGCAATGCCGTTTACAAACTCCGTCTCGCCGACGCAACGCAGATGCTCCGGCCCGTCCTCGCGAAACATGGCGCCGCATTCGATGAACACGGTCCGGGTAATGTTGTGGCCGCTGTTCACGTCGGCCAGCATGTCGTCCAGCAGATAGCGCTTTTGCACATAATTGCCCGCGCGCGCATCCCACAGATGATGATGCGGGTCGATGATCGGCAGGTCGGGTTCCAGCGTCTCTTCCCAGGTCAGATCGAGCCAGGCGGCGTTTTCGGAGGCCATCGGTGTTCCTTTGCGGAGTTGGCGGGGAGTTTCTTGCTTGCGGGTGTGCGAACCTTACCACTAGCATTTCCAGGACCACAAACGGCCTGAGCGATCAGGCGTAACGGAGGATCTGTCATGCGGATGGAAGGCAAGGCCGGGATCGTCACCGGCGCGGGACGCGGCATCGGCCGCGCAGTCGCTTTGTTGCTGGCCAAGGAAGGCGCGAGCGTCGTCGTCAACGACCCCGGTGTCGGCCGCGGCGGCGAAGAAACCGAGGAACGCCCCGCAGACGAGGTGGTTAACGAAATCAAGGATGCGGGCGGCCAGGCCAGCGCCAACTATGGCTCGGTCGCGGAATACGACACGGCCGGGCGCATGGTGAAGGAATGCGCCGACACCTTTGGCAAGATCGATTTCATGGTGAACGTCGCCGGCATGCTGCGCGAGCGCATGATCTGGAACATGACCGAGGAAGACTTCGATCAGGTGATCAACGTCCACCTGAAGGGCCACTGGAACATGTGCCACCACGCGATCAAGCTGATGCGCACCCAGCGGCATGGCCGGATCGTGAATTTCTCGTCGGACGCGTTCAAGGGCTCGGTCGGCCAGTGCAACTATGCGGCGGCCAAGGCGGGCATTATCGGCCTGACTCGCACCATCACGCGCGAATGCGGGCGTTATGGCATTACGGCGAACGCCATGTGCCCGATGGCGGCGACCCGCATGACCGTGAACGATGCGGTAATCGCGGGCTGGAAGCGGCGGCTCGAAAGCGGCCTGCTGACCCAGGCGCAGTACGAGGCGCGCATGGCGATGCCGGGGCCGGAATATGTAGCGCCGATGGTGGCCTATCTGTGCACGGACGAATCCGCGGACGTGAACGGCCAGATCTTTCATGCGGAGAAGGGCCTGATCCACACCTACTATTACGGCGACGAGGCGCGCTCCATGTACAAGTTCGAGAATGACGGCATGTTCACGGTCGACGAGTTGGTGGAGTCCATTCCGGCCGGTTTGATGAACGGCATCCCCAACATCGCGCCGAAGCAGGAGGAGTAGCAGAGGCTCGGGGACGAGCCTGCGGGGAACGCGAGATCAGACGATAGGGTTTCCCCGGCCTCGTCCGCGCGCGTTGCGGCAGTGGCAAATGCCTCGGACATGCCCGCTAGTGGTCTGATCGAAACACTTGCTGCTGCAAGTGTTTCGTAAATCCGCCCAGCGTTTCAGTGATTTGGTGATTTGATGCCAACGGATGGGTACCATCTGTTGGCATCGAACCACTACCGGAAGAACCGGTTCTCCGGTCGCGGCACGCCCAGATTTTCGCGCAGGGTTTTGCCCTCA
Source organism: uncultured Alphaproteobacteria bacterium (assembly GCA_963807085.1). Lineage (GTDB taxonomy): Bacteria > Pseudomonadota > Alphaproteobacteria > Bin95 > Bin95 > JACKII01. Next base: position 119,629 of record CAWEBB010000028.1, read on the forward strand.
TACTCCCGGCGGAAGATGCCGCGGCGCTGCAGTTCCGGCACAACCCGATCGACGAAATCGTCCAGGCCCGCGGGCAGGTACGGAAACATGATGTTGAACCCGTCCGAGGCATCCTCCATCAGCCAGGCCTCCATCTCGTCCGCGATCTGGGCGGGCGTGCCGACGAAGGAGAGGCCCGCATAGCCGCCAAAGCGGCCCGCCAGCTGGCGCACGGTCAGGCCCTCGTTCCGGGCGGTGCGGACCACGCGCTCGCGTCCGCTCAGGCTCGCCTCGGTCGGCGGCAGGTCCTCCGGCAGCGGCGCGTCCGGGTCGAACCGGCTGGCGTCACAGCCGAGCGCGATCGAGAGCGAGGCGATGCCGCTGTCGTAATGCACCAGGCTGTCCAGGAGCGCGCGCTTCTCCCGTGCCTCCGCCTCACTGTCGCCGACGACGACCAGCGCGCCCGGCAGGATCTTCATGTGGTCCGGATTGCGGTCGGCGGCGGGCATGCGGCCCTTCACGTCCTGGTAGAATTCCTTGCCGTCCAGCATGGTGCGGTAGGAGCAGAACACCATTTCCGCCGTTTCCGCAGCCAGTTGCCTGCCGGCCTCCGACGCGCCCGCCTGCACGATCAGCGGCCAGCCCTGCACCGGCCGGGCGATGTTGAGCGGGCCGCGCACGCTCAGATATTTGCCCTTGTGGTTCAGGACGTGCAAGCGATCGGGATCGAAGAACACGCCGCTTTCGACGTCGCGGATGAAAGCATCGTCGGCCCAACTGTCCCAAAGCCCCGTCACCACGTCATAGAACTCGCGCGCGCGGGCATAGCGCTCGGCGTGCTCCATCTGCTCCTCGTGCCCGAAATTCCTGGCCGCGTCGGGGTTGGAAGTGGTGACGATGTTCCAGCCCGCCCTGCCCTTTGAGATATGATCCAACGAGGCGAAGCGCCGGGCGATCATGTAGGCCGGCTCGAACGTGGTGGAGGCGGTGGCGATCAGGCCCAGATGCTTGGTCATCATGGCGAGCGCGGGCAGCAAGGTCAGCGGGTCGAAGCTGGTGACGGTGGCAGACCGCTTCAGCGCCTCCATCGGCATGTTGAGGACGGCCAGGTGGTCAGCCATGAAGAACGCGTCGAAGCAGCCCTGCTCGAGCTTTTGGGCGTATTGAACGATATGCTCCAGCGAAAAATTCGCCTCCGGCGTGCCGCCCGGATAGCGCCAGGCGGCGGTATGGATCGAAACGGGACGCATGAAGGCGCCGAGGCGGAGTTGGCGAGGCTTAGAGGTTGACATGCTGGCACCTTGCGGGTTTGGAAGGACGGAGCCGGACGATACACGTCCGACAGGGCTGACGAAATGGGACCCTATATGAGCGCTGGACCTGAAGGTGCCTGCCGGTCCAATATGCCCGCCAATCAGAATGCTAACGGGAAATGCTTAATGTCGAAACCAGTGCTCACGGTGGAAGACCTGATCGTCAACTTCCACCTGAAGCGGGGAACATTGACCGCGGTGAACGGGGTTTCGTTCCACGTCGACCGGGGTGAAACGTTCGGGCTGGTGGGCAAATCCGGCTCCGGCAAGTCCGTGACGGCACGCGCGATCATGCGGCTGGTGCCGGAGCCGCCCGGCGAGGTCATCGCCACCCGCGTCGAGGTGGACGGCGAACAGGTCTACAAGCTGAACAACGAGCAGATCCGCAACATCCGCGGCAAGAAAATCGCCATGGTGTTCCAGGAGCCCATGAGCGCGCTGAACCCGGTCTACACTGTGGGCGCGCAAATCGGCGACGTGCTGCGCACCAATTTGGGCATGAGCAAGGCGGAAGCGCGCGAACGCACCATCGAACTGCTGGATCTGGTTGGCATCCCCTCGGCGCGCGGCCGCGTCGACAACTATGTGCACGAGTTTTCCGGCGGCATGCGCCAGCGTGTGATGCTGGCCATGGCACTGTCGTGCGACCCCACCTTTCTGATCGCCGACGAGCCGACCACGGCGCTGGACGTCACCATCCAGGCAACAATCCTCCAGTTGATAACCTCCATGATCGATCGTTTCGACATGTCGCTCTTGTTCATCACGCACAATCTGGGCGTGGTGGCACATGCCTGCGACCGGATCGGCGTCATGTATGCCTCTCATCTGGTGGAGATGGGGGAAAAGCGGGAGATCTTCAAAAATCCCATGCACCCGTACACCGTGGGCCTGCTGAACTCGATCCCGCGCATGGACACCAGGACCCAATACCTGACGCCGATCGAAGGCTCGGTCTGTAACATGATGGACCCGCCGACCGGCTGCAAATTCAACCCGCGCTGCCAGCACGCCATGGATATCTGCCGGCAGGTAATCCCGGAATTCCGCGAAGTTGCGCCCGGCCATTGGGCGGCTTGTCATCTGAACGATATGGCCTCGGCCTGAACAGCGCCGCCGGCACAGATAAGGAACCCACGCGAGTGAGCGCTCCCCTGCTTGAGGTCGAGAACCTCACCAAGTTTTTTACCCTGAACGGCGACATGGTCAGCCGGATAGCGGGAAAGACCCAAACCCTGAAGGCGGTTGACGACATCAGCTTCAACGTCCGAAGCGGTGAGACGCTGGGATTGGTCGGCGAGAGCGGCTGCGGCAAGTCCACCACCGGACGCCTGATCACCCGCCTGGTCGAGCCGACCAGCGGCGCCATTCGGCTCAAGGGCGAGGACATGCTGTCCTTCGGGCACAGGCGCATGCAATCGGTGCGCAAAGAGGTGCAACTGGTCTTTCAGGACCCCTATTCCTCACTCAATCCGCGCAAGACGGTCATGCAGATCCTTTCGCGCCCGCTGGAGATTCACGGCATCGCCAAAGACTGGCGGAGCAAGCGCGAGCGCGTGCTGGAACTGCTGAACCTGGTCGGCCTGGGCACCGAACACGTGGACCGCTACCCGCACGAGTTCTCCGGCGGCCAGCGCCAGCGCATCGCCATCGCCCGGGCGCTTTCGGTCGATCCGGAACTGGTGATCGGCGACGAGCCGGTCTCTGCGCTGGACGTGTCGGTGCAGGCGCAGATCCTGAACCTGTTCCGTGAGCTGCAGGAGAAGTTTCAGCTTACCTATCTGTTCATCGCCCATGATCTGAGCGTGGTCCGGCATATTAGCGACCGCGTGGCGGTCATGTATGTGGGCAAGATTGTGGAGACGGGACCGGTCGACGAAATCTTCGAACGGCCGTTGCACCCCTATACCAATGCTCTGATGGCGGCGGTGCCAGAGGCGGACCCGGACAAGCCGGCCCCGCGGCTGACGCTGACCGGCGAAATCGCAACACCGATCAACCCGCCGCCGGGCTGCCGCCTGTGCAAGCGCTGCCCCATCGCGACCCCCAACTGCGAGTTTGATCCCCCACCGTTGCGGGAACTGGCGCCGGATCATTTCGTGGCCTGTCATAACGTGTAGCGTTTAACGGCGGGGGATACACGGCGATTTGGCGTCATTGCGAGGCGCCCGGCTGGAAGCCGGGCAACGGCGCAATCCAACGGCCGCGCCCTGTTTTAACATTCATCGATTGCCTCACCCCTGGCTCAAGACCGGGGCGGCGCGCAGCGTGACGGCGTGGTATCGGCAGGCTACCGCCCCGCCGGGTTGCACAAGGGCCGGCGGGCTATTGCTCCGCCGGGTTGCTCAAGGGCTGGCGGACTATCTACCGCTCCGCCAGCCGCGGATCGAGAATATCCCGCAATCCGTCACCGAACAGGTTGAAGGCCAGCACGCTGAAACAGATCGCCAGTCCTGGAAAGATCGCAATCATCGGGTGGCTTTCCATATGGTCCTGCGCTGCCCGCAGGTCGCTGCCCCAGTCCGGGGTCGGCGGCGGCGTGCCGAGGCCCAGATAGCTCAGCGCAGCGATGATCAGGATCATATAGCCGAGCCTGACCGTGGCGTTAACGATAAGCGGGGACATGCAATTGGGCAGGATCTGCCCCATCGCGATCCAAACGCTGCGCTCGCCCATACAGCGGGCCGCCTCCACATATTCCTTTTTCGCTTCGACCAAGGCCGTGCTGCGGGACAGGCGCGCCACCTCGGGCCAAAATGCAAGCCCCAGCGCGATCACCAGGATCGCATCGCTCCAAAAACCCTGTAACTTCCATTCCCGGGCAACGGTAATGATCAACAGATAGAGTAAGAGACCCGGGAACGCGAGGAATCCGTCCGTGATGCGCATGACGATGCTGTCAAACCTCCCCCCGAAGAAGCCTGACAGAATGCCTATTGGTATCCCGATGGAAAGACCCATGATTACCGCGGCAACGCTGATCATAATGGTTCGCTGCCCGCCGATAATGACGCGGCTATAGATGTCCCGTCCGAACTTGTCGGTTCCCATGATGTGCTCGGCGCTGATGTCAGCGGTGCGGTTGCGGTAGTCCGATTTCACAGGATTGTGAGTTGCCAACGACTGACCGAACAACACCACCACCATTAGGCAGATGATCATCACCGCGCCGATCGTGGCGGTCCGGCTTTTCCGGAGCTCGGACCAGGCGTTGGCGAAGGTGTTGCGGGTGCGGCGCGCCCGGATCCGCCACGGCGTCTCCTTCGGATCCACCAGATCGAAGCGCTCCCGCGCCGTAATCTCATAGCCGTGCAATTGCGTATCGGCCATCTCCGTATTCCTCCGGTACGCTAGCTGCCGCCAATGCCGACGCGCGGATTCAGCACGCGGTACATCAAGTCGACGAGCAGGTTGATGATGACGACTTTAAAGCCCAGGAACAGGATTCCGGCCTGGATCACCGGGTAGTCACGCAACTGGATCGCCTGATAGATCGTCAGGCCGATGCCCGGCCAGGCAAAGATCGTCTCCAGCACCACTGTGCCGCCCAACAGGTTGGCGAATTGAAGGCCGGAGATGGTAATCGTCGGGATCAGGGCGTTGCGAAGCGTGTACTTGTAGATCACCTTGTGCTCGGGCAGGCCCAGCGAGCGGTGGGTGACGACATAGTCCTTGTTGATTTCGTCCAGCATGCTGGAGCGCGTCAACCGGGTCGTATAGGCGGCCTGCCGGAATCCGATCGCGACAACGGGCAGGATCAGATACCAGATACTGAGCCCGAAATCCTCCCCCGGCCCCACATAGCCCGACGAAGGTAAGATGCCAAAATACAATGAAAATACCAGAATCGAGAGGATGGCGAACCAGAATTCCGGGATGGAGATGCCTGCAAGCGATACGACCTGAGCGGTATAGTCTGTCAAGCTGTTCCGGCGAACCGCCGCCAGCGTGCCGAACGGGATCGCGATCAGCAGCGACAGGCCGATACCGACCGCGGCCAGGTAGATCGTCGCCGGAATGCGCTCCAACAGTTCGATCGCCACCGGGCGGCGAGTCACCATCGACGTGCCGAAGTCGCCCTGCAAGATCTGCCCGAGCCAATTGAAATATTGGATCGGGATCGGCTGATCGAGCCCCAGTTCCTTTTCGAGCGCCGCGCGCACCGCCGGATCTTCCGCTGCCTCCATGTCATGCAACGCATCAATCACATCACCGGGAAGCGCCTGGACAAAGCCGAACACGACGATCGACAGGACAAAGACGATCGGTATCAATTGCAGAATACGATTGATCGTATAGATCAGCATACGCCTCTCGCCATCTCAATTGTCGCTGTTAAAGAACGAAGCGGCTGCCGCTCCCGATAGGAGAGCGGCAGCGGATCCGATAGGTCACCCTACGCGGCGTCGTCGAAATAGGCGGCGCGGATGCCGCCCCCCGACCAACTCGGCGTGCCCGAGGTTGCGGGACTGTAATTCTGAAGCCGTTTAGTGGACGCGCCGAGCATTGGCACCGCGTGGCTGTAGATGAGCGCGGCTTCGTCGTTCACGATGCCGTCGACCTCGCGATACAATTCCTTGCGCTTCTCGACGTCGAGCGTGATGCGGGCTTCCTCGATGAGCTTGTCGCAGCGCTCGCTGCTGAAGCCGCAGCGCAGTTGCCCTTCGGCGCCTTCGGAATGGATCCAGCGCGAATACCAGCCGTCGGGTTCGAAGCGGAAACTGGTTGCTGTCAAATCGATACCCCAGTCGTTTTTCTTGTACTTCTCGCGCAGCACAGGGTTGTCGAACACCTCGTTCGTCGCGTTGAAGCCGGCCTCCAGCAGCATCGCGTGGGTGATTTCGCCCTGATTGCGCATATACTGGTACGAAGCCCGCGCCACCACGGCGATCGGCATGTTCTCCATGTTGAGCTTGCGCAGAATGAAGCGGGTCTTCTCCGGATCGTACTCTTTCTCGTTTGGCACGTTCGGCACATACTGGGCCGTTTTAGACGAGTAGAATTGGTTAACCAACTCTCCCAGGCCGTTAAACACGGCCTCGTGGATCGCCTCTTTGTTGATGGCATGGGCCACCGCGGCGCGCAGCATCTTGCCGTCCGGCGAGTTCATCGCAAACGGGCCCGATTTCGCTTGAAGATTCAGGTGAGCCATACCGAGCTGGGGCACGGTATGCGTGTTGTAGTCGGCCGTTTCGTTCTTCTGGAAGTCAGGTGCGTCGAAATAAGACATGTTTTCGATCATATCGACTTCGCCCGAGCGCAGCGCGGTCAGACGAACCTTGTCCTCGCGTTTCGGATAAATCTCGAGCGCGTCCAGATAGGGCAGCGGCTTGCCGTCCTCACCCGTCTCGAAATAATTTTCGAACCGTACGAGTTCCGTCTTTGCGTACCGTTTCCAGGAAACGAACTTGAACGGTCCGCAACCGATGGGGTGGGTATCGGCCTGGTCGGCGCTATCCGGCGCGATCAAGTTGACCGGATAATAGACGACGTTCGCCGCGAACAGCGCGCTCGGGTCCTTGAGATAGATGTGGAGCAGGTTGGGCCCGTCCGTTTCCATCCGCTCTATGCCGGTCAGACTGGCCCGGGTAAAGGCATAGCCGATGGCTGGGTCCAGGATGCGCTCGTAATTCCATTTCACGGCGTCCGCATCGATGGTGCGGCCATTGTGAAATTCTGCGCCCTTCCGAATGCGGAAGGTGTATTTCTTCAGATCCTTGGAGACGTCCCATTCTTCGGCCACGCCCGGAACGATCTCTACCTGCTGGTTCAGATCGAGCAGCCCCTGGGTCGTGCCGACCAGCGGATTCGAAACATAGTAGATAATGTTGCGATGCGGATCGAGGCCACGGCCATCGACACGGGTTGAATAACGCAACGTACCGCCACGCTTCGGTGCGGCAGCCTTCGCAGCGCCCGTTGCGCCAGCCGCTACGGCGCCCGCGGCCGCCGTAGCGGCCATAAATTCACGGCGGTTCAAGCCGCTTTTGTTGCCGGTCTCAGACATTCTCTTAAGTCTCCCATCTTGGTCGCGCTGCCATGGATGCAGCGCGTAACGGTGGCTCCGATTCCTCTTGCGATGGCGTTTGCCGCCTTCATTGTTGCGCCGATTAAATCCCTGATCGGGAGCGTTTTTGATCGGCCCAAGCAAAACCTACATGCAGGCATGCGGCGATAGCAAGCCTCATCGATCGCATCACGTCTCCATCACCGGCGCAGCGCGCCTGGGACCGAGGGGGCCGGCGCCGCCAGACTCGGGCGAACGGCAAGGCCGAGTAGCGGATCGGGCCGGGAGTAGGCTATTTTATGGTGCAAACTCGACCACAGGATGGAACCGGCCCGATGCAAACCCACAACGTCCGCGTGCACCCTTCTGCCGACCGTCTGCCCAGGGAGCGGCAGCTTGCTTGGGGCATTGCCGAATTTGCGGCATCGGCCCGCGATATCGCGCCGGACGTGGCGGAAATGGTCGGGCTGCGGGTGGCGGATGCGCTGGCGGTCGCGCTCGCGGCAATCGACCGGCAGCCGGTTCGGGCAGCCCGGCAGATGTGCCTGGCCCACCCGAGGCTGCGGGGCGCACGGGTGTTCGGGTTCGACGTGCCGGTGCATGCGGAGTGGGCGGGCTGGGCCAACGGGGTCGCCGTGCGTGAATTGGACTGGAACGACACCTTCCTGGCAGCAGACTTTGCCCATCCTTCCGACTGCATCGCGCCTTTGCTGGCGGTGGCGCAGCAGACCCGGCGGGCGGGAGCCGACCTGACCCGCGCCATCGCGGTCGCCTATGAGGTGCAGGTGGCGCTGGTCAAAGGCATCGATCTGCACCGGCACAAGATCGACCATGTGGCTCACCTGGCCCCGGCGATCACGGCGGGCCTCGGCGCCATGCTGGGGCTCAAGACGGAGATCATTTACGACGCCTTGAATCAGGCGATCCACCTGTCATTCGCCACCCGGCAATCCCGGAAGGGCGATATCTCCTCATGGAAGGCCTTTGCCCCGGCCTGGGCGGGTAAGACCGCGATAGAATCGCTCGACCGGGCCATGCGCGGCGAGGGCGGCCCGAACCCGATCTACGAGGGCGAGGATTCGGTCGCCGCCTGGATGCTGGAAGGCCCGGACGCGCTCTATAACGTGCTGCTGCCGGAGCCGGGGCAGCCGCCGCGGGCGATCCTCGAGACCTATCCGAAAGCCTATTCGGCAGAATACCAGGCACAGGCGATGATCGACCTGGCCTTTGACTTGCGCCAGCGCGTCAATTTGGACGACGTCTCGGATATTCTGATCTTCACCAGCGATCACACCCACCGGGTGATCGGCTCGGGCGCCAATGACCCCCAGAAATACGATCCGCACGCGAGCCGCGAGACGCTGGATCATTCCCTTCCCTACATTTTCGCGGTCGCGCTGGAGGATGGGGACTGGGATCATATCGCCTCCTATACTCCGGAGCGCGCGGGTCGGCTGGAAACGCGCCGGCTGTGGAGCGCCATCACCACCGAGGAAGACCCCCATTGGACCGAGCGCTATCACGAGGTCGACCCGGCCAAGCGCGCCTTCGGCGGCCGGGTGGAGGTGACGCTCAAAGATGGCTCGGTGGTGGAGGCAGAAAAGGCGGTGGCCGATGCGCATCCCAACGGCGCGGCGCCCTGGGAGGCGGGACAGTACCGGGCCAAGTTCGACCGCCTGGCGGCGCCGCACCTTGACTCCGACGCCGTAGCCAAGCTCTGGCAGGCATGCACGGGGCTTTCTGGGCTCGACGCGGCGGGCTTGCTCGCGCTAAACCCGCTCATCCCCGCGCTGGCGGCAGAGCCGCGCACCCAAGGCATCTTCGACTGGAACGAATGATATGAGCAAGACCATCGCCATTCTGGGCGGCACCGGCGATCTGGGCACCGGCCTCGCCCGGCGCTGGGCCAAGGCCGGCCACCGCGTCATCATCGGCTCACGCTCCGCCGAGAAGGCGCAAGCGGCGGCCGCCACAGTGGAAGGCGCGGAAGGCATGGACAACCTCGCCGCCGCAGAGGCCGCCGAAATCGTGACGATCACCGTCCCTTATGAGAACCAGCTGCGGACGCTGGAGGCGGTGAAGGGCGTGCTGAAAGGCAAGATCCTGATCGATACCACTGTCCCGCTGATGCCGCCGAAGGTTGGCACCGTCCAGTTGCCCGACGGTGGGTCGGCCGTGGTGAACGCGCAGAAGCTGCTGGGCGAGGACGTGCAGGTGGTCGCGGCTTTTCAGAACGTGGCGGCGGACAAGCTGCAATCCGGTGACGAGCTGGAATGCGACGTGCTGGTGGCGGGCGACAAGCTGGCGGCGCGAGAAGAGGTTATCAAGCTGGTGGAGGACGCCAGCATGCGCGGCTGGCACGCCGGCCCCTTGGCGAACTCCGCCGCGGCGGAGGCGCTGACCAGCGTCATCATCCAGATCAACCGTCGGTACAAAATTACGGCGGGAATTCGGATTACGAGCTGACGTGTCGGGCTGCGGTGGAAGGGACGCTCGCACCGGAGGGAACACAGCCCAAGTCCAGGGCCTCTTTGGAGCGAAGCTCTTCTTATGAAGGTCCCGGGCAGCCGCTCGCGCGTCTTCCGGGATTTAATGCTTTAACCAACCAACAACGCCTCGGCCGCCGCCTCGGGTGGGGTAAAAACTGTCCGTTCGTTTTCGACCCGAACGTTGCCGGCCGCCACCAACCCCAAAGCCAAAGGATAGAGCCTGTGCTCCATGACCAGCACGCGGGCTGCCAGGCTGTCCGCATCATCGCCGGGCAGCACCGGCACGGCGGCTTGCGCGATAATGGGGCCATCATCCATCTCCGCACGAACGAAATGCACGGTACAGCCGTGCAGGCGGACGCCGGTTGCCAGCGCCCGCTCGTGCGTATGCAAGCCCTGGAAGGCGGGTAGCAACGAAGGGTGAATGTTGATCAGCCGGTCGCGCCATTGCTCGACGAACCAGGGCGTCAACAGGCGCATGAAACCGGCCAAGCAGACGAGTTCTACGCCGGATTTACGCAGCCGCGCATCCAACGCACGCTCAAACGCTTCCCTGTCCTTGCCGAAGGGCTTGTGATCCACGACGGCCGTCTCGACGCCGCCGCCGGTCGCAAACGCCAGCCCTTGCGCGTCTGCCCGGTTGGAGAGCACCAGGGCGGGCTCCGCCGGGAAGGCCGGATCCCGCCGGGCTGCCTCGACCAGAGCGGCCATGTTGCTGCCCCGGCCGGAGATGAGAACGCCGATGCGCTTGCGCTCTCCCCTGCTCTTTCGGTCGCCCCCGCCGCTCATCGCCAGGGAGCCTCTCCGGTATAGGACAGGCGCTCGCCATCGCCCGAAAGCGGTACGACCTCGCCGAGGGCCAGCACCGCCGGCTCCCCCGCCCCGGCCAGGGCTGCCCGGACGGGAGCCTCGGCATCGGGTGCGACAACCAAAACCAGGCCGACGCCGCAGTTGAAGGTGCGCAGCATCTCGGCCGGCGCCACCTCGCCCGCCTGCATCAGCCAGCGGAACACCGGCGGCAGGGTCCAAGCGCCCGCGTCCAGCACCACGCCCAGGCCATCCGGCAGCACGCGCGGCACGTTGCCCGGCAGGCCGCCGCCGGTGATGTGCGCGATGGCATGCACGCCGCCCCCCTTCGCCGCCGCCAGGGCGGATTTGACATAGAGCCGGGTCGGCTCCAGCAGCGCCTCTCCCAGGGGCCTGCCCGGCAGGAACGGCGCGTCGTCGCTGTAGTCCATGCTCAGGTCAGCGACGATCCTTCGTACCAAGCTGTAGCCATTGGAGTGCACGCCGCCCGATGGCAGGCCCAGCACCAGGTCCCCCGCCTGTACGGCCGAGCCGTCGATATAGGCGTCGCGCTCCACTGCACCGACCACGAATCCCGCCAAATCGTAGTCGCCCGCGGCATACATGCCAGGCATCTCGGCCGTCTCGCCGCCAATCAGGGCGCAACCGGCCCCCTTGCAGGCGCGGGCGATACCGGCGACGACCTCGGCCGCCACATCAGGCGAGAGCTTGCCGCTGGCGAAATAGTCCAGAAAGAAGAGAGGCTCGCCGCCGTGGACGATCAGGTCGTTGGCGCACATGGCGACCAGGTCCTGGCCGATACTGCCGTGCAGCCCGGTTTCGATGGCGATGCGCAGCTTGGTGCCCACGCCGTCGGTCGCAGCCAGCAAGAGCGGGTCTCGAAAACCGCATTCCTTCAGATCGAAGGCGCCGGCAAAGCCCTTCAGGTCCGGGCGGCTACCTGCGCGCGCGGTAGCGGCGACCAACGGAGCGATACGCCGGACGAATTCATCCCCGGCTTCCACATCCACTCCCGCATCGGCATAGGTGCGCCCGCCTTTCGACATGCAATTGTTTCCTATATATCCTCTTTGCGCCAAAGCTGGCATGCAGCGGCCTCAGGCTGACAGGCCAACACGCAACGCCAGCGGGCAAGACCATAACGAAAGGTCCTTTCAATGCAACGCGACGCGCGGGCGACCGAACGATCAAGGCCGCGGAACATGCTGATCGCCGTCTTGAGCGGCCTCGCGCTGATAGCCACAAGCCTGCTCGGGCCGGTTGCCGAGGCCAACGCTCAGACCAATAGGGCCCAAACCAATAACGCCCAAACCGATAACGCCCAGAACAACAGCGCCTATACCGTCCGCGATGTCCACGTGACCAGGACCGGCAGCAGCGGCAGTGCCGCCAAAGAGGCCGCCATCCGCGATGCGCACGACCAGGCGCTGGCCTATCTTTTCCGGCGGCTGACGCCCAAGAGCTATCACAACTCTTTGCCGACACCGTCGGCGAGCAAGGTCGACAGCATGGTGGTGGCAACGGACATCCAGGAGGAGCAGATCACCGCCACCGCCTATACCGGCACCATCGCGTTGTCTTTTTCGCCGCAGGCGGTGCGCCAGGAGTTGCAGGCGCGCAACATTCCCTTCACCGACACCGTCAGTCCACCCCTGATCATCGTGCCCGTCTATGAGCGGGCGGGCGCGTTGCAGCTTTGGGAGACCCCCAACCCATGGGACAGCGCCTGGCGGCAGCAGGCGGGCGCCCAGGGTCTGGTGCAAACGGTAATGGCCGAGGGAACCCAGGCCGAGCAGCTCATCATCAGCGCGGACCAGGCGCTGGCGGGCGATGCCACCCGTCTGCAGGCGCTCGCCCAGAACTATGGTGCGCGGGGGGCGCTGGTGGCCTATGGCCGGTTTAAGATCGACCCAAGCAACGGGCAGCCGGCCATGGACGCAAGCCTCACCGGCTATGGCCTCGCACCGCCCGGCCCGTTCTCGCGCACCTTCGTCGGCAGTTCCGGGTTGGCGGGCGGCGCGGACCAAGCGGCAGAGGAACTGGCCGCCGCGGCCGCCGCCGGCCTTTCCGAAATGCTGGCCGAGGCGTGGACGGCACAGAATCTCCAGACCCAAAGCGTCGGAACCGCCGCGATTGTGGCCTCGGCTCGCCTGACCTATCTGGCCGAATACGCCAACCTGGTGCGGCAACTGGCAGAAATTCCGGCCGTGGCGCACTTCTCCCTGACAAAACTGAGCGCCAAGGAAGCCGTCTTCCGCCTGCAGTTGCAGGGGGGAGCAGCCAGCGCAAAGAATGTGTTGAGCCAATATGGTATCTCGCTGACGGAAACGCCGGACGGGTGGAGCCTGCATAGTGGCGGATAGTCCGGCAAGGCCCGCCGGAAAATCCACCGGAAAATTTCCATGACAGCCCGCGAAAGAACGTGGTGGTGGATTGGCATGGCCGTCGCGCTGTGCGCTTTCATCTGGCTGTTCAAGGGCATTCTGCTGCCCTTCGTTGCCGGGATCGCCATCGCCTATTTCCTGGACCCGGTTGCCGACTGGATGGAAAAGCATGGCATCGGGCGAGGCACGGCTTCGATCCTGTCGCTGCTGCTGTTTTTGCTGCTGGCCGTCGCGTTTTTGCTGCTGCTGTTTCCGATCGTACAGACCCAGATCGCCGATCTGAGCCGAAACCTGCCGAGTATCGTGCAGTCGATCCAGGATGGCTTGAACGCTTCGCTGAACCATTTCAAGACGGTGCTGAGCCCGGAAGATTATGACCGGTTGCAAACCGCGCTGGCAGGGCAGGTTCAGCGCGCCATCGATATGCTTTCCGGCCTGTTGAAGGGCGTGCTCAGCCAAGGGGTTGCGGTCTTCGAGTTTCTGTCGGTGCTCGTGGTGACGCCGGTGGTTGCGTTCTACCTGCTGCGCGACTGGGACCGGATCATGGCCGATCTGGACGAACTAATCCCCCTGGACCATCGGGAAACCGTCCATCAGCAGTTAAAGAATGTCGACGAGACCCTGGGCGGCTTCGCCCGCGGCCAAGGTATGGTTTGTCTGTTGCTGGGGCTCGGCTATGGCGGCGCGCTGGCGCTGGCGGGGCTGCCTTTCGGCTTTACCGTGGGCCTGACGGCCGGACTGATCTCGTTCATCCCCTATGTCGGATCGTTATTCGGGCTGTTTACCAGTGTCGGGTTGGCCCTATTGGAATTTGACGATCTTTGGCGGGTCGCGCTCGTCGCCGGGATCTTTCTGACCGGGCAGGCAATCGAGGGCAACTACCTGACGCCGAAACTGGTGGGCGGGCGTGTGCGGCTGCATCCGGTCTGGGTGATCTTTGCCCTGTTCGCCGGCGGGACGCTGCTGGGCTTTCTCGGCATGTTGATCGCATTGCCGGTGGCGGCAGTCATTGGCGTGCTGGTGCGCTTTCTGGTTGCCCAATACCGGGACAGCGACCTCTACGATGAGGAGCCTGACCAGCCGACGGAGGACCGCCGATGACCGGATCAGCGCAGCAACTGCCTCTACCCCTGCCGGTTCGCGCGGCCCTGGGAGAGGCCGATTTCCTGGTAACCGACAGCAACCGGGAGGCGGTAGCTTGGCTGGACGTGTGGCCGGATTGGCCGGGCCAGGGCCTGGTGCTGCACGGGCCGCCCGCCAGCGGCAAAAGCCATCTGCTCTCGATCTGGTGCAGGCGCTCGCATGCCACCCTACTGTCGGGTGCGAGCTTGACCATGGAGCAGGCCATCAGCGGAACCGGCCCCGTCGCGGTGGACGATGCCGATCGATGCACCGAGCCGCGCCTGTTGTTTCATCTGGTCAACCAGGTGCGGGCTGCAGGCGGCAGTCTGCTGCTGGCCGCCTCCGCTCCGCCCGCGGAGTGGTCGGCCGCCCTGCTTGACCTGCAATCACGTTTGCTGGCCCTGCCCAAGGCCGAAGTACAGGCGCCGGACGATGCGCTGTTGGCCGGCTTGGCGGCAAAACTGTTCCATGACCGGCACATAACAGTGCCCGACAATGTCGTTGCCTACATGCTGAGCCGGCTGGAGCGCTCCTGCGCCGCCTTTGCAGACGCAGTGGAAAAGCTCGACCGCGCGGCATGGGCGGAACGCCGGCCCTTGACCCTGCCGCTCGCCCGAAAGATCCTTGAAGACAAGACTTTGGAACGCGCGCCTTCAAACCCCGAACAGACACCGGATCAGGGAGATTGACGACATGGACATGGGTATTCGCGGCCGCACGGCCATTGTGGAAGCGGCGAGCAAAGGCCTGGGCAGAGGCTGCGCCGTGGCGCTGGCCGCAGAAGGGTGCGACCTGATCATCAACGCCCGCACCGAGACCGAACTGGAGGCGACGGCGGAGGAAATCCACCGGGCGCATGGCGTCAATGTCACCGCCGTTCCGGGCGACATCACCAAGCCGGAAATCCGTGAGGCCATCTTGGCCGCATGCCCGCAGCCGGACATTCTGGTAACGAACGCGGGCGGACCGGCCCCCGGCAATTTCCGCACCGACACGCGCGAGCGCTGGCTGGCGGCACTGGAGGCGCAGTTGCTCAGCCATGTGGAGATGATCACGGCGGTTGTGGACGGAATGGCGGAGCGCAAGTTCGGGCGCATCGTCAACATCACGTCTCAGAGCGTGAAAATGCCGGTGCCGAACCTGGGGCTTTCGACCGCGGCGCGCATGGCGCTGACCGGTTTCAGTTCCACCATCTGCCGCGAGGTCGCGCCGCACAACGTGACCATCAACGGCCTGCTGCCGGGACCGTTCGACACGGACCGGCTGAAGGGCAACTTCTCCCATGCTTCGAAAGTGACGGGCAAGCCGGAGGACGAGCTGCGCCAGGCACGGATGAACGAGAACCCGTCCAAGCGCTTCGGCACGGCCGAGGAGTTCGGGGCGACCTGCGCCTTCCTCTGCAGCGTGCATGCGGGCTTCATCACCGGCCAGAACATCCTGATGGACGGCGGTCACTTTCCGGCGAATATCTAAGGGCGCTATCGGCGGCGCGTGTCCCGGCTGCCGCACAAAAGTAAGGCCGGGATCTTTCACCGCGCGGCGGGCGGTAAGTCCGTCCGGGCATGGGAACGCCGCCTGTTGGAATGCCACCCTCCCCACCCGATGCGCCTTGTGCTAACGTTTCGGCTCCTGCCCGACCCGGAATTCTGCCTATGGAACGCACCTTTACCAATTTCCTCAAAGCCTTGCGCGGCGCGGACGTGCCCGTCTCCGTCGCAGACACGCTCGACGCCATGGAGGTGGTGAAGCTGGTCGGCTGGTCTGACCGGCAGAAGCTGAAGACCTCGCTTTCGTTCGCGCTGGCCAAGTCGATCGAGGAAAAGCAGGCGTTCGATGACACCTTCGAAGACTTCTTCCGGGCGGACAGCTTCCGCAATCAGGATGACGACGAGGGCGAAAGGCGGGAACGGGAGCAAGGTTCCGGCGAGGGCGCCGATAGCGAGCTGGCGCGCATGCTGATGGAGGATGACCAGTCCGGGCTCGCCGTCTCCATGGAGCAGGCGGCGGTGGCCATCGGGGTCGAAAATATCCGCTTCTTTACCCAGCGCGGCCTCTATGTGCAGCGCATCATGAACGAAATGGGCCTGCAGGACCTGGACGCGCAGATCAGCGAACTGGGCCGGCAGCCGGGCGAGGGCATGCCGGGCGGTGGCGGCGGCATGCCCGGCGAAGGCGGAGACGGCGGCGGGGGCGGCGGCCAGGGCATGCGCCAGCAGCTCCAGGAGGGCCGCGCCTATCTGTTCGAGCAGGTGCGGGACTTTGTCGAGCAGCAGTTGCAACTGCACGGCGCTGCCACCTCGAAAGAGTTGAAGGAGGACCGGCTGCGGCGCTCGCGTCTGGGTAATATGGACCGGCGCGACCAGGAGGAAATGCGCAAGATCGTCGACAAGATCGCCAAGCGCCTGGTTGCCCTCTATGCCCGCAAGCGCAAGATCAAGGACCGCGGCCACCTGGACGTGCGACGCACGATGCGCAAGAACTACGCCAACGACGGCATCCTGTTCAGCCTCGAGTGGAAGATGCGCAAGCTGGACAAGCCCAAGGTGATCGCGATCTGCGACGTCTCGGGCTCGGTCGCGGCGGTGGCGCGTTTCCTGCTGCAGTTCCTCTATGCCCTGCATGATGTCTTAAGCGGTATCCGCACCTTCGCCTTCAGCGGCAAGCTAATCGAGACCTCCGACTTCTTCGAACGTCATCTGGTCGAGGAAGCGGTGGAGAAGGTGATGAACGCTGTCGGCTATATGTCGACCGACTATGGCCAGTCCCTCTCGGACTTTCGCGAGGGCTGGATGGACATTGTCGACAAGCGGACCACGGTGATCATTCTGGGCGACGCGCGCTCCAACTACACCGATCCGCGTGCTGACATCATGCGGGAGCTGTATGACCGTTCCAAACGGGTGATCTTCTTGAACCCGGAGCCCCCGCCGCTTTGGGGCACGGGCGACAGCGAGACGAGGCGCTACCGGCCCTACTGCCATGTGATGAAGGAGTGTTCGACCCTCAATCATCTGGAGCGGCTGGTGGAAGACCTGCTGGAAAGCGCGAACAAGCTGGCCTGACCGGCAGGCATTGCCGCGAGCCGCGGGCGGGCATTCCGCGAGTGTCGGACGCGCCTTGCGTTGCGCTTCCCGGTGGATCATATGCTAGACGAAGATGCCAAACAGAAAGACCTCTGCTAGGAGCGCCCCAATGATCAAATCCATGGTCGTCGCGATCGACTCGACCGAATCCAGCAAGCGGGCGCAGGAATTTGCCTATGCGCTGGCGCGGAAGCACAGCGCAAAGCTCACCGGCATTGCCGTACTGGATCTGCCCTGGATCAAACGGCCGATGATGATGCCGATCGGCGGCGGCGCCTATCGCAGTCACCGGGACGAGACGCTGATCGCGAACCAGGGCAAGGAACTGGAAGACAAATTGAATGCCTTCAACGAGGCCTGCAAAAGTCACGGCATCACCTGCCGCGGCATCGAGGTCGAGGGGTCGCCCGATGAAAAACTCGCTCAGGAGGCCGAACAGCACGACATGGTCATCATCGGCCGCGAGACCAACTTTCACGGTCACCGCGGCCACGATATCAGCGAAGCGACCGACAACCTGCTGAAGGATCACCCGCGCCCCGTGATCGTCGTGCCGCCGGAGCAGATCAAAGTGGGGGAAGGCGTGGTTCTGTGCTTTGATGGCTCCCTGCCCGCCAGCCGGGCCATGCATATGTTCTATCTGCTCGGTCTGGCGACAGACGAGCACGTGCATGTCGTTTCCGTCAGTGACGACCCGCAAGAGGCGGAACGCGTCGCGTCGCGCGGGGCCGGATTCTTTGCAAGCCGCGGCGTTACGGCCACCGCCCATGGCATCCACGCAGACGAAGACAGTTCCGACATCGCCCTCACCATCTTCCACTTGGTTGAATCTCTGGAGGTCGGCATGGTCGCAATGGGCGCCTATGCCAAACACAGTCTATGGCGCCAACTGCTGGTCGGCTCGGTTACCCGTCAACTGGTGCGCGCCTGCCCGGTTCCGCTGTTCGTCGCCTACTGATCTGGCACGGTAATTCGTGCTAGGAGGCATTTTGCTGGCGGCGGGCGCCGTCTATGGCGGCGCGGTCGTCATTTTGTACGGCCTGCAGCGCCGCCTGATGTATCCAGGCTCCGAAGCAAGCGAGGCGCCGGAGGCTGCAGGTTTGCGAGGGATCGAGCCGGTCAGGCTTGAAATGGCGGATGGGGTTCGCCTGCTGGCATGGTGGATGCCGCCGGCCGTCGGCAAGCCCGTGGTGCTTTACTGGCATGGCAACGCCGGCCCCCTCCATTGCCGCGCTCACAAATTCGCGGCCTTCGGCGCACGAGGCTATGGCATGTTGATGCCGGCCTACAGGGGCTATAGCGGCAATCCTGGCAAGTCCAGCCAGCCGGTCATGCTGGCTGATGCGCAGGCGGCCGTCGATTGGCTGGCGCGACGCGATGCGGCGGCACAAATTTACTATGGCGAGTCGCTGGGCAGCGGCATCGCGCTGCAAATGGCGTCCCGCAATCAACCTCAAACGGTCGTGCTGGAAGGCGCGTTCGACAGTGCCGCCAGTCTGGCGCAGCGGCGTTACCCGATCTTCCCGGCGTCCCGCCTGATCCGCGACCGCTGGGATAACCTGGCGGTTGCCGGGGCGTGCCCGGCCCCGGTGCTGATGCTGCACGGCCGCCAGGACCGGGTCGTTACCATCGACCATGCCGAGCGGCTGTTCAACGCGCTGCCGGAGCCGAAGCATTTCGCGCGCTTCGACCGGGCCGGGCATGTGGACGTGTTCGAGTACGGCGGCGAGGAGGTCGTCTTCGACTGGCTCACTTCGCCAACAGGACTAGCGCCCCCGTTGCGGTCAGGGATCCCCGCACGAAGAACACAAAGCTGCCAAGGCCGGCTATAGCGGCGCATACCCGCAAGGCATGGCCGAACCGGCTGCCGAACGCCCTCATCGGCGCCTTTTCCACCAGCAGCCTTTGCACCCTGCCCCGCAATATGACCTCCAAGGTGACGTAGGTCAGCATGATGCTCAACAGGGCGAGCGATGCACCGATGACGTAGGAGACGATCGAATCGCCCAGATCCGCGATGCTGGAGCTTCGCTCGGGTTGCGTGCGATCAGGTTGCCGAAAAACGTCAATAGGGCGATGATCGAGCCACCGTTGAACACCAGCAGGCTTTTCATCGCCAGCATGGCTATGTCGAAGACGCCACGCTGCAGGACACTGATCGTCTCCACCTGTTTGTCCCAGGTCGCGCGGTCCGCATCGCTATGCCGACGGTTCAGTCGTGATGTCACGGTCATGGCATCGCCGTCCGTCCTGGCGCGGTTCGGGTGAGCGGGTGATGATACGAACTCACGCCCGGCGTGCAAGTTACCAACGCGCAGATGAGGCACGATCCATTGCTTTAACGGCGCTCTGCGAAGAATCTGCGCAAGAGGGCGGAAGCCTCCGCTTCGTGCTGGCCCCCATAGATCTCCGGCACATGGTGGCAGGTGGCGTGGCTGTAGACCCGCGCGCCGTGCTCGACTCCGCCGCCCTTCGGGTCATAGGCACCGAAATACAGCCGCCGGATGCGTGCCAGGCTGATCGCCTGGGCACACATGGCGCAAGGCTCCAGCGTGACATAGAGGTCGCATTCGACGAGCCGTGGCGAGCCGGTCGCCGCCGCCCCGGTCCTTATCGCCAGCACTTCGGCATGGGCGGTCGGATCACGCATCGCCTCGACCAGATTGTGCGCCGCCGCCAACACCGCGCCGTCCGGGCCCAGCATGACCGCGCCGACCGGCACCTCACCGGCTGCGGCTGCGGCGCGCGCCTGCTCCAGGGCGAGTTGCATGGGGTGCGGTTTGGCTGGCATCTGCCTATGCTACACGAAAGCCTGGAAACACTGAACGATGAACGAGCCGCCATCTGCCGCTCCACCCGGCGCCCCGACTGCTAGTCCGCCCGGCGAGCGTATCGCCAAGCGGCTCGCCCGCGCCGGGCTCTGCTCGCGCAGGGACGCCGAGCGCTGGATCGCGGCCGGCCGGGTCGCGGTCGACGGCAAGACCCTGACCACCGCCGCGTTCAACGTGACGGAGGCGAACCGCATCACCGTCGACGGCCGGCCGATCCCGGTGGCCGAGCCCGCCCGGCTCTGGCGCTATCACAAGCCCGCGGGCCTGGTGACGACGGCAAAAGACCCGCAGCGCCGCCCCACCGTTTTCGAGCGCCTGCCGCCGGAACTGCCACGGGTGGTGAGCGTCGGCCGGTTGGACCTCACCAGTGAGGGGCTGCTGCTGCTCACCAACGACGGCGGTCTGGCGCGGGAGTTGGAACTGCCGAGCCGCGGCTGGATCCGCAAATACCGGGTGCGGGTGCATGGCATGGTGGATACGGCCAAGCTGGAGGCGCTTGGCCAAGGTCCGACAGTTGAGGGCGTGAAATACGGACCGATCCAGGCGGTGCTGGACGAACAGAAGGGTACCAACGCCTGGCTGACTGTCTCTATCCGCGAGGGAAAGAACCGGGAAGTGCGGCGAGTGATGCAGTGGATGGGCTATCACGTCGCGAGGTTGATTCGCGTGTCCTACGGCCCCTTCCAGCTTGGACAGTTGCCGAGGGGCGCGGTGGAGGAAGTGCCGCGCAAGCTGCTGCGCACGCAACTCGGCCCGAACCTGGTGAAGATGGCGCCACGGCCACGGCGATCCTAGCCCAGCGGAGGCTCTGCCGTTACACTGGCCCCAACACGTCGAATCCCGTTTCAAGGAACTGCCCTCATGCCCCAATCCGCCCAGGACGAATCCCGTATTCCGGTGCTGGTCGGCTGCGGCCAGGTCACCCAGCACGAGCCAGACCCTGCCGAGGCGCTCGGGCCGCTGGACCTTACGGCAGCGGCCTGCCGCACGGCCGCGGATGATGCCGGGCCCGGCCAGAAGCTGCTGGAGAGCCTGGATACCATGGCGCTGCTGCGCTCGTTCAGCGACACGAGCTGGCGCTTTGCCTCGCCCTTCGGTGGCTCCAAGCATCCGCCGAAATCGCTGGCCGCGAGGCTGGGCGCGGAGCAGATCGCGCGCAAATACTACACTCATCCGGGCGGAAACATGCCCCAATACTTGGTGAACCGCTTCTCGGAGGCGATCACCCGTGGCGAGATGCAGGCCGCCCTCATCACCGGCGGCGAGGCGCTGGCGACCCAAAAGGCGGCGCAGCGGGCCGGCCTCCAGCTGGACTGGAACGAGGATCCCGGCGGCGAACCGGAGACCCTGGGCGTCTCGACGCGCGGCTGGAACGATATGGAAGACCGGCACCGCATGGCCGGCGCGATCTTCGCCTATCCGATGATCGAGAACGCCATTCGCGGCGCCAAGGGTCACGCAATTCCCAAGCACATGATGGCCATGGGTAAGCTGTTCGAAGGCTTCGCCAAGGTCGCGGCTCAGAACCCGCTGGCCGACCGGCGCGACGGCTTCTCTGCGGAGCAATTGGCGACCGTAAACGAGAAGAATCCGTTCATCGGCTTTCCCTACCCGAAACTGATGAACGCCAACGCCTTTATCGACCAGTCCGCCGCCGTAATTTTGACCAGCGTGGCCAAGGCAAAGGAACTGGGCGTTCCGCACGAGAAATGGGTCTATCTGCATGGCTGCGCCGATACCTATGACCACTGGTTTTTGAGCGACCGCATCAACTACTACACCAGCCCCGCCATGCGCATAGCGGCGCGCGAGGCGTTCGCGATGGCGGAGTGCAGCGTCGAGGACATGGCGTTCTTCGACCTCTATTCCTGTTTCCCCAGTGCGGTAGAAATCGCGTGCGCGGAGATGAACATCAGGGAGGACGACCCGCGCGGTCTGACCGTCACCGGCGGCCTGCCCTATTTCGGCGGGCCGGGCAACAACTACGTCACCCACTCAATCGCCGAGATGATGAACAAGGTCCGCTCGCAACCGGGCACGAAGGGCATGGTGACGGCCAACGGCAACTATGTGACCAAGCAGGCGGTCGGCATCTACTCGACCGAGCCACCGGCCAAGCCCTTTGCGCCGAAAGACCCGAGGGCCTACCAAGCGGAAATCGACGCCGACAAGGGCCCCGCGGTGACCGAGGAGGCGCAAGGCGCGGCGGAGATCGAAACCTACACCGTCATCCACGACCGCAAGGGCCCGAGCTATGGCATCCTGTTCGGCCGGCTGGACGACGGCAGCCGCTTCATCGCCAACCCGCCGGACGACCCCGCCCTGCTGGCCGAGATGGAGGTGAAGGATTTCCTGGGCGCCAAAGGGCGGGTGACCAATGCGGGTGGTCTGAACCGCTTTGTGCCAAATTGAGGTCGGCCAGGCGAAACTGGGCCGCATCATGAAAGACTGCCGATGAGACTCGACTCTGCTTCTCTTGCTGTTCGCACCGTGGCTCGTCTGGTGCGGCACCGCCACCGATATCGTCGCCGCGCCCTTCCACGTCACCGCCGACGTGGTGCGGGTGGTGCCGGTGGTCGGCGGTGTGGTGGCTGCCCCGGTCGATCTAACCGGCGATGTGATCGACTGAGGCTGTCGGTTGTCCCGCCAACACTTCAACCGGAGACTACACTTGGGCGCCAGCAGCGGTTAGGCTGCGGGAAATATCCCGATGGAAACTCGCCAAATCGCCATGACCGATTCCCTGCCCCTCGCCGGCCTGAAAGTCATCGACTGCGCCAGCTTTATCGCCGCCCCCGTCGCCGCGACCGTGCTGGCCGATTTCGGCGCCGACGTCATCAAGATCGAACCGCCCACGGGTGAGCCCTACCGCCGCGACGATCCGAACGCGCGGGTGCCCTACAGCGAATATCCTTACAATTACATCGTCGATAACCGCTCCAAGCGCGCGATCACGCTGGACCTAAAGATCGAGGCGGGTAGCCAGGTACTGCACCGGTTGCTGGAAACAGCGGACGTGTTCGTCACCAACGCCCCCTTCCCCGCCCGCGAGCGGCTGAGGGTGCGCTATGATGACTTCAAGGACCTCTATCCCCGCCTGATCTATGCGAGCGTCACCGCCTATGGCGAGACGGGGCCGGAGGCGGACCGGAGCGGCTTTGATTTAACCGCGCTCTGGGCGCGCACAGGGCTGATGGACCTGGTCAAGCCTTCGCCGGACTCCGCCCCGGCCCGGTCGCTCCCCGGCATGGGCGACCATCCGACGGCGATCAGCATGGTGGCTGCGATCATGATGGCTTTGTATCGTCGCGAGCGCACCGGCAAGGGCGGCGAATGCGCCACCAACCTGATGGCGAACGGTCTCTGGTGGAATGCGATCTGGACCCAGGCCGCGCTATGCGGGGCAAAGGTCGAGGGCCGCCCGCCCCGGGAGGAAGCGGACAACCCGCTGCACAACCTCTATTGCTGCGCCGATGGGCGTTGGTTCCATCTGGTGATGATCACCAAGCCGGACCGCTTCAAACAGGTCGCCCGCGCCGTCGGGCTGAACCAATTGGCCGACGATCCCCGCTTCGAGAGCGTGGAAAGCCGGCGGGAGCACGCGCGGGAGTTGATCGACGCCTTCGACGCGGTCTTCCGCACCAAACCCTGGCCCGAGTGGAAAGCTATATTAACCGAGCACCGCTTTACCTTCGGCGAAATCGGCACGGTCGATGATGTTGCCGCCGATGTGCAGATGTGTGAGAGTGGGGCGCTGGTTCCGCATCCGGAGCCTGACCGGGCCGGGGCCCAGCTTACCGTCTCCAGCCCCTTTTGGCTGACGGATACGGAAAAGCGCCCGCCGGCGATATCGCCGGGACTGGGCGAGCACAACCAGGCGGTGCTGGCAGAGCTTGGGTACTCCGCAAACCAGGTGGAAAAACTCAAGCAAGACGGTGCTTTCGGCTAGATCCGAGGCGTCCGGTCCGGCTTACAGATCGCCAGCAGCCGCTCAGTTTCGAGGAGGCGGCTCATGACCTCGTATAGACAAAAAAGTTCACCAAGCATTATCCGGGACTCGTTTTTCACTTTGGTGACAGCACTGGCTGTCAGCATCATCTTCACAGCGATCCTGGTGCCAGAGGCTTCCGCCGCACCGTCGCGCGCGGTGTGGTTGGGTCTTTGTTCAAACCCGGAAGTTCAGAAAAGGGGCGGCTTTTACTGGAGTGATGGCGAGGGTGGTGCTGCCTGGTATCTCTGCGGCGGCGAAGTCATTGAGATCGAGGGTGAGGCGCCGCCCGTACTCTGCCCGCCCGGCTGCTCTTGGAGTGAATCGCCACTTCCCGGCTGTATCTGCAGAGATATTCCCAACCCCGGCGACACAGGCGGAGGCGGCCCCGGCGATACCGGCGGAGACGGCCCTGGCCAGCCCGACCAGGGTGCCCAATGCGCACAATGCGACCACGACGCCAAGAAGTGCCTGGACGCCGCCTTCGCCTCCGCGAACGAGTGCGTAAATTTCATGATCGACACCTTCGCCCGCCGCGCATGCCGCGAAGGCTTCATGATTGACGGAAGCAAACCGCCGAAGAACGAGGTTTGCAAGCCATGCAGAGACTGGGTGTGCGGTCCGGAGACCTCTGGCAAGCAGTGCAATCAACTGTGTCCTGCCAACAAGACTGTCTGCACTGATGTTTTGCAGATGGACGAGTGCCTCGACGCTTGGCGCGACGGGATACCCAGTGCTTCCCAAGGGTTAGAGCATGGAATCAGCATCGATCCATTGGATCTCGGTATCGGTCTCAGCGTCGGTAGCTCTATCTCCGTCACATATCCTGCCGTCGGAGGGCTGCGGTTCGGCTGCGCAAAATGGGCACAAAAAGCGGGAGAAGCCTGCTCGAATGAGCGGAGCGCGTGTCGATCGGAACATTCCTGCGGCCCGGCCCGGCAGCCGCTTGTCATTCCCCTCGGCGCGAACAAAGACATGCATTGCGCGCGCTTTAACCCGGCGCAGCCGGACGGCAATTTCTGCAACGACCCCAATTGCCCTTGCGGCTTTGGCGAGGGCGACTGCGACCGGAACAATCAATGCGCCGGGGAACTGGTCTGCGCCCGCAACAACGGGCCGCATTTTGGTCTTCCCGAAGGCTGGGACGTCTGTGTGCGGCCATAGCGGGTTCGCCCGCCGAACGGCCCATTGGAAAGCTGCGTTTTCGCACAAAGCGTGGTGTGGGAAGCCCGTCCCTGATATGACACGCTGAGAAGATGGCAATCGGTGCGAAAAATGGGAACGGAACCATGAACCTAGGCAAACTCGGCGTCTGGTACTCTTCGGATAAGTTGAAACCGGCGGAAATGGCCGCCCTGGTTCATCAAGTCGAGGCGCTCGGCTTCGGCTCCTACTGGTATCCCGAAAGCCGCTACTATGAGAGCATCGCTACCGGCGCCTTTCTGCTGGCGAACTCCAAAACAATCAAGGTTGGAAGCTCCATCGCCAACATCTATGCGCGCGATCCGTTCACGGCGGCGGCGGCCCGGCGCTCGCTGAATGACATGTATGACGGGCGCTATATCCCCGGGCTGGGCGTCAGCCATATTCCGATGGTGGAGGGGCTTCGCAAGCACGAATACGGCAAGCCGGTCACCACCATGCGCGCCTATCTGGAGGGCATGGAAAAGGCCGCCGCGAGGGACGACAAGGCCAAATGGCCGGTCGCCATCGCCGCGTTGGGGCCCCGCATGCTGGAACTGGCGGCCGAAAAGGCCGACGGCGCCCTGCCCTACAACGTGACGCCCGAGCACACGGCGCGGGCCAAGCAGACCATGGGCCCCGACAAGGCCCTGGTGGTGGAGCAGAAATTCTGCCTGGAGAGCGACCAGGCCACGGCGCGCGCTTTGGCCAGGGCAGAGCTGAAACGCTACATGGGATTGCCGAACTACTACAATAACTGGCTGCGCATCGGCTTCAGCCAAGACGACATTTCCGGGGATGGCTCCGACTGCTTTATGGACGCCATGGTGGTCTGGGGCGACGAGGCCGCGATCCATGCCCGCATGCGCGAACACTTCGACGCCGGCGCAACCACCGTGGTGATGCAGCCTGTCCATCCCGATGGTGACACGGCGGCCAGAGACCGGGCGCTGGAGGCCGTGGCGATGTACGCATGACGCCCGACCCGCTCGCCATCGCCTACCGGAAGGGCGGCTCGTCGAAGGAGCGCAGCTTACGGGAATGCAACCGGACGCCGGTCTTCTTCAGCAAGTCGATGGCCGCAAAGCCGATGCGAATATGCTCTGATACGGCGCGGGCGTAAAAGGCGCTGGCCGGGCCCGGCAGCTTGATCTCGCCGTGCAGCGGCTTGTCGGAGACACACAGCAACGTCCCGTAAGGCACGCGGAAGCGATAGCCCTGGGCCGCAATGGTGGCGCTCTCCATGTCGATCGCCACCGCGCGGGACTGGTTGAAGCGCCGCGCCGAATGGGTGTAACGCAGCTCCCAGTTGCGGTCGTCGGTCGTTACCACCGTCCCAGTGCGCAGGCGGCGCTTCAGCGCCGTATCGCTCTCGCCGGTAACGCGCCTCGCCGCCTCTTCCAGCGCGAGTTGCACTTCGGCGATCGCGGGGATGGGAATCTCGATCGGCAGCACGTCGTCCAGCACGTGGTCATCGCGCAGATAGGCGTGAGCCAAAACATAGTCGCCGATGATCTGGCTCGGCCGCAAACCGCCGCAATGGCCGATCATCAGCCATGCCTCGGGCCGCAGCACCGCCAGGTGGTCGGTGATGGTCTTGGCGTTGGCCGGCCCCACGCCGATATTCACCAGCGAGACGCCGCTGCCATTCTGGGCCATCAGGTGATAGGCCGGCATTTGGAAACGCCCCTGCCCGACGGCCGCCGCGGTTGCCGCTGCCGCACCTTCGGTCTTGCCGGGCGCGATCATCAGGCCGCCCGGGCAAGAGAGGGCCGAGTACTCGCCCTGGTCCAACTGCTCGATCCCCCAGCGCACGAACTCGTCCACATAGCGCTGGTAGTTCGTGAACAGGATGAAGCGCTGCACGTGATCGGCAGGACTGCCGGTATAATGCATCAGCCGGTGCAGGGAAAAATCGATGCGGCGGGCGTCGAACAGCGCAAGCGGCCGCGTGTCCGACAGATATTCCGACCAGGTGCCGTCGGCGATTTCGTCGCCGAGATGGGCAAGCTGGGTGTTGGGGAAGAAATGCGCCAGCCGCGCCGAAGCCTCGTCCGCCGGCGGTCCGCCGTCCAAGGCCCCGATCACATAGGGGTAGGGTATTTCCTCGTCGGAGATGCCGACCTCCAGCTTCGGCTCATAGTCCCGCATCAGGGAGGCAAGCTGTTCCCGCAAATAGGTGCGGAACAGGTCCGGCCGGGTCACGGTCACGCTATAGGTGCCGGGAATGGAGAGGCGGGCATAGGCGCGGTCGAAGCGCGGCGCCACGCCTTCCGGCCGATAGGTCAGGCGCAGTGCTGGATAGCAGAACGTGCCGGCGGCCCGTTCCGCCGGCGCGGGCGCAACGCCCTTCGTCAGATAGAGATTCAGCGCGTTTCGCAGTGTCGACGCGGCTGCGGCATAAATCTCCTCCAGCCGGGCGATCGCTTCATCGGGACTCTTGCAGGTGACGAATTCTTTCATACAGGGTCATTTCAAACCGCTTGTGCCGGATCGGGCACCCTAGCACCGCAAGACCCCCGCATCACCTGACAGCTTCGGGACGTTCGGTCCAGCGGGCCGCGCCGTCTTCCAGCGTGATGAACTGCGCGCCCTGCTCCAACAGGTTCTTGACCAGCCGTTCCAGCAGTAGCATTCGGTGGCCGCGGCCGATCACCAACGGGTGAAAGGTATAGCTGAGCATCCCCCAATCGGTGTTGCCGGTCATATATTCGAACTCCTCGCACCAGTTTTGCAGCACATTGTTGCCGTTCTGCAGCCCCGGCATCACCCACTCGGCGGTGCGCAGAAACTCAAAGTGCGGGAAATCGTCGAGCACCCACGAGATCGGCATCTCGATCAGCTTGGTGATCTCGCCGAACTCCATGCCCTGTTCGTCGTGCACCACGTCACCGCTGCGGGCGTGGTACGGCAGCCAGTCATGGCCCATCATGGAGCTGTCGTAGACGAAGCCGTGCTTCAGCAGCAGGCCGACCGTATCGCCCGACAATTCCCAGGCTGGCGAGCGGTAGCCGCGGGGTTTCCGGCCCGTCAGCCGCTCGATCGTCTCGCTGCCCTGTACCAGGTGCGCCTCCTCCAGTCCCTTTTCCAGGAAGGCCGGCGGCACATGGGTCCAGCCGTGGTGGCCGATTTCATGGCCGGCCGCCGCAATTTCCTCCACCTGGCCGGGATAGGTCTCTAGCGTCAAGCCGGGAATGAAAAACGTTGCCTTGATGTCGTACTTCGCGAGCAGCGACAGAATGCGTGGCACCGCCACCGCGCCAAACTCGCCCCGGCTGATGGCAGTCGGTGTTTTCATGCCGCGGGCGACCATTGCCGCTATGGAATCGAAATCGAACGACAGATTGGCTAAATGTGTAGGCATCGGATCAGGGCGTCCTTGGCGAATGGAAAGCTGCCGCGTATCATCCCCGCCACATTGAACGCATACAAGTGAGGATACGCCCGATGGCGGACGAAATTTTGGTCGGTGACCTGGTAGCCGAGTTTTTGCAAGCAGCCGGCGTCGACACCGCCTTCGGAGTCGTTTCGGTCCACAATATCCCGATGCTCGACGGCATCGGCCGCCGCAATGCCATTCGGTTTGTGCCCACGCGCGGCGAGATGGGCGCGGGCCATATGGCGGATGCCTATGGCCGGGCCAATGGCGGCCTGGGCGTGGCCTTTACCTCCACCGGGCCGGGCGCGGCCAACATCGCCGGGGCGTTGGTCGAGGCAGGCTTCGCCGGCTCGCCCATGCTGCACATCACCGGCCAGACCGCTACCGGCAATATCGACAAGCGCCAGGGCGCGGTACACGACGTGCCGGACCAGCTCGGCATGTTGACGGCGACCGGCAAGACCGCGTTCCGCGTCCGCTCCGCCGAGAGCGCGCTCGGCACCTTGATGCAGGCCGCGCGCGCCGCCATGACACCCCCGCTGGGACCGGTCAGCGTCGAAGTTCCCATCGACATTCAGCGCACCAAGATCCCGCGACCCGAACTGCTCGACAGCCTGTCGATCGCACCGCCGGCGCCCGACGCGGGCGACATGGCGAGCCTGGACCTGATCGCCAAAAAGCTGCTGAAGGCAAAGCGCCCGCTGCTTTGGACCGGCAACGGGGCGAAGTTTGCCCGGACGGCCGTGCAGCGCTTCATCGACATGGGCGTTCCGCTCATCACCTCCGGCCTAGGCCGCGGCGTCGTGCCGGAGACCGACCCGATGGTGCTGGGCGCATTTACCGCCGTGCCGAGGGTGGAGGAATTCTACAAGACCGTCGATTGCATGCTGGTGGCAGGCTCACGGCTGCGGGCGCAGGAAACCCGCGACATGAGCGTCGAATTGCCGGCCAACCGCCTGCATATCGACGTCGACCCCACCGCAAACGGGCGCACCTATAGCTCGAACTTGTTCCATGTCGGCGATGCCGGGGCGGCGCTGAATGCGCTCGCTGACCGGCTGGAAGGCAAGCTTTCGACGGACAAGGCCTACCGGGAGGAAGTGCAGCAACTCAAGCGTGACGTTCACGCGGACTACAAAAAGACCCTGGGCGTCTATGCCGACTTCGCCGAGCAGTTGCGCAAGGCCATGCCCGACGACGCCCTGTTCGTGCGCGACATCACCAAGTCGCACACCACCTGGGGCTACCGCCTGTTCCCGATCCTGTCGCCCGAGACCAACATCTATCCGGTCGGCGCCGCCATCGGCCCGGGCTTTCAGCTCGGCATGGGCGCGGCGCTCGGCTCCGGCCGCAAGACCGTGGCCATGACAGGCGACGGCGGCTTCTTCCTGAACCTGGGCGAAATCTGGACCGCGGTGCAGGAAAACATCGACTGCTGCATTCTGGTAATGAACGACCAGGCCTATGGCGTCATCAAGGATATTCAGGATGCGCTTTATGGTGAGCGGCACTTCTACGCCGATCCGGTCGGCCCGCCGCTCGACAAGTTGGCGGAACTGGCCGGCATGCCCTATTTCAAGTGCTCGGACGGTTCCAAATTTGGTGAAACCGTGGCGGAAGCGTTGAAAATCAACGGCCCGACCATGGTTGAGGTGGATATGAATGCGATTGGCGAATTTCCCCGCTACTTTGTCCCGCCGCCCTATGCGGCCAAAACCTGATCGGCTGCGGACGACGGTCAAAAGCGGCGCGGTGGTCCTATTGGCGCTGGTGCTTTTCGGCCCGAATGTCCATGCGACAGAGGTTCTGGGCACCTATCCGACAGACCACTACGAGGTCCGGGCCGTCACCGTCGCGGGCGGCCTGCGCCATCCTTGGAGCCTTGCGTTTCTGCCCGGTGGCGATTTCCTGGTGACGGAGCGGAAAGGTCGCCTGTTGCGGCTTCCGGCCGATGGTGGCCACCGCACCGAAATCGACGGCTTGCCCGAAGTGTACGCGGTGGGTCAGGGCGGCCTGCTGGACGTGGCGCTCGACCCGGCATTTTCCGAGAACCGGTACATCTACCTGACCTATGCCGCAATCGGCGACGAGGGCGCGAACACCAACCTCGCCCGCGGGCGACTGGTGGACGACACGCTGGAGGATTTTGAGGTTCTGTTGAATGGCGAGCCGGATTACGACAGCAATCGCCATTTCGGCAGTCGCATCGCCTTTCTACCGGACGGCACCGTGGCCTTCATCATCGGCGAGCGCGGCCAGAAAGACCCGGCCCAGGACCTGATGAGCCATGCGGGCAAGGTCATCCGCCTGCACCGCGACGGCAGCGTCCCGGACGACAATCCCTTCGTGGGCGGCACCGACGTATTGCCCGAGATTTACTCCTACGGCCACCGCAACCCGCAAGGCATGATCCTTCACCCGCCGAGCGGCAAACTCTGGCTGCACGAGCACGGGCCGCAGGGTGGCGACGAAGTCAATATCGTCAAGCCCGGCGCCAACTATGGCTGGCCGCGCGTTAGCTATGGCATCAACTATGGCGGCTCGCCGGTCGGCACCGGCAAGGCCACGGCCCCCGGCGTCACCGACCCCATCTACACATGGACCCCCAGCATCGCGCCCTCCGGCATGGCATATTACGATGGCGACGCCTTCCCCGCCTGGAAAGGCGATGTGCTGGTGGGCGCGCTGAAATTTCAACTGGTGGCGCGGCTGTCGCTGGAGGGCGAGCGCGTGACCGGCGAAGAACGGATGTTCACGGACAAGTTCGGCCGCATTCGCGACGTGCGGGTCGGGCCGGATGGCCTGGTCTATCTGCTGACCGACGAGCGCAATGGCCAATTGATCCGCCTGGAACCTGCGGACTGACCTTGCCGCCGCGGGCGGCTGCCGCTTGCCTCCCTCCCCGGTGCCTGCGAGACTGCGCGAACCTCAACGCCAGCTTCCAGGAGACATGCCCGATGAACGGTGCCGAAGCCCTTATGTCCGTTGCCAAGCAGGCCGGAACGGAGATCTGTTTCGCCAACCCCGGCACCACCGAAATGCCCATGGTGATGGCGATGGATTCGGCACCGGGCATCCGGCCCGTGCTGGCCTTGCACGAGAACGTCTGCAGCGCCGCAGCGGATCTCCTATGGGCGGCTCGCGGGCAAGCCTGCCATGACGATCACCCATCTGGGGCCAGGCTTCGCCAACTCCTGCGCCAACCAGCACAATGCGCGCCGCGCGTTCGCACCGGTCTTTAATGTCATCGGCCAGCATTCCACCTGGCACTATGACGCCGACGCGCCACTTGGGATGGACATTCTGGGGCTTGCCGGCACCGTTTCGGGCTGGGTGCGCGAAACCAAGGGGCCGGAGACCGTGGCCCAGGATATAGTGGACGGCATCACCTTTGCGCTGGGACAGCGCGGCCGGATCGCAACCCTCTCCTTTCCGCACGACCACCAGATGGCGGATGTACCGGCCGACCCCAAGCTCGGCAAGCCGGAGCCGCTGGGCGCGATCGATGACAAGCTGGTGGATCAGGCCGCAAAGGCGCTGAAGAATGGCAAGAAAACGGCGCTGCTGATCGGCGGTACTGCGCTGAAAGAGCAAGGCCTGATGCTGGCGGCCAAGCTGAAGGCGGCGCATGGTTGCGATCTGGTGATCGAGGGCTCTTTCTCCCTGATGGAATGCGGCGCGGGACTGCCCGACCATATCCGCATGCCCTATCCGCCGGAACCGGCGCAAGCGCTGATGGACTCCTATGAGCAGGTGATCGTGATCGGCACCAAGCTGCCGGTCAGCTTCTTTGGTTGGCCGGATGCGCCGAGCCAGTATCTGCGCGATCGCGACGGCGTGGTGCATGTGGCGGGACAGGTGGATGACGCCGTGGCGGCGCTAGATGCTTTGGTCCAGGGCACGGGTGCGGCGGGTGCGACGCCGTCGGTGACCAGCCCCGAGTCGCCCGGCATGCCGAACGGCCAGTTGACGCCCGACTCGCTCTGCCAGACCTTTGCCGCGCTCCAGCCCGAAAACGCCGTGATCGTGCCGACTGCCGTGACGACCGGGCGCCTCTATGGCCCGATGTCGACCAAGCTGCCGCGCCACACGCAAATCAGCCTTTGCGGTGGCGCCATCGGCGAAGGTCCCGGCCTCGCGCTCGGCGCTGCGCTGGCCTGCCCGGACCGGCCGGTGTTGAACCTGCAGGCCGATGGCTCCGGCGCCTACCTGCCCCAGGCGTTTTGGAGCCAGGCGCGGGAGGGTGCGGACGTGACGACCGTGATCTGCTCCAATCGCAAGTACCAGATCCTGATTGGAGAGATGACCCGCGCCGGCCTGAACCAGCCGGGGAAGCACTCCCAAGCGCTGACCGAGTTGGACAACCCTCCACTGGATTGGGTCGCGATTGCCAAGGGCTTTGGCGTCCCGGGTGTGAAGGTCGATACCTGCGAGGATCTGGCCGACGCCATCCAGCGGGCGATGGCGACAGCCGGCCCGAACCTCATCGAGGCGCGGATTTAGCGCCGGGAACGCAGCAGCGCTATCCGGCGCGTGTTCCGGATCGGCGCAAGCGCCGTCTGGGAATGCGAGGTAGAAATGACCGAGTGGATCGAGAAAGCCCGCACCTTCGCCGAGGAAAACCTCGCGCCGTTGACCGACATCCACACGCTGGATGCCCTGCCGGAACACGTGTGGCAGGCCATGGCGGCGGACGGATTGCTGGGGCTCAGCACGCCCGCGGAGTTCGGCGGGACGCCTATAGACCCTGCAACCCAGATCGCCGCCGTGGAAGGGTTTGTGCGTGCCGCGCGCAATGCCGGGGTCGGCAGTATCTGGCAGGGTCACCTGCATCATGCGGGCTTTGTCATCAACCGGTTGGGCAATACGGAACAGCGCCAGCGCTACCTGCCGGACTTGGCGCGCGGCAAGGTCCGCATGGCCGTTTCAATCTCCGAACCGAAAGTCGGAGCGCACCCGAAGCACCTGAGCACCCGGGCCGATCCAGACGGGGACGGCTGGCGGATCTATGGCGAAAAGAGCTACCTGACCCAAGGCCCGCACGCAGACATTATCGCCGTGCTGGCGATCACGTCTGAGGAGAAGGGCATCAAGCGCTACAGCATCTTTCTGGTGCCGCGGGGCGCGGAAGGGCTGGAGATCCTACCCGGCGGCAATGTTGACTATCTGAAGCCTTCTTCCCACTGCGGGCTTAAGCTGAATGGCGTCTATGTCGGCCCGGAGGCGGTGCTCGGGGCTCTAGGCGAAGGTTATGACCTGCTCGGCAAGCCCATGCGCGACCACGAGGATCTGGTGAACCTAGGCAGCCGCTTCGGCGCGTTTGCAGCCGAACTGGACGTGCTGAAGGAGCAGACCGGCGCCGCGCTGACCGGCGCGCATGAAACCGGGTTCGGCGCGCTGGTGGCCGCGTGGAATGGCTTGAAAGCCATGGCGGGGGTGGCAGTGGACGCGGGGCCCGGCTCGGCCAAGGCTGAAATGCTGCTGCTGGATATGCGCAACCGCATGCAAACGTGGCAGGCCGACTATGGTGCATTGGTAGAGGCGTTGGGGATAACCCTGCCCTCCCGGGAAGCCAGCCTGAAACGCGATCTGGACAAGCTGGGAGACTTGGCTGCTTATGTCCAGCGGATCAAGCTGGACCGGCTGGCGGCCGGGTGGTGAGCGATTGGCGCACCACCCGGCACACCGGCCCACCATCATTGCTAGCGCTTCTCGGCCATCAACCCTTTTACGATCGCAACGCACATCAGCAACAGCACGACGGTGAATGGCAACCCGGTAGAGACTACCATCGCCTGAAGTGCGCCGAGGCTTCCGCTGATCAACAGCACGATCGCAACCGCGCCTTCGAACGTGCACCAAAACACCCGCTGCGGCACCGGTGCGTTCACCTTGCCCCCGGCCGTGATGGTGTCGATCACGAGGCTGCCGCTGTCCGACGATGTCACGAAGAACACGATCACCAGAACAATGCCAATGGTCGACGTGACTGCCGCCATCGGTAGCCCTTCCAGCATCGCGAACAGCGAGAGTTCGGGGCTGTAACTGTCGATCACCTTGGCCTTGACCGCGCTGGTCGCGGGATCGCTCAGCACCTGGTCGATGGCGACGCCGCCGAACACGGCCATCCAAAGCACGCAGACCAGCGACGGGATAATCAGCACGCAGGTAATGAATTCCCGCACGGTACGGCCGCGGCTGACGCGCGCGATGAACATGCCAACAAAAGGCGACCAGCTGATCCACCAGGCCCAATAGAACGCGGTCCAGCCTTGCCGGAAATCCCCGTCGGTGCGGCCCACCGGATTGCTGAGCGGCAGGATTTCCTCGGCATAGGTGCCGAGCCCAAAGACAAAATCCTGAAGGATCGTCATTGTCGGCCCGGCCAACAACACGAATGCCAGCAGCAGCGCCGCGACGCCCATGTTGATTTCCGACAGCACCTTCACGCCGCCGTCAAGGCCGCGCAACACCGACAGCAGCGCAATGCCCGTGATGCCGGTAATGAGGATCACCTGTACCGTAATATTGTTAGGAATGCCGTAGACATATTCCAGGCCGGCGTTGGCCTGCTGCGCGCCGAAGCCGAGCGACGTGGCGAGGCCGAACAGCGTCGCGAAAACTGCCAGAATGTCG
Organism: uncultured Alphaproteobacteria bacterium; assembly: GCA_963807085.1. Taxonomy (GTDB): domain Bacteria; phylum Pseudomonadota; class Alphaproteobacteria; order Bin95; family Bin95; genus JACKII01. Next base: position 154,829 of record CAWEBB010000028.1, read on the forward strand.
ATAAAATGGCCGGTCCAGCCCCAGATCCGTTCGCCGAAAATAGGATAGAAGGCAGAACGGATGGTCAGCGGCAATCCCTTGTTAAAGGTGAACAGCGCCAGCGCCAGTGCGACGATCGCATAGATCGCCCAGGGGTGCAGGCCCCAGTGATAGATCGTGGCCGCCAGCCCCATGGCACGGGCCGCCTCGACATTTTCCGGAATGATGCTGCCATCCGCAGCGAACGGCGACGGCACCCCCAGCGGCTGCGAAACCGCCATATGATAGACCGGCTCCAGCACGCCAAAAAACATCAGGCCGATGCCCATGCCGGCGGCGAACAGCATGGCAAACCAGCCGACATAGCCATAGTCCGGCTGCGCGTCGGGCCCGCCGAGCCTGATGCGGCCCCAGGGACTCACAATCAGAAACAGGCAGAACAGGACAAAAATATTCGCCGCGGTTAGGAAAAACCAGTCAAAGGTGGAGGTCAGGAACGGCCGGAGCCAGCCAAATGCCGCCGCGGCCTCAACCGGCAGGGCCAAAGCGAAAAAGACAAAAGCCACAACGGTCAGGCCCGAGACCAAAAAAACCGGGTTATGGATATCAAAGCCGAACGGCCCTAGCCGACCTTCGATATTGTCCCGCCCAATTTGGTAGTCGGTATCAATTAACTCCGTGGTGCCCTGCGGTGTCGGGACTCCTATATCCACTTGCTGATCCGCCATTACTTGTTCCCTAATGGTGTATGTATTCTCTTGGCCGCGTAGTTAATCACGCACAACCAAAACGGAGGCTTTAGCGTGGGTAGCGATCTCGCCTCCGTTGGACGGCCACACATAGTCGGTGATGTTCGGTATATGTGAAGCCATTACAATCAGGTCGGCTCCGATCTTACTTGCGGCCTTCAGCAGGGCCTCGTCCAGGTCGATGGCCGGATCGTGCGAAACGACGCTATGCCCCGAGGCACTGTGGCCATGCTTCGCCGCTTGTTCCGCCGCGAAGGCGTCCAGTTTTTGGGCAAATTGAGCCGGCGTGCGGGCAATGCTGCTGGGCGTCGATGGGGTCACACCGACATACACGGCTTTTGCCCCGTAATGGAGGCAAAGATCACCGGCAATGGTGAGAGCCTTCTCCAGCCGGGGCGCATGGGTCAGATCAACCGGCACCATAATCGTTGTGTACACTGCGATCTCCTTCGCTCGTCGTTCCGTTCGTAGGCACGCCAACGTGGTCACGCCAATCATTGATCATGCGGCCAACGAAATCACGCGGGGATTATCCTGTTATTCTAACACTTCCTGTAAGCGAAAAACTTCTCATAGTACTATATCCCATACCGCGCAACCAGCGTAGCCGCGCAAGCATCCAGAATGGATTCCGCATCGAGCCCGTGTTCGCGGTAAAGGTCAGGCAGATCGCCAGACTGGCCGAACGCCTCGACACCCAGCGCCTTGATCGTCTGCTGGTGAACGCTGCCGAGCCAGGAAAGCGTGGCCGGATGCCCGTCGCAAAGGCTAACCAGGGCCGCGTCGTCGGCCAATTGGTCGAGCAACTGGCCGATCCAGGCCGAAGCGCCCTCGGCCTGCCAGTCCCGGTGCAACTGTTCCGGTGATGTGACGACCATCAATCCGGCGCCGGGCGCATCCTCTGCCAGCGCCGCGTACGCCTCCAGTGCCTCCGGCAACAGCGCGCCCATGGCAATGATGGCAAGATCAGCATCGCCCGAGGGCGATTTCAGCCAATATGCGCCTTTCACTACCGCCGCGGCGTCCAAGGTGCGTTTCGGCTGCTTCAGCGGGCGGGTGGAGAGCCGGAGATAGACGCTGCCGCCCTCTCCCGCCGGTCCCTGCATATGCTCAAAGCCCCAACGCATGATCGCCGCCAGTTCGTCCACATAGGCAGGCTCGAAGAAAGTCACGCCGGGCAGCCCCATGCCAATCAGGGGCGTTGCGATGGATTGGTGAGCACCGCCTTCCGGCGCCAGCGTGAGGCCGCTGGGCGTGCCGACCACCATGAACCGCGCGTCCTGGTACAGGGCATAGTTGAAAGAATCGAGGCCGCGCATCACGAAGGGATCGTACAGAGTGCCGATGGGCAGCAGCCGCTCCCCGAACAGCGGCCCGGAGAGGCCGAGCGCGCCCAGCATCAAGAACAGATTGTTTTCGGCGATCCCCAGCTCGAAATGCTGGCCCTTGGGATGCATGGCCCAGCGCTGGGCGCTCACGACTTCCTCGTCCCGAAAGACGTCCGCCTGCGGCTCCCGCGCAAAAATGCCCTTGGCATTGACCCAACCGCCCAGATTGGTGGAAACGGTGACGTCTGGAGAAGTCGTCACGATCCGGTCGGCAAGCGGCAAGTCGCTGCGGGCGATCTCCGTCAGGATCCGGCCAAAGCCCTCCTGGGTCGACATGCTGTCCGCCTTGGGAGCGGAAATCTTCTCGGGCACGGGAATTTTTGCGGATTCACGGCGGCGAGGCTCACTGCCCTGGCCGAGAAAGGGCGCCTCCGAGATAAACGCCTTCAGCGCCGCAGCATCTTCCTCCAGGCCGGCAAAGGCATCCCATTCCTGACCTTCCGCCACGCCCATCAGACGCTGGAACGCTGCCATCTGGCCGGAATTCATGATACCCGCATGGTTGTCCTTGTGCCCGGCGAGCGGCAGTTTGTAGCCCTTGATGGTATAGGCGATGAAGCAGGTCGGCCGGTCGCTTTCGACGGCGTGCATGGCCTCGGCCATCACCGCCATGTCCTGCCCCGCCAGGTTGGTCATCAAGCCCGCCAGCGCCTCGTCGTCGTATTTGTCGAGCAATTCCGGAATGCCGGCGACGTTGCCCGTGTCTTCCAAGACCTGCGCCCGCCAAGCCGCGCCGCCCTTGAAGACCAGCGCCGAATAGAGCGAGTTCGGGCATTCGTCGATCCAGGTGCGCAGTGCCTCGCCACCCTTCTCGGCGAAGGCGGCCTCGAGCTTGCGGCCGTATTTCAACACGACCACGTCCCAACCCATGGACGCGAACAGGCCGTTGATCTGCCCGAACAGGCGGTCGGACACGACCGCATCCAGCGACTGGCGGTTATAGTCGATCAGCCACCAGACGTTCCGCACATCGTGCTTCCAGCCTTCCAGCAGGCCCTCGAAAATATTGCCTTCGTCCAATTCGGCGTCGCCGACGATAGAGATCATCTTCCCCGGATCGGCGCCGTTCGGCCATTTCAGGCGCACATAGTCCTGCACCAACGAGGCGAACACCGTAAAGGCCGCACCGAGCCCCACCGAGCCGGTGGAAATGTCCACATCGTCCTTGTCCTTGGTCCGGCTGGGATAGGACTGTGCGCCGCCGAAGGCACGAAACCCCTCCAACTGCTCCCGGCTTTGACGGCCCATCAGATACTGGATGGCGTGATAGGCGGGCGAGGCGTGCGGCTTCACCGCCACCCGGTCTTCCGGGTTCAGCACGCTGAAATAGAGCGCGGTCAGCATGGTCGAAACGCTGGCCGAGGACGATTGGTGGCCGCCGACTTTCAAGCCATCCCGCGCAGGCCGGATCTGGTTGGCATTGTGGATCATCCAGGAGGAGAGCCAGAGAACCTTTTTCTCCAACTGCTCCAGCAGAGCGATGTCGCCCGCATTCGCGCCTATACGATCAGCAATTTCGCTGTCCGGCATGCCGCATTTCCTGAACAAAGTGTTAAAGTCGCAGGTTAACATAAACCAGCCGGGCTGTCGCTCAGACCGTCAGCACCATCTTACCGACCACCTTCCGGTCCTGGATTTCGCGGAGCGCGTCCTGCACGCCTTCCAGCGGAAACGTCTTCCAGACCCGCGGATTGAGCCTGCCTGTCGCAACTTCCGGTAAGATTGCCTCCAGGCGCTGCCTGGTTTCCACCGGAAAGCGCTCGGAGTGCTCGCCGAATACCGCGCCTATAACGCTGAAATTCTTCACCAGGATCATGTTGGTAGCGGCCTGGGCGACCTCTCCGCTCGCGAAACCGATGATCAGGATGCGTCCCTCCCAATTGATGCAGCGCACGCTTTGGGTGAAGGCGTCACCGCCCACGGGATCGAACACCACATCGGCCCCTGCCCCGCCGGTCGCGGCCTTCACCTCGTCGCGCAGGGACTGGGTGGCATAGTTGATCGCCACATCCGCACCGATTTGCCGTGCGATGGCGCATTTTTCGTCGGTGCCCACGGCCGCGATGACCCTGGCGCCCAGCAGCTTGCCCACCTCAATGGCGGCGATGCCCACGCCGCCGGTGGCACCCAGCACCAGCAGCGTCTCGCCGGGTTGAAGACGCCCGCGATGGGTCAGCGCAAAATGGGCGGTGCCATAGGCGACCGGAAACGCCGCGCCGGTGACGAAGTCCGTATCCGGCGGCATGGGCGTCACAATATCGCCCGGCAGCACGATCTCTTCGGCAAAGCCACCGCCATGGCGGGCGAAGGCCATCACGCGGTCACCGAGCTTCACGTGGGTGACGCCCGAAGCACATTCGAGCACTTCGCCCGCGACCTCCAACCCGGGCGTAAAGGGCAGCGCCGGCTTTACCTGGTATTTGCCTTCCGCCATCAGGATGTCCGGGAAGTTGACGCCCGCGGCCTTCACGCCGATGCGCACACCGCCCTCTATCATGGCGGGCGGCGGGCGCTCGCCTACGGTGAGATTGTCGATGGAGCCCAATTCCGGGCAAAGCACGGCGTGCATCTCAGGCGGTTTCCTTCTCGACTTCGGCCGTAGCCAGCGCGCGCAAATCGCGGCGCATCAGCTTGCCGGTGGGCGTCAGCGGCAAATCCGGTCTGAGGAAAATCAGGTCTGGAACCTTGTAGCCGGAAAGCAGGCCCCGGCAATGGGCCCGCAGCGCCTGCGGCTCCGGTTGTGCGCCCGGCTCAGGCACGACGAAGGCGACGATGATCTCGCCCTTCACGGGATCGTCCACACCGGTGACGCCGACGATGCTGACGCCCTCTGCCTGTTGCAACGCCTCCTCGACCTCCGCCGGTGAGACGTTGATGCCAGAGCGCTTGATCATTTCCGAGATGCGGCCCGCATAGATCAGCGCCCCAGCCTCGTTCAGCGACCCCAGATCGCCGGAGCGAAAAAAGCCGTCTGCCGTAAACGCCTCTGCGTTGGCAAAGGCGCTGTTGCCGGCATAGCCGGGCGTCAGATAGCCCTTCAGCAGGATCTCGCCTACCTCGCCGGGGGCGCAGTCCCGGCCGGTTTCCGCATTGCGGATGCGCACGGTTACTCCCGGCAACGGCGGCCCCTGGCAATACGCCCGTTTCTCCAGCGGCCAGTGATGGGGCGTGACGCAGCAATTGCCGTAGCCCTCGGTCTGGCCGTAGACGTTGCAGATCTCGGTCATGCCCAGCTCGTTGGCGGCGCTCAGAATGTCCTGCGGCGCGCCGATGGTGACGCCGGTGCGCAAAGACTTGGTACGCTCGGGCTGGAAATCGTCATGGGTGAGCAGCGCGCTGGTCATCGCCGGCAGCGTATAGAATGCCGTGCAGCGATGTTCCTCGATCAGATCGAGCGCACCGCCAGGCTGGAACTGCGGTTGCAATACCAGCGTTGCACCATGGCTCACCGTCGCCATCAGCGCATTCACCGCGCCATAGGACCAGAACAGGGGGATGGAGATCAGCACCCGGTCCTGCGATCCGAGGCCCATGCGCTCGCCGATATTGAAGCCGTTTTCGATGGCGGCGTAGTGCTGGAGCGGCACGCATTTCGGCCGGGCGCTGGAGCCGGAGGTGTAGAGCAGCACCAGCGGATCGGCGGCGCTGGCCCGTTCGCCAGGCGGCAGTTCCTCGGCTGGGCCGGCATCGCCGAGCCAATGGCTTAAGCTATCAAGCGTAATCACATGCTGGAGAGACGGCGCCTTGCCGGCTGCCTGTATGGCTTCGACCTCGGCGCGGAACGGCTTGCCGCGATATTCGTCGAGCGTGAACAGGGCCGAGACGTCGGCGTCCTCCAGCAGGAATTCCAGCTCCGCCGGCGTCGACCAGGTGCTGAACGGCGCCAGCACTGCACCCAGCGCCGTCGTGCCGAAAAAGACCTGCAGCCATTCCAGGCGGTTGTTGGAGAGCAGCCCGACCACATCACCCCGCCGCGTCCCTTCTGCGCGCAGGCGGACCGCAACCGCCGCCGCCCGCGCCGCCAGTTCGGCATAGCTGGTGGTGACGCCATCGGCGATGACGGCGGCATGATTGGGCGTGCGCGCGGCCTGCTCGCGTAAAAGATCGAAGGTCGTGCGGCTGTAGGGGGCTTGCATGGAGCGACAGACCCGGCGACGGTGAATTCCCTTCCTTGATAACCGCCTAACGGCAGAAACAGAAGCCCAGAGGTTCGCCGACCATGCCACTCCATCTTTCCGAGCCCGCGCCGCGGGTCGTCCAGATCACCATCGACCAGCAGGACAAGATGAACGCCATGAGTCGGGCGATGATGGCGGAGCTGTGTGAGATCTGGAACCGACTGAATACAGACCCCGGCTGCCGCGCCGTGGTGCTGACCGGCGCCGGCGAGCGCGCCTTTTGCGCCGGGGCCGATCTCTCCGGCGATCTGGAGGCGACGCCCGAACTGGCGGCCATCGTAAACACGTCGCTCTTGAAGCTGACCCCGTTCTCCAAACCCATCGTCGCCGCCGTCAATGGCGTCTGCGCGGGCGGCGGCGTCGAGTACCTGCTCGCGACCGACATCCGCTACGCCGCCGAGCACGCACGCTTTGGCCTTCCGGAGGTGAAGTGGGGCGTCTATCCCTTCGGCGGCGCGGCGACCAAGCTGGTGCGCCAGATCGGCTACGTCCACACCATGGACCTGATCCTGACCGGCCGCCTGATCGCCGCGGCGGAGGCGAAGGAGATAAACCTGGTGAACAAGGTGCTGCCAGCCGGCCAGGTGCTGCCCCAGGCGATCGAGACGGCGGCCCTGATCGCCAAAAACTCGCCGAGCGCCGTGCAGGCGGTGCGCACCCAGATCAGCTCGATGATGACCGCCGACGCCGCCCAGCACGAGGCGCGGGACCAGGAACTGGGCGACCGGGTGCGCGCGGGCGCCGATTTTCAGGAAGGCATCGCCGCTTTTAATGAAAAGCGGCCGCCGGATTATGGCTGACCGAAACGAAGGCACTGCCGTTGGTAAGGCAGCTTGTTCTCTCTCCTGTCCGACGCCCTGGCCGCGACCGCGCCTTGGCAATTCGTGGTCGCCGGCGGTGCTGCGTTTGTTGGCGGCTTTATCCGGGGGTTTGTCGGTTTCGGCGGTGCTTTGGTGACGATCCTGGTGCTCAGCCTGATCGTCGGGCCAAAGGTGGCAGTGGCCGTGGCCGCAATCTCCGGCCTGCCGGCCATGTTGCAGTTGCTGCCGACCGCCATCAGGGAATCGGAACGCCGCTTTGTCGTACCGTTCGCCCTCGCGACCTTTGCCGCCGCGCCCTTAGGGACGCTGGTGCTGGTTTCGGTCGAGCCGGGACTGATGAAAATGGCGATTGCTGGGTTTGTGCTGTTCATGGTGACGATGCTCTGGCGCGGTTGGAGCCTGCCCGCAAGCGCCGGTCTGGCCGGTACGATAGGGGCCGGCGCTGCGTCAGGCTTTATCCAGGGCTCGGCCGGCATCGGCGGGCCGCCGGCTGTCGCCTTGGCTCTCGCCCGCCCCGGCACGGCGGTGCAGCAGCGGGCCAACACGATCGGCGCCGTCTCCGGTCTCAACCTTTGCGCACTGGTCCCGCTTTATCTCTACGGCCTGTTCACGCCGCAGGTCGTGCTGCTGAGCCTGCTTTCAATTCCCGCCTATTCGGGCGGCACCTGGCTCGGCGCGCGCCATTTTTCCGTCGGCGGCCAGCGCTATTACCGCAATGCCGCCCTGGCCCTGTTGGCGGCGATCGGCACCGTCACCTTGCTGATCGCCGCCACCGGTTACCTGGCTGCATAGGCATTCGGATGCACGGCCGCTACTTCGCCTGCCGCAAGCGCCAACGAAAATCGCAATGGGCGCGCCGATCTCCTACTTGAACGCACTCATCACGTCGCGGGCGAACGCTTCCTGTTTGGCCACGGCATCCTCTACCGTTCCGGCGGCCAGATTGACGACCATGGTGGAAAGCCCCCGTTCGGCCAGGGCCGCCGCATCGTTCCGCCGGGCTTCGGCGCTGCCGGTCATCACCATCCGCCCGCCCGAGGCGCTTTGCTTTTCCTCGTCGGAATGGCCCATGGCGTTATAGGCGAGTCCGATGGTTGCCGGGTCCCGGCCTATCTGCTCTGCTGCCTGGCGCAGCTTCGCGAGTGCTGCGTCATAGGCGTCGAGCGTGTCCAGCGGCGCTTTCGGATTGCCGCCGGCGATCGGGTACCAGACATCCCCCAGCGCCGCGAGCCGCCGCAGCGCACGTCCGCTCTCACCGCCGACCCAGACCTTTGGCCCGCCCGGCTGAACCGGCTTCGGCTGAAAGAAGATGTCCTTGAACCGCACATATTTGCCCTCAAACGACGGATCTTCCTCGGTCCAAAGGGTCTTGAACGCGCGGATGTACTCGTCCGTCACCGCCCCGCGCTCCGCAAACGGCGGGGTCTGCAGAAGCTCGAACTCCTCGCGCATCCAGCCGGTGCCCACGCCGAGTTCGACCCGCCCGCCCGACAGTTGGTCGGCCGTCGCGAGCGCCTTGGCGGTAAAGATCGGCTCCCGGTGGGGAACCACCATGACCGAGGTCAGCAACCGCGCCTTGTGTGTGATGCCGGCCACATAGTTCAGCAGCGAAAGCTGCTCGAAACACATACCGTCGGCGCCACCCGCCCATCCGCCATCCGGGCTGTAGGGGTATTTCAACTCGATCCGGCGGGGCACCACGACATGGTCGGACATGGTCAACACGCCGAAGCCCAGCGCCTCCGCCCTCTCGGCGATAGCGCGGATCGCCTCCGGATTGGCGAGCGGGCCGCGGTGGGGAATGGAAAGGCCGAATTGCATGAAGGGGTCTCCTCTGGCTGATGTTGGCGCTATACTGCCCCGCCGCGCCCGCTCTGGACAGAGCCCTGCACGGTACGCAGATTGGAGTCCGACCGCATCTGCCCGTATTGGAGACCGACCATGCCCGCCAATAACCCCGCCTTCCCCCGCTTCGACGACAGCCCCGCCAACTGGAAAGGACCGGAACTGGCCGCCCAGCCGGAGCGCTGGATGATCGACCTCGGCCGCCGGGAGCTGGACGACCTGGACGCTCTCATCCAGCGGCACGGCGAGCGGACCGAAGATCTCACCCATCTCCGCCTGGAAGACATGCCGCTGCCGGTGTTCGGCGAGCGATTGGAGGGCGTTCGGGAGCAACTGATGAATGGCATCGGCCTGGCGTTGCTGCGCGGCTTTCCGGTGCAGAACTACTCACTAAGGGAGGCCGCTTTGGCCTACTGGGCCGTGGCGCTGCATTTGGGCTCGCCCGTCTCCCAGAACGCCGGCGGGCATGCGCTGGGGCATGTGCGCGACCTGGGTTTTGACGCCGGCAAGCCGAGCGGGCGGGGCTACCAGACATCCGAGAAGCTGTCGTTTCACGCAGACTGGGGCGACGTGGTGGGGCTGCTTTCGCTGCGCACCGCGAAGTCGGGCGGGCTTTCCAGCGCGGTTTCCTCGACCGCGCTCTATCACGCCATGATCGACCGGCATCCCGATCTGATGCCGGCCCTGCTGGAGATCGTCTACCGCGACCGGCGCGACGAAGTGCCGGCCGATCGCGAGCCCTGGTACCGTATTCCGGTGTTCATGCCCTACAAGGGCCGGGTTTTCTGCCAGTATGTGCGCAGCACTGTGCGCAAGGCGCAGCGCTTTGCCGACGTGCCGCGGTTGACCGAACAACAGGAAGCGGCGTTCGATGCGCTCGACGCGCTCGCCAACAGCGATGAATTCCGGCTGAACATGGAGTTTCTGCCGGGCGACATGCAGTTTCTCTGCAATCACTGGATCCTGCACAGCCGTACCGCCTATGAGGATTGGCCGGAACCGGAACAGCGACGGCATCTGCTGCGTGTCTGGCTCGCCTGCCCCGGCGGCCCGGAAATGCCGCCCTATTACGATGAGCATCAGCCGCTTTCGATCACCGGCCGACCCCAGGGAATCCGCTGCCCGGGCGTCGAAATGAGCGCCCCCCTGGAGGCCGTGGATGGCGGCGCCGGCGATAGTGCCAACCGGACGAAAGCGGCGGATACCGCTCCAGCGTAAAGATCACGCAGACGGCAGTCCTGGATATCGAGGAATAAATCCGGCAGAAACGGTCAAATTCATCGAAACGAGAGCACAACATTGATGACAATCCGCCCTTCCGGGCGCGCACCCGGCCAGTTGCGCACCGTTACCTTCGAGCCGGATTTCAGCCTGCACGCGGAAGGCTCTTGCATGGTGCGCTTCGGCAATACACACGTGCTGTGCACCGCGTCCGTCGAAGACCGGGTGCCGCCGTTCATGCGCGGCCAAGGCCGGGGCTGGGTGACGGCCGAATACGGCATGCTGCCGCGCGCCACCCACACCCGCGGCGACCGTGAGGCCGCACGCGGCAAGCAGTCCGGCCGGACCCAGGAAATCCAGCGGCTGATCGGGCGGGCGCTCCGTTCCATTGTCGATCTGAAGGCGCTGGGCGAGGTGCAGATCAAGATCGATTGCGACGTGATCCAGGCCGATGGCGGCACCCGAACCGCCGCCATCACCGGCGCCTATGTGGCGCTCTATCAGGCCTGTCAGTTTCTGCAGCAGCGCAAGATCATCGCGGAATTGCCGCTTTCCAGCGAAGTGGTGGCCGTCTCGTGCGGCATCTATAAGGGAGAGCCCGTTCTGGATCTGGACTATGCCGAAGACGGCAATGCCGATGCCGACGCCAACTTTGTGATGACCGGCAAGGGCGAGATCATCGAAGTGCAGGCGACCGGCGAGGAAGCGCCGCTTTCCAAGCAATCCTTCACCCAACTGATGGACATGGCCGAAAAAGGCTGCGCGGAGCTGGTGCGGATGCAGCGGCGCGCCATTCTGGGCCTTGTCGGACACGGATTCTAGGATTTGATGGCCGCACGCCGCTTCACCAAACCGAAACTCGTGCTTGCCAGCCACAATAAGGGCAAGCTGGCGGAGTTCCAGCGCCTGTTCGCGCCCTATGCCGTGGAATTGGTAGGGGCGGGAGAGCTGGGGCTGCCGGAGCCGCCGGAGACCGGCACGACATTTATCGAGAACGCGCTGATCAAGGCCCGCGCCGCGATAGAGGCCAGCGGCCTGCCCGCACTGGCGGACAACTCGGGCATCGCAGTCAACGCCCTCGGCGGCGCGCCCGGCGTCTACTCCGCCGACTGGGCTGGGGCGGACAAGGAATTTGCGCGTGCCATGCAGCGCATCGAGGACGGGCTGCGCGGCCAAGGCGACCGTTCCGCCGCGTTTGTCGCCCTGCTGGCGCTCTCCTGGCCGGACGGCCACCATGAAATCGCCGAAGGACGCGTGGAGGGCCATGTCATCTGGCCGCCCCGAGGCAGCGGCGGCTTTGGCTACGACCCCATGTTTGTGCCCGAGGGCGAGACCGAGACCTTCGGCGAGATGGCGGTCGGTGAGGCGGGCTTTGCACGCAAGGCGGCTTTCAGCCACCGCGCCCGCGCCTTTGCCGTGCTCGCCGAGAAATGCTTCAGCCGATGAACACCGGCGGGAAAGAGCCGCTTTCGCTCTATCTGCACTGGCCGTTTTGCGGCGCCAAATGCCCCTATTGCGACTTCAACAGCCATGTCCGCCCGCTGGTGGACGAAGAGCGCTGGGTCAGCGCCACGGAGAAGGCGCTGGATTATTGGCACGCCCGCTACCCGGACCGGGAAATCCAGACGGTCTTTTGGGGCGGAGGCACGCCTTCCCTGATGATGCCGGCATCGGTGGACCGTCTGCTCTCCCACATCGCCAGGCGCTGGCCGGTCGCGCCCGACTGCGAAATCACGCTGGAGGCCAACCCCACCACGCACGAGACCGAGCGGTTCGAGGGCTTCCGCGCCGCGGGCGTGAACCGATTGTCCGTCGGCATCCAATCGTTCGAGCAGGACGCCCTCGATTTCCTCGGCCGCACCTATACGGTCGCCGAGGCGGAGCGGGCGCTGGGCCATATCGCCGAGACCTTCCCCCGCTATTCCTTCGACCTGATCTACGCCCTGCCCGGCCAGAACCTCGAAAGCTGGGAGCGGCAACTGGCCAATGCGCTCGGCTTTGCCGACAAGCATCTGTCGCTCTACCAACTGACGTTCGAGCAAGGCACCCGCTTTCACCAATGGATGCGGTCAGGGCGGATCACTCCCTTGGACGATGACGTTGCCGCAGATCTTTACGATCTGACGGCCGCACGACTCGCCGAAAAGGGGCTGGCGCTTTACGAAATTTCAAACTTCGCCGTGCCGGGGGAGGAATGCCGGCACAATCTGGTCTATTGGACCGGCGGCGACTGGATCGGCGTCGGGCCGGGTGCGCACGGGCGGATCGGCCGGGCGCCCTGTCGGCTCGCCACCGCGGAATGGCGCTCCCCGGAGAAATGGCTGCGCGCCGTCGAAAAGAATGCCAACGGTTGCGAATCAGAGACCATGGTCGGCCAGGCTGAAACGGCGGAGGAGTTGATTTTGACGGGGCTGCGCCTGGCAAACGGGGTGGACCTGTCGCGCTTTCACCTGCTGACGGGCATGCCTCTGGAAGAAGCCGTCAGCACCGAAAAGCTGGAAGAAATGACCCGGAACGGCTTGGCTGACATTCGTAACGGGAAGTTTGCGCCTGACCGAGCACGGCCGCCCCCTGCTCGATTTCGTGGTTCGCTTTCTGCTCGCTGGTTGATATAAGCGAAAAGGTGCTTGCGATCTACTTTTGGTTGAAATAAGATGCGCCTGTTCTTGCAATCTGCCTCGATCAGAATCGGCAAACGAACCGACACAGCAGCGGCGGCGGCTCCCACCAGGAACTGAATAGCAAGACGCGGCTTCGTCCCAAGTCCCCCTACCACTCAAGCCTCCGCCAAGGAGGCTTTGTTTTTTGCACCCACCCAAGTTTGTGAGCACACCCCATCCGGCGGCCACGGCGCATTGCCGCCGCGCCAGGTCCGCACCTCCCGCCGCACCGGGAAACGGCGGCCCAGCCGATCCATGGCGAACTTTTCGATCAGCACCGCCTGATTGACCGGCACGCGATAGGTCTCGCTCGGCACCATCGCGTCGGAAAGCGTCAGGCGAACCGAGCGCTGCTCCAATCCCCGAAAATACCCTTCCGTCACCCGCCCGTCGCGCCGGGCCACCCGCACCAGCGTATTGCGGTAGAGACTGAACAGGAACGGCATGTCCGGTTCAACACGCGGCCAGTCCTTCCGCAATTTCCGTGTCACCGGCGCCATAATCGGTGGCTCCGTCCGGGTGGCGACATCGGCAGCGTGAACGGGAACAACAATGTATTTCTGACCCGTATGATAAATATCTGCGCGGACAAGGTCGCCGAAGCCCGCGATCCCGCCCCGCACCGGCAGCCCATCCCGGGAAATGCCGGTTTTGCCGGTCATGCGCAACCGAACATGCCTGATCGGATCGCCCTGTGGCGAAGTCGGAGGGCAGTCGGCGGGTGATCCCGCCGCCAGCCAATCGGCCAGCGTTTGGATCAACGGACCGTTCATCTCGGGGTCCGGAATCCTGGCAAGGTCAGCCTCCCGTAGCCGGTGAAGCGGCCGCCGCTCAGTCAACACCCGCTCGCCGTCGGCTTCGAAGCGCGCCCCGCGAATGATCTTGGCATGGCCGGAACCGCGTCCGCGCCGTTGTTCCGCCCGACTGATCTTGACATCGCTGAGCGCCGCCAGGACGGAAAGGCGGAATTCCGGCCAAGGCAGAGCAACGGCCATATCGACGGCGCTGCCATTCCGCCGGCGGGCTGCGGACAGGCCGAACAACGTGCGGTCACCGGCTACCGCGACGACGAGGGCGTCCAGGGCATGGCTGCGTACGTCGCCCCTTTCCTTGGTCAAACCCCAAGCCCGACGCAATATGGCGGTCAATTGGCCGGGGCGGGCGGCAACGCGGCGATATCCTTCAGATTCCGTATAGAGCCCACGCAGCAGGGTCAGCACGCATCGGGCGGTATATCCCGTATCATTCAGGTTGCGGTTCAGCACGCTGCCCTCCCGTTCGGCAAAAGCCTTGGAAAGCAACAGCCGCCGCTTGCGCGGCGCGAGCGGCATCCAGCCGATGCGGCCGGCGAACCCGCGCCACCAATCAATGTCGCTCCCCCGCCACTCGTAGGGTGTCAGGTTGCCCTTTGCCTGGTTGGCGCGGGCAAGGCATACGACGGTATTGTGGCGGGAGTGATCGTTGCTGCGGCTGAGCGGCTGGATATGATCGACCTGCACCTGCCCGCCGTCCAACAACTGGCGGACATTGATCGGCTCTCCCGTGTAGACGCAGCGCCCGCCCTGCTCCTGCCACAGCATGTACCGGTCTACGAGAGCGTCGTTCACCTCTACCGTCCCTAAGAAATCCAACACGGTGTTCCGCGCGGTGCGGCGCGCCTCGGCTGTCTTGCGGTAGCTCTCCTCGGCGGCTGCCCTCTGATCCGGGGTCAAACCGAGATCCTTTGCGACCTCCACATGGATGCGCCCCGGCAGCACGCCGATATCCCGAACCAGCGCCCGGACCTGTTTTGCCACCTCCAAAACCGGGCGGTAAATCCGGGGTTGCCGCACCGTATGAAGGATGCGTTTTTCATGCGCAAAGCGGTCGAAACCTGCCTTGATGGCCGCATCGAAGACCAGATAGCCCTGCTCCAGGAAGGGGATCATCGCCTGCGCCGCCGCAATGGAGACCCGCCCCCTGGCGCGAAAGACTGTCAACTCTCCCTCTTCGAAGGCCTCGACCAACGCAGAAACGACGTCATCGCAAACATCAGGCGTGGCCGTCAGCCGGTCCTCGATCTCCCGGGCTTCCGTTGCTCCGGTAACGGCCGCCGCCAAAGCGTCGATGACGCCAGGTATCGACCCCAACTCCTTCCAGAGCACGCGCCCCAGCACGTTTCGCAATGTGACCGTCCCCGCGGCCGCCCCAAGAGGAGACACCAAATCGCTGTCTTCCGAACGCGCGCCGAGAAAGCGCACATCGGGAGCCAAAGCGAGCCAGCGCCGGATATCCAGGCGGGTAACGGTTGCGGTTCGGCCAAACCGCTCCGCCACCATGGCGATTTCGGGCGGGGTCAGCCGCCGGATCTCGCCCCGCTCGGCGAGACGCAGCTTGGTGAGCGCGTCGAGAAAGCAGTAGCGCTCCATCGTCGGGCTACGGCGCGGCCCGAGCGGCTCGTCCGGCAAAAAGGCGCATGGGTGATGCGAGGTCGGGTACCGCCTCGGCAGTTGCCGGAAGGCGGTGTGCTCGAACGCCCGCTGCAGCGCTTCGCTCGCTGCGTCGGATCCGAGTGTCCGTTGGGCCCGGAAGAGTACGGCTACCTCCGCTTCCAGCATCGGCCGCGAAACGGCGGACGCATAATCCCCCTGCCGGTTGCGTTTGCGCGCTGCAAAGGCGGGGTCCCTCTGTAACATTTCCCCCACGGTACGGTAGGACGATGCCCGCAGCTCGTTTCGCGTCGCGGCCGCCACGATCGGCCCGACCGGGGCTTCGCCAGCGCCGGTTGATGCCGGGAGGTACTCCGGAAGCGCGTAGCCGCGAGGAACATAGCCGCGCCGCTTTGCGGCATGAAACAGGGCCACACCGAACTCTTCCGGGGATAGGCAGCGATCCAACGCTTCCGCTCGCAGCGAGAGCGGTTGCATGCGCGCCCGCCGGTCCTCGTCCGGCCACATGCCATGCGCCGCCAATAGCGTCCGCAAACCCGCGCGCCGGCGTGCCTGCCGCTTGTAGCGCAGCCGCTGCGCCCGATGCTTGCGCCGTTCTGCCTGTTTCAGTTCGCGTGTGTAAGGATTTTCCGCCAATTCAAACAGACGGACTCCTAAATATCTGATTTCGTTACCAGCAACTAGTGACAAGGCACAACAGCTTAAACCGACATCAATTCCCAATACCATGCTCTCGTCGCGGATAAATTCCCGAAAGGAATTGCTCAGGTCCTCTTGGATCTTCAACAGAGGATTGTTGGGAACAAAGCTTGTATTGACATGTGATTTGGTTTGGTGAGTAATACTCGCGGGACTTCGAGGGGAAGCCGCGTTAAGAAGCTTGTCTTCGTCGGGTAACCCTTCCCGCCCCGGCGGGAAGGGGATCCCTTCAGCATCATCGAAACAATGCCTTTCCGAGTACACTCGGTTCATCGCTCTCTCCATCGCTTTTATATTTTCGTTTTTAAATCAGTCTATGCTGACTGACTGTTCCTACTGTATTAACCATTATGACAGTTGATACAATTAAAAATTGAAATATTTGTACCTATAGGAACCAGGGGCCGAGACCATCATCAACTTGAACCCAGACGGGGTTCTCCTCAAACTGTCCGGCATCGCTCACGGATCTTACGCATAGAAGGCTATCAATGGACCGCGGGATGGATAGTAAAATCGTCATGATTACGGGGGCCACGGATGGCATAGGACTGGTTACCGCCCGGGAACTGGCCGCTTATGGCGCGCGGGTACTGTTGGTCGGCCGGAACGAGCCGAAAGGCCGGCGGGCAATGGCCGCAATCCGCCAGACGGTGAGCGGCGCCGATCTCGCCTTTCACCAGGCCGACTTATCGCAGATGAAGGAAGTGCGGCGGCTGGCCCGGCGGATCGGCGAGGCCGAAGCGCAGATCGACGTGCTGGTCAACAATGCGGGCGGCATTTTCGCCAACCGGCAGGAAAGCGCAGACGGGATCGAGTTGACCTTCGCCCTGAACCATCTGAGTTATTTTCTGCTGACCCAGGAGATGCTGGACCTGCTGCGCGCCGCCGCCGCCGCGCGCGTTGTCAACGTGGCGAGCCGTGCGCATATGGGCGCAAGCCTGGATTTCGACGATCTGGAGTTCAAACGCGGCTACCAGGCGCGCGATGCCTATCGCCGCTCGAAGCTCTGTAACATCATGTTTACCCGTGCGCTGGCACGGCGGCTGGAGGGTTCGACGATCACCGCCAACGCCTTACATCCGGGCTTTGTGCGCACCAATTTCGGCACCGCGCGCAATCCGTTTTACTTTGGCTGGGCGGTGAAGGGATTGATGCTAACCATGGGCATCAGCGTTGAGGAAGGCGCCAAGACTTCCATCATGTTGGCATCCTCACCGGAACTGGAAGGGGTCAGCGGCAAGTACTATTCGGAATGCGTCGAGACCCAGCCGACCAAGCTGGCGCGAGACGACGCCGCAGGCGAGCGGCTTTGGCAAGTCAGCGAGGAGATGGTGGGCCGGGTGTTGGCGGCCTGACCTGTCGTCGCTATAGGATCTCTCTATTCTAAGCTGCTTTTCTTACGCTGCATTTATCGACATGGTTTTTCATCCGGAATCTGCCTGGCTATCACGGCTATCGGTGTTACAAAAACGCCGAGGAAAATCACGGTTAGCGTGTGGCGTCTGTCCGGGAAGATCCCATCAGCCGCGGGGACGGAAAGATCGTGTCTTCATGCCGTCGGTACAACCGACACCGCCACAACTATTTGCAAAACCCGGGCGCAAGGTCGGGAGAGCTTGAACTTTGGGCCGCCGCGAAACCTTACTCCCCCGCCAGAATATGATCCGCGATCTTCTCCGCGGTCATCAATGTCGGCCCGTTGGTATTCGCGCACGGGACGCTCGGCATGATGGAGGCGTCGCAGACGCGCACGCCCGTTACGCCCCTCACCCTGCCCGTGCCGGTGGTCACGGCCATCGGGTCGCCGTCCGCGCCCATCCTGTTGGTGCAGGAGGCGTGCCAGACGCCGTGCACGTTTTCCTTGATGAAACTCTCCAGCACATCTTCGCTGTTCATTAAGTCATCGACGGTCGGCCCCTCGGCGATGACGTTCTTGATCAGATAGTTTCTGAGCGAGGGGTTGGCGTCCATTGCCCAGCCGGCGGCACTCGTCAGCAGTTTGTTCTTGGCGGTTACCTGCGCGAACGCCCGAACGCGGTCGGAGTAGGCCGCAGGGAACGGCGTCTCGATTACGCCCTGCAAGGCCGGATGGCGGTAGACTTCGATGGCGCGCTTGTAAGCGTCCGTCATCCGCTCCAGGTCTCGGCGGTCGCTGCACAGCTCGAAATCGACGATCGGCTCATCGCGCCAATCGCGGCTCTCCAACTTTATCTCGCCCGTCGAATAGCTCTTGTAGACGGTCATCAGCAACGAGCCGAGCCGCCAGCCGACCTGATGCCAAGTGCTCTTGGCAATCTGGATCATGAACATGTCGCCGGGCGGCGCATCGCCAATTCCCGACGAATAGCGCAACCCCACATGAATGTGCCGCTTGATCCGCTCCGGCTGGCGGTATTCGGCATGCAGGAAGCCCGCGAGGCCCAGCGCCGGATGCTCCATCAGATTCTGTCCGACGCCCGGCAGGGCCTGCCGCACCTCGATTCCCATATCGCGCAGATGCCCCTCCGGCCCGATGCCGTTCCGCATCAGGTGGGCCGGCGAGTGGATCGCGCCACAGCAAAGGATCACTTCGCGCGCATTGAAGGCCTGGGTCTGGCCTTTGTGCACGGCCTTGACACCGGTCGCCTTCAGCCCGTCGAACAGGATCTCGGCGACCTGGGTTTCGGCCTGGATTGTAAGGTTCGGGCGCTGGCGCGTCGCCGGGTCCAGATAGCCGATGGCGGCGGAGACGCGCCGGTCATAAATGTTGGAGATGGTGATCGGGAAATAGCCATCTCGCCACTCGCCGTTCTGGTCGTGCACGTATTCGTGGCCAAGCTGCTTGAACGCGTCTGCGACGGCGTGGGCGTGGCCGGGCCAATCCTCCGGGAACAGACGTCGGACGGGGATGCGGCCTTCCTTGCCGTGATATTCTCCGTCAAAATCCATGTCGTGTTCGAGCTTTTTAAAGTAGGGGAAGCACTTCTCCCAACTCCAGCCCTCCGCGCCCTCGCGGCCCCAATCGTCATAGTCGTTGGGCGAGCCGCGGTTTAGCAATTGGCCATTGATCGAAGAGCCGCCGCCCATAACGCGGGCCTGCTCGTATTTCCGGATCGGCGGGCGCGGCGCATCCGGCCGGTTGTGCTCCTTCGCCCGCAGGCTGACCTTCAGCGTGTTCCAGTGAAAGCGCGGGTCAAAGTAGACCGTGCCAGGATAGCTGTTGTGCACCTCCGGCGGGATGTTGCCGTGCGGCGTGTCGATGCCTGCCTCTAGCAGCAGTACCTTGTTGGCGCTCTTCGCCGAAAGACGGTGGGCCAGCACCGAGCCGGCCGAGCCGCCCCCGACGATGATATAGTCGAATTCGGTCATATGAGCGCTTCCCTGGGTGTTCAGTCCTTGGCGGAAAAGTCCGTGGCGGAAATGATAGCGACCCCTACTGCGCGGTCCAGCCGCCATCGACGGCCAGACTGGTGCCGGTCACGCTCGCGCTCGCGGGGGCCGAGAGGTACACCACCGCCGCCGCCACTTCCTCCACCGTCGCCAGACGCTGGAGGGGCAGGCGCTCCATCACCCACTGCCTGAAAGCTGCGTCCTCAAAAAAAGGCCTGGTCAGCGGGGTATCCACAAAGGTCGGGGCGACTGCGTTGACGCGGACGCCGTGTGGCGCGAGTTCGATAGCCGACGCCCGCACCAGCCCCTCCAAGCCCCATTTGGTGGCGCAATAGACCGAGCGATTCGGGCCGCCGACCCGGCCCATCTGGCTGGTCATATGAATAATCGAACCTCCGCGCCCGTCCGCCGTCATCTTCTGTGCCGCTGCCTGTCCCAGCATGAACATGCTGGCCAGGTTCAGGTCGAGCAGGAAGTCCAGGTCTTCATCCGGCACTTCCAGATAGGGCTTCGGCCGGTTGCTGCCCGCGTTCGCCACCAGAATGTCGAGCCGCGGCAGATCGGCAATAATCTGGCGGACCTTGGCCCGGTCGGTCACGTCGAGCGTGCAAGCCGAAGCCTTGCCGCCCCCGGTCTCGATTTCCGCGACCAACGCCACCAACTCGCGTTCGGTACGGGCGGCGCAGATGACTTCGGCGCCCGCCTCGGCCAGCGCCAGGGCAGATCCCCGGCCCAGCCCCCTGCCCGCGCCGGCGACAAAGGCCGTGAGGCCGGTCAGGTCGAAGGGGTTCTTAGCCATGCTCTTTGTCATCCGCCCATCAGCTTTCGCACTTCCGCCCAGTTGTCCGGCTTTTGCGCGGCCGCGATGATCGCCTGCTCCCGGTCGCCTACCTTGCGAATGGCGGCCGGCAGATCCGCCGCGAGCGCGTGCGGAATCACCGCCGCGCCGTTGCGGTCCATATGTACCAGGTCGCCGTCCCGTACCGTCAGGCCGCAGACCTGCACCATGCCGCCAAAGCTGACCATGTGCAGTTCGCCGTGGCTCGGCTTCTCGCCGCGGGCCAGCATCTGGATGCCGTCCGGCATGCCGGGAACGTCGCGGATCGCGCCATTGGTAACGACGCCCGTCACGCTTAGGCTCTGGTGCACATTTGCCATCACATCGCCCCAGCAGGCGGCGATGCCGGCGTCGCCGTCCATATCCTGATGAACGCAGATTTTCGGCGCGTCGCCTTCGGCCACATAGTCGTAGTAGGCGATCCGGCGCGCATTCAACGTCGCTGCGTCCTCCCCATGAGCGCGGGTGGTCCGGATTTGCGCGACCCGGGCATAGCCGACGCGCGCGGGCCGATCCGGGTGCGAACATAGAAGGACATCCCTAGTAAAGCTGTAAAGTGTGAAGGCAGGGTTGAGGACTTCCAGGCCATTGCAGACGGCGGGAGTGTCGAAGGCGGCCAACGCTCGCAACAATTCTGGCGGATGCAGGGACATGGCGGTGCTTTCGGGCGCGGGATACCGGGAAGATCGCTAGCGAATTTCTTACCGCGCCCGGTCGCTCTTTGGCCAGATCGCTTTTGCTGACTTGCCGCTCGCATCCGGCCGAAAGGTGCCCTACATAATACGGAGCGCGCGAAAATGACAACGGAGGGCCACTATGTTCGCAGGTAAACTCGCACTGATGGCGATTGCGCCGGTCGCCATTCTCGGCGCCGCCGCGGCGACCGGATATTTGTTGATTTCCAGTTGCTGCGCCAGGCGCGACCACGCCCCTGCCGGCGGCGCTAATCCGCCCGACCCGGCGTCGCGGGATGAGAACCACACTTACGTACGGCCGGCCGGGCCCGGGGCGATGACCAGCCCGCCAGAAGACACCTGGACTCCGACGGACGAGGCATCGGATAAGTCCTTTCCGGCAAGCGATCCACCCGCCAACTATTAGGGCTTTCGGTCAGCAGGATGATATACGCGCCGACCAGCTCAGCCGGTCGGCCAGAGGATAGGCCTCAAGGACGGAATACGGTACCATTACCGCCTGATTGCGTCACGGATTGCCGCGCTCAGGTTCCGAGCAATGGTGTCGGATCCACCGCCTTGTCCTGTTTCCGCAACTCGAAATGAAGTTGCGGCTCGCTTACACTGCCGGTGCTGCCGACGCGGCCGATTTCCTGGCCGCGCTGAACTTCGTCGCCTCGTTTCACCGCCATGCTGTCCGCATGGGCATAGGCGCTGGTCCAGCCATCGGCATGCCGAATCAGGATCAGGTTGCCGAACCCCGGCAGACCGTCGCCCGCATAGGCGATTTCGCCGTCCGCGGTCGCCAAAATCGGCGTACCGCGGGGTGCAGCGATATTGATGCCGTCATTGTGCAGGCCGCCTGATTTGGGGCCGAAGTCCGAAACAATGCGCCCTTGCACCGGCAGCAAAAAGGCCACCCGGGCGTTAACCGCCGGTTCGTTCGTCGTGCCGGTGGCTGATGGCGTGGATTTCTGCGGCTCGTTTTTGGCAACGGATTGTGTTTGCGCGGGTTCTCTCGGCCTGTCGCGCGGTAGCGGCTGCGGTACGGAGACATTCGCAACAGTCGATCCCGCCGCCGGTTCCGCATCTCGCCGCGCCTCGTCCAACTTCGGCTCGTCTACTCTGGATTGCTCCGGCTCCGACTCACCCTGCGCGACGGCCGGCCCCTCCTGCTGGCCCGCCGGCGGATTGATGGCAGGGCTGGTCGGCGGACCTGCGGCAGGAGCGCCGCTTCCGATAATTACCGGCCCGGATGGCGCGCGATTCGTGACCGGCTGACTTTCCGGGAGCGTATCCTCCAGACGGCGGTTGCTCGCGACTTGTTGGTTCCGCGGCCCTTGCGGGATGGCGAGCCGTTGTTGCGGATAGAGGGTATAGGGCGAGTTCATTTCGTTGATGGCGACAATATCGCCAGAGGAAACGCCATAGCGTTCCGCGATCGACCACAACTCGTCGCCCGGCTGTACGACATACACCCGCTCGTCCGGCAGCGTCAGGATCTGGCCGGCGTAGATCTGGTTATCCACGAGATCGTTTTCCCGCACGAGGCCGAGCACGGTGACGTCATGACGATGTGCCAGGCCGATCAGCGTATCGCCCGCGCAAACCCGCACCTGCCCGGCGACGTCGGTAGACGGGCTGCAGGGCGCACTTTGTGCGGACGATTGCCCGCCAGCATTATAGGGCACACGCGCAAAGCCGCAGGCGGTCAGCCCCCCCAAAGTGCCGACACATAACAATTTTGCTATCAACCGCAGCGAAACCATATGCCGCTTTTCCCTAAACCGGCCATCGGAAGAAATATGCAAACCCACGTCGCAGTGTGCGGATGCTAGCACAATTCACCCACAGTGCAGCGCGGCGAATTACGGCCAAAGCCCCTCGAACCGGTCGAGGGTCCCCCTGCTGGTCATATCAATGGTCAACGGCGTAACCGTAATCCAGCCTTCCTCGATCAGGTCTTCATCGCTGCCGGGCGAGGTGTAGGCCTGCTCCTTTTCCGTGGAGATCCAGACGTAGGGGTCGCCACGCGGGTCGAGCCCCTCGACCAGGTTGCCGCCAGGCTTGCGGCGGCCATGCGGCACCGCCTTGACGCCAGCTACGTCGGCCGGTTCCACGTCGGGGAAGTTCACGTTGACGACGACATCGCCCGGCCATTGCTCGGACAATAACTTTTTCAGGACAGGAACCAGATGCGCTTCCGCGGTCCGCCAGCGCGGCTCCCGTCCCCGCGCCCGGTTCAGCGAGAAAGCGATTGCCGGGACCCCACACAGACAAGCCTCGACGGCCGCGCCGATCGTGCCGCTGTAAAAGACGTCACCTCCCAGATTGCCGCCACGGTTGATGCCGGACAGCACCAGGTCCGGCACTTCCGGCATGACATGGCGCAGGGCCAGCAAGGCGGCATCAGCCGGTGAGCCGTTCACCGCCTTGCGCCGCTCGCCCAAATCATGGATTCGCAGAGGTATTTGGATGGTTAACGCGTGGCTGGTGGCGCTTTGTTCCTGGCGGGGTGCAATCACCCACAATTCGCTCACCAGCGGCGCGATCAATCTCTCCAGCAGCTCGATCCCCGGCGCGTCGATCCCGTCGTCATTGATCAGCAGAACCCGGGCGCTGGCGAGATCAATCATGGCCACCGATCCGTTCCTTTCCGCCCATATAGGGCCTCAGCACCTCCGGCACCGTGACCGAACCGTCGGCAGTTTGGCAATTTTCCAACACCGCTACCAGCGTGCGCCCCACCGCCAGGCCGGAGCCATTCAGCGTGTGCACGAAGGGCCGTTTTGCCCTTCGCTTCCGCCGGGCGGTAACGCGCGTTCATGCGCCGGGCCTGAAAGTCGCCGCAATTCGAGCAGGAACTGATCTCGCGGTAGGCATCCTGCCCCGGCAGCCAGACCTCCAGGTCATAGGTCTTGCGCGCGCCAAAGCCGGTGTCACCGGAGGACAAGATCACCACCCGATAAGGTAACTCGAGGCGTTTCAGCACTTCCTCCGCACACCCGGTCATACGCTCATGCTCGGCTTCCGATTGCTCCGGCGTGGTGATGGAGACCAGTTCGACCTTTTCGAACTGATGCTGGCGAATCATGCCCCGTGTGTCGCGGCCGGCCGAGCCCGCTTCGGAGCGGAAGCATTGGGTGTAGGTGCGGTGAAGCGCTTCGGCAGATCGTCCTCCGCGAAAATCTCTCCTGCGACCAGGTTGGTCATGGAGATTTCAGAGGTCGCGGGTCAGCCAATAGTCATCGGTGGTCTGGAAACTGTCCTCGGCGAATTTCGGCAACTGGCCGGTGCCGAACAGCGCCGCGTCGCGCAGCAGCAGCGGCGGGTTGATTTCCCGATAGCCGTTTTCGTTCGTGTGCAGGTCCAGCATGAATTGGGCAAGCGCCCGGTGCAGGCGCGCGACCTCTCCCTGCATGACGACAAAGCGGGCGCCCGAAAGCTTGGCAGCGCGCTCGAAGTCCAACCCGCCCAACGCCTCGCCGATGGCGACGTGGTCTTTCGGCTCGAAGTCGAAGGCCCGCGGCTCGCCCCTGCGGCGAAGCTCGACATTGTCGCTTTCGTCCTCGCCATCCGGCACATCGTCGGCGAGCACATTGGGGAAGCGGGCGAGCAGCGCGTCCATGTCTTCGGCCGCCGCCTTTTCCTCGGCCTCCGCAGCCGCTGCCCGGTCCTTCAGGCCGTCGACTTCGGCCATCAGGCCAGCCGCGTCTTCGCCCTTACCCTTGGCCTTGCCGATGGCCTTGGAGAGCTCCTTGCGGCGGGACTGCACTTCCTGGAAGGCGGTCTGGGCGGCCCGACGGTTTTCATCCAGGGCCAAGACGGCGGCGGCGGCCGGGTCCATGTTGCGGCGGGCGAGCGACCGGTCGAATGCCCCGGGGTTAGAGCGGATCCAACGCAAATCCAGCATGGGCTAGATAGTTTCCTTTTCGTCGTCGTCGTCACCAAAAAGCTCGCGGTCGCGTTCGGCGCGCTTTCGCTCGACGGAACGGGCCATGATGATGGAGATTTCGTAGAGCACCAAGCCCGGCAGCGCGAGGCCGAGCTGGCTGATCACATCCGGCGGGGTCAGGACAGCCGCCAGCGCGAACAGAATGACGACCGCATACTTGCGACGTTTTGCCAGCGTCGCGGCCGTCACCAGTCCGGCCCGCGCGCAGAGCGTCAGTGCCACGGGCATCTGGAAGAAAATCCCGAAGGCGAATATCAGCTTCATCACCAGGCTGAGATACTCGCCGACCTTGGCTTCCAACTCGATCGGTAACCCGCCCGCAACGCCAGCCGTCTCGAACGAAAGCAAAAAGCTCCATGCGAGCGGCATGATGAAGAAATAGAGCATCGCGCCGCCGAGGAAAAACAAGATCGGCGAGGCTATCAAATAGGGCAGGAAAGCGCCCTTCTCATTAGAATAAAGACCGGGAGCAATGAACTTGTAGAGCTGGTTCGCAATAATCGGAAATGAGAGGAACAGCGCCGCAAAAAAGGCCACTTTGATATAGGTGAAAAAGGTCTCGGTCAGCGCCGTATAGATCATGCGCCGGCCCTGGCCCTCCAATTGATCGGCCAGCGGCGCAACCAGGAAGCCGAAGATCTCTTCGGCGAAATAGTAGGTGACGAAGAAGGTGAGCAACAATCCGACCAGCGAATAAAGCAGCCGCCGGCGCAACTCGATCAGATGATCGATCAGGGGCGCGCGCGTTTTGTCCTGGAGCGCCTCCTCCTCCTCCCGGCTCATCTGTTTTTTCATGACGATGCGGTCGGGCCGGTATTTGGTTTTCTCAATTCGCTTGCGGCGGTCTGCGATTGCTCATCCGCCGGCGGAGCAACCTCGTCGCGCTCCGAATCCAACGCCAATTCCGGCTCCGGCTCGTCGGTTGGGGTTCGATCGAGCGCCAGTTCCGGCTCGTCGCCCCCGCTGCCCGCCACAGGCTTGGCTGCCGGCGTCGCCGCCTCGGCCGGGGCGGTGCTCCAATCCTGCGAACTCGCCCTGCTCTGGTCGATCGGCCGCTGCTTCACCGTCATCAATCACAGCCGGCTTCTTGCCCTGTTTTTGAAGGCCGCTGACATAATTATCGATTGCCTGCTCTGGTGAGGAGAATTTGTTGATACCCTGTTGCAACTCGCGCAGTTCATGCTGGCGGGCGATCTCGTCAATGCCGTGTTGAAAATCACGCGCCATCGCTTTGAGCTTGCCCACATATTTGCCGAACGTGTGCAGCGCCACCGGCAAATCGCGCGGGCCGATCACGATCAGTGCGACCACACCAATTGTCAAAATTTCGGTCCACCCGAGGTCAAGCATCGCGGTCTCGCCCTGTCAGCACGCAGCCGGAGGGGCTACGAATTTTTTGCGGGATCCTTGTGCCCAGTGGGATGGTGGCCAGAGGGATGGTGCTCGGAGGAATGCTCGGACGAACCCTGGGCGGTGCTGTTCTCGACACGGCCGGCCGGCCTCGACCGCCCGTCATCCTCGATCTCATCATCCTTCATGCCGGCCTTAAAGCTTTTAATGCCCTTGGCCATGTCGCCCATCAAGCGGGGAATCCGTCCCGGCTCCGAACAGCACGACGACGATCAGGACGACAATCAGAATCTGCCCAAATGCTGATCCCCATGGAACCGCTCCTTCAGGCTTACGGTATAGATAGCAACGCGACCGCGTTATCGCAGAAAGGAAACAGTGGGGCAACGCAGACGAAACGGGAAATCACAGGCGGGCAAAAACCATCGCACAGCCAGGCGCGACCGAAACGTTCACCTCGTCGCCTTCCGCCAGATCCGCATGCTGGGTGGCACGGGCAGTCAGGTGCACCTCGCCGCCGTCGACGCTGACCCTATAAAGGGTGGAACGTCCCAACGGGCGGCGCAACGCTACCGAGCCGCCATTGCAGCGGCCACAGGTAGCGGCACCCAACTCGACCTGGAGCTGTTCCGGCCGCACGACGATTTCCACCGGTGTTCCACACGGCAGGTCCGGCGTTTCAACCATGCCGGCCGGCGTCCAGCACTCGCCATTCGCCACCACGGCGGGGAAACTGTTCACCTCGCCAAAAAAGGCGGCGACAAACGGGCTGACGGGGAAATTGTAAAGATCGGCCGGCGTGCCGAGTTGCTCAATGATGCCGTCCTTCATCAGCGCGATGCGGTCGGCCATGAACATGGCTTCTTCCGGATCATGCGTGACCAGGATGGCCGTGCATCCCGCCCGGCGCAGCACCTGCACCGTTTCGGCGCGCAGGCTCTGCCGATGGCCGGCGTCGAGGCCGGAGAAAGGCTCGTCCAGCAACATAATGCTAGGCTCAGGCGCGAGCGCACGGGCCAGCGCCACCCTCTGCTTCTGGCCGCCGGAGAGCTTGTTGGGGTAATCGCCCGCCCGGTCGGCCAGGCTGACTTCCGCCAGTACCGCCATGGCGCGCGCCCGCCGCTCTGCCGGCCGCAGGCGCTTCAGCCCGAAGGTGACGTTTTCCATTACCGTCAGGTGCGGAAACAGCGCAAAATCCTGGAACATGAAGCCGATGCCGCGCCGCTCCGCCGACACGAACCGCCCATCGCCGCTGACCGGCTGACCGCGCAGGGAAATGCTGCCGGAATCGGGTCGCTCCAACCCGGAAATCAGCCGCAAGGTGGTGGTCTTGCCACAACCGGACGGGCCCAACAGGGCCAGAATTTCCCCTTGCGGTATGGTTAGGTCGATACCGCGCACACCCGCAGCGCTTTTCGCCCGAGGACTTGGATAGGCGAGGCTGACTCGCTCCAGCCGGACCGCGCAGGGCGCCAGGACTTGCGTCTCGTCAACTCGATCATGCGTCAACTGCACCATTCTCGGCAAATGCTCCGATGGTTTTCGGGTATCAGGTCCGACAACGTCCTGCTTCCGGGAACGTAATGAAAACCATTCTCAATCGCAATGGCTTAAACCTGGATATCGAAGCAGCATATGCTTTCAGGCTGCCGGCGTCTCGTCTGCCGGAGGGTCGCCGGCACTATCGGCACCATCCTTGGCTTCGGCGGGCTCCAGGTTCAGCATGGGCGCTGGATCGAGCATTCCCGCCGCCCGGAGATCGTCCATTCCCGGCAAATCGCCGAGTTTCGCTAGGCCGAACGCCTCCAGAAAGGCAGGCGTCGTCAGCCAGGTAAGCGGCCGCCCCGGTACCTCTTTACGCTGGCCCGGACGCACCCACCCCGTGTCCAGCAGTGAGTCCAATGTGCCGCGGCTGAGCGACACACCCCGGATCGAATTCGATCTCGGGCCGCGTCACCGGCTGGTGATAGGCGATGATCGCGAGCGTTTCCTCCATCGCACGGGAAAGCCGCCGTTCCTCCTGTCGGGTCAGCGCCAACGCCTGGCCCAGATCCGGCGCGGTGCGAAAGGTCCAGCGCCCGCCGGTGGCGACCGGCTGCACGCCCCTGCCCGCATAGTCAAGTTGCAAGCGCTCCATCACGGCGGCAACCTTCACGCTGGGCGGCAAGCGCTTGGCGATCTCGGTTTCGCCCAGCGGTTCCTCGGCCGCGAACAGCAACGCTTCGACCAGGCGCACCGCCTCCAGGAAATCATCCATCGCCCGGCTCCAGTTTCCCGTCGTCTCTGGCTGCAATGAACAGGCGCCCATAGGTTTCTTCCTGACGCAGGCGGACCTTGCCTGCCTTGGCCATCTCCAAGCCCGCAACAAAGGTTGCGGCCAGGGCAGAACGCCGTTGAATACCTGGCTTGAGGTTATCAGGCAGAAACACTCGTAATTCCTGCCAAATCGGCAGGGTGCCGACGATGCTTTCCAATCGGGACAGCGCCTCCTCGACCGAAGTCAGCAGGCCGGGATCGATGGTCAGCACCGGTGCCGGCGTGCGCTTGGCCGTGATGGCGCCATAGGCCTTCATCAGGCTGACCAGGTCCGGCACCCAGGCGATGTCACGCTGTACCGGCAGGCCCTCCGGCATGCCGCGGCGCAACCACTCCCGCCCCAGGCGCGGCAAGGCCATCAGGTCGCGTGCGGCTGTCTGCATCGTCTCCAGCCGGCGCAATCTGCTCTGCCAGGGCCTCGGCCATCTGCTCTGCGGAAGGGGCGCCGTCATGGGTCTGCTCCCGAGGCAGTAGCAGGCGCGACTTCAGATAGGCGAGCCAGGCGGCCATCACCAGATATTCGGCGGCGACTTCCAATCGGGCGCCCCTGGCGCTGGCGATGAAAGCCAGATACTGGTCGGCCAGCGCCGAAACGGAGATGACCGCAAGATCGATCTTTTTGTCCCGCGCCAGGCTGAGCAGCAGGTCGATCGGGCCTTCATACCCGTTCAGATCGAGATGCAACTCCTCCGACATGGCCTCACACCACTATGTGAATATGGTTACTATGGCTTTGAACAAGGTGCCGACAATGAATTCGAGCGCGTACCAGATAAAGTTGAAATCCATGCCGATCTCGCGCCCCAGCATCGGCAGCAGGAAGATCAGGCCCAGGACGATAAAGAAGCCATAACGCTCCATCCCGGCCAGGGGCCGCGCCAATTCCTCCGGCAGCAGGCCGACGGCGATCCTGCCCCCGTCCAGCGGCGGAATCGGGATCATGTTAAAGGCGGCGAGCACCAGATTGATCAGGATGGATTTTTCCAGCATGGAAGCGAACCATTGCTGGAAATCGCCCGGGAACACCGGCAATATATTGATCAGCAGCGCGGAGGCGCAGGCCAGCACGATGTTGATGCCCGGTCCCGCGGCCGCCACCAGCACCATGTCGCGCCGCGGATGGCCGAGCCGCCGGAAATCGACCGGCACCGGCTTGGCATACCCGAACAGGAATGGCGCGCTCATGGCCAATAACATGCCCGGGATGACCAACGTCCCCACGGGATCAACATGCTTGATCGGATTGAAGGTCACCCGGCCCATCATTTTGGCCGTAGGGTCGCCCAACTTCCAGGCGGCCCAGCCGTGCGCCGCCTCGTGAAAGGTGATGGCGATCAGCACCGGAATGGCCCAGACCGAAACGAGATAAAGAGTTTGGAAAAAATCGCCCATTGGGCTCCCTTACGCGAGTGGCATGAGGACGTCGAGACGCGCCACGCCGGCCGCAATATCGAAAGGCTGCGCCATCGGCCGTTGAATCCGCTGCCAGCGCTGCCAAGCCTCGCCCGCCAGCGACGGCGCGGCGGCCGCAACCTCGGCCATTTCATCGAGCCTGCCGTTACAGTGCAAAACTGCATCGCAGCCGGCGGCCAGCGCCTTGGCCGTGCGCTCTCCGACCGAGCCGCTCAGAGCTGCCATACAAACGTCGTCCGACAGTAAGAAACCGTCAAAGCCAATCGCGCCACGCACGATTTCGTGGATCACGCGGGGCGATTGTGTGGCGGGCAGGACCGGGTCGACCGCCAGGTAGACAATATGCGCGGTCATGCCGATGGCGAGGTCGCTCAGGGCCCGGAACGGAGCGAAGTCGTTCGCCTCCAGATCGGCAAGGCAGGCACTCACCTTCGGCAGATCAACATGGCTGTCGACCTGCGCCCGGCCATGACCGGGGATGTGCTTGGCGACGGGCAGCACGCCACCCGCCAGGAGCCCCTCCGCCACCGCCCGACCCAGGCGTGCCACTGTCACGGGATTCGGACCGAACGAGCGGTCGCCGATCACGTCGGTGACAACGCCCGGCTGCAACACATCCAACACCGGCGCGCAGGCAACATCGACGCCGACCCCAGACACATCGGCAGCGATGATCCGGCCCGCCAGCCAGGCAGCCTCGGATGCTTCCGGTTCCGGCAGCGCCGCTATATGGGCTGCTGCGGGCAAGGCATGCCAGTGTGGCGGGCGCAGGCGGGCGACGCGGCCGCCCTCCTGGTCGATGAGGACCGGCGCATCGGCCCGGCCGACGCTATCGCGCAACGCCCGCACCAGCGCGCGAACCTGGGCCGGTTCTTCAACGTTCCGGGCAAAGAGAATGAAGCCCAACGGCTGCGTCTCGGTAAAAAAGGTGCATTCTTCCGCGGTCAGGCGAGGACCGGCCAGGCCGAACAGACAGGCGGTGGGATTCCCCATGCTTTGAGCCGATGCAGCCGCCGCAGCCGCCTCTGCCCTATGGATCGACGACAAAACAGTCGACCTTTCGCGCCTTGAGCTGGCTACACAGTAGTTCCGCCAGGGCCTTGTCCACCAGCGGTCCGCCCTGAACGCGGGTGAAAGTGTTGCCGCTACTGCTGGTGAATTCAGGGTAAAAGCCCTTCAGCCAACTCAGCAGGTCGGGGTGACGGCTGCTGATGCGCGCCCATTCGGCCGCTGCCTGATCGGCGTTACCCACCGACGCAACCTGAATGCGAAAGGCGGGCTCTGCCGGGCTCGCGTCCTTGGTGACAGACGGCGGTGCGTGACTGGCGGACGGCGGCACGGCGGCCGTTTCCGTGTCGGCACGCGGCGTTGGTGCCGGTGTTTCCGGTGCACTGTCCGCGGCGTCGACTTTGGTATCGCCGGCTCTGGCTTCACTGGAGGGCGTTGCCGCAGGCGGCGACGTGGTTGGTGTCTGATTTGTTCCCGACGAACTCTGACCATCGACCACGGCGGCCAACTGAGCCCGCGTCATCGGCTGCTCGGCCCCTGGCAGCAATTCCTGACCACGGTCCGGAGCGCTGCCCGCAGCCAAGCGCTCATAAATTGGCTGGTCCTGGTGCGGGACCCGGGCCGCATCCTGGGGCGCGTCCATTCGGTCCGGCGTCGCCGAGCCTTTGATCGTCGGCACGGGCTTGTCGGGGCTGCCGCTCAGCACCCAGACCGCCACGCCCGCCACCAGAATGCCGACAAAGCCGTAGACGAACCACCTGAACAGGCGTGCCGCGGTACCCTCCTGAGGCTCATAATCCGGATCGTCGTTGCGGAACAGGCCTTCGCTCTGGCTCGACACTTACATCGTCTCCCTGGGCACGACCCCCATTAGTGTGAGGCCCGACGCCACCACCGTGGCCATTGCGGCAACCAGCGCGAGCCGCGCCATGCTTACTTCCGGCACGTCCTCCCGGATAAACCGCAAGGTGGTGTCCTCGCGCCCCTTGTTCCAGAGCGCATGGAAGCTGGCCGCCACATCGCCAAGATAGAATGCGATTCGGTGCGGTTCATGCGCAATCGCCGCCTGCTCAACGATTCGTGGCCAACTGCCCAGCACCTTGATCAGGCCAAGCTCGTCCTCGTCCTGGAGAGCCGACAGGTCGGCCTTGGCCAGATTACCGGCGCTGATGGCGTCCGCGCCGAACATCTCTGCCGCGTGGCGCATGACCGAATGCGCGCGGGCATGGGCGTACTGCACATAGAATACGGGATTTTCGCGGCTTTCCTCCAGCGCTTTCGCCAGGTCGAAGTCCAGCGGCGCGTCGTTCTTGCGGGTCAGCATGATAAAGCGCACCACGTCGCGCCCGACCTCGTCCACCAGTTCCCGCAAGGTCACGAATTCGCCGGAGCGCTTCGACATGCGCACCTGCTCGCCGCCACGCATCAGGCGCACCAACTGGCAGAGCTTCACGTCCAGTTCCGCCTCGCCATTGGTCAGCGCCTTGACCGAGGCCGCCACGCGTTTGACATAGCCGCCATGGTCGGCGCCCCAGACATCGATCAGGGTCTTGGCACCGCGGCGCACCTTGTCCTGGTGATAGGCCATGTCGGTGGCAAAATAGGTCCAGGAACCATCAGATTTTTTGACCGGCCGGTCCACGTCGTCACCGAACTCGGTCGCCTTGAACAGGGTCTGTGGCCGCTCTTCCCAATCGTCCGGCAGCTTGCCTTTGGGCGGGTCCAGGACGCCGGTATAGATGAGGCCCGCGCTCTCCAGTGCGGCCAGCGTCTTGTCCACCGCGCCCGCTTCGACCAATGCGCGCTCGGACGAAAACACGTCATGCACTACCCCGAGCGCCGCCAGGTCGCCACGAATCAACTCCATCATGGCGTTGATAGCAGTCTGCCGGACGATGGGGAGCCACTGCTCCTCCGCCATATCCCTCAGCAATTCGCCATAATCCCGCGCCAGCGCCTGCCCGACCGGCAGCAGATAATCGCCCGGATAGAGCCCGGCCGGAATCTCGTCGATCGCCTCGCCCAGTGCCTCACGGTAGCGCAGATAGGCGGAGCGGGCGAGCATGTCGACCTGTGCGCCCGCATCGTTCACGTAGTATTCCTTGGTCACGTCATAACCCGCCTTGGCCAATAGCGCCGCGAGCGCGTCGCCAACCACCGCGCCGCGCGCGTGGCCGATATGCATGGGGCCGGTGGGGTTGGCCGAGACATACTCGACATTGACCGGACGCTGCTCGCCCAGATCGCTGTCGCCATAGACGGTGCCCGCCGCCAGAATTTCCCCGACGCGGCGGTGCCAATACGCATCGCTAAGCTTCAGGTTCAGGAAACCGGGACCGGCAACCTCGGCCGTCTCGACGTCCGGCAGCATGGCCAGGCGCGCACCAATACGCGTCGCCAGCTCGCGCGGTTTCACGCCCGCGAGCTTGGCTAGCACCATGGCGGCATTGCAGGCCATGTCGCCATGGGAGGGGTCGCGAGGCGGCTCCACGCTGATCCGGTCGAGCGGCACGCCGGCGGACAGAGTGCCGTCCTCGATCCATCCGGCCAGCATATCTTGGATAATGGCAAGAAATTCGCGGAAAGGGTTCATATTTGCAGCTCGTAAAAGCATGCAGCCATATCAGCGTTTATCTGGGAAGAACAGCTTGGTTTTGTCGCGATCCCAGTTCAACGGGTCAACGTCTACGAGGACACGTGCGATCAACTCGACGAGACAACCAAGGGTTAATATTGTTCAATTTCAAAAAGAAAGATATATCAAAAAGGTATTGACCTACGAATATATACACGATTACTATAATTTTCTTAGGTGGTATTCTACCTTTTTACACTTGGATACCGTCCCAGAGACTGAAGAGCCGGACTCTGATTATGCCAAGTGAGGAGAGCGCGAGGTAAACGCTTTCACTTCCGGGAGGAACGACGACTATGAAACCTATTGCAGCTATCATATCCGCGATGATTTGTGCCTCTGGGCCTCTGTCTGTTCAGGCAATGCCGCTCGATCTGAGCGGGTTCGTCACAGAGAACTATGTATCGTTGGATGGCCCGCAAAACTGGGTGGTCGGTGGCGCTGGCAACACGCAGGTGACGCAAACCACCAACGGCGATCCCTCAATTTTCCGAAGCGGCGGAACCATTGATGTTGCCGACAAGATCATAACAGGAAACTTTGAGATATTTGGGAGCGATGACGACGGCGTCGGTTTTGCATTTGGATGGCAGAATCGCGGCCAGATGTATCTGTTCAGTTGGTGGGTAGCATTGCAGCCTGGCGGCTCCACCCTTCCGGGAATGGCCGTACTGAAATTGGACACCAGTTCGGGGGCTATTGACCCGGCTAGAGGCGATTTCGGAAATACTGGTGTAAACACTTCTATCAAGACTGTCCTCGCCGAGAACAGTATCCCGTGGGAGCGTAACGTTGACTATGGCTTCACGTTATCGTTTGGCGGAGGCCAGTTTGACATCGAAATCAGCGATGGAGCTTCTCAAATTGCCAACTTCTCGATCGCCAATTCCTCCTTCCTGGACGGTGATTTTGGCTTCTTCAATTCCAGTCAAGCGGGCGTGACATACTCGAACCTGCAGGTCGCTCCCCAAGACACTCCCATCGACCCTGTCCCGTTGCCAGGCGGGGTATATTTGATGGCAAGCGGAGTTGCCGCTGCGGCATTTTTGAAGTGGCGCAAAAACAGCTAGATCCCCCGCTGGGATAACCCCGACGACTAGTGGGTCGGGGGTTATCCCGACTTCTCTATTACAGGGCCCCGATTGAACCGCCGCATTTACGGTACGCAACGGTCTACTATATCTCGCTGTGCCGGTCGAAAATGCGTTCGTGTTCGCGCAGAGCATAGCGATCCGTCATACCCGCGATATAGTCGGCAACGACGCGCCTGGTCCTTAGTGGGTCGCCGCCTTCGGTTGCCGCATACCATTCGGTCGGCAGGATTGCCGGCTCCGCAACAAACTGGCGATAGAGATCCGTCACTACCCGCCTGGCCTTCGACGCCATGCGGTTCACCAAATAGTGACGGTACATGCGCTCCTGCAGGAACGCGCGCAGGGCATCCAGGTCGCGCGCCATGCCCGGCGTGAAGGCTACGACAGGGCGGCCGAGCGTGCGGATGTCCGCCGGCGAGGTCACGCCGCCTTCTGCCAGCAGCCGCCCGGACTCCGCGGCCAGGTCATAGACCATGGCCGCGATCATCCGCCGGATGGTTTCATAGATGGTGCGCTGGCGGTCCAGGTTCGGGTATTTGGCCCGCACCTTCGCCAGCAGATCGCCGATCAGCGGCAGGTCCGCCACGTCCTCCAGCGCGAACAGCCCCGCGCGCAAGCCGTCATCGAAATCGTGATTGTTGTAGGCGATATCGTCCGCCAGCGAGGCCACCTGTGCCTCCGCGCTGGCAAAGTCGTCAAGATCAAGCGCATGTTGTCGGTCGTAGGCGAGAATGCCGCGAGGCACAGGTTTTCCCGGTGTAGCGTTAGGCCCGGTCAGCGGGCCATTGTGCTTCACCACGCCCTCGAGCGTTTCCCAGGTCAGGTTCAGCCCGTCGAAATCGGCGTAGCGCCGCTCCAGCCGCGTCAGAACGCGCAGAGTCTGGGCGTTGTGCTCGAAACCGCCGGCATCGGCCAGCATCTCGGCCAGCGCCTCCTCGCCCGCATGACCGAAAGGCGTGTGGCCCAGGTCGTGCGCCAGCGCCAGCGCTTCGGCCAGATCCTCGTTCAGGCCCAACATGCGACCGATGGTGCGCGCGATCTGCGCCACCTCAATTGAATGGGTCAGGCGCGTGCGGTAATGGTCGCCTTCGTGATAGACGAAAACCTGGGTCTTGTGTTTCAGTCGCCGAAACGCATTGGAGTGGATGATCCGGTCGCGGTCCCGCTGGAAGGGCGAGCGGTTGATCGCGTCCGGCTCCGGAAACAGGCGGCCCCGGCTATGGGTCGGATCGGTGGCAAAAGAGGCTGAGGCAACGGAGGCTGGCAAGCGCGCGACGCTTTCAATTCTGCGGGGCCGGCAAAGTGTCAGCATTTGACGGCGGCTACGAGCGTTCTAAATATATGCGAATGAAACTCAACCTGCAAAACCGGGACACTTTGTTGTAAGGTGCAGGTTCAGGAGACGAAGAGAGGGTCACAATGATGCCAGAAGCGATTACCGACCTGCCGCGTGTGGGGCTGAGTGAGGCCGCCGCCAACCGTGTTGCGCATCTGCGCCAGATGGAAGGCGACGACAGCCTGATGCTGCGCCTGACTGTAGCGGGTGGCGGCTGTTCCGGCTTCCAATACGGCTTCGACTTTTCCACAGAAGTTGCCGAGGATGACCATGTGTTCGAATACCACGGTGTTTCGCTAGTCGTCGACGAGGTCAGCCTGGACCTGCTTGCAGGTTCCGAAGTGGATTATGTCGAGGACCTAGCGGGCGCTGCATTCGTTGTGAACAATCCGAACGCCAGTTCAAGCTGCGGCTGTGGCAGTTCGTTCGCGATTTAACGGCCCCACCCTCCGCCGAGAAAAAGCCCCGGGCAGTTCAAAAGCTGTTCGGGGCTTTTGCAGTGGGCCACTCCTACTGGGCGACCCAGCCGTTCCAGCGCTCGGTTAGTTCCTCCAGCCGGTCGACCCAAAAATCATTCGCCTCTTCCGACCCACCAAACAGGCCCGTCTTCAGGTTGGGCCCCGCCGGAATTCCTGCCAGGACCTCCGGCGACAACATATCGGCGGATTCAATCCGGGTCGGTCCATAGGGCAGCCGCCTGGCGCTTTCGGCTTGCCGGGCGGGGTCGCTCGCGAAGGTGATATATTTATGGCCCAGGTCGATCTTATCGGATTCCGCCAAAATTACCCATAAATCAATGGCATAAACTGTATTATCCCAAATCGGCTTTAAGTTGATACCGGTCTTCTGGGCATTGGCGATCCGCCCCGAATAAGCAATCGATAGTTCCACGTCGCCCGCGGCCAGCCATTCCGGTGCCTGGGCGCCAGCCTTCCACCACTGCACCAACGGCTTGATCTCGTCCAGCTTGGCAAAGGCCCGGTCAACACCCTCGTCGGTCGAAAGCACGTCATAAACCTCGCCAGGCGCAACGCCGTCGGCCATCAAGGCTATTTCCAGGTTCAGTTTCGGCCCCTGGCGCATGCCGCGCTTGCCCGGCCAGCGGTCGGTGTCCCAGAAATCCGACATAGTTTGCGGCTCATTGTCCTTCAGCCGGTCGGCGTTGTAGGCCAGCAACACGGACCAGACAATCGTGCCGACACCGCAGTCGCTGGTAGCGTGCTCGATGAACGCGTCCTTGGGCGGCAGCTTCGACCAGTCGAGTTCGGCAAAGACGCCCTCCTCGCAGCCACGGATCATTTCGGCGGTCTCGACCTGAACCACGTCCCAAGGCACCTCGCCCGTTGCCTGCATGGCCTGAAACTGGCCCCAGCCGCCCAGATAGGTGTCTTCCTTGAAGGAAATGCCTTCCTGTTCAGCGAACGGCTTGAAGTAAATATCCCGCTGGCGGTCCTGCGCCGCGCCGCCCCAACCGACAACGGTGAAGTCCCGCGCCTCGGCGACGCCCACCATGGCCGTGGCAGCCACCCCGGCGGCGAGAAATATTGATAATGCCTTCATCTTTCTGATCCTCCCTTGTTGCGTCAATGCCGCGGCCATCATTCCAAGCTTATGCCCGGCTGCGCAAGCGCTCTGAGCGCCAGCGCAGCAATTCCATGGTCACCAGCAGCAGGATCGAGATGCTGACCAGGAACACCGCCAGCGCCACGATGCTGGGGTCGAGCTTGTCGCGCAGCGCGTTGAACATGCGCCGCGGCACGGTGAACTGCTCCGGCCCTGCCAGGAACAGCGCCACCACCACATCGTCAAACGAGGTGACGAACGCGAACACCGCCCCCGACAGAATACCCGGCGCCGTCAGGGGCAAGGTCACCGTGAAGAAGCCGGTCAACGGCCCGGCGCCCAGGCTGGCGGCGGCGCGCACCATGTTGCGGTCAAAGCCGTGCAGCGTCGCCGTCACCGTGATCACGACAAACGGGATCGCCAGCACGGTGTGTGCCAGCACAAGGCCCGCGAAGGAATGGACCAGCCCGAACGGCGCGAACGCCAAATATACCGCCAGCGCGGTGATGACGATCGGCACGACCATGGGAGAGATCAGCAGGGCTCCGACCGCCCGCTTGCCGGGAAAATCGGCGTAGGAGAGGCCGTAGGCCGCCAGCGTACCGACCGTGGTAGCCAGAACCGTGGTCGCCGCCCCGATCGTTACGCTGTTCCAAAGCGCCGGCATCCAGGGTCGCGGCGCGAACACGGCCTCGTACCATTGGAACGAGAAACCCTGGAGCGGGTAGCTGAGATAGCTGCCGCCGTTGAAGGACAGGGGAACGATGGCGAGGATCGGCGCCAGCATAAAGACGAAGCCCAGCCCGGCCAGCACCCGGATCGTGGCGGCACCGATCCGGTCGACGGGTGAGCGATAGGGGCGTGCGACGGCCATCGCCTCAACCCAGCTTCAGATTGCGCGCGCCAGCATAGCGGCCGAAAATGGGATAGACCACGGCGACGCAGCAGAGCAGCACCACGGCCAGCGCGCTCGCGAGGCCCCAATTGGCGGTGCCGAGCGCGAATTCCGCGATCAACGCCGAAATCATCTGGTCCGCGCTACCGCCGACCAAGGCCGGCGTCACGTAAAAGCCAATGGACAGGATGAACACCAACAGACAGCCGGCGCCTAGGCCCGGGATGGTCTGGGGAAAATAGACGGTGCGGAACGCGCTGAAGGGCGCGGCGCCCAGCGACGCAGCTGCCCGTACATGGTCGCGCGGAATGCTTTTCATGACGCTGTAGAGCGGCAGCACCAGGAACGGCAGCAATATGTGGACCATGGCAATATAGACGCCGAACCGGTTGAAGATCAGTTGCTGCGGCGCGTCCACCAGTCCCAGCCACAGCAACGCGCCATTGATGATGCCCTCCTTCTGCAGCAGCACCACCCAGGCGGCCGTGCGCACCAGCAGCGATATCCAGAATGGCAGCAGCACGAGGATGAACAGCAGCCGGCCCCAGTTCTTGCCTACATTGGCCATCAGATAGGCCATGGGATAGCCGATGGCGGCGCACAGAGCCGTCACAACGATCGCGATCCAAAAGGTCACCTCCAGCCGGTCGATATAGATCTGCTTATATTCGGGCGCCGCGCGTATACCCTCTTCGAAATCGCGCTCTAAATCAACAGCTTGCAGCAGGAACCTCTCGGTCAACTTTTGACTTCCAGCCTTTAGCGCACGCCAGGTCGCCAGATCGCCCCACTCCGCGTCGACCTTCAGCATCGCGGCCTTGTAGGGCGGCTGCATCCGCTTGGCCCGGCGGCCGGTCTTCATCGCCAGGCTGCGCAGGCCACCGCGCTCGTAGTTCAGGCGCGTGCTGGCGCGCGGCAGGGTCTTGGCCTTGTAGGCCCGGCCGAACTCTTCCGCGACCAAGGCAAAGGCCGCCTCGTCCGGCAGGGATTGCCCGTCCCAGCCCTCCAGCCAGGCCGAGAGCTTCGGTACCGCTTCGCGAAATTCCGGCGCATAGACGGCGTTGGTCAGCAACGAGCCAATGGGCCAGACGAACGCCGCCAGCATCAGGATCAGCGCCGGCGCGAGCAGAGCGAGCGCGGTGACTTGCTTACGCCGGCTGGCCGCGCGCAGCTTGCGGCGCAGGTCGCTGTGCTCCGTCACTGGACCGGCCCGCGTTCAAGAGGATCCAATGCGCGGCAATGCTCGGGCGCGCAGACGAGCGTTACAAATGTACCGCAATTCAATCCCGCCGCTTCGCCGAGCGGCAGCTTCAGCATCAGCGGCGTGCCGCCCGCCTCTGCGTGCAGGCGGACATGATCGCCGAAATAGATGGTTTCAACGACGCGCGCCTGGAGCTTGTTTGCCATGGTGGTGTCGCCCTCTTGCCGAAGGGCGAACCGCTCGGGCCGGATCGACACAAGCGTGCGGCGATCGCTATCGGGGTTTATCGGGCGCGCGCGGATCAGTTCGCCCGTATCAAGCCGAACGGAACACTCATCTTTACCTGGTTTTTCAATTACTCCAGGGAGTGAATTGTTTTCCCCAATAAAATTGGCGACAAAGCTATTCAGAGGTCGCTCGTACATGGCTTCTGGCGAGTCCAGCTGCTGGACCACCCCATCGTGGAAGACGGCGACCCGGTTCGACATGGTCAGCGCTTCGCTTTGGTCATGGGTTACGTAGATTACCGTCGTCCCCAACTGATCGTGCAGATGCTTCAACTCCAACTGCATCTGTTCGCGCAGGTTTTTATCGAGCGCGCCGAGCGGCTCGTCCATCAACACCAGGTCCGGTTGGAAAATCAGCGCACGGGCCAGTGCCACCCGCTGCTGCTGGCCGCCGGAAAGCTGGGCGGGATAGCGTTCCTCCAACCCGTTGAGCTTCACCATCTCGACAGCCCGCCGCAGCGCTGCCGCTATTTCCGCCTTCTTCGCCCGGCGGCGGCGCAGGGGATAGGCCAGATTTTCCGCCACCGTCATGTGCGGAAACAAGGCGTAGTTCTGAAACACCATCCCCATCGAGCGCTTGTGCGCCGGCACAGAGGCCAGCGACCGGCCGTCCAGCATAATTTCTCCGGCGGTCGGCGCCTCAAACCCCGCCAGCATCATTAGCGTCGTGGTCTTGCCGGAGCCGGATGGCCCCAACAGGGTCAGGAACTCGCCCCGCTCGATATCCAGGTTCAACGCCTGCACGACGTTGACCAATCCGTCATAGGTCTTTTCGACCCCGCGAAAGGAAACCAGCGGCTCGCTCACACGAGTCCCTGCACCCTGCGGCTCGCTCACGCGAGTCCGTGCGCCTGTTCCATGTCGCCGAGCGCGCCATCGACCGCGTCGACAATCTGCTGAACCTCGTCCGCATTGATGCAGAGCGGCGGGCAAAGATTGATAACCGTCCCCGCCCGGGTCAGCAGGCCCCGCTCGCGGATGGCATTGGCGAGCGTGGTCAGTTCCGGCCCGCCCTCCGCGAATTTCTCGCGAGTTTCGCGGTCCTTCACCACCTCG
Organism: uncultured Alphaproteobacteria bacterium; assembly: GCA_963807085.1. Taxonomy (GTDB): domain Bacteria; phylum Pseudomonadota; class Alphaproteobacteria; order Bin95; family Bin95; genus JACKII01. The sequence continues at coordinate 195,791 of CAWEBB010000028.1, forward strand.
ATGCCCGCGATCAGACCCAGGCCGCGCACATCGCCGATGGTCGGATGCTTGGACGCCAGCCCCTCCAACCCCTTCTTCAGCAACGCGCCCATCTTCGCGGCGTTCTCCACCAACCCTTCGCGCTCGATTATGTCCAGGTTCGCCAGCGCTGCCGCGGCGGCCACCGGATGCCCGCCATAGGTGATCAGGTGCGAAAGCGTGTTCTTGTCCTCGAACGCCTCGACCACATGCGGCCGGCACATGACGCCGCCCATCGGCACGTAGCCGCTGGTCAGGCCCTTCGCCATTGTCATCATATCCCCGACCACGCCGAAATGCTCGCTGGCGAACATCTTACCGGTGCGCCCAAAGCCGTTGATGACCTCATCCGTGATCAACAGGACGCCATGCTTGTCGCAGATCTCGCGCAGGCGCTGCCAATAGCCTTCCGGCGGCACGACAATACCGCTCGAGGCGCTGATCGGCTCGGCGATGACGGCGGCGACCGTCTTGGGGTTCTCGTATTCGATCATCTGCCCGATCTGGTCGGCGCAGAGCAGATCGCAGGCCGGATAGGTCTGGCGGAAATCGCAGCGATAACAATAGGGTGGCGAGGCATGCAGCACGCCCGGCATAAAGGGGGAATGGTACGGGTCGCTAACCGGCCTGGTACCGCTCACGCTCATCGCGGCATAGGTGCCGCCATGATAGGAGCCGCGCCGCCCGATGATCTTTTGCCGTTTCTGCTCGCCCCGGTGGTAGTGATACTGGCGTGCGATCTTCAGCGCGCTTTCCACCGCCTCCGACCCGCCGGAGCAGAAGAATACGGTGTTCTGGTCGCCCGGCGTGATCGCCGCGAGCCGCTCCGCCAATTGGATCGCCGGAATGGTGGTAGCCGAGGTTGAACTGGCATAGGCGAGCGTCGCGGCCTGCTTGGCGATGGCCTCGGCGATCTCGGTCCGGCCGTGACCCACATTGACCAGCCACAGCCCGGCCATCGCGTCGATATAGCGGTTGCCGTCGATGTCGGTCAGCCAGATGCCCTTGCCTTCGACCAGCACCTTTTTGCCCGCATCATGGGCGAGCGCACCATAGGCCGACCCATGCATGAACAGGTGCTCGGCGCCCGACTTCTTCAGGGCTTCCTGGTTGGAGAGTGCGGCGGAGACGTCGTTCATGACCCATATCCTGACAAGTACCCGGTAAGCGCCTTCAGCACGCAGACCAATTAACTGGAAGCCTATTCAATCAGAGGACAGGTGGGCGGACAACTGCAAACGGCCAGTGTCGGACGGCGCGAATGGCGTCCGCCGCCAGGAGCCGCAACACATTGACAGCAATTGCGCGCTCGGACTAGCGTTGTAAACAGTTAACGGTCAGTTATGATCCAACCTCCACGACAAACAATCAAAATGATAAAAGCGTGTCGGGCAATGATGCCAGCTTAGTTAACAAGGTAGCGGCGAACTGCAGCAATGAAGATTGAGATATGATCCGAAAATCGCTCTTTGGTGCATCGAACCTGCTCGCCACCATAGGCGCTGCGATCGTACTACTGATGATGTTGCACATCGTTCTTGATGTGACCCTGCGCTTCTTCAACATTCCGCTGCAGGCGACGGTCGAGATCGTTCAGGCTTGGTACATGGTACCGGTGGCCTTCCTACCCCTTGCCTATGTCGAGAAGGTTAACGGCCACATCTCGGTCGAGCTGGTCTCGCAGCATTTGGGTCTCCGTACCCAGGAGTTGCTGGTCGCCGGCGTGTCGGTCCTGTCTGCGCTCTATTTCGGCGCGCTCGCCTGGCGGACCGGCATCGACGCCTGGGGCAAATACCAGGTCGGCGAAGTCGCTCTGGGCGATGTGGCTGTCCTCGTCTGGCCGACCCGGTTTATGTTGCCGATCGGCTGCGGCTTGATCGTGATCCTTTTAATCTACAAGGCCTACCGCCTGATCTTTGCCAAGGATTCCTCGCTGCTGGCCAAGGATCCGGACACAGCTCTGGCCGAATAGGCAGGCGGACAATTCCGAAATTCAGCATACAATCCCTGAAAGGTGATTGATGGACGACCTTTCAATTTGCGGCCTCGGCCTTGTGGTGTTGCTGCTGCTGCTGCTGTTGCGCACGCCGGTTGGGGTGGCGCTGGGCGTGGTGAGCTTCGTCGGCATCTGGATCATTGTTGGCCTGCGCTCCGCCTGGGGTATCCTGGTGGCAATCCCCTACGATTTCGTTGCGCATTGGACGCTCAGTTCGGTGCCGATGTTCCTGCTGATGGGCTACTATCTGTTACCACGCGGAACTGACCGACGGCCTATTCCGGTTGGCGCGGACTGGCTTTCCTGGCTGCCGGGCGGCCTGGCGGTCGCCTCGTCGGTCGGCGCGGCGGCCGGTTTCTCCGCCGTCACCGGCTCCTCGCGTCGCCTGCGCCGCCGCGATGGGCCGGATCGCGGTGCCGGAGATGCTGACGGCGCGGATACGACCCGGGGCTCGCGGCCGGCACCGTCGCCGCGGCGGGCACCATCGGCTCGCTGATCCCGCCCAGCATCCTGCTGCTGATCTACGGCATCTTCGCCGAACAGCCGATCAGCCAGCTGTTCATGGGCGGCCTATTGCCGGGCCTGCTGACGGCCGTCGTCTACAGCCTAATGATTGTCATGCGCGTGAAAGTGACGCCCGTCCTGGCGCCCCGACACCCGTCGAGGATGTGGACTGGCAGGAACGGATCGACGCGATCTGGGACACGTGGCCGGTGTCCTGCTGATTATCGGCGTGTTCGGCGGCCTGTTCGGCGGCATCTTCACCCCGACCGAAGCCGGCGCGATGGGCGCGTTCTTCGCCTTCATCATCGGGTTCGCCAAGCGCTCGCTGAATGTGCAGGATATCTGGAACGCCTGCATGGAGACGCTGACCAGCACGGCGGCGATCTTCGTCATTGCGATCGGCGCCAATCTGTTGACGCGTTTCTTGGCGCTCGGTGGCTTCACGGAATTTTTCTCGACGTTCATCGTCGAGAACGAGATCGGCCCCACCGCCATGATCATCGGCACGATGTTCCTGATGTTTCTGCTTGGCTGCTTCCTCGACCCGATTGGCATCATGCTGCTGACCCTGCCGGTGTTCCTGCCGGTGGTCGATAGCCTGGGCATCAACCTGATCTGGTACGGCGTGCTGATGACCAAGCTGCTGGAGATCGCGCTTGATCACGCCGCCGGTCGGCCTCAACGTCTTCGTCATCAAAGGCATTGTCGGCGATCTGATGCGAACGGAGACGATCTTCAAAGGCATTCTATGGTTCCTGGTGGCCGATTTCTTCGTGGTAGCGCTGATGATCAGCTTCCCGGATATCACCCTCTGGCTGCCGAGTCTTATAGACTGAGGCCGGCGCCATTGGACCATCAACCGCGCCGCCGGCCGCGCCCTTTTGAACGCCGGCGAACTAAAAGGAGGATTCGCTATGAGAACGACAATGACCCTGCCGTTGGCACTGGCCGGCGCCCTGAGTGGCGTCCGCCATGGGCTCGGCATTGGCAGAGACCGAGATCAAGGCGGCCACCTATCTGCCACCGACCCATCCGCTGGGCCATGGCTACGAAGTGTTCAAGACGTTATTGAGGAACGCAGCGGGGGCGATATCAGCGTCCGCGTCTTCCAGGGTGGCTCGTTGCTGCCGGCCAAGGCGATTTCCGACGGTGTGCGCGACGGCGTGGCCGACGTTGGCACCGTAACCATGACCTACACACCCTCCTACTACCCGACCGGCCTGTTGATCGGCGATCTGGCGATGATCGGGCCGAACGATACGGCGGCGGCCTTCGCCCTTTCAGAGTTGTTCATCTTCCATTGCGACGGTTGTCAAGCGGATGCGCGCGCCCAAAACCAGTTGGTCTTTGCGGGTTTCAGCACCCCGCAATACGTCCTGATCGGCACTTCGCCGATGAACACGGTGGAGTCGATCAAGGGCAAGAAGCTGCGCGCCGGCGGACCGCTCTGGGCCCGCTTTGCCGAGTATATGGGTGCCAGTGCCGTTAACGTGCCTACCTCGGAAATGTATGAAGGGCTTTCCCGCGGCATTCTCGACGGGGCCATGTATGCCCGCGGCGGTCTGAAAACCCATGGCCTTGCCGACGTCGCCACCCACGTGTCGGAAGTGCCGCTCGGCTCGTTCCGCTCGCAGAACTACTTCTCTTACAACATCAATTCCTGGAAGTCGCTAACGCCGGAGCAGCGGACGATCGTGCTGCGCGGCATCACCGCCGGTTCGATCGCCAACCGCATGTCGTATGAGGAAGGAGAGCGCGAGGGCATCGCCCTCGGCAAGGAAGAAGGCATCGAGTTCCTGGAGCCTACCGAGGCGATGATGGAGAAGGTCAATGCTTTCGTCGAGCAGAACACCGCCGAAACCATCGAGCGTTACAAGGAAAAGGGCGTCGAGAACCCGGCCGCGATCGTCGAGAAGTACAAGGAACTGTACGCCAAGTACGAGCCGATGGTGAAGCCGATCCAGGACGACGAGGAAAAGCTGAACGCCCTGCTGTGGGATGAGGTGATGTCGAAAATCGACGTCGAGACCTATGGCATGAAATAAGCGCGGGATTGATTTTACGCGTAACGGCACCCGGAGCCGCCCGATCGGGGGGGCTCCGGCGTCTTCTCCATCGCTAGGGTGGGTTTCCGATGGCAAACGACACTATCATTCCCGATGTTTGGCGCGCACCGGATGGTTCCGCCCTCTCCTGCCGCGACAAAATCAAGGTGCTGAACGAGAACCTGGAAGAACTGGAACAGATGGCCCAGGATGCGCTGGAGGACGCCGTCATCATGGGCGCTGACGAGGCGCAGATCCGCGACGTGCTGCAAAAGCTGGTGGATGGCCTGAAGAACCCTTATGGCGATACGTGACGCGCACCGCGCCTGATCGGAACCTGGGTCCAAAATAGACGCACCCCAACTGCCGCCAAAGCGGCGGCGAGCGCGAGTGCGGCCAAGTCTCTTCCACGCTTCATGTCAGGAGTGCTATCGAAAGCGCGCAATGAAAGACGGTCATCGTTGGGCTCAAAAGGCTCACCCTTCCCGGCCCCACCCATTTCCGTCCCTACCTATAAAAGTTGTGAAGCTACTCCACTGACCGCTACGTCTTCGCCGGTTTCATGATTGTACTCGAACAAAAATTTTCTCATCGTTTGAAAGCGACGAATTTGACCCGCTGCACTTGTTCGAGCATTCAAGCCCAAGCTACAGTACCGCTAATTTAGCAACTACATGACATTATCTAATACCAATCTTATTGTTTCCAATCGATATTTTGTATGCCCAATATTTAATTTATAAACGATTTCAGTTACTTGTTTTTTTTAAGGAAAAATATCTGATACTCACAAAGTTAAACTAATTAATCGTTGACTCTTAATCATTAATGCATAATGATTTCGGTTAATGGCACAGACGGTCTCTGCGCCGAAAAAATTCTCGAATCAGAAATTCTCGAATCAGACCGTAGCAGGAGATACATCGTGAACCGGCTCTCTACAACCATCGCGTCTATTGCTACCGCATGCATCTCGCTTGGCGCAGGCTCCGCATACGCAACCATTGCGGGTGACACGTTCAATGTCGAAACCCAGATCATCGGCCTGGATCTCGTCGGCCAGGACCTTCTGGACATTACGGTGCAGAATTCTGGCCAGGCCTTGTCCGGGGCGGACCCTGACGTTTCGCTGGCTCAGGCCAATCCCCTAACCGATGCGCTGCAACTGGATCTTGGCGTCCTGGGTGTCGAGTGGGTGGACGACGATACGTTCGACCTGGTCTTCGGCCTGGAAGCACAGGTTGATTTGGGCTTTGTGCAGCTGCCGGTCGCCCTCAATGCCGTTCCCCTCATCACTTGGACGCTGTCGGACCTCAACTTTGATCCGACGCAGAAGATCGTCGGTGTCATACAGGTGGACCAGGACTTTGCGGAACTGCTCGGCGCGGCGGTCTCATGGACCCATGACAGCATTCAGATCGTAACGAATTCGCTGGCCGCCACCGGCGCGGCCATCAACGGCGGCACCGGTCTGGATGCACGGGTGACGTTCGACATCGAAACGACTGCGATCCCGGTTCCGCCCAGCATCTGGATGATGGGCGCGACGAGCGTCATGGCCGGCGCCGCCGGATACTGGCGTCGCAGGCGCGCCTAACGCTGTTGTAAATGAGCGCGGCCCGGCGGTTCCGCGAGCGCAGCCGGGTGCGTTCTTCCAACTCTCGGCGCGTCAGCGCGTGGAGGGCGAGTGCCAGTCTTGAGGGTGAAACGCTCTCCCGTCCGCCGCCCTCACGTCGCCGACACGATCATTCAAGGACATCTCGAACTTACTAGCGTAAAGGAAGGGGTGACGTCGATGTAACTATGCGGGTGTGTCTTCGGTGATGATGACCGCGTCAAGATTTTGGCGGATTGCCCGCATCTTAAATGGCGCCTACCTCCGACGGGTGCTTCAAGAAATCCGCGTGGTTTGAAGTCGCGCCCCTCAGGTTCGCACCGCAAAAATTCGCTACCGTCAGGTTCGACATCAGGTTCGCACCATCAGGTCCGCACCCATCAGGTCCGCTCGTTGCATCTCAGCCAGGGATAAGATGGCTCCGCGCAAGACGGCATGGCGCGGCCGAGACGCAAAGTCTGTGTCTCCCCCCAGGCTTTTCGGTCGTCCGAACGGCGTTCGCTGCCGGTTCGCATGCAGTGCCCCGCCCCAATCGCGAACGCGCCAAGGCCACCTGCCAACAGCCCGGCATTCCGCGCCGCTTCCGCCCATCCTGCGAAGTCTGTCGACCAAGAGGAAACCGCGTCTGCCATCGTACCTCTGCCGTCACCCGTCGAATATTATGGTTCTCGTGCCGGCTGATCTTATCGAAGCAAGCGTACAGCATAATTCGCATGTGCCGCGGCGCTGAGGGTCGGGCATTGCGTTCCCCGGACGGATATTCCGAATCTCGGCTTTGGTTCATCCGGGAAAGCGGGGACGTGGCCGGCCTCTTTCGCCCCGCTCCGGCTAGCGCGCGCTCGCTAACCCTGCCAAACTCCCTGCCAACCAAAAACACGCACATTCGCAGTACGAGGAACCCCGCCCATGCCAATCACCGTCCCCTCCGCCTCCGGGCTCAAAGACAAGGTCGCCATCGTCGTCGGCGGTGGCTCGCGCGGCGATGGTATCGGCAATGGCCGTGCCGCCTGCCTGCTCATGGCGGCGGAGGGCGCCAAGCTCCTGGTGGTGGACCGGGACGAGGCGCTCGCCGGGCGTACGGCCCAGATGATCCAGGAAAACGGCGGCACCGCCGACAGCTTCGCCGCCGATGTGACAGAGGCGGGCGATTGCGATGACATGGTGCAAAAGGCGCTGCATCTCTGGGGCCGCGTCGACTATTTGGACAACAATGTCGGCATCGGCTCCCGCAAGACCGTGGTGGACGAGACCGAGGAGGAGTGGGATCGGGTGATGACCGTCAACGTCAAGACCATGATGCTCACCTCCAAATACGCCATCCCCGCCATGGCGGAAACGGGCGGCGGCGCCATCGTCAACATCTCCTCCATCAGCGCCCTGAGACCCCGCGGCCTCACCGCCTATTCCGCTTCGAAAGGCGCGGTGATCGCGCTGTCCCGCGCCATGGCCGTCGATCACGCGCCCCAGGGCATCCGCGTGAATTGCGTTGCGCCCGGCCCGGTGTACACGCCGATGGTGATCGGCAACGGCATGAGCGATAGCGCCCGCAGCGAACGCCGCAATGCCTCGCCGTTGAAAATGGAGGGCGAGGGCTGGGACATCGGCCACGCCGTTACCTTTCTGATGAGCGACCGCGCACGCTATATCACCGGTCAAACCTTGGTCGTCGACGGCGGATGCACTATCGTTGGTCCGGCACGCAATTCCGACCGATAGTCTCGCTCCCCTTCACCGCACCAAAAGAGGAACCCCCATGAGCGTCACCGATACAGAACGTCTGCTCTTCAACGTCGAGGACGGCGTGGCCACCATCAAGCTGAACTACCCGGAAAAGCTGAACGCCTTTAACAACGAGATGCTGTTCGCCTGGCGCGCCCGCCTGGAGGAATGCCGCGAGCGCGACGATGTTGGCGTAATCGTGGTGACGGGCGCGGGCCGCGGTTTCTGTTCTGGCGGCGACACCGGCGGCATGGGCCGTTCCTCGACCCTCAGCCCGCGCGAAGCCAAGGAAAACCTGCAGGAGACCGTTCAGCCTATCGGTTTGACCCTCCAGACCATCGACAAGCCGGTGATTGCCGCGCTGAACGGCGTGGCCGCCGGTGCGGGCCTCGACATGGCACTGCATTGCGATATCCGCTACGCGGCTGCCTCCGCCCGATTCGCCGAAACCTACACTCGAGTAGGATTGGTGCCAGGCAACGGCGGCGCCTGGACCTTGCCGCGCATCGTCGGCGTGCAGCGCGCGCTGGAGATGCTCTGGACCGCCGAGTTCGTGGACGCGCAGAAGGCCAAGGAAATAGGCCTAGTGTTGGAGGTATTTTCGGACGACACCTTCATGGACGACGTAATGAAGATTGCCAAGCAAATCGCCAGCAACGCCCCGATTTCCGTCCGCTATATCAAACGCCTGGTCTATCAGGGCCAAGACATGGACCTGCGCACCCACTTCGACCAGGTCTCCAGCCATATGATCGTAGCCCGCACCAGCCATGATCACGTGGAAGCCATTGACGCCATGCGCGAAAAGCGGGAGCCGAAGTTTTCCGGCAGCTAGCGTGGAACAAAAAACTCTGTAACCACGGGTTATGTTTCTGTATCGTCCTTCCTGCCATTAACCATACAACAAACAATAAGCGGGAAGGTATGGGCCATGAAAAAAACGCTTGCGCTAATCATCTTGGCGCTGGGCATGATCGGAACTGCCCACGCCAAAACCTTCACCTGGTCATTCCAGAAAGACGCGCAGTCGCTGGATCCCTATGTCTTGAACGAAACCTTCACGCTGGGGCTGCTGGGCAATGTCTACGAAGGACTGATCCGCCGCTCGGCGGATCTGAAGATCCAACCGGCGCTCGCGGAAAGCTGGGAAATCCTGGAGCCGACCCGTTGGCGGTTCCATCTGCGCAAGGGCGTGAATTTCCATAACGGCAACGACTTTACCGCCGATGATGTGATCTTCAGCGCGAACCGGGTGCGGGCGGATGGCTCCGACCTCAAAACCCGGCTTGCCGATGACACCGAGGTGGTGAAGGTGGACGACCACACCGTCGACTTCATCACCTCGGCGCCGAACCCCATTCTGCATGCCGAATGGTCGAACTGGTACATCATGGACAAGGAATGGGCCGAGGAGAACGATGCCGTCGCCCCTTCCAGCGTGACCGAAGGCAAGGACAACTACTCCGCCTTCAATGCCAACGGTACCGGCCCCTTCATCGTCGTAAAGCGGGAAACGGACGTCGAAACCATAATGGAGCCGAACCCCGAATGGTGGGACACGCCCGAGCACAACCTGACCAAGGTGGTGTTCAAGCCGATCGCGAGCGACCCTACCCGTGTCGCAGCGCTGCTTTCCGGCTCTATCGACATGGCCTACCCGATCCCGGTCCAGGATTTGGGGCGTGTCGACAGCAACAATGGCACCAGCACGCTGACGGGACCGGAACTCCGCACCATCTTTCTGGGATTGAACCAATCCGACCCGGAACTCTCGTCATCGAACATCCAGGGTGAGAACCCGCTGAAGGACGTAAGGGTGCGCGAGGCTATGTACCGCGCCATCGACATCGAGGCGATCAGACGCAAGGTGATGCGCAATCTGGCCGATCCGACCGCCATCATGATCTCACCGAAACTGGTAAATAAAAGTGCATGGCAGGAGCGGCTCGCCTACGACGTGGATAAGGCCAAGGCGCTGATGGCCGAAGCCGGCTATGGCGACGGCTTTTCGATCGCCATGGATTGTCCGAACAACCGGTACGTCAACGACGAAAAGATCTGCACCGCGATTGTCGGCATGCTGGCCAAAATCGGCATCAAGGTGAACCTGCTGGCCCAGCCGGCCTCGATCTATTTCGGCAAGGTGCTGGGGCCGAAATACGACACCGACTTCTACCTGCTGGGCTGGACACCGGGCAGCTATGATAGCTGGAATGTGCTGCACAACCTGATCCGCTGCCGCGGCGAGGGCAGCGACGGAAAGTTCAACCTGGGCGGCTATTGCAATCCGCGCATCGACGAGCTGACGGACATGATTCTGAGCGAGACGAATATCGAAAAGCGCGACGCGATGATTGCCGCGGCCTTCTCCCTTCTGCATCAGGATCGCGGTTACATCCCGCTGCACCAGCAGGGTCTGGCCTGGGGCAAGGCAGACAAGGTCGAACTTGCCCAACGCGCCGACAACGTGTTCGACCTGCGCCATGTGACGGTGGAGTAGGGCTCGCGCTGTCATTTTGAGGCCGGCGCAATAGCGCCGGCCCTGCCTATCTTTCGTGTAGCGACAATCCCGGCATTGGGGGAGCGTCTCCGGAATTTTTCGACCGGTGGACACCTCCGGAAACCTATCGCTTGGGCGAATTTTGTGACTCGATAGAGCCATCGGCACGAGGAGTGATGTGATGGCTCAGCAACCGGGTTTTTGGGATGTGGATCATCGGCTGCAGGAGTTGTCCGGCCCATGGCGATCCGTTGGAAAAGCTGTCGGCGACGGTCGATTTTGAGATGTTCCGCGCCGACCTCATTGCCGCGCTTGGTGAGCGTGATCCGGCCAAGGGCGGTCATCCCGGCTTCGATCTGGTCCTGAAGTTCCGAATGCTGGTTTTGCAGACGATGCATGGGCTATCGCTGGACCAGACCGAGTATCTGCTGCGCGACCGGCTCAGCTGGATGCGGTTCTGCGGCCTCGGCCCCGGCGACAAGGTACCGGATGCGAACACGCTATGGGACTTCCGGGAGGCTCTGATCGCAGCCAACGCCTTCGACACCCTGTTCGAGCGGCTGAACCGGGCGATCACGGCGGCAGGCTATCTGCCAATGTCCGGCCAGATCGTCGATGCGACGCTGGTGGCCGCACCGCGGCAGCGCAACACCGAGGACGAGAAGGCCCAGATCAAAGAGGGCAAGACTGCTACAGAAATCTGGCCGGACCAGCCCGCCAAGGCCGCGCAGAAGGACACACAGGCTCGCTGGACGGTCAAGTTCACCAAGGCCAAGCCGGCAGAAGACGGCAGCAAGCCCGTGGACATCGCGATCCCGACGTTCGGTTACAAGTCCCACGTCTCCATTGACCGCCGTCATGGCATCATCCGCCGTCAGACGGTAACCGACGCGGCGGCGCATGACGGCGCCCGTCTGCGCGAGGGTCTGATCGATCCTGAATAATACGGCGGCGTCCGTCTGGGCCGACACTGCTTACCGCAGCCAGGCCAACGAGGACTACCTGGAAAAATACGGCAAGGTCAGCCAGATCCATCGCAAGAAGCCCCGCGGCAAACCGATGCCAAAGCGGACGGCGCGCGCCAACGCCAGGAAGTCAGCGGTCCGCGCCCGGGTTGAGCATATCTTCGCCTACCAGAAGGGTCCGATGGCGCTGGTGATCCGCACCATCGGCCTGGCAGAGGCCAAGGCGGCGATCACGCTCGCCAATATGGGCTACAACATGAAGCGATGGTGCTGGCTCGACAGGCGAAGTGCGCCTGCATGACCGCCAAGCAGCGAAGACAAACCTAGGCAGCGATCACGGAGCATAGACCGTTGGTAACTCGCGCGAAAAAATTTGCTGCCGCCGCGTACAATAGAAAAGTCTTCGTAGAAGATGATCCCTCCGTCTCTGTTCTAATGGAGGAGTATAAACTTCACCGGACAGAGGCGGCCGAGAATTCCGCAAAAAACAATAGACAAGTTACCTATATTCAAGTATACGGTCTATTTTTAATTGCAGTTTCTGGTGGGTATTCCCAATTCTCGGATGCTTTTGACACCTCTAAGGTTCCGCCCTTCTTAACGCTTCCAATTTTAATTATTGCCGCGTCCCTACTATTATATCTTTATTCACAAATCTATCTTTCTTCATTTACATTCCGTGTATTAAGAATGCGAATGGCCGAGATTGAGGCAGATGGGCACTTCGATAAATACGGCTGCGTAGCCGCTTCTGGGCCGATGTTGAACCTCGTTCGCCGCTGAACGCCCCGATGGGCGCCGTTTTGCGGCCTTCTTTGGTTGTTTTTGCCCGTTCAGCTGCGCTCCAGACGCACTTCTGCTGTCGCCACCCCGCTCACGTCGGCCCGCGGGCGGCGGCGAGGCCGTTCAGGTGGACCACGCGGCGCATGTTGTAGGCAAGGTTCTTCAGGCCGATGCGCGCCTTGGCGCGGGCGATGCCGATGCTGCGCACCAGCGTGCCACCCATGTCGTTGGTCTGCGCGCCGAACACGTGCTCGACCCGGGCGCGGACCTTCGAGCGGGTCTTGTTGCCCTGTTTCTCGCGCTTGCTGAGTGGGCGGTTGCGATGGCCCTTGCGGTGGATGCGGCTCTTCAGGCCGCGGTCTTCCAGCTTCTCCTCAATCTCGGCCGACCGGTAGGCGCTGTCCGCCCAGACGTCCGAGGCCGTGTTGCCGTCGTCCAGCACGTCGTCGATGACCTGGCTGTCGTGCGTCGCCGCGTCCGTCACCTTGTAGCGGCGGATCAGCTTGTGCCGCCGATCGACGTTGACGTGATTCTTGTAGCCGTAGTGCGACTTGCCGTGCTTCTTGGTCCAGCGCGCGTCGGTGTCCTTCTGGCGCTTCTTCGCCGGCTTCTCGTCCCAGCCCTCGGGCGTCTCGCCCGCCTTGATCGTCGGATGAGGCGGCGCGCCGCTTGCAGACCATGCCGGGCGTGGGACCGATAACGGCGATGGCGGTTGCAGCCTTCGCGCCACCGATGGAGGTCTTCCGTAGAGGCCGCGATTTTGCGGCCTGGCTCGGGCTAGTGCCCAAACAGCACTCGACCGGCGGCAGGCAACGGTTGGGCAAAACCTCGAAGATGGGGCAGCGCGACGTTCGAAGGCTGCTGATTATCGGCGCCATGGCTGTGGTGAACTGGGGCGCCCGGAAAGGCACGCCCGAAGGCTCGTGGCTCCAGAAGATGCTGGGGAAGAAGCCGCGCATGGTGGTTGCCATCGCGCTCGCAAACAGGAGTGTCATGACGCGCAGGCTTTGGGCCATGCTGGTGAAGAAGGAAGACTACCGGAATCCGGCTCTGGCCGCCTGAGCGCGGCCGGACGCCGGTACGTCGGGAATGTGAGGAGGTTACAGAACAGTAAGGGCAGACGATCGGCAAGATCGGGATCGGGAAAACCAGTCTGATTCAAAGGGCATCGAGCCCGTACTTTTGATCTGGACCCGATCCGCGTATCTCCATACCGGCCCGCGGCATCTTCAAAGCCGCACCATGATGCCTGACAGATGACCGCACCCGATCATATGCGCGAACCGTTCAAATTCCACTTGCATCACCGGGGGCATCCACAGATAGTCAGGCACTTAGATTTAAAGCAGATTCACCCGATCCTAACAGATCGGGATCTGCTCCAACCGCGACCACGCTTCACCCTGAGCCGGTCGAACGGCGAGCGTCCTCATTCACCTGCTCAATATTAATCAATTCGCGCTCCACCACCATGGGCCCGCCGCGCACCTGGTTGTGGATCGAGGTGATGTACTCACCCAACATGCCGATGAATAGCATCTGAATGCCCGATAGAAAAAACAGCGCTACGATGATCGTCGTCGTCCCGCGCGGAGCCATGTCCGGGTTCAGCAGGAACGCAATCACCGAAAATCCTGCGAACAAAATGCACAGCGCCGAAATCGCAAAGCCTACCAAGGTGCAGAAGCGCATCGGCGCCTTGGTAAAGGCAAAGATCGCGTTCAGCGCCTGGTCGACCAGCGTAAAGAGCCGATGCTTGGACATGCCTCTCGCCCGTGCGCGCCAAGTATAGGGCACGATGATGGAGCGAAAGCCCACGCTCGCGATGATGCCGCGGATATAGGGGTAGTGATCGTTATGGGCCAGTACCGCTCGTAAAACCTTGCGGTCGATCAGCTGCAACTCGCCCACATCCGGCGAGATGCGAAAGTCTGAAAGGCCATTCACGATGCGATAGAATGCCTTTCGCGCCTTGCGCAGGACGAAGCCTTCCTCCCGCGTAGAGCGCGCGCCCGCCACCACCTCGTAGCCCTGCTCCCAAAGCTGCACGAATTCCGGCAGCAGCTCCGGCGGATCCTGCAGATCCACCGGCAGCATGACCAGGGTCGCATCGCCCGTCGCGTGGCGCAGGCCGTTGAAGGTGGAGCGGAACACGCCGAAGTTGCGGGCATTCACCACCACCTTCACGCACGGATCGCCCGCCGCGATGCCGCGCAATATCTCTACCGTGCGGTCGGTGGAGGCGTTATCGACGAAAATATGCTCGCGTTCGTAGTCCGGCAGATCTTTCTCGAAGATCGCCTTTACCGTCTGCCAGCAAATTTCCACATTTTCCTCTTCATTGTAACACGGCGAGACGACGGTGATTTTCTTTTTCATGAGGTTGCCCTGCCTCTGTCGAACCGCAGCCCCGCCGGTTTTCGCCAGAGCCCGATAGTGTTCTACCGGGCTGAGTAGCCGCCGTCGACGGGCATAGCGACGCCGGTCACAAAACTGGCCGCCTCGCTGGCCAGGAAGGCCGCCACCGCCGCCACTTCTTCGGGCTCGCCCAACCGGCCCATGGGATGGATGCTCTCCAGAAATTCCTTGCCGTCGCCGGCGCGGGATTTCTCCGTCATCGGCGTCACGATATAGCCGGGACAGACCGCATTGACCCGTACCCCTTTCTGGCCGAACGCCACCGCGAACTGCTTGGTCAGGCCGACGACGCCGTGCTTGGCGGCGACATAGGAGGCCGCGCCTTCCAGCACCGGCAGGTCGTCGGCAAAGGATGTCTGGCGCACCAGTCCGTGCAGGCCGGCGATTGAGGCCGTATTGACGATCGCCCCGCCGCCCTGCTCCGCCATCATCGGGCAGGCATGCATCAGGCCGTAATAGACGCCGGCGAGGTTGACCTGCTGGATGCGGTCCCAGGCGAAGCCGCTGCCGATGCCCGCATTGTTCATCAGCACGTCGACGCGGCCCAGGTCGTTCGCAGTCTTCTCCAGCGCAGCCCTGACCGCCTCGAAGTCGGTCACGTCAAACCCGACGGCCATCGCCTTCGCGCCCGCTTCTTCGACACGGGCTGCGGTCGCCTGCGCGCCCTGTTCGTCGATATCGGCGCACATGACCGCGCCCTTGCCGGCCGCGATCGCCAGCGCCATTTGCCGGCCAATGCCAGAGCCCGCGCCGGTTACCAGCGCCACCTTGCCTTCGAAATTTGCCATGGGAGTTTGTCTCGCCTGCTCAGGGTTTCCTCATAAGGCAGGAGGATAGAGGCTGCCGATGGCAGCCGCCACCGTTCTCGCATTCCCGGCCACGGCGCGGCAGGGATTCGGGATCGCATGGAGGAGCCCGACACTCCGCGGCCCCGGATCGCGCTGACGCGCCTCCGGGGATGCAGCACAAATCAAATGTGGATCGCACCATCCCCGAGGACCAGCGCGGCTTCCTTCACCGCCTCGTTCAGCGTCGGGTGCGCGTGGCAGGTGCGGGCGATGTCCTCGGCGCTTGCCTTGAATTCCATCGCCAGCACCGCTTCTGCGATCAGGGTGCCCGCGTCCGGTCCGATGATGTGCACGCCCAGCACCTCGTCCGTCTCGGCGTCGGCCAGGATCTTCACGAAGCCATCGCCATCGCCCGAGGTACGCGCGCGGCTGTTGGCCATGAAGGGAAACTTCCCAACGTTGTAAGACCGGCCTTCTTCTTTCAACTCGTCTTCGCTTTGGCCGACCCAGGCGATTTCCGGGTGTGTGTAGACCACACTCGGAATGCAGTTGTAATCGATATGCGGGTGCTGGGCGGCGATAATCTCCGCGCAGGCGAAGCCTTCGTCCTCCGCCTTGTGCGCCAGCATAGGTCCCCTGATCACGTCACCGATGGCATAAATACCCTCAACATTGGTGCGGAACCGGTCGTCAACCGCAACGCGGCCTCGGTCGTCCCGTTCAACGCCCGCTTCTTCCAGCCCCAGCCCTTTCGTGTAGGGTCGCCGGCCGACGCAGAGCAGCACGGTGTCGCAGTCGATCTGCTCCGCGTCGCCGCCCTTTACCGGCTCGACCGTGACACTGACGCCGTTCTTGGTCTTCTCCGCGCCGGTGACCTTGCTGGAAAGCCTGAAGTCGAAGCCCTGCTTCTTCAGCAGCTTCTGCATTTCCTTGGCCAACTCCAGATCGACGCCGGGCACGATGCGGTCCAGGAATTCTACCACCGTTACCTTCGCGCCAAGGCGGGACCAGACCACGCCCATCTCCAGGCCGATGATGCCGCCGCCGATCAGCAGCAGGTGCTCCGGCACCGCGCTCAGCTCCAAAGCGCCGGTGGACGAGACGATGCGCTCCTCGTCCACCTCCACGCCGGATAGCGTGGAGATCTCGGAGCCGGTGGCGATGATGATGTTCCTGGTCTCCAGCTCCTGGCTTTGGCCATCATCGCCGGTGACCTCTACCTTGCCGGCGGTGACAATCCGGCCGGCCCCTATCAGGTAATCGATCTTGTTTTTCTTAAACAGAAACTCAATGCCCTTGGTCAGACCATTCACGACCTGGGTCTTGGTCTTCATCATCTGCTCGATGTCGAGCGAGACGCCCTCGACCTTCACGCCAAGCTTAGCGTAGCCTTTCTTCGCTTCCTCGTATTTGTGGGAGGCATGCAGCAATTGCTTTGAGGGAATGCAGCCGACGTTCAGGCAGGTACCGCCCAGCGCGCCACGCTTTTCCACGCACGCCACCTTCAGGCCCAGTTGAGCGGCGCGTATGGCCGCCACGTAACCGCCGGGGCCGCCGCCGATTACCACCACGTCATACATGAGGGGAAGTTCCTTCCGCGGGAATGGAGAGTTTGCGCCTACGCATCCGATGAGGTGAGTGTTCGCTGAAGTTCGGCGTCCGCTTAGGTCAGCCTACATGTCGAACAGCAGGCGGCGCGGATCTTCGATGCCGTCCTTGATCCGCACCAGCGCGGTCACGGCTTCGGAGCCGTCGACGATGCGGTGGTCGTAGGAAAGCGCCAGATACATCATCGGGCGCGCCTCGATCGAGCCGTCCGGCATCACCATCGGCCGCTGTTGAATTTTGTGCATCCCCAGAATACCCGACTGCGGCGGGTTCAGGATCGGCGTCGAATTGAGCGAGCCATAGACCCCCCCGTTCGAGATGGTGAAGGTGCCGCCGGTCAGTTCATCCAGCTTCAGCTTGCCGTCGCGGGCGCGGAGGCCGAAATCGCCGATGGTCTTCTCCACCTCGGCAAAAGTCATGGACTCGGCGTTGCGGATCACCGGCACGACCAGGCCGCTGGGCGTGCCGACGGCGACGCCGATGTCGTAGTAGTTTTTGTAAACGATTTCCTCGCCATCGATTTCCGCATTCACCGCCGGCACTTCCCGCAGCGCGGAGATGGCGGCCTTTACGAAAAACGACATGAAACCCAGACGGACGCCGTGCCGCTTTTCGAAGCTTTCCTGGAATTCCTTCCGGATCGCCAACACCTCCGTCATGTCCGCCTCATTGAAGGTGGTGAGCATGGCGGCGGTATTTTGCGCTTCCTTCAGGCGTTCGGCGACCCGCTTGCGCAGGCGGGACATACGTACCCGTTCCTCGCCGCGGTTGGGCCCGCTCTCCGCCCGCGCCTGCGCGGGTGCGGCAGGCTTTGCGCCAGAGGCAGAATTCAGCGGCAGTATCGGGGGCAGATGAGCGCCCAGATGCAGCGGCAACCACGTCCGCCTTGGTGGCGCGGCCACCCCGGCCGGTCGGCGTGATTGCATCCGCCGACACGCCCTGTTCGGCGGCCGCTTTCCTGGCCGCCGGGCCGGCTGCGCGCAGCGGGCTGTCACCGGCGGGCGCGGCCTTAGAAGTCTTACCCGCCCCGGCCTTCGCTTCGGCGCCGGCGCCTGCCTTGGCATCGGCCTTGGCGTTGACTTCGCCTCTGCGCCGGCCTTTGCCTTGACCTCTGACTTGGCTGATCTCGCCGCCTTGGGCGCAGTGGCGCCGTCGCCTTCCTCGACCCGGCCCAGCAGTGCGCCGACCTCGACATTGTCGCCCTCATCGAATTGCAGGTCCGCCAGAACGCCGGCCTGGGGGGCCGGCACTTCCACGGTCACCTTGTCGGTTTCCAGTTCCACCAGCGGCTCGTCCATGGCGACGGCTTCGCCCGGCTGTTTCAGCCAGCGGGCGATGGTGGCTTCGGTAACCAACTCACCGAGGGTCGGCACAACGATATCAGCGCTCATTACGTCCTCATAGAATTTGCTCAGACATAGGCTATCGAGGCCCAATCAGGCAACGCTAGTCCGGCAACAGGGCTTCGGTCACCAGCTTTTCCTGTTCGGCGACGTGGCGCTTGAACAGGCCGGTGGCGGAGGATGCGCTTTCCGGCCGGCCAATGTAAACCGGACGGGTCGCCGTCATCTTTACCTCCGAGATGCCGGCCAGCACTTTTTCGATGCGGCGGTCGATGAAATGCCAAGCACCCATGTTTTCAGGCTCTTCCTGGCACCAGACCACCTCGGCCTTCGGATATTTAACCAATTCTCGCGGCAGTGATTTCTGCGGAAAGGGATATAACTGCTCCAGGCGCACGATGGCCACATCGTCGATGCTGGCTTCCTCTGCCTTGGCAATCAGGTCGTAATAGACCTTGCCACTGCAGAGCACGACCCGCCGCACCTTGTTGCCGTCCACGCGCGCGGTGCTGTCCGGCAAAACGCGGTGGAAGCTATTACCAGATGAGAACGCGTCAATCGAGGAAACGCAAGCCTTGTGCCGCAGCAGGGATTTCGGCGTCATCACGATCAGCGGCTTACGGAAATTGCGGCGTACTTGACGGCGCAACATGTGGAAATAGTTAGCAGGAGTGGTTGGCACGCAGACCTGAATATTGTCCTCCGCGCATAGCTGCAAGTAGCGCTCCAGGCGGGCCGAGGAATGTTCTGGTCCTTGCCCCTCATAGCCGTGCGGCAACAGCATGACAATGCCCGACATGCGCAGCCATTTCATCTCTGCCGCGGCGATATAGGTGTCGATCACTACCTGCGCGCCGTTGGCGAAATCGCCGAACTGCGCCTCCCACATGACCAGGGCATGCGGTTCGGACTGGGCGTAGCCGTATTCGAAGCCCAGCACCGAATATTCAGCCAAAGGCGAATCATACACTTCAAAGCGTGCCTGGTCGGGAGAAAGATGGGCGAGCGGTGCGTATTTCTGCTCCTCCTCCTGATCGGTCAGCATCGCGTGGCGTTGGGAAAAGGTACCGCGCCCGGTATCCTGGCCTGACAGGCGGACGGGGGTCCCTTCGACCACCAGCGAGCCAAACGCCAGCGCCTCCGCCGTCGCCCAATCGATGCCTTCACCGGTTTCGACAGCCTTGCGCCGCCCGTCGAACTGGCGGGCGATCTTGCGGTTTAGCTTGAAGTCTTCCGGAACGGTCGTCATTTTGACCGCGATATCGCGCAGCACCTCTGCATCTACAGCGGTTTCGCCGCGCCGGTCATCATCCGGCGCCGTGTCGAGGCCGCGCCAGGCGCCCTCCAGCCAATCGGCTTTGTTCGGCTTGTAGGATTTTGACGCCTCGAAGTCCTGATCCAGCTTTTCCCGGAAGCTCTGCACCATCTGCTCGGCTTCGCCCTCGCTAACCAGTCCTTCTTCAACGAGGCGGGCCGCATAGAGCGTGCGGGTGGTTGGCTGTTTCGCGATCCGTTTATACATGTTCGGCTGGGTAAAGGCCGGCTCGTCCGCCTCATTATGTCCTTGGCGGCGATAGCAGTAGATGTCGAGCACGACGTCTTTCTTGAATTTGTACCGGAACTCCGTGCAGATCCGGGCCGCGTGGACCACCGCCTCCGGATCGTCTCCATTCACATGAAAGATCGGTGCCATGACGCTGCGCGCCAGATCCGTGCAGTAGACGCCGCCGCGGGAGTTTGTGGGTGATGTCGTAAACCCGATCTGGTTGTTGATCACCACATGGACCGTGCCGCCGACACGGTAGCCTTTGAGGTCCGACAGCAGAAAGGTCTCCGCCACAACGCCCTGGCCGATAAAGGCGGCGTCACCGTGCAGCAGCATCGCGACAACTTTCTCGCGTTCCCTGTCACGGCGCTGTTCCTGCTTGGCCCGTACCTTGCCGATCACGACCGGATCAACCGTTTCCAAGTGCGAGGGGTTCGGCGTGAGCGACAGGTGGACGGTCTTGCCGTCGAACACCCGATCGGTAGACGTGCCGAGGTGGTATTTCACATCGCCGGAGCCCTGCACGTCCTCCGGATTGGCCGAATTGCCCTGAAACTCGCTGAAAATTGCCATGAACGGCTTGGCCATGACATTGGCCAGCACGGTCAGCCGGCCGCGATGCGACATGCCGACGACCAGTTCTTCCATGCCCAATTGCGAGCCGCGCTTGATGATCTGTTCGATGGCGGGAATGACCGATTCGCCGCCCTCCAGACCGAACCGCTTGGTGCCCACATAGCGGCGGTCAAGGAACAGCTCAAACACCTCGGCCTCGGTCAGGCGCTCCAGGATGGTGCGCTTGCCGAGCGGCGTGAAATCGGTTTGGTTAAGCGGCTCCTCGATCCGGCGTTGGATCCAATCCTTCTCCTCCGGTTCCTGCATATGCATGAACTCGACGCCGATGGTATTGCAGTAGGTTTCCTCTACGGCGTCGATAATCTGGCGGAGCGTGGCCGTCGCCATGCCCAGGACGTTGTCGATGTAGATCGGCCGGTCCAGGTCATCTTCCGTAAAGCCGTAGGACCGGTAATCGAGTTCTGAATGATGTTTCTGGTGGTGCAGCCCCAGCGGATCAAGATTTGCATACAGATGACCGCGAACCCGGTAGGCGCGAATCATCATGAGCGCGCGGATGGAATCGAGCGTCGCCGCGCGGATGGAGTTGGGATCCGACGAACCGCGCAGCGCGGATGCAACCGCCGCTGCCTTCTCCGGAATCGTTCCCTGACCTATGTAACCGTTGCCGCTATAGCCGTTGCCGGAATGTTCATCGACAGCATGGCGCTCGACGGCATGGCCCTCCGCGATATGGCCATTTGCGCCATAACCATCGGGCGCGATCACGCTGGCGCGCATCCGCCCCCACTGGGCGGCATCAAGTTCTTCGACCGCGTCGCCGTTCTGCTTCAGGTCTTCGAAGAACGCGGCCCAGCTGGGGTCCACGGAATCGGGAGAAGTGAGATACCGCCCATAGAGCTCCGCAACAAACGTGGCATTGCCGCCGGTCAGAAAGCTCGCATGGTCGATTTGGCTAGACATTAAAGACGCCTCTGTGTTGGGCCCAACAAAACCGCTCAGTGGTTCTGCACTATAGCCGCTGATGGTTCGCTATGTGTTACCGCAACACTATCCGTTCAATGCCTGCGCCATCGTTGAGCCAAGTTCGGCCGACGATTCGCAGACATGGATGCCGGCCTGGCGGAACGCTTCGAACTTGGCCGCCGCCGTGCCCGCCCCGCCGGAGATGATCGCGCCGGCATGGCCCATGCGCTTGCCGGGCGGGGCCGTGGCACCGGCGATAAAGCCGGCCATGGGCTTTTTGTTCGGCAGGCCGGCATAGAATTCGGCGGCCTCTTGCTCGGCCGAGCCGCCAATCTCGCCGATCATGATGATGCCTTCGGTCTCGGGATCGTCATGGAACCAGCCGAGCACGTCGATAAAGTTGGTGCCGTTGACCGGGTCGCCGCCGATGCCGATGCAGGTGGTCTGCCCCAGGCCGGAGGCCGTGGTCTGACCCACCGCCTCATAGGTCAGCGTCCCAGAGCGGCTGACAACGCCGACCCTGCCCTTTTGGTGGATGTGGCCAGGCATGATGCCGATTTTGCACTCGCCGACGGTGATGACGCCTGGGCAATTCGGCCCGATCAGGCGCGATTTGGTGCCGTCGAGCGCCCGCTTGACCTTCACCATGTCCAGCACCGGAATGCCCTCGGTGATGCAGATGATCAGCGGCACTTCCGCATCTATCGCCTCCAAAATGGAGTCGGCGGCGAACGGCGGCGGCACATAGATAACGCTGGCGTCGACGCCGACGTTTTCCTGCGCGTCCATGACCGTGTTGAACACCGGCAGGCCCAGATGGGTGGTGCCGCCCTTGCCGGGCGAGGTGCCGCCCACCATGCGGGTACCATAGGCAATGGCCTGTTCCGAATGAAATGTGCCCTGGCGGCCAGTAAAGCCCTGACAGATGACCTTGGTGTCTTTGTCGATCAGCACACCCATGATTACACCCCCTCCTCTGCTGCGGCGACGACCTTTTGCGCGGCGTCTGCCAGGTTGTCGGCCGTAATAATCGCCAGGCCAGAATTCTTCAGGATCTCCTTGCCCTTTTCAACATTGGTGCCTTCCAGGCGCACAACCAACGGCACGCTCAGATCCATGCCCTTTGCCGCCGCGACCACACCTTCCGCAATCACGTCGCAGCGGGCGATGCCGCCGAAAATGTTGATGAGGATCGCTTCGACGCTCGGATCCGAAAGGATGATTTTGAAGGCCGCCTCCACGGTTTCCTCATTGGCACCGCCGCCCACATCCAGAAAGTTCGCCGGCTCTTTGCCGTAAAGCTTGATGATATCCATGGTCGCCATGGCCAGCCCGGCGCCGTTCACCATGCAGCCGATGGTGCCATCCAGCGCCACATAGTTGAGGCCGTGCCGCTGGGCCTCGAGCTCGCGCTCGTTCTCTTCCGACTCGTCCCGCATCTCGGCGATGTCGGGGTGGCGGAACAGGGCGTTGTCGTCGAAGTTCATCTTGGCGTCCAACGCCATCACCTCCCCCGAGCCCGTCACCACCAGCGGGTTGATTTCCACCATGCTGGCGTCCAATTCGGTGAACGCCTTGTACATGGCCTGCAGGAATTTTTGGGCGCTCTTGACCTGATCCCCTTCCAGGCCCAGAGCAAACGCGACGCGGTTGGCGTGGTGCGGCATCAGCCCCGTCACCGGGTCGATGGCCACGGTCAGAATTTTTTTTGGCGTCTTTTCCGCCACTTCCTCGATATCCATGCCGCCTTCGGTGGAGGCGATGATGTTGATCCGCTTGTTGCCCCGGTCCACCAGCAACGAGAGGTAAAGTTCGCGGGCGATATCGCAGCCGTCCTCCACATAGACCCGGCCGACTTCCTTGCCCTCCGGGCCCGTCTGGTGGGTGACCAGCGTCATGCCCAGCATGCGCTCGGCTTCCGCCCGCACCTCGTCCTTGGACTTGACGACCTTGACGCCGCCGCCCTTACCGCGCCCGCCCGCGTGGATTTGGGCTTTGACCACATAGACCGGGCCGCCCAGATCCTCGGCGGCCGCGACGGCTTCATCCGGTGTGAAGGCCACACCGCCGCGGGGAACCGAGACCCCGAAACGCGCCAAGAGTTCCTTGGCCTGGTACTCGTGGATATTCATCGCGTCGCTCGCTCCCCAGCGATTAAGACTTATAGGAAAAGCCGCTTTGGTCGTGCTCCGGGGTGGCGGTGATCCATTGGCACCGCGCCGTCCGGGGGCAATATTGCGTCTTACATCGGGTTAGTCTAGTCGCCCGCTTCATCACGTAATTTCTTGGCGAGGCCGAACAACTCCTTCACGGCTGCGACCGAATGATCGAAGTTTTCGCGGTCTTGACCTTCCAGCGGCACTTCCACCACTTTCTCAACGCCATTCTTGCCGATGATGGTCGGTACGCCGACATAGAAGCCGTCGACGCCATACTGGCCATTCAGATAAGCGGCGCAGGGCAGCAGGCGGCGCTTGTCCTTCAGATAGCTTTCCGCCATTCGAACGGCGGAGGATGCCGGAGCATAGAAGGCCGAACCGGTCTTCAGCAGGCCCACGATCTCCGCCCCGCCGTCGCGGGTGCGCTGCACGATCTGGTCGATCTTCTCTTGCGTGGACCAGCCCATTTTCACCAATTCCGGCACCGGAATGCCGGCGACGGCGGAATAGTTGATTAGCGGTACCATGGTATCGCCGTGGCCGCCCAGCACAAAGGCCGTCACGTCCTCGACCGAAACGCCGAATTCCTCGGCTAGAAACAGGCGGAAGCGGGCGCTATCCAGCACACCCGCCATGCCGACCACCTTGTTCGTAGGCAGGCCACAGGCTTCCTGCAGAATGCCGACCATGGCGTCCAGCGGGTTGGTAATGCAGATGACAAAGGCGTTCGGGCAGTTCTCTTTGATGCCCTGTCCGACCGAGCCCATGACCTTGGTGTTGATGCCCACCAGATCGTCCCGGCTCATGCCCGGCTTGCGGGCCACACCGGCGGTGACGATAACCACATCAGCATCTTTCAGGCCGGCATAGTCGTTGGTGCCGCTCATGGCAGAGTCGAAGCCCTCGACCGGCGAGCTTTGGGCGATATCCAGGGTCTTGCCCTGGGGCAGACCCTCGACGATGTCGAACATCACGACATCGCCCAGTTCCTTCAAACCGACGAGATGGGCCAGAGTGCCGCCGATATTACCGGCGCCGACCAATGCAATTTTGTTGCGAGCCATGAAATTCCCTCACCTGGAAAGGGCTTGGATAGAGACAAGCGCTTAGCGCCATTCTGGGGTCGTAGTACGCCCAACAATCGCGCCGGGCAACCCCCGCGCATCCCTACGAAGGGGTTATAGCATCGGCCGCTTCTTCACTGCCGGCGGGATCGCCCGAGGGATCTAGCGCATAGGCGGTCGAAGTGGTGGCGGCAAGCGTCACGAACCCGGTTTTATCGCTGCCGCCGACGGCCTGTTTGGCGAAAATCCGCACGATGGACAGCAGCGCCAGAGCCAAGCCGATGGCGCCCGTGTAGCCGAACAGGGCTGTCGGCGCGACAAAATCCATCAGGGCAGAGGCGACGAGAGGGCCTGCGATTGCGCCGAGCCCGAACGCCAGCAGCAAACCGGCCCCGACCGCCACGGCATCGATACCGCTCACATAGTCGTTCGTGTGCGCCGCGCCCAGCGAATAGAGCGCCGCCGCGGACCCGCCCATCAGCCCGCCGGCCAGCACCAGCACGACCATCTGCGTCGCGCCCGCCCCGATCAGCGCGCTAGTCGCCGCGATCACGGCGGAAGCGGCGGCGATCACGATGCGCCGGTCCATCCGGTCCGATAGCCGTCCGAGCGGCCAGTTCAACACCAGACCGCCACCGACCACGGCCGCCATGAAGAGGGCGACGTCGTCGGATGCAAGGCCGGAGGCGATGGCGAAAAACGGGAACAACCCGAACATGGCGCCGATCAGGCCGCCCGATGCGACGCAGGAGGCGATGCCGACCGGCGAAATCCGCGCCAGATCGACCAGGCGCAAGCGGACCGGCGCCGGCAACTCCGGCTGGACCTGCTGGGTCAGCGTCATGGGCAGAATGGCCAAGCTGAACATGATCGCGGCAACCGAAAAGACTTGAAAGATGTTGGTGTCAAATGCGCCGATCACGGCCTGCCCGGCCGTCTGGCCGACAAAGGCCACGACCATATACGCTCCGAATACCGAGCCCCGAACGGTGTTGTCGGCGGCGATGTTCAACCAGCTTTCCATGACCAGAATGGCCAGTACGATAAAGATTCCCATGGCAAGGCGCAGTGCCATCCAGAACCAGGGGTCTTCCACGATCGGCACGACCAGGCAGCAGATGCTGGCGGCGGCGGTCATGGCGGCGAAGGCGCGGATGTGCCCCCCACGCGCCAGCAGCCGGTGGCCGAAGCGTGTGCCGATTACTTGGCCCAGGAAAAACGCGGTGGTGACCAGGCCGGCAAGCTGAGCTGAAGCGTCTAGCTGCGCCAGCCGCAAGGGCAGAATGGTGTTCATGACGCCGTGGCCGACCATCATCAGCAGGGCGGCAACCAGAACCGGCCGGAAGAGGCCAAGCGCCTGCAACACTTCGCGGCCTCCTTCCCGCCGGATGGAACGTGACGAAAACGCCCCGTCTGCGGCGGCCGGTTGCGCAGTTCAAAATGCGCACCAGTCAATACAGATGCGCGGTGGCGATATAGTCGTCCGCCTGCATCTCCATCAAGCGCGAAACGGTGCGCTGAAAGGCAAAGCTGGTCTCGCCTTCCGGGTTGAGTTCGTGGGGCAGGGCCGCGGCGGAGCAGACCAAGTTGACTTTGGCCTCGTATAGGGCATCGATCAATGTCACGAACCGCTTGGCTTCATTGCGTTTTTCCGGCGGCAGCGGCGGAATGTTTTCCAGAAACACCGTGTGGAAGCGGCGCGCGATGGCGAGATAGTCTGCCGCACCCAGAGGCCGCGCGCAGAGTTCCGCGAAGGTGAAGCGGGCCACACCTTTTGCGGTAATCGGCGCAATCAGCTTGCGGCCGCGCACCTCCAGGATTTGCCGGTGCGGCTCCTCCGAAATCGGTAACATCCGCAAAGGCCTTGTCCAGCGCCTTGTCCGCCTCCTCGCCCAGCGGTGTGTAATAGGTGGAGCGCCCGCGCAGCCGATCGAGCCGGTAGTCGGTCGACGATTCCAGTTCGTGCACATCCAGCCTTTCCTGGATCAGTGCGATGAAGGGCAGGAATCGCTCCCGCTGGAGGCCATCCCTGTACAGGTTCCGTGGCGCAACGTTGGAGGTCGCCACCACGACGACGCCATGGTCGAACAGCCCCTGAAACAACCGGCCGAGGATCATGGCATCGGCGATATTTTCCACCTGGAACTCGTCGAAGCAGAGCAGGGTCGCCTGCCCGGCGATCTGTCTGGCCACGTCCGGGATCGGGTTGCCTTCGCCGCCGGATTTGCGGCGTTGGTGCACCCGCTCCTGCACTTCCTGCATGAAGGCATGGAAATGTACCCGGCGCTTCTTGCCGACGGGGGCGCTGTGAAAGAACAGGTCCATCAGCATGGACTTGCCGCGTCCCACCTCGCCGTAAATGTAAAGGCCAGAGGGGGCAGGTTTGGTCTCAACCTTGCCGCCGCCGAACAGCCGGCCGAAAAAGCCCTTCGCTTCGGTTGCCGGCGGCGCGGGTCGGTAGTCCAGCAACTCCTCATGCAAGACCTGCAGGCACGCGACCGTGGCCCGCTGGGCAGGGTCTGGCTTCAACGTGCCGTCTTCGATCAATCGGGCATAGGCCGGGGCAGGACCGTCGGTCATCGTCACTTGCGCGAGCGGAGAGGAACGACAGCGGCTAAGGCGGTACGCCGCCGCTGTCAAGACTGGCCGCTCCGCAAAGGGACGGCTTGCCCCGCCGCCGCCCTTGCCGTTTCAATGGCTGCCCCACCCGTCCGGAGTTCCTGACCCCATGCCTGACCTGCCCTCTCAAGCCCGCATTGTCATTGTCGGCGGCGGCATCGGCGGTTGCTCCATCGCCTATCATCTGGCGAAGCTCGGCATTACCGACGTGGTGCTGTTGGAACAAGGCCAGCTTTCAGGCGGTACCACTTGGCATGCGGCCGGTTTGGTCGGCCAGTTGCGGGCAACCCACAACCTGACGCGGCTCGCGAAATACGGGACGGAGCTTTATGAGAAGCTGGAGGCGGAGACTGGCCAGGCGACCGGTTTCCGCCGCACCGGCTCGCTCAGCGTCGCCCGCACAGCCGCCCGCACGGAGGAGCTGCGCCGCGGCCTCGCCATGGCCGCCTGCTTTGGCGTGGAGATGGGCGAGATCAGCCTTGCCGAAGCCCAAGCCAAAATTCCGCTGATGGCGGTAGGCGATCTCGACTCTGCCTTTTTCATCCCGGGCGACGGCATGACCAACCCGACCGACACCACCCAGGCGCTGGCCCGTGGCGCACGGCAGGGCGGAGTGAAGGTGCTGGAAGGCGTGAAGGTCACGGGCATTGAGCGCGCCGACCGCTCGCCCGCGGCGGTCATCACCGACCGGGGCCGCATCGCCTGCGAGAACGTCGTGCTGGCGGGCGGTCTTTGGACCCGCGAACTGGCCCGGCCGCTGGGCGTTGCCGTGCCGCTGCACGCGGCCGAGCATATGTATGTCGTCACCCGGCCGATCGAGGGTGTGCTGCGCAACCAGCCGGTGCTGCGCGACCCCGACGGCTACATCTATGTGAAGGAGGAAGTGGGCGGCCTCGTCCTCGGCGGCTTCGAGCCGAACGCCAAACCTTGGGGCACGCGGGCGGTGCCGGAGAGTTTCGTCTTTCAACTCTTGCCGGAGGACTGGGACCAGTTCGAGCCCTTCATGACCAGCGGCCTGGAGCGCCTGCCCTGCATGGAAACGGCACAAATTCGCCAATTGCTGGTCGGGCCGGAAAGTTTTACGCCGGACAACGCCTATTGCCTGGGGGCCGCGCCCGGCTGGCAGGGGCTGTACGTGGCCGCCGGTTTCAATTCTATCGGCATTGCCAGCGCGGCGGGCGCGGGCATGGCGCTGGCCGAATGGATCGCCGCGGGCGAGGCGACCATGGACCTGGCGGACATCGATATCCGCCGCTTCCACGGCTGGGAGTGGAATCGCAATTACCTCGCGACCCGCGTGACCGAGACCGTCGGCACGCTCTACGCCATGCACTGGCCCAACCGCCAAATGACCACGGGCCGGGGCGTGCGCCGCTCACCGCTGCACGAGGCGCTAAAGGCGGAAGGCGCGGTCTATGGTCAAGTCGCCGGTTGGGAGCGGCCGAACTGGTTCGCCGCTCCCGGCCAAAAGCCCGAATACGACTACGCCTATGGCCGCCAAAACTGGTTCGAGAACCAGCGCCGCGAGCACATGGCCGTGCGCGAGGCGTGCGCCCTTTTCGACATGGCGAGCTATGGCAAGCTGCTGCTGCAAGGCCGCGATGCGGAGCGGGTGCTTGCCCGCCTCTGCGCCAACAATGTGGCGGTGGCGCCGGGCCGCGCGGTCTATACGCAGATGCTGAACCCACGCGGCGGGATCGAGGCCGACCTCACCATCGTGCGCCTTTCCAGCGATCAATACATGATCGTCACCTCCTGCGCCTCCACGGCCCGCGACCGCGCCTGGATCCAGGACCATATCGAGACAGACGATCACGCCTTCCTGACCGATAGCACCAGTGGAATTGGCGCGTTCTCGGTCATGGGGCCGAACGCAGTCGCATTGCTGGAGCAGATCACGGGCGAGACTCTGGACGACGCCAAATGCCCCTTCAGCCATTGGATCGAGATGGAGATCGGCTTCGTCACCGCCCGCGCGCTTCGCATCACCTATGTCGGCGAGCGCGGCTTCGAGCTTTACATGCCGACAGAGATGGTGCCGCACGCCTATCAGACCGTGCGCACGGCAGGTGCAGAACATGGTCTGGTGCTGGCCGGCTATCACACGCTTGATTCCTGCCGGATCGAGAAAGCCTTCCGCCACTGGGGCCACGACATCGGCCCGGACGACACGCCGCTGGAGGCCGGGCTGGGCTTCGCCGTCAAAAGCCCGGCAGCCTTCATCGGCCGGGACGCCATTGAGCTCCAGCGCGAGGAAGGCGTAGCCCGCCATATGCGTCAGTTCCTGCTGGAGGACCCGGCCGTCCACTTGTTCCACGACGAGGCCATTTGGCACGAGGGCGAGCTAATCGGGCGCATCACGAGCGGTAATTACGGGCATGCTCTTGGCGGGGCAATTGGAATGGGCTATGTGCCAACGGCGCTCGCCGAAGCTGATAATTTCATCATTCAGGTCGGCAATCGCATGGTTCCCGCTTGCGCCAGCCGCAGGCCGCTATACGATCCGCGCTCCGAGCGTGTAAGAGGTTGAAGGCGAGGCATGATAATTTCGCATGAAACCTATGTTTTGACATTTGAAGCTATATTTGGTATGAAATAAGTAATAATATTTCGTGCCCGCCTGCAGGAAGGAGGCCCGCGACATGGCCGATGCGAGTTTGGTTCCGTTCGACGATCGGGACGGCTTTATCTGGATGGATGGCAAGCTCGTGCCCTGGCGGGACGCGACGTTGCACATGCTGACGCATGGCCTGCATTACGCGAGCGGCGTGTTCGAGGGCGAGCGCTGCTATGCGGGGCATATCTACGCCTGCCGCGAGCATTCCGACCGCCTGCGCAATTCGGCCAAGCTGCTGGACTTCGAAGTGCCGTTCACGTCCGAGCAGTTGGACGCGGCCAAGTACGAGACCCTAAAGGCCAACAACCTTACCGATGCCTATGTCCGGCCCATCGCCTGGCGCGGCTCGGAACAGATGGGGGTTTCGGCGCAGCGCAACCGCATCCATACCGCCATCGCGGTCTGGGAATGGCCGAGCTATTTCTCGCCGGAAGCGCTGATGAAGGGCATCCGCATGAAAACCGGCCCCTGGAAACGGCCGCCGCCGGACAGCGCACCGGTGCATTCCAAGGCGACCGGCCTCTATATGATCTGTACGCTCTCCAAACATTGGGCGGAGGCGAACAAGCTGGATGACGCGCTGATGCTCGATTGGCGCGGCTTCCTGGCCGAGGGCACGGGTGCCAACCTGTTCCTGAACATCGACGGCAAGCTGCATACGCCGACCCCGGACTGCTTTCTTAACGGCATCACCCGGCAGAGCGTCATGGCATTGGCCCGCAAGCACCAGATCGAAATCGTGGAGCGCCACATCCCTTACGAGGATTTGGGCAAGGCAACCGAGGTGTTCGTTACCGGCACCGCCGCCGAACTGACCCCGGTGGGCGAGATTGACGACTACAAATTCACCGTCGGCACCATGACACGGACGCTGATCAACTCCTACTCCGGCATGGTACGCTCCGGAGGTTCCATCCTCTGATCCCAATAGCCGATTGACGTCGGCCCATACAGCGGCGTCAGCGGCGAGGTCGTCTTAGAACGGCTGGTCGCCCACCATCTGCACCCGGTGCATCTTGCGCCAATGGCCTTTGTAATCGTGCATGGCGAGGTGCATGACGCAGCGATTGTCCCAGACGGCGACACTGCCGGGCTGCCAGCGGAAGCGGCAGGTCATTTCGGGCCGGGTCGCATGCGCCTCCAGGAAATCCAGCCAAGGCCGGCTTTCGGCCTCGGTCATGCCCTCGAAATGCTGGGTGTAGGAGCGGTTGACGAACAGGCCCTTCCGCCCCGTCTCCGGGTGGGTTCGCACCACCGGGTGCAGGGCCTCGGTTGGCCGCCATTCCGCGTCATCACGCGTGACCGATGTGCGCCCGCTGATCCGCTGCTTCGCCTGCGGCCCCGCCACGCGGATGTCGGAGTGGAGCGACCGCATTCCGTCCAGCAGCGCCTTCATGGCGTCCGACAGCGTCTCATAGGCCAGGTACTGGCTCGCAAATAGCGTATCCCCGCCCGCGGGTGGGGTTTCGACCGCGTAGAGCACCGCTCCCGACGGCGGCTCAGGCATACAGCTTGTGTCGGCATGCCAGTCCTCGCCGACGATACGCCGGTCATCCGGCGCGGTATAGACGCGCACAATGTCCGGCTGATCGTCCTGGGGCACGAAATTGGGGTGCCGGAACAGCGGCGCAAAGCGGCGGCCGAACGCCTTCAGCTGCTCGTCATCCAGGCTTTGGTCGCGGAAAAAGATCACCAGATGCTGCAGCCAGGCGGCCTTGATCTCGGCGAAGGTATCATCCGACAGTTCGTTCAGATCGACGCCGTGAATCTCCGCACCGAGCGCTCCGGCGATCGGCCGGACTTCTATATTCTGGAAACCGTCTAACGGCATGGGCTTTGCTCCACCGGTTGCTGGGCTATAGTGAGACCCAAACACAACGGGAGTGCAAGATGGCTGACGCCCAAGCTACCACGTCCACGGCCAAATCCACCGCCAAATCCACCGCCGAGACCAACTGGCGGGAGGAAATCTATCAGGCGCTGAAAGAGCTGGATATCAAACAGGTCCACTATGTGCCCGACGCGGGCCACAGCCACGTAATCGACCGCTGCCTGGCCGACCCGGAAATCGAAGCCGGCATGCTGGCAAACGAGTTCGAGGGCGTCGGCGTCTGCTGCGGCGCCTGGCTGGGCGGCCAGCGCGCCGCCATGCTCATGCAGTCGAGCGGCATCGGCAATACGATCAACGCGCTGGGCCTGGCCACCTCCGGCCGCTTCCCCTTCTTCACCGTCATCACCATGCGCGGCGAGTGGGGCGAGTTCAATCCCTGGCAACTGCACGGCGGCCAGTCGGCAGAGAAGATACTGGAGGCGTCGGGCGTCATCGTGATGCGCGCCAACTATGCCGATGAAGTGGCCGAGATGGTGCTGGCGGGCTCGCGGCTCGCCTTTCATTCCTATTGCCCCGTAGCGGTACTGATCGGCCAGCGTGTCATCGGCGCCAAAGTCTTTTAGGGCGGAGTAACGAACAATGGCTGACAATCTCCTGCCCCGCCGCCCGACCATCCACCGGTTGCTGCAAGGGCGCACCGAAAAGCTGCTCATCGTCGCCGGCCTCGGCTCCGCAATCTGGGACGCGGAAAGCGCCGGCGAGAACCCGCTGAACTACTACCTGCTGGGGGCGATGGGCAGCGTCGTGCCGACGGCGCTCGGCCTGGCGCTGGCGCAGCCGGAGCGGCGGGTGCTGGCATTGACCGGGGACGCGGAATTGATGATGGGCCTCTATGCCCTGCCGACCGTGGCGGTGCGCCGGCCAGCCAATCTCTCCATCGTCTGTATCGACAACGAGCGTTTCGGCGAAACCGGCCGTCAGATGGCGCACACGGCCGAGGGCGTCGATCTGGCAGGCCTCGCCCGGGCGAGCGGGTTCCCGCTGGTGCGGGAGGTCTATAATGACGACGGCATCGATGCGCTGCGCACGGCGCTCTATACGGCCGAGGGGCCGCAGTTCGCCGTCATCAAGGTCTCCAGCGACATGCCGCCGGTGGTCATGCCGATCCGCGACGGCGCCGTCGGCAAGGCCCGGTTCCGCGAGGCCCTGCTGGGTGAAAGAGGGCTGAAGGAGTAAAGTTTATTTCCCGCCATGCCTGCTCAGGCATCCGGCTCGCTTTGCCAGGCGTTGGGAAAGTGCCTCGGGGGTTGGCCCGGCGTGACGACGATCAGGTCGAGCCGCACAAGCGCATCCGCATAGGCCGGGTTTTCCGCCAGGAAATACTCGGCGGCACCGGCGATGCGGGCGGCCTGGCGCTCACTCAGCGAGAAAAGGCCCCGGCCGACGGAGGCGCGCGCCTTCACCTCGACGAACGCCAGCAGCGGATCGCGAAAGGCGACGAGGTCGATTTCGCCCGCCGGCGTGCGTTGGCGGCGGGCGAGGATGGTGTAACCAGCTGCCTCCAGAAACCGCGCGGCCGATTCCTCGGCATCCCGGCCGCGCTGGTCCCGCCCCCGCCGCTCCCGGCGTTGGCGTTCATCCCTCGCGTCCGTCACTCGCCCGGCTCCCGCTTCGCCAGTTCGAGCGCGCGGGCGTAGATCCTGCGCCGCGGCTGGCCGGTCGCCGCCGCCACCGCCGCCGCCGCATCGCGCACGCTGTCCCGCGCCAGTGCCGCCAGCAGCATGGCGTCCAGATCCGCCTCTTCGCCGGCATCGGCAGCGGGCGGTGCGACCAGAATCACGCACTCGCCGCGCGGCGGGTCGGCCTCGGCCCCGGCGGACAATGCCGAGAGAGCGTCCCGCCGCCATTCCTCGAACCGCTTGGTCAATTC
Organism: uncultured Alphaproteobacteria bacterium; assembly: GCA_963807085.1. Taxonomy (GTDB): domain Bacteria; phylum Pseudomonadota; class Alphaproteobacteria; order Bin95; family Bin95; genus JACKII01. Next base: position 229,401 of record CAWEBB010000028.1, read on the forward strand.
GCGGGCGAGGCAGGCCTGCCGGTCGCCCAGCACCGCCGCCATGTCCGCCAGCGCATCCGCGGCGCGGCCCGGCGCTTCGTAGAACACCAGGGTTGAGGGAACCGCGGCCAACTCTTCCAGCGCGGCCCGGCGCGCCGCCCGTTTGGGCGGCAGGAATCCCGCGAACAGGAACCGGTCGCTCGGCAAGCCGCCCCCCACCACCGCCGCGAGCAGCGCGCTGGCGCCCGGCAAAGGCATCACTGCGTGGCCCGCGGCCAATGCCGCCTCCACCAGCCGGTAGCCAGGATCGGAGACCAGCGGCGTGCCGGCATCGCTGACCAGCGCCAACGCCTGCCCCTCCCCCAACCGGCGCAACAGGCCGGGCAGGGCCGCGCGGGCGTTGTGCTCGTGATAGGGCAGCAGGTGGCGGCACAGGCCATAGCGCTGCACCAGCCGCAGGGTCATGCGCGTGTCCTCGCAGGCGATGGCGTCGCAGTCGCGCAACACGCGCAGCACCCGCAGGGTGATGTCCTCCATGTTGCCGATCGGCGTTGCGGCCACGTAAAGGCCGGGCGCGAGCGGCGCTGACGGCAGCAGTTGATCAAGCGGTTCCATGCCTGCATCATAGCGCTGGTCCGCAGTTCGCGAAGGCGGACCATATGACACCTGTCATTTCCGGGCTGCACCCCTGACATTCGCACCCTGCTTCTTTCTGCCGAGTAATTGCACCATGCCGATCCAGCACCGCTCGTCCGCCGTAAACGCCATCCGCTGGGGATTAAAGCGCCGCTGCCCTTCCTGCGGGCTCGGTCATGCGTTCGCGGGCTATTTGAAGACGGCGGATCACTGCGACCAATGCGGCGTCCAACTCGGCCATATCCGCGCCGACGATTTCCCGCCCTATCTGACGATCTTTTTGGTCGGCCATATCGTCGTGCCATTGCTCCTGATCGTGGAGCAGACTTATGCGTGGCCGACGGAGCGGCACATGATGGTCTGGCCGCTGATGACCCTGTTGCTCTGCCTTGCCTTTTTGCCATACTTGAAGGGTGGCGTGCTGGGCCTGATGTGGTCGATCGGCATCACTGGGCGCGAGATTCAGGGCCGGCATTGAACGCTGCCGCTTTCGGACCGTTACTCGCATATCAGGCTTCAAGCTCCATGCCGCCCCACACCAAGCCCGCCGACCGACCCTTCTGGCAGACCAAGCAGTTGTGGCAGATGACGCCCGAGGAATGGGAGTTGCTTTGCGATGGCTGTGGCAAATGCTGTCTGCTGAAGGTGGAATTCGAAGATACGGGCGAGATCGAGCCGACCTCCGTCGCCTGCCGGTTGATGGATGCGGAAAGCTGCCGATGCTCGCACTATGAAAACCGGCATGCGCACGTGCCCGATTGCATCGACCTGGCGAAGGCCGACCTGGGCGCACTGCCGTGGCTGCCCGGCACCTGCGCCTATCGTCTGATCGGCGAAGGAAAGCCGCTGCAATGGTGGCACCCGCTGGTCTCCGGCGATCCGAACACGGTGCACGATGCCGGCGTCTCCATCCGCAACAAAACCATGTCGGAAGACGATCTGGCGGATGAATTGGATCTGATCCACTACATTATCGACTGGAAACTGTGAGCACGGACGGCACATATCCCGACCGCCTGAGGGTGAGGATTAACCCTCGCGCCCGCCGCATTTCGCTGCGCATCGACGCCCGGGGCGAGCCCGTATTGGTTTTGCCCGACGAAAGTCTGCGCGCCGAAGGTCTGCGCTTTGCCGAGCGCAAGCGGGAATGGCTGGAGCGCCGCCGGGCGGACCAGGCGCCTCGTGTTCCCTTTTCCGCTGGCAGTATCATCCCTGTCCGCGGCACTCCTCACCGCATTGCCAACGATCAGAGCGGGAGAGACCCAGTCCGGGTGGACAACGGTACGATGACGGTCTCCGGCGGGCCGGCCGCCGCCGAGCGGCTGGTCCTGACCTGGCTGACAACGGCAGCGGCGCACGATTTGCGCCGGGCCGTCACGCAGCATAGCGGGACACTCCGTCTGCCCGCGCCGCCCATCACGCTGCGCGATCCCAAGACCCGCTGGGGCAGTTGTTCCAGCCGCAAGACCCTGTCGCTTTCCTGGCGCTTGATCCTCGCGCCGCCGGCGGTTTTGGACTATGTCGCGGCGCACGAGGTCGCGCATTTGGTGGAAATGAACCATTCCCAACGGTTCTGGACGCTGGTCGAGCGCCTCTCCCCCGCCTACCGCGAGCAGGAGGCCTGGCTGAAGGCGCACGGCAGCGGCCTGCACCGGTACGGCTGACCCCTGGCTTCTGATCCGAATGGGCCGGCCGCGTTCGCTTGATATCCGCGCGGCTATCGCGGAAAAGTAAAGGCCAACCGGGCACCGCCGAGCGGTGATTTCGAGATCTCCAGGTTGCCGCCATGGCTGAGCGCGATATCGCGCGCGATGGTCAAACCGAGGCCCGCACCGCCCGTCGCCTTGTTGCGCGAGCCCTCGACCCGTAAGAAAGGCCGGAACACATCCGCCCGCTGTTCCGGCGGAATGCCGGGGCCGTTGTCGTCGATCATGACGGTAATCGCGATGGCGTTGGAGTAGATGCGCACCACGCAATGGGTGCCATAGCGCAGGCCGTTGGCGATCACATTGCCGAAGGCCCGCCGCAGCGCATCTGCGCGGCCCCGCATCCAGACGGCACCATCCGCCGCTTCGACCTCGACCTGTTCGTGCCGGAAGGTGGCACCAATCCCCACCAGCATGGCAACCACGTCGATGTTGGTGGTCGGCTCCGACACCTGATCCCGAGCAAAGTCCAGATAGCCCTGGATCATCGCTTCCATTTCCGCGATGTCGTCGCGCAAGCCCTCGCGGTCCTGGTTGGCGTCCAGCATTTCGACCTCGATCCGCATGCGGCTGAGCGGCGTGCGCAGATCATGACTGATTGCCGCGAGCATCTCTGTCCGCCGCTGCACCTGGCGCTGGATACGAGCCTTCATCCGCGCGAAAGCGCGGGCGGCGCGGCGGATTTCATCGGCGCCCCGCTCGCGGATCAGCCCCAGGTCTTCGCCCTTGCCGAAAGCCTCCATGGCCACAACGAGCCGGCGGATGGGCACGACCTGTTTCCAGAGGAAATAGACCGCCAAGTTCAGCACCAATATAGCCGTTCCGACGATCCAAATCAGGAAAATATAGGGCGTGGAGGTGGTGATGCGGTCCAGCGGCAGGCGGCAAGCGATCGTGTCGTTGGCTAGTTCCAGCATGACGTGCACGTCTTCGCCATACTGGCCGACGGTTCGCACTTCCACGTCCGGCAGCGCCTGCCGGAGCGATATTTCCAACGCCCGAAACGACGGCTCGACCCAGGGGAACGCTTTTTCCAGGTCGATGGGCGCGGCCAGTGGAGTGCAGCGGACCTGGGTCGCGCGCTCCCAATGCAGGACGATTTCGGCGGACAGGGGGGCCGTCTCGTACTGCCGTACAAAGAAGGCAATATCGCCCGCCACGCTGTTGGTCAGGCGCCGCTGCACCGTGTCCCAGTGCCGATCAAAGAAGAACCAGGTCGCGATGGCGAACAGGATGAAGATCGGCAATGCAATCATCAGCAAGGAGCGTCGGAAAATGTCGCGGGGCAGGAAATCCCGCAGGCGCAGCCGCCAGCGGCGGCGGCGTTTGCGCGCCTTTTGCGCCATTCCTTGCCGACCCCGCCCGCTAGAGCCGGCGGCCGGTCAGCCGGTAGCCGACGCCGCGCACGGTCTGGAGCCAGTTGGGATTGCGGGGGTCGGGCTCGAACTTCTTGCGCAGGCGCGCCACCTGCACATCGACCGCGCGCGGTGTCGCTCCGTCCCCCAGTATCTCCGCCAGGTCATCGCGGGAGACGTTTTTGCCGACCCTCCCCGCCAGATAGCGGAGCATGCGCTGCTCCTGTGAGGTGAGCGCGAGGCGTTCACCCTCGCGGGAGAGGTCGCCCGAATCCACATCCAGCAGATAGGGCCCCAGCGCCAAGCGTGGGGGCAGACCCGGGTCGGGACCACCGACCGCGGCGGGGGGGCGCCGGCGCAACACCCGCTCGATGCGCAACACCAGTTCCCGGGGATCGAACGGCTTGGTGATATAGTCCTCGGCACCCGTCGAAAGCCCATCAACCCGGTCGCCGGGCCCGTCCAGCGCGGTAATCAGCAGGACGGGCGGCGCATGGGGATTGTCGGCCAGTTCCTTCGCCAACACCAAGCCGCTTTCGCCCGGCATCATGATATCCAGCACGACCAGGTCAAACGTGAAGGACGCCATCTTTTGCCGCGCGTCGGCTGCGTGCTGGGCGGTGACGGCGATATAGCCCTGACTGTCGAGGAAACGGCAAAGCAGGTCGGCCAATCGCTCGTCATCATCGACGACGAAGATATGGGCCGCCTCGCCGCTCATGCGGCCGGTTTCATTTGCGCCGGTTTTGTTTGCGAAAGGGCCCCGCCCATGCGCACCGGCTCTATCCCGCTGGCGAGGCCATCGCCGCGCACATGGATCAGCGCGCCGCACAGGGTTGCCTCCCCCTCCGCCGGGCTGAGCCGTTCGGCCGGCAGTTTGCGGGTGAAGCGGTAAATGGCGGGCTCGGGCTTCATGCCGATGACGGAGCGGTAGTCGCCGGTCATGCCCGTGTCGCTCTGATAGGCCGTACCGCCTGCCATCACATAATGATCCGCCGTTGGCACGTGGGTGTGGGTGCCCAGCACGGCAGACACGCGGCCATCCAGGTAATGGCCCATGGCCATCATCTCGCTGGTCGCCTCGCCATGCACGTCGACCAGGATTGCGTCCACCGCAGAGCCAAGGGGGGCCCGGGTCAGAATGCTATCAACAGCCGCGAACGGATCGTCCAGCGCATCCATGAACAGGCGTAGCATGACATTGGTGACCAGAACGCGCTTGCCGGTCCGCCCCTCCGCGACGCGAAAGCCCTGTCCGGGCGTGCTTTTGGGATAATTCAAGGGCCGCAGCAGTCGCGGCTCACCGTCAATAAAACCCAGGATTTCACGCTGGTCCCAGACATGGTTGCCGGTCGTGATCACGTCGACGCCCAGATCGAACATGGTCGAACAGATACCGGGCGAAATGCCGAAGCCGTGCGCCGAATTCTCGCCGTTCACCACCACCAGCTCCGGCTGGTGCGTGTCGATCAGCCCTGGCAGGTGCGCGGCAAGCGCATCGCGGCCGGACCGGCCGACCACATCGCCGACGAACAATAGGCAAAAAGAAGACGATCCCGCCATCGTTATTGGCTCCGCTGCATTGAGTAATTGCGGCGGAACGCAGAGTGGAGCCACGCGGCCGCTGGTGGAAACAAGCTCCTGGGTCCGTATAGATAGGTGGGTGTCACGTGATGCGACCAAGATCGCAACAGCGGCAACTCCCTGGACCAGAGGCTATCGACCCCGGGGCATCGTGCACCTGGCGAGCCGAGCAGCCCCACTAGGCAATATCTATGCATCTTTGGCGGGCGGGACAAGCGGGTCAGCCGGATCAGCGGCCGCGGCCAGCGCGTCCAATCGCGCGGCCATGCTGCCCGCCCAGGCGCGCAAGGCTACCGCCTCCGCCCGCGCTTCTTCCGTTTCGTCTTTGGCACCATTCAAGGAATCGAGCAGTTCCAGCGCCACAATTACCAGCAGCTGCCGGTCGCCGCCGGCACCGGCGCGCGCCGCCAATCGGTGGACACGCTCGGCCAGTTCGGCGGCGGCCGCCTCCAGGCGCGCTTCCTGGCCGGCAGCGCAGCGCAACGTGTAGGTGCGTTGGGCGATGGTGAAGGAAATGTCGGGCATGGCATGTGTCTCTCTCCCCTCCATTATCGCATGCTTGACGCTTCGGCGGAAGGCGGGCATTTTCCGCCGGCGTACTCGTTGGACTTTCACCCGGCGCACGCTTCCGTTCCCCCCGATCTTCTGGAGTTTGGGTGCAGCGCATGGCGCAGGCTAGCAATCTCACCGCCGATCAACTGCGCACGATGGCGAACGCCATCCGCGCGCTCTCCATGGACGCCGTCCAGGCCGCAAACAGCGGGCATCCCGGCATGCCAATGGGCATGGCCGATGTTGCCACCGTTCTCTATACGCAGTTCCTGAAATACAACCCCGCAGAGCCCCGCTGGCCGGACCGTGACCGCTTCGTGCTGTCGGCCGGCCACGGCTCTATGCTGCTTTACAGCCTGCTGTATCTGACCGGCTATGAAGACTGCAGCACCGAGGATATCAAGAATTTCCGGCAACTGGATGCGCCGACCGCGGGCCATCCCGAATACGGACATCTGGCCGGAATTGAGACTACCACCGGCCCGCTCGGCCAGGGCTTGGCGAACGCGGTCGGCATGGCGATCGCAGAGCGGCAGTTGCGCACTAATTACGGCGACGCGCTGGTGGACCACCACACCTACGTGATCGCCGGCGACGGCTGCCTGATGGAAGGCATCAGCCACGAGGCTGCCAGCCTGGCCGGTCATCAGCGCCTCGGCCGGTTGATCGTGCTGTTCGACGACAACGGCATCTCCATCGACGGCCCGACCGCGCTTTCCGTGTCGGATGACCATACGGGCCGCTTCCGGGCCTATGGCTGGCATGTGGAGAGCGTGGACGGCCACGATCCCCGCGCGGTTGCCGAGGCGATCAAGGCCGCCAAGGCCGATGCCCGCCCCTCGCTGATCCGCTGCAAGACCACCATCGGCTATGGCGCGCCCAACAAGAGCGGCACCGCCGGTGTGCATGGCTCGCCTCTGGGCGACGACGAGATAAAGGCGGCGCGCGAGGCACTGGGCTGGGCGTCGGCTCCCTTCATCGTGCCGAACGAGGTCATGAGCGCCTGGCGCGCAGCGGGAGAGCGCTCGCAGAAAAACCACGCGGCCTGGCGGGCGCGGCTGGAAATCAGCGACCGCAAGATGGAGTTTCTGGCCCAACTCGACGGCGTGGTGAGCGCCAGCCTGGACGCGCGCATTCACGAAGTGAAAACCGCCATGCGCGAAGCGGGCAAGGGTCCGGCCACCCGCGCCGCCTCACAACAGGTATTGGAGACGGTGGCGGATGCGGTGCCTTGGATGCTGGGCGGCTCCGCCGACCTCACCGGCTCCAACAACACCAACACCAAGGCGATGGAGCCGATCACGGCCGACAATCCCGGCGGCCGCTATATGTACTACGGCGTGCGCGAGCACGCGATGGCGGCTGCCATGAACGGGATGGCCGTGCACGGCGGCATCATCCCCTATGGCGGCACCTTCCTGGTGTTCAGCGACTATAGCCGCCCGTCGATCCGGCTGGCCGCGCTGATGGGCATTCGCGTCATTCACGTGATGACCCATGACAGCATCGGCCTCGGCGAAGACGGGCCTACCCACCAGCCGGTCGAGCATCTGGCTGCGCTGCGCGCCATCCCGAACCTGCTGGTATTCCGTCCGGCGGACGCCATCGAAACCGCTGAGTGCTGGCAACTGGCCCTGGAGCATACGAATACGCCCAGCGTGCTGGCGCTGACCCGCCAGGGACTGAAGCTGCAGCGTGCGGAGCCGGACACGGTCAACAAATGCCGCACGGGCGCCTATGTGCTGGCAGAAGCCGACGGCGAGGCGCCGGCGGTGACGCTGGTCGCCAGCGGCTCCGAAGTCGCAATCGCCATGGATGCGCGTGCTTTATTTCAGGCCGATGGCATCGCGGCCCGGGTCGTCTCCATGCCGTGCATGGAGTTGTTCGCCCAACAGGACGAGGCGCTGCGCCAGAGCGTTCTGCCGCCGGACGTGCCGGTGATCGCGGTCGAAGCGGCGGTCGGCCAGGGATGGGAGCGTTGGACCGGTGCGGCGGACCGCTTTGTCGGCATGTCCACCTTTGGGGCATCTGCCCCCTACCAGAAACTTTATGAGCGCTTCGGCATTACTGCTGAGGCGGTTTGTAACCGTGCAAAAGCTGCGATTAGGGGCTAGTCAACTCCGTAGTAGCCAGTAAAAGCTTACACGAAGTCAGGAATTGGAGAAATTGGAATGGCGGTAAAGATTGCAATCAATGGTTTCGGCCGCATCGGGCGCATGGTCTTTCGTGCCGCCATGGAATTGAGCCGCACCGATCTGGAATTCGTGGCGATCAACGATCTGGGCTCGCCCGAAATCAACGCGCATCTCCTGAAATACAACTCCGTGCACGGACGTCTGGACCAGGATGTGAGCGTCGAAGGAGACACCATCCGCGTCGGCGACCGCTCAGTAAAAGTGTGCGCGGAACGCGACCCGAAGAACCTGCCCTGGGGCAAGATGGGTATCGACGTGGTGATGGAATGCACCGGCATCTTCACCAAGCGCGAGCAGGCCGCCATGCATCTGGAGGCCGGCGCGAAAAAGGTGTTGATCTCCGCCCCGGCCACCGGCGCCGACCTGACCGTGGTATATGGCGTCAATCACGACAAGATCAACGGCAGCCAGACCGTCATCTCCAACGCGTCGTGCACCACCAACTGCCTGGCCCCGGTCGCCCACGTGCTGAACCAAGCGGTGGGCATCGAGCGTGGCTACATGACCACAATCCATGCCTATACCGGCGACCAGAGCCTGCAGGACACGCTACACAGCGACATCCGCCGCGCCCGCGCCGCCGCGCTGAGCCTGATCCCGACCTCCACCGGCGCCGCCAAGGCCGTCGGCGAGGTGTTGCCGGAATTGAAGGGCAAGCTGGACGGCACCTCAATCCGGGTGCCGACCGCCAACGTTTCGGTCATCGACCTGAAATTCGTCCCCTCGCGCGCGACCACGGTCGAAGAGGTGAACGACGCCATCCGCAACGCCGCCTCAAACGAACTGGCGGGCGTGCTGGGTATCAATGACGAGGCGCTGGTCTCCTGCGACTTCAACCACAACAGCTTCTCCAGCGTCTTCGACGCCACCCAGACCCAGGTGATCGACGGCACCTTGGTGCGTATTCTGTCCTGGTATGACAACGAGTGGGGCTTTTCCAACCGCATGCTGGACACGGCCGCGGTCTACGGCAACGCATAAGAAACGCTTATACTTACGGGGAATAGAGCCATGAAAACTACGCAAAAAGTTCGTAAGATCCTCTCCTATTACGAGAGCGACAATCCCGGCACCAAGGGCAATCTCGCCCGCATTCTGATGCAGGGCAAGCTGGGCGGGACCGGGCATGTGGTCATCCTGCCGGTCGATCAGGGCTTTGAGCACGGCCCGGCGCGTAGCTTTGCGCCGAACCCTTCAGCTTATGACCCGCACTATCACTTCCAGCTGGCGCTGGACGCTGGCCTCAACGCCTATGCCGCGCCGCTCGGCATGATCGAGGCGGGGGCCGACACCTTTGCCGGCCAAATCCCCACCATCCTGAAGGTGAACAGCGCCAACAGCCTGGCCCGCATGAAGGACCAGGCCGTGACCGGCGGCGTGCAGGATGCGCTCCGCCTCGGCTGCGCGGCCATCGGCTTCACCATCTATCCGGGCTCGGACGATCAGTTCGAGATGATGGAGGAAATCCGCGAGATGGCGGAGGAAGCCAAATCGGTCGGCCTGGCCGTGGTCATCTGGTCCTACCCGCGCGGTGGCGACCTCTCCAAGGAGGCCGAAACGGCGGTGGACATCTGCGCCTATGCCGCCCACATGGCCGCACTGCTGGGTGCGCACATCATCAAGGTGAAGCCGCCGACCGACAAGATCGGCCTGGATGCCGCGAAGAAATCCTACGACGGCATCGACATCTCGACCCTCACCAAACGGATCGAGCACGTGGTGCAGTCCTGCTTCAACGGCAAACGGCTTGTCGTATTCTCGGGCGGCGAGGCCAAGGGGCTGGACGGCATTCTGAACGAAATCCGCGAGATTGCCGCGGGTGGTGCTACTGGCTCCATCATCGGCCGCAACACCTTCCAGCGCCCGCGTGACGAGGCGATTTCGATGCTGAACAGCATCATCGAAATCTACAAAGGCAAGGGCTGATCGCTTGGTCGAAGACGACCGCTTTATCTATCTGATCTCGCCGGAAGCGATCACCACGCCGGCGGGACTGGATGCGTTCGCGGCGAACTTAGAGGTGGCCTTGACCACCGACCTTGCCGCCGCGTTCCAGTTGCGCTTGAAGAACGTGCCCGATGACTGGATCGGCCGGGTCACCGAGCGCCTGCTGCCGGTCTGCCGGCCGCGCGATGTGGCCTTCATCATGAACGATCGGCCGGATCTGGCGGTGAAGTTCGGCTGTGACGGCGTGCATGTCAGCCCGGACGATATGGACTTCGCCCAAGTCCGCGGTATCCTGGGCGACGAGTTGATCTTCGGCGCCACCTGCCGGGCCAGCCGAGACCTAGCCTTTGAGGCGGGCGAGGCCGGGGCGGATTATGTCGCGTTCGGCGCCTTCTATCCGACCGAGACCAAGCAAGCCAAGAGCCATGCCACCCCGGACATTCTGGAATGGTGGAGCAGCATCGCGGAGCTTCCCTCCTGCGCCATCGGCGGCATCAACGCCGGCAACTGCCGCCCGCTGCGGGAGGCCGGCGCGGACTATCTGGCCGTCGTCTCTGCGGTTTGGCGGCACCCGGACGGTCCCGCCGCCGGGATCAGGGCGCTGGTCGAGGCGTGTGCTTGAAGCCTGTTGGTGAGAACCCGATCGTTCACGCAAGTGCTCGCGCAAGCGTGACATCCACTGTCGGCGGAACCGCGTAAGCTCGGGAGCATGACGGACACTAGCGACGGAGCCACGATCTCGAATTTTTACGCCGCGGCGATGCCCCCGGTGCAGGGCAAGCCCTTGCGGCGGCTGCCGCGCTCGCTCTATTCCTATGTCTGCCAGACCAGCGCGCGGCAACAGGTGGTGCTTTGCATGTTGACGCTGTTGGTCTTTCCGCTGACGCTCGCGCCATTGGAGTTGCAGCGCCGCATCATCGACGAAGCCATCGACGGGGGCAACCCGCGGCTGCTGGCGGTGTTGGCGAGCATCTATCTGGCCGCAATACTGACGCTGGGCATTCTGAAATACCTGCGCAATCTCTACGCCGCCCGCATCCAGGAAGGGATCGCCCGCATTCTGCGCCGCCGGTTCAGCGGCAGCCTTGGCTCGGATGCGGCGGCCGATGACGGCACGCGCCAGTCTATTCTCGCCGTTGAATCAGAAAAAATCGGCGGCTTCGTCTCCGAAAGCCTCGCATTTCCGCTGTTGCAGGCCGGCATTATCCTCAGCGTCAGCGGTTATATGCTGGCGGTCGATCCGCTGGTTGCCGTGACCGCGCTTTTCCTGCTGGTGCCGGCAGTCGTCGTCGTGATGGTGACGCAACCGGCCATGAACCGGCTTTCGGAGGAGAAGATCACCGAGACCCGGGCGCTGGGCGAGGACGCACTGGTGGAGGAAACCGGGCGGCCCCTGCTGAGCGAGAGCAAGAGCCAGCGCCATATCGGCCGCATCTATCGCCTGCGCCTGCGGTTTGCTGCGATCAAGTTCATGGCCAAGGGGATCAACAACACCCTGCACCATCTGGGGCCGCTCAGCGTGCTGGCGGTGGGCGGCTGGTACGCGATTCAGGGAGAAACCGAGGTCGGCACCATCGTCGCCTTCATGTCCGGCTATGAGCGCATGACCGGCCCGGTGCGCGACCTGCTAAATTTCTATCGGCGGCTCGCGATGATGCGGGTGCAGTATGGGCTGGTCTATCAGGCCGGTCGCACGGTCGATGGCGGATGAGCGGGCGGGACCCGGCGTCTCGCGGCTACATGCAGCATGGGTCGGCGCGCATTTCGTCTCTACAAAAGGCCGTCGCCGTGAGTTACCTCAAGGACACTGTATGACCGCCACCGAACCGAAATGGATCGGGCCCGCCACCGACTACGGGCCGCTGATCGTCTTTTTCGTCGCCTATCTGGGCTGGGGCCTGATCCCGGCCACCGGCGCGTTGATGGTGGCGACCCTGATTGCGCTGGCGGCGAGCTGGTTCATCCGCCGGACCATCCCGACCATGGCTGTGGTGACCGCGGTTGTCGTCGGCATCTTTGGCGGGCTGACGCTCTATTTTAACGACGAAACCTTCATCAAGCTGAAGCCCACCATCATTCAGGGCATCTTTGCCGTGTTGCTGATCGGTGGCGTACTGGTGAAGAAGCCCCTGCTCAAATATGTCATGGGCAAGGTCTGGCCGCTGGATGAGGCGGGCTGGTTCAAGCTTTCCCTGCGCTTCGGCCTGTTCTTCGCCGCCATGGCAGTGCTGAACGAGGTCGTCTGGCGCACCCAGGACACGGACACCTGGGTGATGTTCAAGGTCTGGGGTCTGATGGTCCTGACCTTCGCCTTCGCCATGACCCAGGTGAAAGTGTTCGAGGAGCACCGCCTGCCCGACCCTGACGAGCCGGCGCGATTGGGCGACGACTAGGGTGGCCATCGCCGCGACGCCGACGGACCGCATCCTTCAGGGCATTTTACTGATTTGCCTAGCGATGGTCTTGTTTACGAGCCTGAACGCCGTCGTCAAGACCCTCTCGACCGAATTTCTGGTTGGCCAGTTGATCTGGTCGCGCTATCTGGGCGCCATGGTCATCATGATCGTGCTGTTTTTCCGGAGGCATGGTCTGGGCCTGTTCCGGCCGAGGCGGCCCGGCATTCAACTGTTGCGGGGCGCACTGCTGTTTGCGTCGTCCGCACTGTATTTTCAGGGGCTGGTGCACCTGCCGCTCGCGACCGCGGCGACCATTAGCATGTGCAGCCCGTTGCTGATTACTGCTCTCTCCGTGCCTTTCTTGGGCGAAGCCGTCGGACCGCGGCGGTGGGCGGCGGTGGCCGTCGGCTTTATCGGCGCGCTGATCGTCATTCGCCCGGGGGCCGAGGGCACCAATCCTTACATTCTGTTCGTGGTGGCCAGCATGACCTGCGGCACCTTCTATGCGCTGCTCACCCGCAAATATTCCGGCGAAGAAAACGCCGAGGTTTCCGCCACGTTTGCAACGCTGGTGGGCGCGGTGGGCGGCGCTTTTTGGGCGCTTCCGCAATGGCAGACCCCGACGGAGACCATGGACATTGTCCTGCTCTGCTCGCTCGGTCTGTTCGCGGGCATTGGGCACTGGCTGTTCACGCTGGCGTTCCAGCGCGGCCCGGCAGCGGTGATCGCGCCATTCAGCTACATGCAGCTCGTCGGCGCGACAATCTATGGATTTATCCTGTTCGGCGACTTCCCGGATCGGCTAACCTGGGTCGGAGCGGCCGTCATCATCGGCTCAGGCTTCTATATCGCGCACCGCGAGCGCATCCGCTCGCAGGCGCAGCGTTCGACATAGGGAGTGGCAACAATGCAAATACGTCCCGTCAGTATCCCCATCGGCGCCGAGATCACCGGCGTCGACCTGGCCACGGTCAGCGACGACGAAGCGCAGCAAATCCACGACGCGCTCATGCAGTACGGCGTGGTCTTTTTCCGCGATCAGGTCATGACGCCGAAACAGCATGCCGCCTTCGCCAAACGCTATGGCGAGGTGCCGAAGGCGCAGAAAGCCTCGTTCGGCGTGGACGAAGATGCGCCGGAGGTCTCAACCCTGGTCTACGACCGTGAGCGGCCGCCGAACGTAAACCACTATCACCCGGACGGCCTGTTCCGCGAGCATCCGGAATTTGCCTCGGTGCTGTATGCCAAAGAAGTGCCGGAGATCGGCGGTGACACCATCTTCGTTTCCGGCCATGCGGCGTACGAGGCGTTGTCGGACCGCATGAAACGGTATCTGGACGGCGTCCAGGCCCAGAACAATTTCATGCACCTGCACTCCCGCCCGTCCAAGAAACGTTCCTGGCAGGGCGAGGGCGGCAAAGGCATGGCGGCGGCACGCGACGCCAACCCGCCGGTAGAGCATCCGGTCGTGCGCACGCATCCGGTAACGGGCAAAAAATCGCTTTATGTCTGCGAGTCGTTTACAACCTATCTGGTGGACGTTCCGGAGAAGGAAGGCCGCGGCGTGCTGGAATTTCTGTTCCAGCATATCGCGCTGCCCGAATTTCAGTACCGCTTTCAATGGCGGAACAACTCGGTCGCTTTCTGGGACAACCGCTGCACACTGCACTACGCGCTTGCCGACTATTGGCCGCGCTACCGCTATATGCACCGGTGCAGCATCCGGCTCGGCGAAAAGCCGTTCTAGGGCGGATCGTTTGATGGTGCCAGGCGCAGATTTGCCCGGCGAAGTTGGCGGCCTCTGGCTCGAAAGCCTGACCGCACCCGACGCCATTCGGGCCATTGTGCCCGAGTTAGCGCGGCTGCGTATCGGCGTGTTCAGGGAGTTCCCCTATCTCTATGACGGCTCGCTCGAGTATGAGCGGGACTACCTGCGGATCTACGCCGAGGCTCCCGGCGCAATCGTAGTGACGGCGCGCGACCCGGCGGAGGCGGACCGCATTGTCGGCGCGGCCACGGGCATGCCCTTGGCGGCCGAGCATGAGGAGTTATTGGTGGCATTCCGGGCGGCCGCCATGCCGGTCGACGAGTTCTACTACTGCGCCGAGTCGGTACTGGAGCCTGCCTACCGCGGCCGCGGCATCGGCCACGCCTTTTTCGACCGGCGGGAGGCGCAGGCCCGCGCCCTGGGCTTCAAGCAATGCTGCTTTTTGGCCGTGGACCGACCGGCTGACCATCCTCGCCGCCCGCATGGTTATCGCCCGCTGGATGGGTTCTGGACGAAGCGCGGCTACCGGCCGGAGCCTGGGTTCAAGGCCGCGTTTTTTTGGCAGGACCTGGACGAGACCGGGCCATCGGCCAAAGCGATGAGCCTATGGCGGCGGCGAATTTAGTTCCCACACCGATTAGGAACGCAACGATGACGGAGCCCCCGCCGGGGCGTCATCGCGATGAACCGGGCGACCATCCGGAACTCGGTACCTTATTGCCCTTTCCATGGGGCAGGGCGTAGACCTAATGCTCAGCGATTCAACCGGCACGACAGGAACAGGCAAATGGCCTTCAAACCCTTCGATCTCACCGGCAAGACCGTGCTCATCACCGGCGGTAATGGCGGCATTGGCCTTGGCATGGCGGAAGGCGTCGCCCAGGCGGGCGCAAACGTCGTCATCTGGGGCACCAACGCCGACAAGAACGCCGCCGCGCTTAAAGAGCTCGAGCAATACGGCACCAAGGTCGCGGCCATGAAGTGCAATGTCGGCAACGAGCAGGAGGTGGAGGACCGGTTCGCCGAGACCCTGGATTTTTTGGGCGGTGAACTGGACGCCTGCTTCGCCAATGCCGGCGTCTCGTCCGACCGGCGCAAGCTGAAGGACGGCTTCGGCTCCATGGACTATGAGGAATGGCGCCGGGTGCTGGATATTAACCTGGACGGCGTGTTCTTCACGCTCCGCGCCGCCGGCCGCCATATGAAGGAACGCGGCAAGGGCGGCTGTCTGGCGGCGACATCCTCCACCGCTTCCATCATGGGCCAGGCGCGGGGCGAGCACTATGGCGCCTCCAAGGGCGCAATCAACGCCATGATTAAGGGCTTGGCGGTCGAATACGGCCGCCACGGCATCCGCGCCAACGCCATCCTGCCCGGCTGGATCGAAACGCCGATGACGGAACCTGCCTTCAATTGGGACAAGTTTCGCGACAACGTGCTGCCGCGCATCCCGGCCGGCCGCTGGGGCACCAAAGAGGACTTCGCCGGCATCGCGGTCTATCTGGTTAGCGACGCCAGCCGCTATCACACCGGCGACGTAATCGTCATCGATGGCGCCTACACGCTGTTCTAGGAGCGCTTCCACTATGTCCGAACCCTCGGTGCTCGCCGAGCGCAAGCAATATGGCGACCGGGGCCATGTTGCCTGGATCGCGGTCAACAAGATCCGCAAGGCCAACTGCCTGGACCACGAAACCCTGCTGGCGTTCGCCGATGCGGTGAACAAAGAGAGCCAGTCGCCGGACCTGCGGGCCATGGTGATTACCGGGGCGGGCGAGCGCGCCTTCATGGCCGGCGCCGACCTAAACGTGATTGCGGGGCAGGATGCCGACGGCGCCAAGCTGTTCCTGACCCGCGTGCACCGCATGTGCCAATCGGTGCGCGAATGCCCGGTGCCGGTAATCGCGCGGGTCAATGGCGCATGCTTCGGCGCGGCCCTGGAACTGGTGGCGGCGTGCGACCTGCACATCGCCAGCGCCAATGCCACCTTCGGCATGCCGGAGGTGAATGTCGGCCTGCCCAGCGTCGTCGAAGCCTGCCTGCTGCCGCAGCTCATCGGCTGGGGCAAGACCAAGCATTTGGTCTATACGGCCGAGACCATAGATGCCCAGAAGGCGCTCGCCTGGGGGCTGCTGGAGGCCGTGGTGCCCGACCACGCGGCCTTGGACGCGGAGGTGGAGCGGGTTGTCTCCATGATCGTCCATGCCGCGCCCAATTCGGTGCGCCTGCAAAAGGACCTGGTACGCCGCTGGGAAGGCATGAGCGTCGATGCCGCCATCCTGGAGGGCATCCGCGTCGCCGAGCAAACCTATCGCCTGTCGGACGAGCCGACCCGCTACGCGCAGGCCGTCCTCGCCGGATTGAAGAAGTAGGGAAACGCCTTATGACCGCCGAAAAGAAAGTCATCAGCGACCCGCGAGTGCCCGAAACGGGCGGACCGTTCAATCTCTGCGTGACCTATAACGGCTATGTCTATGTGAGCGGCCTGCCACCGTTCCAGGAGGACTTCTGCGAGGGCCTGCGCCGGGCGCGCGAGCAAGGCGAGCCCCTGCCGAAATACGAGCGCAAGTCGATCGAGGACGAATCCATC
The DNA here is from genome assembly GCA_963807085.1 of uncultured Alphaproteobacteria bacterium. GTDB lineage: Bacteria > Pseudomonadota > Alphaproteobacteria > Bin95 > Bin95 > JACKII01. The sequence continues at coordinate 246,109 of CAWEBB010000028.1, forward strand.
ATTGTCATGAATCACTTGCAATGGCTGTTGGAATCGGCCGGCAGCGGCATGGAGCATCTGCTGAAGGTAGTAGTTTGGCTGCGCGACCAGTCGGAACAGGCGCGCTTCGACAAGGTCTACCGCAGCTACTTCCCTGACACCGAATGTCTGCCGACCCGCACCCGCATGCAGGCAGGCGGCACGCCGTTCGACTGCGGACTGGAAATAGACGCCATCGCCTATATCCCCGGCGCGCACGGCTAAGGAGCCAATCCCCATGACTCTCCACCAGATCGTCCGCTATCCGGTCAAGGGCCTGCCCGCCATTCCGCTCGGCGAGGTCGAACTGACCGCCGGGGAGCAGTTGCCCGGCGACCGCCGCTTTGCCTTCTGGCGTGGCGACAACCCGCCGGAGGGCGGCCGCTCGCCCCACCAGCGGCGCTTCAATTTCCGCCAGGTCGCGCAGGACAATACGCTCGCCGCCTTGCGCGCGGCCAGCGCTGCACCGGCCCAGGTCAGCATCACCGCGCCGGACGGGTCCACTGTGACCGCGGACCTGGAAACGGCGGAGGGCAAGGCCGCGCTCAGCCAGTGGATCGGCGCCTATCTGGGCATCGACACGCCGGCCTTGCTGGAATCCGTTGGCGGCCAGGGCTTCACCGATATTGGTGACAAGACGCTATCGCTCATCAACCTGAACTCGGTCGCGGACCTGTCGGAACGTGCGCATCACACCATCGAGCCGAAGCGGATGCGCGGCAATCTGTATGTGGAGATGCCCGCCTGGAGTGAGTTGGACCTGATCGGCCAGCGCCTAGCGATCGGCGAGGTGGAATTCGAGGTGGACAGCGTCGTGACACGCTGCGTCGCGACCGAGGTAAACTACACCACCGGAGAGAAAGACCACCCGACGCCGCAGACCCTGATGAAGAACTACGGCCACGCCGATTGCGGCGTCTATGTGCGCGTCATCAAGGGCGGCACGCTGAGGCTTGGCGATAGCGTGACGGTCTGAACCAAGTCCCCGCCGGCATCCCGCTTCAGAAATCGCCTTGCCGCGCCGCCTTCGCTGCGTCATGCTTTGGCCCATGTTAAAGTATAAGGAGTGAAACGATGGAAGTCGGCATGTCTCTCAACATGTTGCAGCAGCAGGGCCGTCCCGATGCCTCGGTGGTGCATGAGCACATGGCCATGGGCGACCTGGTCGAGCCGCTGGGCTTCGAATTCGACTGTTCGCGCTGGAGCACCACTTCACCGGCTATGCCATGTCGCCGGCGCCGCTGGAATTGCTGGCCTACTACGCCGGCCGCACAAAGCGCATCCAGCTCGGCACCTCGGTGATCGTGCTGCCCTGGCACGACCCGATCCGGGTGGCGGAGCAGATCGCGCTGCTGGACATCATGTGCGGCGGGCGCTGCCTGTTCGGCTTCGGCCGCGGTGCCGCCAGCGCGGAATACGAAGGCTTCCGCATCCCGATGGGCGAGGCCCGCCCGCGCTTCGTGGAAGCCGCCGAGATCATCCAGCGCGCGCTGTCGACAGGACAGCTTCGAGTACCAGGGCGAGTACTTCCGGATTCCGCGCACCGCGATCCGCCCGCGCCCGATCTCCCACCCCGAGCGCCGCTTCTACGGCTCTGCCGTCAGCCCGGATTCCGCCGAGGTGATGGCGAAGCTGGGCTTTTCGCTGCTGGTCATCATGCAGAACGAGTGGCCGAAGGCCGCCACCGACGTGCACCGGTTCCGCGAGCTGTCGGCCGCCTACGGCCATACGCCGAAGCCGCCGATCATCCTGACCAATGTGTCCGTGGCCGAGAGCCGGGCCGAGGCGCAGGAGATCGCCCTGGAATATCTCGGGCGGAAATGGGATTCGATCGACGACCACTACCACTTCTCGGACGGCCACCTGGCGTCGGTGAAGGGGTACGAGTCCTATGAGAAGGTCGGGGTGACCTACGCGAAGATGAAGGAGCCGGCCCGGCGCGCCAAGGCGACCGATTTCTATGTCAGCATCCAGGTGGTGGGCACGCCGGACGACTGCCTGCAGAAGATCTCGGAACTGCACCGGCTGACCGGGATGGATCACCTGGTCACCGAGTTCTCCTTCGGTGGGCTGCCGCATCACAAGGCGGAACTCAGCATGCGGCTGTTCGCCGACAAGGTGCTGCCGGTGCTGCAAACCGACGAGGCCTTCTGCAAGCCTATCACGCCTGCGGGCGCTAGCGACGGCTTTGAAGAAAAGCACGAGGACGTGTCCACCCGCTTAAAGACGGCCTTACGCCACCACCCCCCGGAATGGCGCAGGCCATATCCGGGGCCCAGGATCGTTCTGGCAAGTGGATACCCTGGGTCCCGGCCTTCCGCTCGGCATAAGGCCGGGCGGCCCTGATGGCTGCGGCGCGGCGTCTTCGAGCCGACAGGTCCGTGTCACCGGCTCTTAGAGCGCAGCTTGGCCAAGGCGGAACTCGCGCTGATCAAGGTCAATCCGCGGCAGGCCCGCCGGTTTGCCGAGGCCACCGGAAAGCTGGCTAATGTGTGATCTGCCATGAAGGTTTTGATCGAATGAAGAGCTTGTCCCAGGCGTAGTCGTTGGTTCGGATGGGCTCCGGGAATTTGTTGTAAGCGGCTTCAATCGCCTCTGGCGCAGGAATGAGATGCCTCCGTTCATCGAGACGGTTGATCGGCGCCTTGCCGCCCAAGCTGTCATGGGGACGATCCCGATTGTAAAAGGTCAGCCACTCGGCCAGGTGTCTGGAAAGGTCGGGGGGGTTCAGTTCTCCGTTGGCCAGAACTCTTCCAAAGCCGTTCGCTGGACCCGCTCGACCTTGCCAGCGAGGTGCGGCGACCTGGGTTTGGTAGGCCTGGGTTTGGTAGGCCGGAACTTGATGCGCCGCTCCTTCAGCCTGTCCTGTCTACAGCGACAATCAGGATGAGAGCGTTGCGACAATCAGGATGAGAATGCCGGCTGGCGCGTGACGCAGGGAGGGCGTAGCCCGACCGAAGTCGCGCGCCAGCCGGTTTCGCCTCTTTCGAGGCGGTCTGATGATCGCGGTCGGCCGGGTATGCGGGTGGTTTTTCCTGTCTGGAAGGAACCGCTTCGTGCCCGGGCGCCACGTAACCGATCACCAGATGAGGCTTTTCATGAAGTTCCGTCAGACCAACTCCACCGCCGTCGCGGCCGCGAAGGCAGCGATCAGCCCGGCCACCGCTTATCGCATCGAAGGCGATCCGCGGCCGCCGTCCCAGAAGGCCAAGCCGCGACAACGCCGTCGTCCCGATCCGCTCGCCAACATCTTCGACGCCGAGATCGTGCCGATGCTGGAGGCGGCCCCCGGCTTGCGATCCATCGCCATCTTCGAGGAGATGATGCGCCGTCATCCCGAGCTGGGCGACGGCATCCGCCGGACGCTGGAGCGGCGCATCCGCGCCTGGCGCGCTCTTCATGGCGAGGAGCGGGAGGTCATCTTCCGGCAGACGCACGAGCCGGGCCGGCTCGGCCTGTCGGATTTCACCGACATGGGGAAGGCCGGCATCGTCATCGCGGGCGCGCCGCTCGCGCACCGGCTCTACCATTTCCGACTGGCCTATTCCGGCTTCGAGCACGCCCATGTCGTACTCGGCGGCGAGAGCTTCGTCGCCTTGGCGGAAGGGCTGCAGAACGCGCTGTGGATCCTTGGGCGGCGTGCCGCGCGAGCATCGCAGCGACAGCCTCTCCGCCGCGTTCCGCAATCTCGACAGGGAGGCGCGGGAGGATCTGACGCGCCGCTATGAGGAGCTGTGCGGCCATTACGCCATGACACCCTCGCGCAACAACGCCGGGGTCGCCCATGAGAACGGCGCCATCGAGGGGCCGCATGGCCACCTCAAGCGCGCGATCGAGGACGCGCTGCTGATGCGGGGCTCGCGGGCGTTCGACGATCTGTCCGCCTATCGCCGTTTCATCGACGAGATCGTCGGACGCATCAACGCCCGCAACGCCAAGCGCATCGACATCGAGCGCGCCGAACTCGGGAGGCTTCCCGGCCGGCGGAGCGCCGACTACGAGGAGGTGAGCGTGCGCGTCACCTCCTCCGGCGGCTTCCTTCTGCGCAAGGTGTTCTACACCGTGCCGTCGCGGCTGATCGGACACCGCCTCAGGGTGCGCCTCTATGACGACCGGCTGACGGTCTTCATCGGCGGGACCGAGTTGACGACCCTGCCGCGCGGACGGGCGCACCCATCCGGCAAGCACGGCCACGTCGTCAACTATCGGCATGTGATCCATTCCCTGCGCCGCAAGCCGATGGCGCTGCTCGGGCTCGTCTATCGCGACCAGCTTTTCCCGCGCGAAGCCTACCGCCGAACCTTCGACGCGCTTTGCGCGCGCGTGCCGGAGCGTCAGGCCTGCCGTGTCATGGTCGAGCTGCTCGCTCTGGCGCACGAGCGCGGCTGCGAACGCGAGCTGGCCGACCATTTGTCCGCCACCCTGCAAGACGGCGACTTGCCAGACATGGCGGCACTGCGCGAGCGGTTCTCTCCCGATCCCGCCGCACTGCCGGTCGTCACCGTGCGTCTGGCGACGCTCGCCGCCTACGATGACGATTTGCTCAGTGCGGGAGATGCGGCATGAAGGCCCCCATCATCGACGCCGGACGGCTCACCCTCCTGCTCACCGAGCTGCGTCTGCCCGCCACGAAGGTGATGTGGTCCCAGTTCGCCGAACAGGCCGACAAGGAAGGCTGGCCCGCCGCCCGTTACCTGGCCGCGCTCGCCGAGCATGAACTGGCCGAACGCGATCGGCGCCGCATCGAACGCCATCTTGCCGAGGCGCGCCTCCTGCCCGGAAAGACCCTTGAGACATTCGAATTCGAGGCCCTGCCGATGATCTCAAAGGCGCAGGTCATGGCCGTCGCTGCCGGCGACGGCTGGCTCGAACAGGGGGCCAACCTGCTGCTGTTCGGTCCGCCTGGCGGAGGTAAGAGCCATCTCGCATCCGCCATCGGTCTCGCCCTGATCGAGAACGGCTGGCGCGTGCTCTTCACCCGGACCACCGACCTCGTCCAGAAGCTCCAGGTCGCCCGCCGCGAACTCGGCCTCGAAGCCGCCATCAACCGGCTCGACCGCTATCACCTGCTGATCCTCGACGACCTCGCCTACGTCGCCAAGGACCAGGCCGAGACCAGCGTGCTGTTCGAGCTGATCAGCGCCCGATACGAGCGACGATCGATGCTGATCACCGCCAATCAGCCCTTCGGCGAATGGGGCAAGATCTTTCCCGACCCCGCCATGACGCTCGCCGCCGTCGACCGCCTGGTCCATCACGCCACGATCTTCGAGATGAACGTCGAAAGCTACAGACGGCGCGTTGCCGTCGAGAAAAAGCGGGGACGCGGACGACCCGCCTCATACGCGACACCCGTCAATACCGCCGCCGCTGACGCTCCACGACAACCAGACTGAAAAAGCAAAGCTTGCGCGCGACAATCTTCGCCGCGATCATCAACACGCTGCGACACCGGTTTCTCATCCTGATTGTCGCCCGCTTCTCACACAGATTGTCGCGCTACAATCCAGGCCGGTTTCTGCCATTCGGTCCTCGAAATACAGGTTTTGGACGACGCCCGGGCTGTTAAGCTGCGACGGCTGCCACTTAAGTCCGAGGTTTTCTAATCTCTCCTCCAGTCCCTGGTCGGGTCCGGACAAACTTGCTCCCGTCCCGGACATCCGCGTAATCACCGCCTTCGATCGGAGCGGGAGATTGCGCTGTGGCATTCAGGGCCAATGCGCCCGTGTCGCCCTGGCTGACCGCGGCCGCTGGCGCTGCACTCCCGTCTGGTTCACCGTCGGCAAGCTTGGCCCCGGTATCCGCGACCGGCGGTGTACCGTGAACCTGCGCATAGAGAGCGGCGCGGTCCGATTGGCCTGGAGGTGTGCCCGGTGGCGGTGCGCCCACGCCGAGATCAAGACGGAACGCGTCGAGCGCCTGCTGTGACTGGGGACCCCAGGCTCCGTCCGGCGTACCGACCTGGCAACTCAGCGCCTCGAGAAAGCTTTGCAGTTCCAGCGCCTCGGCCCGTCGAACCTCCGATGACGTTACACCGCCCGCTTCTACTCGTGTGGCCTCCGTCAACATAGAAAGCTGCTGCAGGCGGGTTAGCTCGCCGGTGACCGGAAAGCCCCGACTGGACTGAAAGGCGCGGACCGCGGCACGGGTTTGCCGTCCCGGCAAGCCGTTAACGGGACCTGCGTCGAACCCCAGCACGTTCAGGCTTCGTTGAAGGTCCATTGCCGCGCGACGCGCTTGTGTCTCTGCCGCTACAGCCGGCGGCGCCGTCCCCTGGGAAGGCGGTCCGTTTTGCGGCGGGTCAACTTTCTGCTGCTGCTGAGGCTGCTGTTGGGAAGATTTGGGGTCTCAAAAACGTCCTGAGTTAACTTGTTAAAATCGAATGAGGCCGCCGGTGTCGCAAAACCTACATATACCATTGTAACACAAATTAAAAAAAACACCGATCTCATGACACGCTCCGGCAAGAGATTTTTCCATGGTCAAGCCTTAGTGTCGCATGCTACTTGGCCTCAGTTCGTATGTCTAGAAGACCGTTCGCACAGCGCCAGCGCCTGAATGGTGTAGCGCAGCCGGGCTAACACGCCATTCAGTAAGGCCATCTCGTGAGGCAGGTCATGCGGATGCAGCCGGTCAGGGTCTGGCCGCCGCTGGCGCGGCACTTCCGTCTGGTTCACCGCCGATAAGCCTGGCCCGGTATCCGCGACCGGCGGCGTACCGTAAACCTGGGAGTAGAGAGCGGCGCGGTCCGATCGGCCGGGCGGCGTCCGCTTGGCGATGCGCAGCCGGGCTAAAACGCCATTCAGTAAGGCCACCTCGTGAGGCAGGTCGTGCGGATGCAGCCGGTCAGGATCCGGCAGTCGCGGCGGCCAGGCCTCAAGTGCCCATGCCGCGCCATGTCAAGCAGTGGGCCACAGAAGGGAGCGCCTCATCCACCAGATAATCCGCTTCTGTCAGCCGGTGACGGATCGTATCGGCCATTCCGCCCGGTGCACGGCCGATCAGCCGACACGACGCCTGCACGCGCACGTCGCCCGCATGGCGCACGCGCAAGCCAGAGGCGCGCATCCGGCGGATCGGTCGCGGTCTTCGCCGGTACGAAGGTCGGCAAAGCCTCCGATGCGACGCAGTGCGGATGTGCGGCAAGCCAAAGACGCCCCGGCGCCCCACCATGATGAGGATAGGGATTGTGCGGCTCTGGCGCCATGAGATCATAGAACTGGATTACCATGTCTCTATAGATCGCTTCGTTTGCTCCTGCCTCTAATGGCAAGCGCTGAACTACGCCGCTTTCCCCCGGTATGGGTTCGACACGGCCGCAGACCGCGTCTACTTCGGTGAGATGAGCTCGGCTCCGTGCAATCCAGTCGGGGGCCGCGATACAGTCGGCATCGGTGGTCAACAGGGATTTAATGTCGGGATAAAGCGAGATTGCACGCGCACACCCCCTCCGACGTGCTTCACCAACGCCTTGTGCTGCATTTAACGTGCAGTCGATCAGCTCAAGGCTGCGGCTGGGAATCGATGCGCGGGCCGCCGCGGCTGTGCTGTCCGTGCAATTATTGGCCACGACCACGATAAGTACGTCCTCATCAATCTGGGGCAAAAGTGCCGACAGACAGGTTGGCAACCGGCGGGCCTCGTTGCGGGCCGGAATGACAACGGCAGCCGTGAATGCAGACATCATCGGTCTTGATGCCGAAAAACGTGCCTATCGATGCGATAGCCAGAAGCCATGATCAGATTGATCAGATTGAATCCCGGGCCGAGCGTCTGACGAAACACCTCCAGCGCCTCCTCTCCCTGCAAGGGATTGCCCGTCGGCCCCAGATAGGTGACGCAGAGGATTTCGGACTGCGGCCAGCGCAGGGTGATTGCTCCGCCAGAGCGCGGATGTCTTCACGGCCGAGGAAATACAGGATCTCGGACAGACGATGAGGTCATGAGCGCCAGAGGGGAGACGCAGGGAAAGTAAGCTTGCACGATTGTGGCGTCCGGGACAGCGCGCTGTGCCGCGGCGACAGCACGCGAGACGCCATCAACGCCACAATAAAGGTCGCAAAGCGGCGCCAGATGTTTGGCCAGCGCGCCGTTGCCACAGCCCGGCTCCAGCGCAGAATGATAGCGCTGTCGGGACACGGCATTTCGCGTTGCCACAAATTTCTCCTGTTCGTATGGGCTGGTGCAGAAATTCCATGGGTCGGCACTTTCGCGGTCTGTGTCTTCCAGCTCGCCCAAAGTCACGCGCAAAGCGGCACCTCGAAATAGACCTCATCCTGCATCGTGAATAGCCGGACCATTTCGGGATCGAGGCTGAAGCCGTCGGGATCATCCTCGACGGTGCGGCCCAATTGACTGCATGAGCGTCGATAGCCCTGGCCTTGGTGGCGCGATGGGCTT
>CAWEBB010000029.1:0-210559 GCA_963807085.1 uncultured Alphaproteobacteria bacterium
TCGAGCCCCATCATCAGCATCACAAAGCTCTGCTGCGACAGCGCACCGTAGAGGCCGATCCCGATCAACGCGGCGGCACCGAGAAGCACGATGATTAGCGTCATCCAGAGTGCCCTTCATGCCCGTGATGGTGCCCACCGCCATCTGCAGGTTGCCGTCCCGCCGGCTCACCACCCTTGGTGAGCCCCGGCGGCCGCGCGCCTCTGTCGGCGGCGCCATAGCGCCCCTGCGACGACGACAGGATCACCGCGCCCACCATCGTGGCGAGAAGCGTCACGCCGGCGGTCTCAAAGATCAGCATCGACGGGCCGAGGAGTTCGAGCCCAAGGTCGAAGACCACGCGCTTGTCCGCCGGCACCGGGTCGGACGGCAGGTCGGCCGTCAGGATCGCCGCCGAGAGACCGAGGAAGGCGAGGATTCCGGCGGCGATCGCGAGCCGATGCTGGTGGACCATCTGCATCGGGTTGAGGCCCGCGGGGTTCATCATGAAGGCGACCATGAAGATCGCCATCACCATCATCTCGACCGCCATCATGAACACCGTGGCGACGCCGATATACGCGGCCGATAGGAGCACGCCCACGCCGCCCACCGCGATGAACGACGCCATCAGCGAGAACGAGGCGCGCACCATTAATCGGTGCGGAACACACGCCAGCCCGACCAGACGGCGAAGAGGACGAGGACGAGAACCAAAACGTCCGTCACAGCGCCAGCACCCCCGCGATGCCGAGATGCAGGAACGACACCGGCAGCACCACGACCCACAGAAGGTGCAGCATCCGGCTGGGTGTCGTCCGCGCGAGGCCATGACCGAGCAGCACCGTCAGCGCCATGACGGCCGCCGTCTTGAGCCAGAGCCAGACCGGCCCCGGCAGCACGGGTCCGAGCGGTCCGCCGAGAAACACTGCTGCCGCCATCGCCGAGAATGCTACCAGCATCGCAAGCCGCGCGAACTGCCACAGCGCCCGGCCCGCCCCGCTTGCCTCGGCCGAGGTTCCGCCCGCGATATCCGCCCCGTCGGCATAATCGAACGGGCCGCGCAGGGTAAGCGTCAGGCCGACGAGCAGGAACAGCGGCAGGCCGAGCGGCTGGCGGACGACGTTCCAGAGTGTCGTCTGCGACTCGACGATTGCTGTCACCGCAAGCGATTGCGCGGGAAGGGCGGCTGCAATCAGCACGAACATCGACGGCAGCATGACTGGCAGCGCGACAGCGACATAGCGGTACGCGCCGATCAACGGGAACGGCGCGTTAGGCGACCAGCCGTGCATGAATACCGCGACGATGGTCAGCGCCTCGCAACTGCCCCAGATCACGATGCCGACCGGGCTCTCCACCGGCGCAAGGCCGGATGCGAGCGGCACCACCGACAGCCCGACCGCCGCGAGCGCGAGGTAGAGCGCTGGCGCCAGCACGAGCGTCAGCCGGTCCGGCTTCTCCGTGGCGACCGTCTGGCGCACCAGAAGCGCTGCGGCATCGCGCAACGGGGTCAGCGGGCCCGCCGCCGCCTGCCCCCAAAGCGCAGGCGCGAGCCGATCGAGACTGGCCGCAAACCACGCACCGAGCGCGAGAGTCAAAGGAAGCGACAGAATAAGGAGCGCACTCATTCCTCCACCTCCGCGAGGCAGGCGCGGCGCAGCGCATCGGGCGCAAAGGAGTTCAGCACCAGCATGGCTTCGTGCCATTCGAGTTCGGCGATGAACCCAGAAAGTGCCGGCGCCTGATTGGTTCCGGGCCGCCCTGCAAGCCATCCTGCCAGCCGCGCCCGCACGTCGTCTCCCCGTGTGACCGCACCCAGGCCTGCGGGGACCGCCCGCAGCCGGGCAAGACACCGCGGAGGTGCGCCCCTGAGCATCCGGCGCGCGTCGAGCGGCTGGCCTAGCAACCGCAAGAGGCGCGCGGCGCAGGCATCCGGGGCCGAGGCTTCGGGCGTCTGCTCGAACGGTGGTGCGCATACCGTCGCCTCGACGATCACGTCGCCCTGGAGCGTGATATCCAGCACCATCCCCGGCGGCAGCATCGGCGCGAAGGGACCGAAGCGGGCGGTGTAGGCGTCAAGTTGCAATCCGTCCCGCACATCCTCGGCTGTCATCGCCATCGGCCGTCCGTAAGGCGTTCCGCCCATCATGCCGTTGCCGCCCTGTCCATGATCGCCCTTGCCGCGCCATTCGTGCGGCGGCTTGTCGGGCAGCCGGTCAGGCTCATCCCCGCGCCCGCCGAGGAGCAAGCGCCATGTCCGCTGCAGCCCGGCCACGGGGTCGCCCGAGCCGTTCCACGTGACCGTCGCGCGCGGATGGGAAAGCTGGTCGTGCACACGCTCGAGCGCCTCCCGCGCCCGCTCCGGCAGATCGCCTGCAGCCAGCAATATCGCGGCTGCACGCGGTGTTGCGACCTGCCGCACCGCGGGCGAAAGGAACAGCCGCTCGACGCTGTCGAGCATCCCCGGCCCGATGCAGGGAAAGACCGGCACCGCCGCTCGGGTGGCCAAGCGGGCGAGCCGAGCTACTGCCACCGAAAAACGCCCTCACGCCAGCCGTAGAGAACGCCGACCGACAGGATGGCAAGGAACATGCCCATCTCGGCCAGGGCTTTCAGCCCCTCGGCCACGAAGACGACAGCCCACGGGTACATGAACATCATTTCCATCTCAAAGGCGATGAAAACCAAGGTCATCGTGTAGGCGCGGAAGTGATACCGCTGCCAAGCGTGGCTGTCTGGCGTGCCGCCGCCGAGGAACGGCGCCGCCTGAGGCGCGGTGGCGGCGCACATGCTCGATTGCCCCCTCAGAAGGAACGACAAGCCAAACGCTAGAACAAGGGCCGCGGCAACCATGACCAATAGCATCATGCGGTTTCACTCAGTTTTTGAATTCACGACATCATGATGGACCACTGACTTTCTGGTTAAACAACCTTTCCCGCGGCGGGAAGTTCCCGCCAAAGGAGAATTCAGTACAATTTCACGGTCCTAGCGCGGCTTGGCGGCCTCCATCCGTTGTCCGTTCCCTCTGGAAACGACGTTCGCGCTCCGGCCTAGATATAATTTGATGTAGGTGAGGATCGGCAGTGAACAGGGCGGCAATGGCGAGTGCGTCGTCAAGGCGGGCGGGCAGCCCGAACCAGGAAATACTGCGAGTTGAACCGCGACGGCGAGGGCATAGCCGACAGCCGTGTTGGTAACGGCGTCCGCGAATGCCATCAGGTGGGATTGTCGTAGCATTGGCCTCCCCCTTCAGGCGGTGCGGTGGGCGGCTCAGCTGCCGCTTGCGCCAGCGCACCCGCTTCAACGCGGGCCAGCAGGCTTCTGACCGTCGACACATGCCAGCGCCCTTGCCTGCGGGTGCGCATGTTGCGGGCGTTAAGCTGCCTGGCCAGATCGCGCAGGCTGGTGTGCCCCTGGCTCTGCAGGTCTGCGATAACGTCGGCCAGAGCGCTCGCATGGGCATCGGCGTTGCGCGCAACGGCCTCACGGAGGGCTTTTCCGCCCTCGCCGGCCCGCCTCAGCGCGGCAGCACCATTGGGGTTGCCCAAGGACCACGTCCCGCGCCTTGGCCGCGGCCAGTGCCTCTTTCGTGCGCCTGGAGATGGCATCCCGCTCTGCCTGTGCCACCAGTGCCATGATGCCGACCGTCAGGTCATTGGCCTCCGGCATGGCGCAAGCCAGGAAACGCACACCGCTGTCGCGCAGGGTCAGCAGGAAGGCCGCGTTGCGCGAGAGACGGTCCAGCCGGGCGATGACCAGGGTGCCGCCGGTCAGGCGTGCCAGCCGGATGGCCTTCGCCAGTTCGGGCCGGTCCGGGTTGCGGCCGCTTTCCACCTCCGTAAACCGCGCGGCCACCTCGGCGCCGCGGGAATGGGCGAAGGTGTCGATGGCGACGCGTTGTGCCGCCAAGCCCGGCCCGCAGGCCCCCTGTCTGGCGGTCGACACCCGCTCGTAGGCGATGAGGGCGATGAGGCGCTGCATGCGTACCAACCTGCCTGACCTTCGTTGCGCAGTGTTGTACGGGATGATGACCGGAACGCGTACGCCCGTTGCAGCGATCAAAGGTCCGGGTCGAGCTCGATGCACTGAACGCTGCCACCCGCCTGCTCCCTATCCTGACACCTATTCTGCGCATGCCGGTTCGGCACCAGGTCTTCCTGCGTCTCAACAAGCTTGTCCTGGTAGACCACGACGAAGCGCACCTCATTGGCCGCGCCGCCGTTGGGCTGCCTGGCGTCCGAGACTGCAACCCGGCTGCGGGATGCCGTTGTCAGGCCCGGCTCCGACATGTAGCGTTCCATCAGTTCCAGCTGCTTGTTGGCCGATGCTGAGCCAGGGCGATTGCTGGGCATAGCCCGGCGGCGTCTTCAGCAGCGCCGGTGTCTTCCTCAGCTTCTTCTCTGCCTCCACCCGGCGGCCATAGGCTGCCGGGGTCCCACGGTCGGCCAGGGTCAGCACGCCCACCTCGTAGAGCGGCGGTTGCCAGCCGCCGCCACTCCCGGCGCGCCGCCGGCGACAGGTGTGGCAGGCAGCGCGGCGGGCCATGCCGCACTGCCGGTACGGCCACCGGGTCTCGGCTATGCGGCCTGGGCGTGCGTCCACGCCTGCCCATCACGAGAACCACTGATCAAGTTCGGCGAATGGATCCGGTCCCGCATCGCTCATTCCGGCCACACGGGTCCGCGCCGACGGCGTCATCCCGAATTCGGCCGCATAGCGCACCATGTCAGCCATCGCCTTGTTTGCCGCGCCGACCAGCGGGTTTTGGATCAGGTTGCCGCTCTTGGTCTTGACGATCAGCCCTTCGCTCACGGCGTCCCGCGCGGCCATGCGCGCCAGGGCGGCCTCCGCAGCGCTCCTGCGCCCATACGCCTGGCAATAGGCGGCCAGGGCTCCGCGATCGAGATGGGTCAGGATCCCCAGCGCCATCAGTTCGTCGATGATACGGTCCCACTCGTCACGTGCTGCATCGGTCAGATGCGCCGGAGCATCCGGCCGTGCCACATCCGGCTGCGGCTCATGCGGGTTGAGCCGGTGATCGCGTGCGGTTCCGGTCAGCAGCTTGAGTTTCGTGGGCTTCGGCTTCGGTCCCCGCTGCGCCATGCTAGGTCTCCCTTTCGGATCAGCCCGTCCGACCCCCGGTGGGAATTATGGCCGCGTGACAAATATACTAAGGGCACCTCGAAAAATGTCGCGATCCAGCCGGATTCCGGTAGAATCGCCGATATAGGGGCGATGACTGGGAGGTGCTGATGGGCCAGATGGGCTTCTTCGACGTTTCGAAACGCTACGCCGGGCTGGACGCGAAGTCGGATCCGCTGGTGAAGCTGAACGCCATCGTCCCCTGGGCGTATTTCCGGCCGCAGTTGGAAGCGGTCTGGCGCCGGCCGCCGGAGGCCCGAAAATCCAAGGCTGGCCGCAAGCCGTGGGATGTGGTCGTGATGCTCAAGGCGCTCGTGCTGTGCGAGCTCTACAACCTCTCCGACGAGCAGTTCGAGTACCAGGTGTGCGACCGGCTGTCGTTCATGCGCTTCCTGGGCTTGGGTCTTGAGGACCCGGTTCCGGACGCGACGACGGTCTGGCAGTACCGCGAGCAGCTGGTCCAGGCTGGCGTTGTCGATGAGCTGTTCGGCGCATTCGACGGCTACCTGGAGGCCCAGGGCTGGCTGGCGATGGGCGGGCAGATGATCGACGCCTCGATCGTGCCGGTGCCCAAGCAGCGCAACGGCCGCGATGAGAATGCCGCGATCAAGGCGGGCGAGACGCCCGAGGGCTGGGACGAGAAGCCGGCGAAGAAGCGCCAGAAGGACACCGACGCGCGCTGGACCAAGAAGCACGGCAAGTCGCACTACGGCTACAAGAATCACGTCAACGTCGATCGGCGACACAAGCTGATCCGCCGCTACAAGGTGACGGACGCGGCGACGCACGACAGCCAGGTCATCGACGACGTGCTGGACGACGGCAACACGGCCTCGGACGTCTGGGCGGACAGCGCCTACCGGTCGGCCGAGATTGAGGAGAAGCTGGAAGACCGCGGCCTGAAGAGCCGCATCCACCGCAAGGGCCATCGCAACCGCCCACTCAGCAAGCGCGAGAAACAGGGCAACAAGACCCGCTCGAAGGTCCGCGCCCGGGTCGAGCACGTGTTCGGCGCGCAGACCAACGACATGGGTGGCACGCTGGTGCGCAGCATCGGCATCGCCCGCGCCAAGGCGCGCATCGGCCTGAAGAACCTTGCCTACAACATGCGCCGCGTGGTCCACCTGAACGGCCTCGCCGCCGCCCGCGGGCCGACGTGAGCGGGGTGGCGACAGCAGAAGTGCGTCTGGAGCGCAGCTGAACGGGCAAAAACAACCAAAAAAGGCCGCAAAACGGCGCCCATCGGGGCGTTCAGCGGCGAACGAGGTTCAACATCGGCCCAGAAGCGGCTACGCAGCCGTATTTATCGAAGTGCCCCCTATTAATTCGCCTGTTCCACGAGATTTATTGTCCGCACAACCTCGTCGGCGAATTGAGGCAACAAAATATCAATCGGGCCGGACAATCCGAGCGACTTTTCTTGTAGCATGACCTGAAGCTTAAGCTCAGGTTCTTTGAAAAAATGGATCGGTTGATCGGTCCTGATCCAAACTGATCCGGTTGGAACGACGCTTGCAATCTTGTTATCGATAAATGTATGAGGCTTCTCCCTTTCGTTCCGGCGCTGCGAGATGTTGATGTTTCGGATGGCGGCGCGGGTGATGGCTTCCTGGTGCATGCAGGGCTCTGAGCAATTCTGATCGACGTAGGCAGCGGCTCGAGACGGTTGGATGCACCGCGGACAGGCGACGGCGATCTCGCATTCCGGGGTGTGGCGCCGTGATCTGGTACTCTCAGACGCGCTGCTCGACGAAGTCGCGGGCGGTTGCTGGCGCGAGGCGGGCTCCGAGGCCGAGCAGGGTATCGAACGCCACGGCTGTGTGGCGGCGACGGTTCCACCTGAAGACGAACTCGTCGAGGTAACGCCTGAAGTGCTGGCGACGGAGGCCATGGTAGGTCCCGAGCGCCCATCTCTTGAGGTTTGAAAAGACGCGATGGGTCCAGCGCAGGATGATGTGGGCGGCCATCTTGCCGACGACTTTCGGCTCGTGCACATGGTCGGGCAGGCCATTGTAGCCGGACCATCCGTCCGTGACGACGCGGGCACCGGCGGCGGCGGCCGCGACGACGAAGGGCTTGAGCGTGGCGCCGGAGAAGTCGGCGATCGGCGCGAGACGAATGCGGCGCGGCTTGCCTTCGGGCGAGAGCTCCACCGCGCCGGCAACGAGCATCTTGCCCTGCGAGCTGCGGCCTTGACCGCCAGCGGGCGGGTCGTCCTTATGGCGCAAGGCGATCTCGGTCTCGTCAACTTCGACGACGTCCTCGAGAAGGCTTCGCTCGGGATCGACCATGGCGCGGCGGAGCTTCGTCAGGAGCAGCCAGGCGCTCTTGTAGCTGCCCAGGCCCAGTTGGGCCTGCAGTTGCAGGGCGGAGATCCCGTTGGAGTGGCTGGTTACGATATGGATCGCCGTGAACCAGGTCTTCAGCGGCAGATGGCTGCCGTGCATGACCGTGCCTGCGGTCACGGACGTCTGCCGCCGGCAGGCCGCGCACTCCCAGGTGAACGCCTTGGTCTTCAGCAGCCATCCCTTCGTGACGCCACAGCCCGGGCAGACAAAGCCCTCCGGCCACCGGCGACGCGCCAGATAGTCGGCGCAGGCCGCATTATCCGGAAATCGCGCCTCGAACTGGGCGCGGGAGAGCGGGCGGTCATGTTTCCAGCGGCTCGGCATGCGAGAACATTAAGCGAACGCACCTCGCGACGCAAGCGCAGATCACCACATTTTGTGCCGCCGGAGCCAACGGGAGAAGCCTCTTAAATCATTTGGCGAAAATAACGCTGTCCTACTTAAAAGTAACGTAGGTCTTGAGGCTGCTTCAATAGTTGAGAGCGGCTGGGTGTACAACACATTTTTAATTACAGCAGCGCCGCTAATGGCCGGAAGTATCGTGAGGACTTTGAGCATATTGTAACTTCGTTAATTCCTTTGGCTACGAGATCGTCGCGTGACGACTTCGATGCCGGATTTGTCGAAAGACAGAGGCGTCTTGCAGAGCTTTATTTGTCTCAGGGACAATTGGATGATGCTCAGACCGCAATAGAAGAGGGGCTGGAAGTTTCGAATGATGACCTAAAGCTTCTTTATCTCAAGAAAAAGCTGGAAGATGGAAATTGAGGGACAGGCAGAAATTCGGACGCTACGCTCTGAGTCCTCGCAACAAGCCGTCGTCACGCCCACTCCGCGTGCTTTTTTTGCCGCAGGAATGTATTTGATCCCGCCTACCGGTCTTTGCCGCCATTTGATGAAACATCTCTATAAAAGTGGACGCCAGCCCGGTTTTCGGAGGTCTCCAGGTGTGGTTGCAGACCTGGCCGGGGATGCCGGCCTGCCGCGCCCGCCGCGCCACCATGTCGAGCGCGTTCAGTTCGGTGGCAAGGGCACGGGGGCTGGTGTGGCCCAGGAGGCGAAGGTCGGCGATCACGTCGGCCAGCGCGCTCGCATCGGCATCGGCATTCTGTGCGACCGTCGCCCGTAGCGCCGCCCCCCCTTGCCGGCCCGCCGCAGCGCCATTAGGGTTGCCCAGGATCGCGCCCCGCGCCTTGGCGGCAGCCAGCGCCTCCTTGGTGCGCCTGGAGATGGCATCCCGCTCTGCCTGTGCCACCAGTGCCATGATGCCGACCGTCAGGTCATTGGCCTCCGGCATGGCGCAAGCCAGGAAACGCACACCGCTGTCGCGCAGGGTCAGCAGGAAAGCCGCGTTGCGCGAGAGACGGTCCAGCCGGGCAATGACCAGGGTGCCGCCGGTGAGGCGTGCAAGCCGGATGGCCTTCGCCAGTTCGGACCGGTCCGGGTTGCGGCCGCTTTCCACCTCCCGGAACGTCTCGCCACTTCCGCGCCGCGACCCGCCATCTACTGGAACAAGACGCCACCGCTCGCTACAACAAGCCGTCAGCGGAGCGGCTTCGAAGCATCAGCTTGTATCCGCCGGAGGAGGCCGCGCCACCATAACGGCAGGCAGGCGATACTCACCGCGATGAAAGCCCAGGACCATGCCTCTGAAGCTCCCGGCGGGCTGATCAGCAGGCGCCCGCTCCCCATCAGCAGCAGGAACAACGAGATGGCGCAAGCAAACGCTGCGCGGCCACGCCTAAGCAGTTCTCTCAGGGGAGTCTCCGGCCGGTCGCCAGCCTCGACCGCCGTCCTGCGCCACCACCCGAATGGGCGCACCCTCTCGTAGAAGGCGACAAGGACGCCTCGGTCGGTCGCCGGTGTCACGAAGGTGATGCCGACCGCTGCCGCGGTCGTCACGCTCGCCATGATCGAAAGGCGCAGCCATTCCGTCTCCGCATCGGTGCCGAGAAACACCAGGATCAGCGGTGCGGCGACGATCGAAACTGCGATGGCCGCCAGTTCGGAATAGAGATTGATCCGCTCCCAAAGCCACCGCAGCACCAGTACGGAGCCGATGCCGGCGCCGAGCAGCAGCGAGATGAACCACCCGGTCTGAATCGAACCCAGGTTCGCCATCACCAGAAGAGCGATCACGAGGATCAGCACATTGGAGAGCCGCGCGACGCGGACAAGCTCCCGCGGCCGCGGAACGCGCTGCAGCCAGTGGCGGCAGACCAGTCGGCCGTAGATGTCGTTGCTCCAGTAGGACGCGCCCCAGTTCAAGTGCGTGTCGAGGGTGGAGGCGAGCGCGGCGAGCAGGCCCGTCAGCATCAATCCCCGCAAGCCGGTCGGCAGCAATTCATCAATCCCGGTGACGAACAGCATCTCGCGCGCGGCCGCGAACCCCTCGGTTCCGGCTTCCTCGACCGTGAACGGGTAGAGCACCAGCAGACCGACGGCAATCAGCAGCCAGAGCAGGCTGCGCGCAAAAATCTGCAACCAAGCGAACAGGGCTCCCGCCCGACGCGCATCCAGTTCCGTTGAGCAGGCCATCGATCTTTGAGCCAGATAGCCGGTGCCGTCGGAGTTCATCTGGAAGAACCATTGCAGGCCGATGATGACCAGGAATGGCAGCAGCAGATCCGCTGTCGCCGGCGGACCGAAGGAGAGCAATCGTTCCGCCTCCGCTGCGCCATAAAGGTCGACGACCCGCTCGCTCAGCGCCGAGAGGCCGCCGACAGCGTCGATCACCACCCAGGCGTAGATTGCGCTTGCAGCCATCGCGAGAATGAACTGGATCAGATCGGTATCGATCACGGCGCGCAAGCCACCGGTGATCGAATAGCTGGCGGTGAAGGCCAGGATCGCCACGATTGAGATCAGATTGTTGGCAGTCGCGACCTCCGCCGGCAGCAGCCCGGTGGCGCTGCCGCCCAGGTCGAGGCCGATACCGGTGACAAGGCCAAGCACACAACCATAGACGGCGGCGGGGAGCCACTCATGCCAGGGTAGGAACACCTCCGCGATGCGGACAGCTGCGACCAGCACCATCGCCAGCACCGCGCAATTAATCACCGTGCCGTAGTAGATCGCCTTCAGCACCCGGAGCAGCAGCACGCCGCTGCCGCTGTAGCGCACCTCGGTTAGCTCCGCGTCGGTCAACACGCCCGCACGCCACCAACAGGCAGAAAAAACGAACGCCATGAGTAGAAAGGCAAGACCGTAAATCCAGAGCCGCCACAGAGCGAATACGCCAGCGGTGGCGACCAGGCCGGTAACTAGCAGCGGCGTATCCGCCGCGAACTGGGTTGCGGCCATTGATGTGCCGGCCTTCCAGCCAGAGACTGTCCTGCCCGCCAGGAAGAACTGTTCCAGATTGCCTGACGCGGCCCGCCGCGACCGCAGGCCTGCGCCGACGGCGTAAGCGATAAACGCAAGGACGATCAGCAAGTCGAGCATCGAGCGCATTTTAAGGCGAATCCGGCCGGAGGCGTCAAATCCCTTGTCGCAGCAATCGCCATTTTCCGCAGGCGTTCGTCTTCTAGACTGTTCAGCGTTTGCGACTATGGAACAGTTGCGGCTGCTGGAGACGGGAGTACTTCTGGCTCTCTGACAGCCGGTTTACGCCAACCGATCCACCCTCGGCCGGTGCGGCCGCGGCTTCCCGCACCGTCACCAGCTGCTCGGACACCAGTTGCTTGCACCACTCGCTCTCGATCCAACGTCTGACGGTTGACCGCTCCCCCGGGCCAGAACATTTCTGACGGTCGAAACAGGCTAGTGGCCGCCGCGGCGGGTGAGCATGTCACGCCGGTTCAACTCCGCCGCAATCGCCCGCAAGCTGGTATGGCCCGCTGCCTGGACGCTGGCGATCACGAGGCAAGGTCGGCTGCATGGGCATTCGCATTGCTGCTGACTGCCTCCCTGAGCGCTTTCCCGCCCTTCACTGCTCGCTTCAGTGCTGCGGCACCATTCGGGTTGCCAAGCCTGACACCCCGCGCCCTGGCGGCTGCCAGTGCCTCCCTGGTGCGCCGCGAGATGCCATCCCGCTCCGCCTGCGCCACCAGCGCCATGATGCCGACGGTCAGGTCGTTCGCCGCGGGCATGTCGCAGGCAATGAAGCGGACGCCGCTGTCCCGGAGCACCAGCAGGAAGGCCGCGTTACGCGACAGCCGGTCGAGGCGCGCGATCAGCAGGGTTCGTTGCGCAGCGTTGTACGGGATCAGCGCATCGACCGGGCGCTTGATCTGCAACGGCAGCATTGCCACTGCCCCGGAGATGATGCGCACGCAGGCATAGACGGCAGCCATCCGCATGGCGCTGTCCGGCGTTACCGACGCTCCGGACGCGCTCAGCGCCCCGGCCCGCAGTGCCGCTCCTACAGCACCAGGATGCCGCGCGTGTCGTAGACCGAGCGGTCCGCATTGACGTCGCGCAGCAGCGCCCGGCCGAGCGCGTTGCAGATGGCCACGATGCCATCGATGCGCTCGCTGGAGCGCTCCTTGTCGGGCTTGATGTTGCCCGCCGGATCGTGGCGCACGGCGACATTCGAGGCGTTCCAGCGCAGCACCGGATGGCCGCCATGCCAGAGCATGCGTGAGACCGCCAGCCGCTCCAGTTCCGCCGTCGGCGCGGCAATGCTGAGAAACCCCTGGCCAAACTGGACAAGGTTCAGACCTTCCTCCTGCAGATGCTGGACGATCTCCCCGGCGAAGGTGCGGTCGTAGGCGAGTTCGCGCAGATCGAAGCGCGCAGCGCGATTGAGGATTTCGGCCTCAATGAAGGCGAAATCGGTGGCATTGCCGGGGGTGGCCCTCAAAAACCCCTGGTCGCGCCATGTGGCATAGGGCACCCGATCGCGTTTGCCCCGGCGCAGGATGTCCTCCTCGGGCACCCAGAACCGGCAGAGGACGATCCATTTATCCGCGAGGTCCCCGAGAGCAGGATCCTTCGTGGGCGGAAACAGCAGCACGAAGGCCGAGAGGTCATTGACGCGGGCCAGATCCAGCCCGCCATAGCATTCGCGCCCCGCCAGCTGGCGCTCCAGCTCCGTAAGCCCGTCGCGCACCACCTGCCAGTCGGTCGCGGCGGGCTGGCCGCCCTCGGTCCAGACATCCATGTCGAGCCAGCGGGTGACCTGCTCGGTCCATTCATTGAGCCGCAGCCGCCGGATGGCGTTCTGCTGGGCGGGCATTTCGCGGGCCTCGTCAATCTGGCGCTTCAGGTCGTCGATCTTCACCGTCACCCCGAGGCTCGGGTTGGCCTTCACCCAGACATCCGCATCGGTCCAGTCATCGCCCTCGTCGATGGTGGCGATATAGGCAAACCAGCTGTCGGCCACCTCCAGGGGTACCGTGCCCTCCAGCGCCTTGACCGAGAACTCGTGATGCTGACGGCAGACCGAATGGCGGTCGTACCCGGCCGTGGTGATCTCCACGATCAATGGCTGACGACGGGCACCGGTGGCGGTGTTGAGCTTCTGGATGATCTCCGGTCCGGGGTGCTCGTGAACCTCGTCGACGGCGGCCAGATGCACGTTGAGCCCGTCCATCTTGCTGGCATCGGCCGAAAGTGGTCGGAACCAGGAGGCGGTTGGCAACACCGCGAGATTGTTGACCGTCTTCGTCACCCGGCTCGAGAGCGCCGGGCTCGCCGAGACCATGCGCTCGGCCTCGCCAAAGACGATCCGCGCCTGATCGCGGGTGGTTGCGGCGGCATAAACATGCGCCCCGGCCTCGCCGTCGGCCACCAGCGCATAGAGCGCAATTCCCGCCAGCAGCGCCGATTTGCCATTCTTGCGCGCCACCTCGATGTAAGCCGTGCGGAACCTGCGCGGGGCATGCTGGCCCGGACCGGCCTTGCGTTTCCAGCCGAACATCGCGCCCACCGCGAACGCCTGCCAGGGCTGCAGCACGAAGGGCTCGCCCGCCCACTCCCCTGTGGAATGGCGCAGATGGCTGAAGAACGCGATGGCGTGCAGTGCCGCCGCGCCATCCCAGACGAGACCGCGCGCCGCTCCGGATTCGAGATCGGCCAGGTGGCGCGCGCAGGCGAGTTTAACCAGCCGTCCCGCGACGATCTTGCCGGAGGTCACGCCACGCGCATAGGCCTTGACCGGACAGCTCGGACGCTTCGTTTCAGCCTTTATTGCCACGGTTCAGATAATCCTCGAAAGGGTCGCGGGGTTCGGCGGGCTCGGCCATGCGGATGCGGGTCCGGCCCGATGGCGTGAGGCCAAACTCGCTCTCGATCTGCCCCATCTGGGCCAGGCATTTGTTGGCCAGCGCCAGGAACGGGTTCTGGATGATGTTGCCAGCCACGGTCTTGACCACCGGGCCTCGGCGTTTCACTTCGTCTTCGGCCTCGAGCCAGCGCCGCCAGATCACGACGTAGCGGGCGAGCGTCGCCACATCGAGTCCGGTCATCACCCCGTGGCGGGCGAGTAGCGCGGCCATCTCGGTGAACTTCGCGGCCGCCGCCTCGTCGAGATGATCGGGCGGCGACGGCGTGGCCACCACCGGCCTCGGCTCGGCCGCGTGTCCGTCGTCACAACATTTGGCACAATTCGCGGCGTAAATTAGCGGAGTGCGGGCCTCGTCTGGGGGTTGGTGTTAGGCGGCGAGCTTGCGGTGTTGCAATCGCCGATATTCGATGGTCTGTCGCTTGATCCTTTCGCGCTGTTTGATGATGGCTGGAGCCCTGCCGAAGTAGGCGTCGGCGGGCGTCACGTTGTTCAGGCTCTCGTGGTAGCGCTGGTGGTTGTAGTGTTCGACGAAGGCCTCGATCTGGGCCTCAAGGTCGCCGGGCAGGAAGTAGTTCTCCAGCAGGATGCGGTTTTTCAGGGTCTCGTGCCAGCGCTCGATCTTGCCCTGGGTTTGCGGGTGTAGCGGGGCGCCGCGCACGTGGCTCATCTTCTGGGCCTCGATGTATTCCGCCAGTTCGCCAGCGATGTAGCTGGGGCCATTATCGCTGAGCAGCCTGGGCTTGTGCAGCACCGTGGCATGATCGCAGCCCGAGGCCTTGAGGGCGAGGTCCAGCGTGTCGGTCACGTCCTCGGCCCGCATGTTGGTGCACAGCTTCCAAGCGATGATGTAGCGCGAGTAATCGTCGAGCACGGTCGACAGATACATCCAACCCCACCCGATGATCTTGAAGTAGGTGAAGTCGGTCTGCCACATCTCGTTCGGTCGCGTGGTCTTTGTGTGGAACTGATCGGCAGCCTTGATCACGACATAGGCCGGGCTGGTGATCAGATCGTGGGCCTTCAACAGGCGGTAAACCGTGGCTTCGGATGTAAAGCACGTGACTTGATCTGACACTCTTGTTCCACTGGAGCGCAAATGAGGAGTGTCGATCCATGACCAGCATTCAAGATAAGATCATCAAACCAAAGTTGGGGCTGTTGGAGCTAGCCAAGCAGCTCGGCAGCGTCAGCCAGGCCTGTAAGGTGATGGGGTACTCGCGGGACAGCTTTTACCGGTTCCGCGATCTTTATGAGCAGGGCGGGGCCGAAGCGCTGATTGATCTCTCGCGCCGCAAGCCGCTGCTGAAGAACCGGGTGCCCGAGCACGTGGAGAAAGCCGTCGTTGATCTGGCCATCGAGAACCCGGCGCTGGGCCAGAAGCGGGCGTCCTGGGAACTGCAGCAGAAGGGCGTGATGGTCTCATCGTCCGGCGTGCGTTCGATCTGGCTGCGCCATGACCTGGAGACGATGAAGAAAAGGCTGAAGGCGCTGGAGGCCCGCTCGGCCCAGGAAGGCATTCTCCTGACCGAAGAGCAATTGGCGGCGCTGGAAAAGGCCAAGCAGAAACGGGCAGCCCACGGCGAGATCGAGAGCGACCATCCGGGCTTCCTTGGTAGCCAGGACACCTACTATGTCGGCACGATGAAGGGCGTTGGGCGGATCTATCAGCAGACCTTCATCGACACCTACGCCCGCACCGCTCAGGCCAAGCTTTATACGGAAAAGACGGCGATCACGGCGGCCGATCTGCTGAACGACCGGGTGATCCCGTTCTACGCCGAGCATGGTATCGCCCTGCTACGCATCCTGACCGACCGCGGCACCGAGTATTGCGGCAAGGTCGAAAACCACGCCTATCAGCTCTACCTGGCCGTCGAGGACATCGACCACACGCGGACCAAGGCGAACAGCCCGCAGACCAACGGTATTTGCGAGCGCTTCCACCGGACCATCAAGGATGAGTTCTACGACATCGCCTTCCGCAAGAAACTTTACCGCTCTGTTGAGGAACTCCAGACAGACCTGGATTATTGGCTAGCAAAATACAACGAACAACGGCCACACTCTGGGAGGTATTGCTATGGCAAGACAACCATGCAAACCTTCCGGGAAACGCTGCACATCGCTGTTGAAAAGACCATCCGAACGCCGGATTTATCTGAGAGTCGTCCGGAAACTTCATGATGGATTGCAGAGTTTTCGGATCATGAGGCGGATCAAGGCGAGTTTCAGGAAGGCCAGCGCCTTGGCGTTGAGGCACTCCCAATCCCGGGCCAGACGGCGGCAACGTCCGAGCCAGGCGAAGGTTCGCTCGACAATCCAGCGTTTGGGCAGCACGACAAAGCCCTTGGCATGATCGGAGCGCTTGACGATCTCCACGTTGACCTGGGAGAGGGCCTTTTTCACGCCCTCCTGGAACCGCTCCCCTTGATAGCCGCCATCGGCGTAAAGCTTGAGCAGGAAGGGGTAGAGTCCGAACAGAGCGGCCATCACCATCACGCCGCCGTCGCGGTCCTGGATATCGGCGGCATGCACCAGGGCATGCATCAGCAGGCCCTGGGTGTCGACCAGAATGTGCCGTTTCTTGCCCTTGATCTTCTTTCCCGCATCGTACCCCGGCGGGTCGATGCAAGCCCCCCTTTTTCCGCGCTTTTCACGCTCTGGCTGTCGATGATGGCGGCGCTGGGGGCGACTTCGCGCTCCGCCTGCTCCCGGCAGGCCGCATAAAGCGCATGATGGATGCGGTCGAGCGTGCGATCCCAGGCCCAAAGGTCGAAATAGTCATGGACCGTGCTCCTCGGCGGCAGATCCTTCGGGATCGCCCGCCACTGGCAGCCGGTAGAGAGCACATACATCAGCCCGTTGACCACCTCGCGCAGGTTGACGGTGCGCTTGCCGCCGCCCGGCTTGCCCGGCGGGATCAACGGCTCGATCAACGCCCATTCCTCGTCCGTCAGGTCACTCGGATACCGCAGGTGGTCGCGGTTGTAACGGAGGCGGTTCTCGACCGTCCACATCGGGCACCTCTCTTCGCTATTCGGTGCCAGACAGGGAATCACAGCCGATTCCAGCCCGCAAGCCAAAATCCAACAACCGATTCCGCCGATTCATAAAGTCCTCGGACGGACACTGACAGCTACAAACCCGCTCTCAGCATTGCTGAGTAGCCTGTCCGTCAGATCAAGTGCCGAGTTTTACAGCTTCGGACACGAAGTAGCGCTTCTCGTCGGTAAAGCGCACCGCCAGTTCGCGCGGTGATAGCTCGCTGTAATCCAGCGCCATCTCGACGATCTGGTCCTGGATATCGTCGCCGATGGTCATGTCCCAGTGCGTGGTGTAAGAGTGCCGGTCCTCGGCGAGGTCCGAGGGTGATCAGGGCGCCACGGCGGGCAACCTGACGAGGTGATCATCGATTATCCGGGCCAGGCTTTCCAGCGCCATGTAGCGTCGGGCGACGGCCCATTCGTCATTTTGCTCCAGCATCAGTGCGCCAACGAGGCGGATAATGGCCGCGTCGTTGGGAAAGATGCCGACAACATTGGACCGGCGTTTGATCTCCTTATTCAATCGTTCCAATGGATTGGTGCTGGCAATCTGGGCCCAGTGCTCGCGCGGAAAGTCCATGTAAGCGAGCACGTCCTCCCGTGAAGCGTCCATCATCTGGGCCAGCCCCTCGTTCTTCTCGCGCAGAGCATCGGCGACCACCTGCCACTGCTTCTCCGCCTCCACCTTGGTCTCCTGGGCAAAGATAGTTTTGAGCATGGCGGCGACGGCGCCTCTGTTCTTGGCAGGCGCATGCGCCAAAGCATTGCGCATCCAATGAACTCGGCAACGCTGGTGGATGGCGTTGAACACACGGCTCGCCGCGGCGCGCAGTCCCTTGTGATCGTCGGCGATGACCAGCTTGACGCCCCGCAGGCCGCGATCGGCGAGCGAGCGAAGAAACCCGGTCCAGAACGTCTCCGCCTCTGATGGGCCAACCGCGATGCCGAGAATTTCCCGCCGGCCGTCGCCATTGACTGCGACGGCCACTATCACTGCGCGACTGATGATCCGTCCGCCCTCGCGCACCCGGATGTAGGTGGCGTCGAGCCAGAGATAGGGCCACGCGCCTTCAAGCGGGCGGTTGAGGAAGGCCTGCACCCGTTCGTCGATCTCGGTACAAAGCCGTGAAACCTGGCTCTTCGACACCCCGCCAGCGCCCATGGCCTTGACCAGATCATCGACAGCACGGGTTGAAACGCCGTGGACATACGCCTCTTGAATGACGGCAACGAGGGCTTTCTCCGCCGTCCGGCGCGGTTCCAGAAAGCTCGGGAAGTAGGAGCCCTTGCGCAGCTTCGGGATCGACAAAGCGATCCGACCGGCGCGCGTGTCCCATCCCCGTTCGCGATAGCCGTTGCGCTGTGCGGTCCGAAGCGGCGAGCGGGCCCCCTTCGCTGCGCCAGTCGCTCCTTCAACTTCCGCCTCCATCAGCCGTTCGGCCGCAAAGGCCAGCAGGTCGCGCACCAGATCGGCGTCCGCACTGTTTTCAACAAGCTCAATCAAAGCCATCCTATCGTCGGTCATTGTCATCTCCGGTTCGGTTTCGAGTTTCCCAACAAGAACCTCTACCGAAGATCGGCAATGGCCGCCCGCGCCGCCGTCCGCCCGCTACAGCGCTATGAGGGGCGCGCGGGCGGACGGCGGCGCTACCGCCTGCTGTTACACCACGCTATGGGACACTGCTTCGCCGATGCGGTTCCACACCCGACTTGGTGCCGAGGGCCGATCCTCCAGCGCCTCAGGCCCGCCCTCGAGATAGCGGTCATACCAGCGATAAAACGTGCGGCGCGCGATGCCGAGCTGGCCCAGCGTGCGTTTTGCAGGCAGGTGCGACTGCTCGACGATCCTGATGATCTCGAGCTTTTCAGATGCGGGGTATCTCATTCGTCGTCGCCCCCATCCGCAATCATGCTTTTTTTGAGCAGACGGTTCTCGAGCGTCAGGTCGGCAACGCATTCCTTCAGGGCTCGGGCCTCCCGGCGCAGATCCTCGACCTCGCCGGTGGTCGCGGCACGGGCAGTGTCGCCGGCCAGGCGGCGCTTCCCGGCCTCCATGAACTCCTTCGACCAAGTGTAGTACAGGCTCTGGGCAATGCCTTCCTTGCGGCATAGCTCGGCAATGCTGTCGTCACCGCGCAGGCCGTCCAGCACGGTGCGGATCTTGTCCTCTGCCGAAAAATGGCGGCGGGTTGCGCGCCGGATGTCTTTCACTACCCGCTCAGCAGGGGCCTTCACCGGCGATCTTCTCGAGGAGGATTGGGTCTTCATCTTCGTTCCTTCGTCACTACGACGAAGCCCTAATCCTCCTTAATTCACAACCTCAAATTTGTGCCATAGGTGCTGACGGGGAACACTTTCATCACTTCATCATAGGTTGCCGGCAGCTCCAGGCGAGCGCGCCACCATGTATACAACTCCCGCGCTTGCAATTGATTGGAAACGCCCGTGAACCAATACTGATGGGTAAAGGCCAGAAGTTCCTCTTGGATACATTCGATTGCCGCGAAAAACCGCTCCTTATCCGTCCGGCTGAACGCTACTGCCTCCGAGATGTTGGCGGACTTTGCCAGCAGGGTCGCATGCTGGAAGTGCAGGATCAGACCCATTTGGAAATAGTGACGCCGGAAATGTTGCTCCAGAAGGTTCGAGAAGCCATCTCCGCTTTTGCAAACCAGCGTGAAATGATAGCCTGAGCACAGGTAGCGGGTCTGCATACCGCTTCCCCAATAGCGGTCATAGGTATGGTCCGACCAAGTCGACCGCTGGAAATCCTCACCATAGGTGTAGCTATGGGAATCGTCATTGGGGTTTTCGCAAAAACACAACCGCATCCAATCCCCGTCGGTGATCTCGCGAGGATCTTCCACCTTCAGATACAGCATGCTGGGCATCCGGTCATCCACCACATGTCGCCACGATGCCGCGCGGTTCGTCTTGTCGCCGTCATGATGCTTGACGTTCAGCGGCAGCAAACATTTCCAGTGAGACGCAATCGGGATCCGGCGCTCCTTGGCATTGGAGAAGTTGGCGATGACTTCGCTCCAATCATCGTCTTCAGCAGCGAGGGGCTTTCCCTCTTGATCCAGCCAAATCACGGACTTTGGAAAGTCTCCAGGTACAAATCCATTGTTCGCTCGAATAAAGTACGCGGGATAGGAGCGGCGCAGATGATTAGACAGACGCATGGCATCCGACAGGTACAGCCGGTTCTTTTCCGTTGGCCGAGTCAGGCTCTTTGCCAGCGTCCGCAACGTCCGGTTGTCCGAGGCTACTTCCACAATCAATGCCGCCGTGCCCGCGGAGAAAAGGTACAGATGGCAGCGGTCGACTTTCAAATCATAGGTGACGCGGATGGGCGTTGCGGAAAATCGCTGGCAGTTCAGATCAACCAGAACGCGCTTGATATCGTTTCGGCCATAGATGCAGACAGACTGATCGGCTCCATAAAGAAAACTTTGGACGAAATTCTGGATGAGGCTTCTCCCGTTGGCTCCGGCGGCACAAAATGTGGTGATCTGCGCTTGCGTCGCGAGGTGCGTTCGCTTAATGTTCTCGCATGCCGAGCCGCTGGAAACATGACCGCCCGCTCTCCCGCGCCCAGTTCGAGGCGCGATTTCCGGATAATGCGGCCTGCGCCGACTATCTGGCGCGTCGCCGGTGGCCGGAGGGCTTTGTCTGCCCGGGCTGTGGCGTCACGAAGGGATGGCTGCTGAAGACCAAGGCGTTCACCTGGGAGTGCGCGGCCTGCCGGCGGCAGACGTCCGTGACCGCAGGCACGGTCATGCACGGCAGCCATCTGCCGCTGAAGACCTGGTTCACGGCGATCCATATCGTAACCAGCCACTCCAACGGGATCTCCGCCCTGCAACTGCAGGCCCAACTGGGCCTGGGCAGCTACAAGAGCGCCTGGCTGCTCCTGACGAAGCTCCGCCGCGCCATGGTCGATCCCGAGCGAAGCCTTCTCGAGGACGTCGTCGAAGTTGACGAGACCGAGATCGCCTTGCGCCATAAGGACGACCCGCCCGCTGGCGGTCAAGGCCGCAGCTCGCAGGGCAAGATGCTCGTTGCCGGCGCGGTGGAGCTCTCGCCCGAAGGCAAGCCGCGCCGCATTCGTCTCGCGCCGATCGCCGACTTCTCCGGCGCCACGCTCAAGCCCTTCGTCGTCGCGGTCGCCGCCGCCGGTGCCCGCGTCGTCACGGACGGATGGTCCGGCTACAATGGCCTGCCCGACCATGCGCACGAGCCGAAAGTCGTCGGCAAGATGGCCGCCCACATCATCCTGCGCTGGACCCATCGCGTCTTTTCAAACCTCAAGAGATGGGCGCTCGGGACCTACCATGGCCTCCGTCGCCAGCACTTCAGGCGTTACCTCGACGAGTTCGTCTTCAGGTGGAACCGTCGCCGCCACACAGCCGTGGCGTTCGATACCCTGCTCGGCCTCGGAGCCCGCCTCGCGCCAGCAACCGCCCGCGACTTCGTCGAGCAGCGCGTCTGAGAGTACCAGAGCACGGCGCCACACCCCGGAATGCGAGATCGCCGTCGCCTGTCCGCGGTGCATCCAACCGTCTCGAGCCGCTGCCTACGTCGATCAGAATTGCTCAGAGCCCTGCATGCACCAGGAAGCCATCACCCGCGCCGCCATCCGAAACATCAACATCTCGCAGCGCCGGAACGAAAGGGAGAAGCCTCTGGTGGAAATAGACTTGTTCCTGATACGCAAGATGTTGCTCGTCGGTACTGGGATCGCTTGGAAATGAAAGATATCTTCCTTTGTCTGTTATCGGGTTCCAGGGGCCGTTTTTGCCAGTGAGCTTTTTATTTGCTTCCTCAATTATTTCCGCGGTTCCGCGAATTGTGCCCCTTTCCGTGCCGCCGAAATCTGGATGTTCCAGCGCCAACGGCCAGATGAGAATCTGCCGGAACAAATCGACGCCATTTTCGCTCGCCACAAGCTATCCCCTCTCTAACGGCCACCCCTGGAGGAATGCCAAAAGCCGTTCACCGGCACCGCTTCAATCATGACCAACATCGGATTAGCCTGCAAATCCGATCACGCGCAGTCAGCGGAACCTTGCCAAGCCTACTGCACAGCACGGAGCTGTTCGCGCCGACGAGCCCGATCGCCGGGGGAGGAAAATGAGATTTCCGAAACAGTCTGTTCTCTATTTCAGCCAGTCGAACCAGCCGCCCTTGCTGTGTTCAGCAGGCGCGATGGTGAAGCGCATCAGCTGGCCATCGGTCAGTTGAGGCCCCAGGATAAGCTCTCGCACGCGGTCGACAACGCCGGCGATACCGGGCCGGACCAACTGGCAGCGCATGAGCAGGTCGGCCGCAAACGGTCCTTCGCCCGCGAGCGTCAGCACAAGCCGGTTTACCTGTCCGACACCTTCCCCAGTCTCCTCGTTCTCCTCCAGCGTCCAGCGGGCACGGGAGTGGCCGGCGCCGCTGCCCCGGATGCGGCAGTAGTAGCGTGCGTATTCGACCGTTTCGGTCCGCCCCATGCCCGCTTCGGCCAGTTCGGCCGTGATGCCGAGCGTGCCGCTGCGCTCGATCTTGAAGCGGACCGGCTCCGGCTCCCGCCATTCCGCCGGCGCCACGTCGGCGAACACGGTGCCGGCTGGCTCCGTCAGGTTGATGCGGATCTCCGCATCGGAAAAATGCGTCCCCGGCGCCGGGTGGAAGTAGGCATCCAGCGCCACCGCCAGACCCGAAAAGCCATCGCCCTGCACCCGCTCCACCCCCCGCCGGACCAGGCTGAAGCGCGCGCCCTGGATCTCGTCATCCGACAGCGCCTCTGCAGGAGAGACGCCCAGTTCCCGTTCCGCATCCGGATCGCCGACAAGCGGCGCGTCGATTAGATGATCGCCGGCCAGGTGGCCGCCGTGTCCAGCAGCACCCGGACCCGAAGCTGCCCCGCTGCCGCTACCGCGGCCCAAATCGTTACCGCTCATGGTTTTGCCTCCGTCTCTGCCGCCTGATGCCACGGATCACCGTATAGCCGGAACGGCGCCCAGTGATAAGGGGCGGCAAATCTCTCCTGCGCGCGAAGCATCATCGCTGCATCCTGAAGGGCCAAGATCGGCTCGTCCCCCTCAAGCAGCCTGCCCATGTAGTGGTCCATGAAAAGCCCGGCCGACTCCTCCTGCGCATTCCAGGCGGCGGCGGTAACGGCGCGGACGCCGGCGATCAGCAAGGCCGAGATCAGGCCGAACGGTTCGTCGCCGGGGCGGAAGGCCAGGGCAGCGCTCTCGCACGCGCCTAGCGCGATCATCCGGCAGCCGACCGGCCGCATCCCGAAAATCTGCCGCGCCTCCAGACTGCCGTCGGCCAGC
Organism: uncultured Alphaproteobacteria bacterium; assembly: GCA_963807085.1. GTDB lineage: Bacteria > Pseudomonadota > Alphaproteobacteria > Bin95 > Bin95 > JACKII01. The sequence continues at coordinate 23,081 of CAWEBB010000029.1, forward strand.
CGGAGATGGGAGGCCAGGGGATCGGTCCGCACATGGATGGCATGCCCCTGGAAATGGATGAGCCTCCTCGTTGCCAGTGCTGCTTCAAATGCGGCCACCGTCGCCATACTTCCGGTCACAGGCTCGACGCCCAGCTGGCCCCCGATCCGTTCTGCGGCCTGCAAAGCGTCCTGCCGGTCGCCGTTCGGATCGCCGAAAACCGCTGCGCCGGCGGTGCCGCCGGCCTGACGCTGACAGGCAAGCCGGAGCACGCCCAGACTGGGCGCCTCCGCAAGGGGATTGCGCGCGTGCAGAACTTCTTTTCCGATGGAGAGGGCCTGGAGCGGCACATAGTGAAGTGCCCCGGTGGGGCAGAGAACCAGGTGCTCTCCAGGATCGCTCAGCCATTGCAGCGGTGCTACAAGCCCCGCCAGTTCTTCCAGCGCCGCCGCGTCGTGCTTCAGGGTCAGCCGGAAACTGCGTGGCCCCAGCATCTCCGCAACGAAACGTTCTACCTGCCGCATGCCAAGCGGCAATTGCTCTACCGCGGGGGGCTCTCCCGGTCTCGCCACCAGAATGTACAGCCGGTCATGCACCGCCACCCAATCGACGAGCGCAAAGCGATGTGGCGCTGCGGCGCCGACGGCCGCCAGGTCGTCCGTCCCGGCAGGCGCGCCCGTGCGCAGGTCGACGAAGGCCATCAAGGCCGGTATCCGGCGCATCCGTGCGCGCAATGCCGCCTGTTGTTCCCGTAGCGAGAGCCGTTCTGCCGCCGCCGCCGTTGCCAGCGCATCAGAGAGTTGCCGTTCCTGTTCGACCACCTGCCGAATCGCTGGGTCGGCCTCCGCGGCAGCGGCGGCGTCTGGCGGCAGCAGGGCTTCCGCACCCAGCAGGTCGTTCAGGGCGCGGGCTTTCGAGCGGACGCTCCATTCCCAGGCCCGGCGGTTGTCCGGGCGAAGCTGGAGGTAGAGCCGCAAGGCTTCCCGGTCGATCTCCGCGGCCTCCGCCGAACGCTCGGATTTGGTGGAGAAGCTGGCAAGGCGCCCCTCCGCCTGGAAAGCCTGCCGCACTACATCCAACTCGTCTGCTGCGACCGCAAGCAACTCGCCGGCCTTGGCACAAAGCGTGTCCGCGGTTTCCGGCAGGAACCGGTGCTGCGCGTTCAGATACAGCATAGCGAGCTTGTGCCGCGTCTGCGCTGCCTGGAAGCGCATGCCCGCAACTTCGTCGTAATACTGCAGCGCTGCCGAGAGTTGCCTCTCGGCTTCTTGCGCCAACGACCCGAATTGCTCGTTCGCCACCGCACTAGACTGGTTCAGGAGAAGGCAGCCGATCAGATAGCGGCAGTTCGCAGCTTCATAGGGCAGCCCCACCTGCTCGTAGGCTGCGCGGGCCCGTTCCTGCGCGGCAAGCATCATGCCGGCGTCGTTCGTCAGGGTCGCGAGTTGCGCCCGGATTTGTGCTATCTTGCCGATCAGCGGTGGCAAAGCGCCCTTTGGCAAGCGCTTCTGTCCGCCTGCCGGATCGAATATCCGTTCCGCGGCCGCCAAATACGCCTCCGCCTGGGCGATCAGGGCAGGCTCGCCGGCCAGATGCTCTTTGCGCTGGCGCCGGCCCAAAGCCCGGAGGACGCACAGCCCGGCCCGTTCGATCGTCTTGCCCGCTTCCCCCAAAGAGTCCTTGCGCGCCCGGTCCCGGGCCACCCACTCGGCCAGCAGCCTGTCCGCCTCGTCGAGGTCCGCTTCCGCGCGTGAGCCGCCGATGTCCGCGGCCAGCACGGCGATCAGGTCCGATGCCTCCGCGTCCGCTCCGAGGCCGAGATAGAGATCGACCGCGTGCTGCCGGTCTTCGATAGCCCGCTGCCGGTCGCCCGCAAAAGAGAAAGCCGCGCCCCGAAGCGAGAGGATGCCCGCCCGGTTGAAGTCAGGCATGGGCCGGGCGAGCGCCTGGTCGCAGAGATCGCGGGCGCGGGCGTCGTCCCGTTCGCGCAGGGCCAGGTCGGCGTGGGCCAGCACGTCGTTGACCTGGACGATATAATAGCCCGTTGCCTCGGCGATTTCCGCCAGGCGGGCCCGCGTGCGTTCGGCCAGAAGGCGCTCGCCCCGGCGATGCGCACGGGTCGCAAGATCCAGTAGGCAGCTCAGCGTCTCTTTGGGGCGGCCGGCGGCGAGCAGAGCGTCGGCTGCGCCTTCCAGCGTTTCGAGCGGTGCCTGCATCCGGTCGACGGCAAGCAGCGCCCGCTCTCGCGCTACCTCCAGCGGACCCACCCGGTGGCCAATCTTTTCAAAAGCCGCCTCAGCCTTCCGAAGCGCCGCTTCCGTCTCTTCCGCCTCGCCACCGTTGCTGCGGATGGCGGCGGCCTTGAATACGAGGGCGTCGCCCGTAGTCGATGCAAGGCCTGCCCGCCTGCCCATCCCGGCGACCGCGTCCCAGGCGCAAAGCGACCACGGCCACCGCACCTGCTCGGCCCGCTTGAAGGCGACGGCATGGGCCTGGTCCACCAGCCCTGCCGCCAGCAGCCGGTTCTGTAGTTGCCGGAGGCCCCGCATGAGCGCCGATCGCTCGGCAGGACCGATTTCCCGGTAAATGGCCGCGGCCAGCAACAAGCGGGTAGAAAGCCATTCCACTTCCGGCGGCACCGGCTCGCGCTCCTGCTCGAACCGTTGCCGGGCCCCCCTCGCTGCTGCCAGCGCGCATTTCAGGTCGAGTGCGCGAAACACGCCGATCTGCGCCTCTTCCAGATCGAGGACCACCTGCTCGGCGCCCTCTGGCGAAAGCTGCCTTGCGCGCTCTATCCACCGCTGCGCCTCGTTCAGTCGGCCCACGCTGAGTTCTGCCCGTGCCGCCTCGAGCAACAGAGCGGCGGATTCCTCTCCGCGATCGCGTGCCGCCGTCACCAATGCCACCACGGCTCCGGCATCCTGCCGCCGGCGGGCGCGGCGGATCTGGTCAGGGAATGGCTCACTCTCCATCGATGCCCCATCGGTTCAGCAGCGTGTCAGGCTACAATAAACCGAAATGCATTGCTTGAGCGAGTTCCTCATGACGCCCCGGTTTCAATGAGAGCGCTGCATTGCTGCCAGAGAGAGTTAATTTGTCGGGAAGATGCACTGCATCGCCGAAGACCTTCATCACCCACTTGAGCGTACCAGTTACAGTCGGTTTATTGCGATAGGGCCGGAGCGCGTTCTCATCCAACGTCGGGCCACCCAGTTTAAGGGCCAGACCCAAGCTCACGAACCGTATCCACAAGAACCGGTCCCGAATCATGAACCTCATCTTGACGTTCGACAGTTCGTCCCGGGTTTGCAGGATCAAAGGCTTGAACATCACGAACGGATCGAATAGTGGCGGGCCGCGCTCGCTGCCGTCCCCATGGCCAAGCACTTCGATCAGCCAGCCGCTGAAGCATTCATATTCATGATTAACCACGGCAAAGAGCACGTTCGTCGAGTCGCCAGGCAGGCTCCGGTTTCCAGATGCTCCAAAAGGCTGAACGATCCGCGCTGCTCCAAAATCGATGGAGCCGGTCGGTCACAATCCCAACTATCCCGATAGGTTCCTGCGGGGATTCGACTGCTATGTCTCGTCGTAAACCAAAGAAAGGCGGCGTTCGGGAGCGTCGACCTAGCGCAATCTCCACAGCCGCCTAGCAATTTCGTACCGATAGGCACAATGGCGGGTACCAAACTAGCTTATCCGAAATTCTATAGGATTTCAGAGGGTTATATAGCGATATGGCGGAGAGGGAGGGATTCGAACCCTCGATACGGGGTCACCGTATACACGCGTTCCAGGCGTGCGCCTTAAACCACTCGGCCACCTCCCCGTGCAGGAGCGCGGACGTTAATAAAATCAGCCGCGTTGCGCAACGGCGTCCGCCATGGTTCGGTGCTCCGCAACGCCGCATGGCGGTACAGTGGCCGCAGACAATGACCGGATCAGGAACGGATTGATGATCATTGGCAGGATAATCGGATGGTTATTAACGCTCGCCGGGCTGGCAGCCGGAATAGCGGATGCCGTTGCCTGGGGAGGAACAGGCTCGTTCCGGCTGTCGGCGCTGGGCGAACTTTGGTTCCAGCTTGCGCCGGACAGCCTGAACCTGGCGCAGGCGTCGATACAACGCTACCTGTTTCCAGAGCTCTGGGACCCAGTCCTGCAAACCGTGCTGCTGTGGCCAGCATTGCCGACATTGCTGGTGCCGGGCCTCGTGCTGCTATGGCTCTGCCGGCGGCGTTGACCTGCAACGCCGCCGGGCGATGCGCCGAACCAAATGTCAGGATCAGGCGCCTTTCCAAACGGGCGCGCGTTTTTCCATAAAGGCGCTACGCCCTTCCTTGTAGTCGGCCGAGTTGAAGCACTGTTCGGCGACCGCATCGATCTTGCTTTGGTCGGGGTTCTTTTTGGACAACTCGCCCAGAATTACCTTGTGTGCCTTGATCGAGAGTGGCGCGTTGCCCGCCAACGTCTCGCAATAGGCGCGAGTTTCTTTCTCCAGTTGATCGGCCGGGAACACCCGGTTGATCAGGCCGATCGACAGCGCTTCCTGCTCGTCCAGGCGGCGGGCGCTGTAAAGGATGTCCTTGGCGCGGGACGGGCCGACCAGGTTGTAGAGGTTGACGATGTTCTCGCCTGTATAGGCGATGGAGAGGCGCGCGGCCGGAATGCCAAAGGTCGAGCCTTCCGCGGCAAAGCGCAGGTCTGCCGACATGGCGACTCCGAGCCCGCCGCCCATGCAGAAGCCGCGGATCATGGCTATGATAGGGCGGTCGAAATTGCGGATGGCGGAACGGCCGGAATCGGCGCGGGCATTGTATTTTTCGGTCATGGCGGCGTCGGCGCGCATTTTCTCGAACTGGCTGATGTCGGCGCCGGAGACGAATGCCTTGTCGCCCGCACCCTGCATCACGACCACGCGGATGTCAGGGTCGGCCTGGAAGTTCGTCATGATTTCGCCAATGGCTTCCCACATCTCCAGCGACATGGCGTTGCGGCGTTCGGGATTGTTGAAGGTCATCCAGCCGATATGGCCGTCCTTCTTGCCGATCATCTTATCGGTGGAAAGTTGCATAGTGCTAGGCCTCTTGATGAAGATGAATGATCGTGTGGTTTTAAAGACAAGCGGCAACGAGCGCCAGAGGCAGCGCGTCGGGCCGCGGTCAGGGCCAGTCGAACCGCGCCAGATATCCCGGAATCGCTCGGCGCAGGCGGCCCAGGAGAACGTCTCGGCATAGGCGCGACAGGCACACGGAGATGCAGTCAGCGTGCGGTCGATGGCCGTGCCAAGGTCAGGGTGCAGACAGCCGACCGGCGCATCGCCGATTACGTCCGCCGGCCCCATGACCGGATAGGCGGCCACGGGGCAGCCGGAGGCCAATGCTTCCAGCAACACCAGGCCGAACGTGTCGGTTTTGCTCGGAAAAACGAACATATCCGCTGCGCGATATACCTCGGCCAACTCTTCGCCGAACTTGGCGCCCTGGAACAGGGCATCCGGATATGCCTTCTGCAAATCCGCCCGGGCCGGCCCTTCGCCGACCACCAACTTGGTGCCGGGCCGATTTACCGAGAGGAAGTCGGGCAGTCCCTTCTCGATGGCCAGACGGCCAACATAAAGCATCACCGGCCTTGGGAGCGTCGCGGCCCAATCCGGCTTCGGCCCCGGCCGGAACAGCGAAGTATCCACGCCGCGGGTCCACTGTACCAGGTTACTGAAGCCGCGGCTTTGCAAGTCTCGCAGCACGCTTGGCGTCGGCGCCATCACGCGCGCGGCGCGTGAATGGAACCAGCGGATGACGCCATAAGAAAGGCTAAGGGGTGTTCGCGCGCGGGCGTGAATGTATTCGGGAAAGCGGGTGTGAAAGGAGGTCGTGAAGGGCAGGCTGCGCTTCAGCATAAACCGCCGGGCGAGAAACCCTAGCGGCCCCTCGGTCGCGATATGCACTGTGTCAGGCCGAAAGGCCTCGATCCGGCGGGCGATCGCTTTCGGGCCGGCGACCGCCAATCGGATCTCGGGATAGGTGGGGCAGGGGATACTCTTGAATTCCGCCGGCGTCAGAAACGCGACTGCGTCGCCTCTGGCCCGCAACTCCGCCCCAACGGTCGACAGCGTTCGGACAACACCGTTAACTTGCGGATACCAGGCATCGGTGACGATCAGAATGCGAAGGCCCAACCGTCAGGCTCTCGCGGCGACGCCGGCCGCCGCCGGAATAATCTCGCCTTCCTCGCCGGCAGCAAAGCGCTCGATCAGGGGCATCGTCCAGCGCAGCAGTTCCAGGCGCCCGTCCTCGTGCTCTACCAACGCGGTGCAGCTTTCGACCCAATCCCCGTCATTGGCGTAAAGAATACCACCGATATCGCGCACTTCCGGGTGATGGATATGGCCGCAGACCACACCGTCCGCACCGCGTTTGCGGGCCATCTCCGCAACGCTTTCCTCGAATTTCCCGATATGGGCAACGGCATTCTTGACCTTGTATTTGAGGTAAGCCGAAAGCGACCAATAACGGTAACCCAGCTTCTTGCGGGCAAGATTGAAGAAGACGTTGATCACCATGGCGGCGCGGTAGGCCCAATCGCCGATATGGGCCAGCCACTTCGCGGACTGCACAACGGCATCCAACTCGTCGCCGTGAAGAATCAGTAGGCGGCGGCCATCCGCAGTTTCATGCACGAAATCCCGGTGGACTTCGATGCCGCCAAACTGATGATTGACGAAGGGGCGGGCGAATTCGTCATGATTGCCGGGTACGAAAATCACTTTGGTGTGCTTGCGGGCTTTGCGCAGCAGTTTTTGCACCACGTCGTTGTGCGCTTGCGGCCAGTACCAGGAATGCTTAAGGCGCCAACCATCTACAATGTCGCCCACTAGGTAGAGCGTGTCGCTTTCCGTATGCCGCAGGAAATCCAACAGCAGCTCGGCTTGGCATCCCTTCGTGCCCAGATGCACGTCGGAAATCCAGATCGTGCGGTAACGGTAGGTTTGCGTCATCAACATCGCCATACTCCGGGCCGCTAGTGCGACCGCGTGGGGGAGGCGGTCGGTCGCGGAGTGCGTAGAGGTCTAAATAGCCGGGCGAACGTAATCAACTAATGTAACAATTCGGATTCGAAACGGGGAATGAACATGGTTGGCCACAACCTCGTCCTGTTTCGCCGCGATTTGCGGGTGGCCGACAACCCGGCCCTGACAGCGGCGATGGCCGCCGGCAATGCTGTGGCGCTTTACGTGCTGGACGATGCCGCGGATGGCAGACCGCTCGGCGGCGCGGCCCGTTGGTGGCTGCATCATGCGCTTTGCCGGCTGCAACAACGGTTGGGAAAGTTGGGCGTCCCTCTGATTCTCCGTTCCGGACCACAGAACGCGCAGGTGCTGGAGCTTGCGAAAACACTACCGGTCAGCGGCATTTACTGGAACCGCCGCTACACCCCGTCGGGCGTCCAAATCGACACGGCACTGAAGTCGGAAGCCAAGGAAAATGGGTTCGCCGCCGAAAGTTTCGCCGGCGCGTATCTGCGCGAACCGTGGGAGATTCGAACGCAGCAAGATAGCTACTATAAAGTGTTCACACCCTACTACAAAGCCAGCATGGCGCTGGGCGAACCGGCCGAGCCGTTGCCGGCGCTTGGAAAACAGAACGCCGAAGCCGTCACCGTTCAATCCGATGCGCTGGACGACTGGGCGTTGCTGCCGACGAAGCCTGACTGGGCGGGCGGCCTGCGCGATACTTGGCCGGCAGACCCTGGCGCTGGCGCGGACCGGCTGGCGTGGTTCCTGGATGAGGACGTCGGGGACTACCTCTCCGCCCGCAACCGGCCGGACCTGGATGGCACCTCCGCCCTTTCCCCCTATCTGGCGTTCGGCGAACTGTCGCCCAGGCAGATCTGGCACGCCACCCGTCACGCCCAGGCCGCCGACGCCGGCAAGAGCACGGGTGCGGAAGCCTTTCTCCGCGAGCTGGTCTGGCGCGATTTCTGCGCCAATTTGCTCTATCATTTCCCGGAATTGAGCGAGCGGCCGTTTCAGGCGAAGTTCCGGAACTTTCCCTGGCGCGACGATGCAGACGCCCTGCAAGCTTGGCAGAGGGGCGAGACCGGTTATCCTTGGATCGACGCGGGCATGCGCCAGCTTTGGCACACGGGCTGGATGCACAATCGGGTGCGCATGGGGGTCGCGTCCTTTTTGACCAAACATTCGTTGTTGCCCTGGCAAGCAGGCGAAGCTTGGTTTTGGGACACGCTGGTGGATGCCGACCCGGCCCAGAACATCGCCAACTGGCAGTGGGTCGCGGGCTGCGGCGCGGATGCCGCCCCCTATTTCCGGATCTTCAATCCCATCACCCAAGGCAACAAGTTTGACAAGACCGGCGATTACCGCCGCCGCTGGCAGCCGAGAGCCGGCAGCTATGAGCCGGGCGCCGCGGGCATCAAGCCGGTGATCGGCCACAAAGAGGGCAGGGAGCGGGCCCTGGCGGCATACCAATCGGTAACTGACAGCACAGCTTAAACACACTATTCTGCACTGCCGATGAGAGCCGTCTTATCGTCCTGGCGAAGGAGCCCCTTGCCGATGCCCTTGCTCGACGTCAAAGACCTTAGCGTCGTCTATCCCACCCGCGCAGGCAAGTTCACGGCGGTGCGCGATGTCAGTTTTGCGGTGGAGCCCGGTGAGATTTTAGGAATTGTGGGCAAATCCGGGGCGGGCAAATCTACCATCTCCACGGCGGTTACCCGTCTGATCGACTATCCGGGGTATATCGAAAAGGGCTCGATGAACCTGGCCGGCACCGATTTGATGACGCTTTCCGATGATGCGATGCAGCGCATCCGGGGCAAGCGCATTGGCGTGATCTTCCAGGACCCGCTGACCGCGCTCAACCCCGTGCTGACCATCGGCTTCCAGATCATGGAGACCATCCGCCTGCATCTGGGCCTGAGCGGCGACGCATTGCGGGCGCGGGCGGCGGATTTGCTCCGCCAGGTAGGCATTCCGGAGCCGGAGCATCGGCTCGGCCAGTATCCGCACCAGTTCTCGGGCGGCATGCGCCAGCGCGTCGTCATCGCCATCGCGTTGGCGGGTGAGCCGGAGCTGCTGTTGGCGGACGAACCGACCACGGCGCTGGACGTGTCCATCCAATCGGAGATCCTGGCGCTGATCAAGAATCTCTGCCGCGACCGGCAGTTGGGCGTCGTCCTCATCACTCACGACATGGCCGTCATCAACGAGGTGACGGACCGGGTCGCCGTCATGCTGCATGGCCGCATGATCGAGATCGACAAGACCGCCAACATCATCAACCGGCCGAAACACCAGTACACCCAAAGCTTGATCGCCGCGGTGCCACGCACCGACATCAAGCTGAAGCGCTTTGAATTGGTGCACGCCAGCGCGGAGGCAGGCAACCTCTCCACCACCGAATCCATGAGCCGGCGCCTTACCTGGTTCGATGGCTTGCAGCGGGCCGTCCATCAGGACGAACCGCTGGTGAAGGTGGAGAACATCTCCATCGACTTCGTGAAGAACAAGGGGCTGATGAAGCGGTTCAACACCTACTTTCGCGCTGTCAATAATGTCTCGTTCGCGATCAAGCAGGGCGAAACTTTCGGCTTGGTCGGCGAAAGCGGCAGCGGCAAATCGACGGTCGCCAAGATGATAGTTGGGCTCGAGACGCCGGTCGAAGGGCGCATCTGGTACAAGGGCAAGGACATTTCGCGGCTGGCCCGGGATTCAGGCCTGAGGAACGCCAATGTCGACATGCAGATCATTTTCCAAGATCCGTTTTCGTCGCTGAACCCGCGCATGCGGGTGCGGGAGATCATCGCCGAACCGGTGATTCATCATGGCATGGCCGGCACCCGAGAGGCCCGACGACTGGCGGCCGATGTGTTGCAGCGGGTCGGGCTGGACGCCGATGCGGCCGCGAAATATCCGCACCAGTTCTCGGGCGGTCAGCGCCAGCGCATTTGCATCGCCCGTGCGTTGGTGATGCGACCGCGCTTTCTGATCTGCGACGAGCCGACCAGTGCGCTGGACGTATCAATTCAGGCGTCGCTCTTGAACCTGCTGAAGGATCTGCAGGACGATCTGGGTCTGACTATGCTGTTCATCAGCCATGATCTGGCCGTGATCCGCCAGATGTGTGACCGCATCGCCGTCATGCGCTATGGCGAGCTCTGCGAGGTCGCCGACAGCGAAACCCTGTTTGAAGACCCGCGGCACGAATATACGCAGCAACTATTGCGGCTGATGCCGAAGTTCAGCCGCGAGGTCGCCGCTTAAGGCGATCATTCCGCGTCAAACACTCACCTCGTCGGTGAAGGGGCTGATGTCGCGCTCGTCCAGCAGCAGGTGCAGCAGCGCGGGACCGTCGGCGGTCAGAGCCTCAGCCAGCGCGGGGCCGAAATCCTCGGTTCTGGCCACGCGGAACGAGGGCATGCCATAACCTTCGGCGACCTTGGCGAAATCCGGGCTTTGCAGGCGGGTGCCGTGCACGCCTTCCTCGCCATAGCGGCGCTGCTGGGATACCATGATGGAGCCCCATGCGCCGTTGTCGCATAGAATGCAGACCAGCTTCAGGCGGTGCTGTACCGCCGTCACCAGTTCCTGGCCGCTCATCAGAAAGCCACCGTCGCCGACGAACGCCACGGCGGTCGCACCCGGCTTGGCCAGCGTCGCGCCCACCCCGCCCGGCACGGCATAACCCATCGCGCCGGACATGGGGCCGGCCTGGGTATGGGGCCGGGTGAAGCGGTAGTAGCGATGCACCCAGCGAGCGAAGGTGCCGCTGTCGGTCAGGATCACAGAGTCGTCGGGTACCTGGCGCTGCATTTCCGCAATGCAGGCGGCCAGGTCCACGTTGCCGTAAATGTTAACCGTGCCCGGCTCGGCGAACCGGGCGTAGGCCGCGTGCAACTCATCTCGCCAGGCGAGGCGCGCGCTCGATGGCGCGGCCACGGCCTCGGCTAGCGCCTGCAAGGCAGGCACGAGATCGGCGGCGGACGCGATTTCCGCGGCACCGCGACTCAGCACATCGCGATCCGGGAAAATGTGGATCAGCTTCTGATCGGGCCGGGGGATCGCGAATTCCTGGGTGGAGATGCCATCGAGGCGGCAGCCCATGGCGATAATCAGATCGGCTTCGTCGAACGCCTTGGTTTGGAACGAGACTCGGTTGATCTCCAGATGGCCGAAATAGGCGGCATGGTCGTTCGGGAACGTGTCCTGGCGGCGATAGGCGGCGGCGGCGGCTACACCGCTCGCCTCGGCAAAGGCGACGAGCGCCGGGTGGGCATCGTCGATGGAGGCCATCTCTCCAGTGATCATGATCGGCCGCCGGGCGGCGTTGATGAGCGCTGCGGCTTCGGTCACATCGTCGGGCGCCATGCCGGCCCGGGAGCGGGGGCGCAGGGCGGGGGTGGGCGTATCGCCGGCATCGCCCTCGGTAATGTCCTTCGGCATCACCACGATGACCGGTCCGGGGCGGCCGGCAGTGGTGAGCGTTACGGCGCGGGCGACGGTATCGGCGATGTCGCTGCTCTTCTCCGGCTCCAGCACCGCTTTCGCGATCTTGCCGAACATCTGGTGATAATCGACTTCCTGAAAAGCCTCGCGTCCCTTGGAAGAGGTCGGCACGTGGCCGACGAACAGGACCAGCGGCGTCGAGTTCCTGGGCGGCGGTGTGGATGCCGATGCTGGCATTGGTGGCACCGGGGCCGCGGCTGACGAACCCGGCGGCCGGGCGGCCGGTCAGCTTGCCATAGGCCTCGGCAGCGAAAGTCACGCCGCTTTCGTGCCGGGGCGTGATCAGTTTGATTGCGTTCCCCGCATTTTGAATCGCCCGCAGGATCGGCAGATAGCTTTCGCCGGGCACGGAGAAAGCGGTGTCGACGCCAAAGTCGATTAGGGTGCGCACAACGGCTTGGCCACCATCCATGGGAATGCTCCTAATGAGGGAAACGGGGAAGTTACCGGCAAATCAATTTTTGAAGGCGATGGCCTCAATCTGGCTGCGGGAGATGCCGACACTTTCCGCCGCGGCCACCATCTCGGCCCAAGTTTCTTCGTCCACCGGCACGCCTTCGGCGGAGCGTTCGGCCTTGGTCGTGCGTTCCGGGTCGCCCGGCACCAGCACGGGTTCGGCCGGATTGGCGGGCGGCGAGGCCTTCACATGGGCGATGGTGGCGTCGGTCTCGCTGTTGAAGAATTCACGCGCGACGAGGCGCATCGGGTCGATGATGATCGAAAGCATGCCGTTCAGGATCGTGTCGGTCTCGTGCTTGTTTCCGGCAGGCAGGTGCCGCCGCCGGACAGCACGCCGCCGAACAGCTCGTTGATGACGGAAAGGCCATAGCCCTTGTGCTCGCCCATCGGCCGGATCGCGCCCTTTGGCGAGGTGTACATGGCGTTCGGGTCGGTGGTGGGCTTTCCCTGATTGTCCAGCAGGTAGCCTTCCGGCAACTGTTCGCCCTTGTTCTTGGCGACACGCACCTTGCCGCCCGCGACGATGGACGTGGCGAAGTCCAGCACGGTCGGCGGATTGTTGTCGGTGGCGGGCATCACGGCGCAATAGGGATTGGTGGTAAAGCGCGCATCGGTGCCGCGGAAGGGCGCCACCAGGCCGTCATGGCCGTGCACGTTCACATGGTGCATGGAGACCATGCCGGCCGCCGCGCATTGCTCGCCCCAGGCGCCGATGCGGCAGAGATGGAACGAGTTGCGGACGGCGACGACGCAGACGCCATGCTCGCGCGCGCGCTCGATCCCCAGCTCCATCGCCTTTTTGCCCACGACCTGGCCATAGCCATGGTGCCCGTCGATGACGAGCGTCGTGCCCTGGTCCGAGACGATTTCGATCTCGGCGTTCGGCTGCAACTCGCCTGTCGGGATGCAGGCGATATAGCGAGGCAACATGCCGATACCGTGGAAGTCGTGACCGGTGAGATTTGCGTCCACCAGGTTGTTGGCGACCTGGTCGGCTTCTTCCGGGGTGCTGCCGCCGCCGCTGGCGATGGCGCGGCAGACGGCGCGCAGATTGTCATGGGGAATGGAGAGCATCGGCTTGTGGTTCTCTGTTGAAGGGCATTTCCGAAGGTGCCACCTGATCATACCGGCCTCGCCGAGCCGGTCCAGCCGTCAACGTCGCTTTGCCGGTGCTACTCCTCCAGGTCCGTTTGAATCCAGCGATCGCTCAGATGGATATCGGTGGTCTCCAGCGGACCCGGCCCCAGATTGACGAACTTGTGCGGCACCTGCGCCGGACCCAGCAGAATGTCGCCCGCCTCGGCCTCTATCGTGTCGTCGCCGATGGTGAAACATGCCTTGCCTTCGCGGATGATGAAAATTTCGTCATAGGGATGCACGTGCCGCACAGGCCCGGCGCCGACCTCGTCGGAGCGGAAAAACAGCACGGTGACGTTGGTGCCGATATCGACGCCCTCGAACCGGCCCTTCCACTGGCCGGGCGCCTTGGCCCAATCTGTTTGCTTCAGATGTGCGGGGAATCGCATGAGAAACCTCCATTGATCGGAAAGCTTCTAAATTGGCGTGCGTTCGTCGTTTTGCGAGCGCGATAGGAATATCGTGGGTCCGCCGAACGCGAACTTCGGGACTTAGCTCCGAGGCCTCTCCAACTGCCACTCCAGATTGGCCTTGATGGCGGGCCAGTCGAAATGGGTGACGGAATAGACCGCCGTGTCGCGGATTGTGCCGTTCGGCATGCGCATGTGCGCCCGCAACACTCCATCCAGCCGCGCGCCCAGCCGTTCGATGGCACGGCGGCTTTGGGTATTCAGGTAGTGGGTGCGGAACTCGACCGCCAGGCAGTCCAGTTCCTCAAATGCATGGCAGAGCAGCAGCAGCTTGCATTCGGTGTTGATCGGCGTGCGCTGTACGGCCTTGCGGTACCATGTAGAGCCGATTTCGGCCCGCCGGTTGGTGGCGTCGATGTTCATATAGGTGGTCATGCCGACCGCTTTCCCCGTGGCCGCGTCGATCACGGTGAACGGCAGCATCGAGCCCTTTTTGCGCAAATCCAACCGCCGCTCAATCTCCGCCGGCACCCCTTCGGGCGTCGGCACGGTGGTATACCAGAGCCGATACAACTCGCCATCCGCCGACGCCTCGGCCAGATCGGCCGCATGGTCCTGGCTGGAGAGGACCAGGCGGGCGTGGGTGCCTTCGAGAGTCACGGTGGGTGGCCAGGCGGTCATGGGCGGTTCTCTTTATGGGGTTCGGCGTCGGTAATGCTGTCGCGGCAGCAGTTGATCATGGGCACCGGGTGCCGCCAAGAGGCTTGCAGTGCAGTGACTTTATTTGGCGTCCCGCAGCCGCATCAGAAACTTCATCTCGCCCTCTAGACAGAGCTCGTCCTTTTGATTGTAGACCCGGTTGACGATGGTCATGACGCCGGTGGTCCGCTGGCGCTTCAGATCGGTGATCTCCAACTCCGGATAGAGAGTATCGCCCGCGAACACCGGCTTCAGAAAGCGGCTCGACTGCTCCAGGAAGCCCACCAACGCATCCTCCATCGTCTGCGCAAGCCCGCAGGCGCCGGGGCAGGTCTGGATCAACGTCTGGAAGCCATGCGCCATCATGTTAGGATAGCCCTTCTCCCGGCAGTACTCGACGTCATAGTGGATTGGGGCGTTGTCGCCGCTCGCCAACTGGAAGGCATAGAACAGGGATTCCGTGTGCGTGCGGGAGGGGGCGTAAAATTTTTCGCCAGTTTCGAAGTCTTCGAACCCGCGCTGGGGCGTGTGGTGGCGGACGGGCATCGTGCGGCCTTTCGGAAAACGCATTAAGGAACTGGAGCCGGCCATCGCTGCCCGATATAGTCAATCCAGCGCATCGCCGATGCCCGTTAGACGAAAGCGTCAAACCCAAGGAGAATGCCTTATGGCGGACGAAATCAAAATGCCGGTCGAGTACACGCATATCATGATGTTTGCGCGCTCGGTCGGCGACGATAATCCGATCTATTACGACGAGGACTACGCGAAAAAGTCGGAAGTCGGCCATATTATCGCGCCGCCGACCTTTGCCCGCTCCGTCGCCCAATTCGACCCGGACTATCACCTGCGCCCAAAGCCCGGCCAAAAATGGTTTGGCTCCGGCAAGAATTCCCACCGGCCTAACCGAGCCGGCCAAATCCACCGGTGGCCTGCATGCCGAACAGCATTTCGAGTATCACCGCCAATTGAAGCCCGGCGATGTGCTGACCGTCACCGCCAAGCCCGGCAAGACGTGGGAAAAGGAAAGCAAGCGGGCGGGCAAACTGACCTTCACCGAGACCATTCAGGAATACCGGGATCAGAACGGCGAGTTGGTTGTCACCTCCCGCGGCGTCGGTGTGAAGACCGAAAAGCCGGTTGAGCAATCCTAAGATATCCCCCCAGAAATCCCCCAGAGATCCCCGGAACTACAGGGAAGGAATTAAGAAAATGGCTCTGTCCGCGAGCAAATTAAAAGTCGGCGACACCCACGAAGAAATCGTGGTGGACGACCTGACGCGCACCCAGCTGGTCATGTATGCCGGCACCTCCGGCGATTATAACCCGCTGCACACCGACGACCCCTACACGAAAGAGGTGGCAGGCTATCCGGGCGTGTTCGCCCACGGCATGCTGTCGATGGGCCTGACCGGCAAGATGCTAACCAACTATGTCGGCGACGGCCGCCTCAAGAAGTTCGGCGTGCGGTTCACCAATCAGGTCTGGCCGGGTGACAAGCTGACGGCCAAGGCTGTAGTGACCGAGATTCGCGACGAAGGCGGCGACAAGGTGGTCGATCTGGACCTGGAGACAGTGAACCAAGACGGCAAGACCGTGATTACCGGCTCCGCCACCGCCCGCGTCGACGCCTAAACCAGAGGAAACGCCTGATGAAACTCATCAATTCGGTCGGCCCAAACCCGCGCATGGTGCGCATGTTCGTGGCCGAAAAGGGAATTGAGCTACCGACGCAGGATATCGACCTGCGCGGCGGCGAGAACCGCCAGCCGGAGCATCTGAAACGCAATCCCGCTGGCCAGTCGCCGGCACTGGAGCTGGACGATGGCAGCTACCTAGCCGAGATCACCGCGATCTGCGAGTATCTCGACGAGAAGTTTCCGGACGGCAACCTGATCGGCACGACGCCGGAAGAGCGTGCCGAGACCCGCATGTGGACCCGGCGCGTCGACCTGAACATCTGCGAGCCAATGGCAAACGGCTTCCGCTTCGGCGAGGGGCTGAAGATGTTCCAGGACCGCCTTCCCTGCATTCCGGAAGCCTCCGAGGGGCTGAAGGGCATCGCGCAGCACAATTTGGGCAAGCTCGATGGCTGGATCGAGGGCAAGCAGTGGATTTGCGGCGACCGCTTCAGCATGGCCGATATTCTGCTGTTCAGCTGGATCGACTTTTTCAAGAATATCAAGCAGCCAATCGATCCGGCGCACAAGAACGTGCAAGCCTGGTACGATCGCGTGGCTGCCCGGCCGAGTGCGGCGGCGAGTGCGGGGTAAGTCGGCGGCTGTGAGGCGCGCCTAAACATAAAGGGGCGGGACCTTCTATAGGTCCAGCCCCTTTATTCTTCAGTCGAAGATCCGGAACCGGTTATTCCGGCGTATAGCGCGAGATTTTTGCGCCTTCGAAATTAAGGCCGCCGTAGAGACCTTCGCTACCGAAGATAAAGCCGACGATCGGTTGTTGCAAACTTCTTGGTGCTGGCCGAGCCGCCGACGCCGGTCTCAAAGACCGCAATTGAACCGTCGACACCCGCTTGCCAGTTGCTGCTGTCCAGGAAGTTGTCCAAGGCTTTCTGGGTCATGAACATGATCGCTTCTTTGCGGGACTCTACGCCCGCCTGAAGGCCAATGGACGCGGAGGCTGTTTGGTAGTAACCATGGATTTTACCGTCGACCAGCAAGGCACCCGTGCCCCCGGCGCCGCCGATGATGAAGCCGGCCTTTACGACGTTCGGAAACACCAAAATACCTTTTGCCTCTTTGCTGAGGTCCTTGGCCGTCGGATTGATCTGGTAAAGCTGCGCAAGAGCAGCCGTCACTTCTGCGTCTGATTTCCTCGGCGGTTTTGGCGGAGGCCGTCATCGGCAAAATGATGACGCATAATCAATGCGGCGAGCGCGAGTTTGGTACGATGGAAGGTTTGCATAAAGAAACGCCTTTCTGATCTGGTTATACTGTGTGATTCGGATGGTCACTCTTTGAATGGCCACAGGCTCCCCCTCGTCCAATATCGGGAAATGGAGGATGCGAGGAGGCACAGCGCTGCCTTGATACCGCGCTATTCTGATTCGCTCAACAACGACCGCACAACTTGCCTCTGATTGGTCGATAACATGCTGAACCAATGAGAGTTATCTCCGCGATTTATTAGCGTCCTCATCATGCCGAACAAGGTTCATTGACAAGAACCGCGCCCTGCCGCTGCCCTGTGGCCGGTATATCGGTATCTGGGAGAGGTATATGCGCGTGCGTCATCCGCGGGCGCTTGACCTGTCTAAAATCGTCATGGCCTCCCAATCGCTGTTGTTGCGTTCGGGCAAAAAAGATCCGTCGGCCGCGAGTTGAACGCCAAGACCTTATTCGCGGACGTGTTCAGCGTTCGCGCTCGAGCAGGCCCACCTCGGAGGCCTTGATCTGCAGTGCCAGATATTTCGAAAAAATCCGACATTGCGCCAGGCTGCCGGCGGTGAACCAAAGGCCTGGCTGGGCCGTGCGCTGCCACATGTTGCGGAGTTCCTGCGCCTCGCCAAAGCCCCAAACCGGCCCGATGCGGTCGGCGATGTCGTCGCCCATGAACCGGCGCACCGTGTCTTGCAGGTTCAGATAGCCGGTGGCCGCGACCAGCAGGTCGGCGGGGATCACGCTGCCATCCTTCATCCGCATGCCGTCTGCGACGAAGGTTTCCATCTCGTCGTAGTGCATCAACTTGATGCGGCCGTCGATGATCATGTCGGAAGCGCCGACATTGAAATAATAGCCGCCGCCATGGCGAAGATACATCATCTGGAAGCCCGTCTTGTCCTCGCCGCCGGCATGGTCGAGCTTGAAGCCCGCCTGTTCCAGCCCGGCCAGCAAATCCTCGTCTTCCTCCAGCATGGATTGGGTGACCTGCTGGAAGCCCTGGACCAACACCGGATAGGGCGCGGCGGTGGCGAGCAGATCGTTGTCCTCCACCGGCGGTCCTTCATAGTAATGAGCATAGACCCGTTGCGCCTGTTGAAGGCTGACGACGTGGGTCGGACTGCGTTGTACCAGAGTGACGTCTGCCCCGCAGGTGGTCAGCTCCTGGGCCACATCGTGGCCGCTGGTGCCGGTGCCGACGACAATGGCCTTTTTGCCTTGCCACTCCTTACCGCTCCGATAGGCGCCGGAGTGCATGATGTGGCCTTGGAAGTCATCCATGCCGGGCAGGTCGGGCATGATCGGAATCGCCGAGACACCGGTCGCATAGACCACGTGCCGCGGCTTCACCACCCGTTCGCTGCCGTCCTTCACGTTGCGCAGCGTGACATGCCAGACGCCGTTGGCCTTGTCATAGGAACCGGTCGCCATTTCGGTGGAGGTCCAGACATTCAACTCCATCGCGTCCGCATAGGATTCAAACCAGTTCGCCAGCTTGTCTTTCGGGATATAGACCGGCCAATTCGGCGGGAACGGCATGTAGGGCAGGTCGTTGACCCATACCTCGTTGTGGAGCGTGAGCGAGTGATAGCGGTTGCGCCAGTTGTCGCCGATCCGTTCGAACCGGTCGACCAGCAGCGTATCGACGCCCAGCACGGTGAGACGGGCGGAGACGGTGAGCCCCGCCTGACCGGCACCGATCACCAGCACGGCCGGTTCGTGGTCCTCATATTTCACAGCACGGTTGCGCAGGTCGAGCCAGTTGTCCGGACCGTACTGGCGCGCATATTCTTGGCCGCCGGGCCGCCGCTCGCCGATGCGTTCCTCGTGGCCGCGGATTTCGTCCAGATTGGTCGAGAGGATCCAGCATTTCAGGCTGCCCAGATCGTCGGGGTCCGGCATCAGGCGAGCCAGGCCGCTGCACCGGCCGACGGCGGTTTCGAAGGCGATGATCGCCTCGATACAGTCCGTACCCGCGCGCGAGACGGAGCGCGGCGGCGTGCGATGCGCCGGCAGATGGAAGTTGCGCGGTGCGATCCGCGGCAGGGTTTCGTCGAGTTTCGCCTCGATCGCGCCACGGCCGTTGAAGGTGTCGATGTTCCAGGTAAAGGCGCAGAGATCGCGCCAATGGCAATCGGCCTGGAAAAGGTCCACAACGGCTTCCGCATCCTGCGCCTGCATCGCTTGGCCGAAGGCAGCGAGCCATGTTTCGGCAGCGTCGTTCGGGTTCATCGTGGAGACGAGCGCATCCATGGCGTGGCACCTTCGATCGGTTCGAAAAAACTTCAAGCGTAGGTTAGTCGGAAAACGTCGTCAGCGAAACAGCGGGATCGGCCCGGAGCGCGGTCACGGTTTGGCGAGAAAGGCGACGCCGTCATTCAGAAAAGCCTGTACGTCATCCGCGCCGAAGCCGAATTCCGCCAAAATCTCTCTGGTGTGCTGGCCCTTCGCCGGCGCGGGCCGGCGGGTCGTGTTGTAGCTGCCATCGCGGCGGATAGGGACGCCCATCGCCTGGGGCACGGAGGGCGCCATCGGATCCACCAGGGGCAATTGCGCGGTCAGGTTCGCGTCTGCGGCGACATCGGCGAAGGTATTGATCGGCCCGCAGAGAATGTCGGCCGCGCGCAACCGCTCCAGCCAATGAGCGGCCGATTGCGAGGCAAACATCGGCACGATGATCTCGTCCAGCACGGCCCTGTGTTCGACCCGCAGGGCGTTGGTCTTGAAGCGCCCATCGCTGGCGAGGTCGCCCAACTCCAAGGCCGCGCAGAACTTCTGCCAATGGGAATCGCGCAGCACCGCAATGGTGAAGTACCGGCCGTCGGACGCCTGGAACGCGCCCGCCGGGGCCAAGTTGGTGTTCTGGTTGCCCTGCCGGTGCGGCACCTTGCCGGAGGCGATGTAGCGGGTATAGCTCTGGGTCATCAGGCCGAGTGCGGCGGCCATCAGGCTCACGTCGAGATTGGCGCCGCCGCGCCCGGTCAACCGGCCATAGAGCGCCAGCAGGATGGATTGGACGGCATAGTTGGCGGCGGCCATGTCGACCAGCGGAAAGCCAACCCTCGTCGGCGGCCCATCTGACTCGCCAACCAGGCTCATCAGGCCGCTCATCGCCTGGATGATGGTGTCGCTGGCCGGCGATCCGGCATAGGCGCTTTCCTGACCGAAGCCGGAGATGGTGCAATAGACCAAATCACTGTTCTGGGCGCGGCAGCGGTCATAACCGAACCCGAGCTTCGCCATGACCCCCGGCCGGTAATTCGAGATCAGCACGTCCGCCCGGGAAATCAGCCGCGCCAGGATCCGCTTGCCGGTTTCGCTCGCCACATCCAGCCCGATATCGCGCTTGTTGCGGTTCAGGGAGATGAACTGCGCGTTCAACTCGCCATCGACGGTGAAGTGGTCGGCGGGGCGGGCCCAATCGCCGGCCGGCCGTTCGACCTTGACCACATTGGCACCCATGTCTGACAGAACCATGGCCGCATAGGGGCCGGCGACGCCTTCGGTCATGTCGATGACAGTGATGTGCGAGAGGATGGCAGGTTGCATGGGGACTACTCTCGCGCGGGACCTGAAAACTGTTTGCGCAACTCGAACTTCAGCGCTTTGCCGGAGGGGTTGCGCGGGATAGTATCGATAAACGCCACCGCTTTCGGCAACTTGAAGCGGGCGAGCTTTCCGTCGCAATACTTTAACACGTCCTCCTCGCCGATGCTTTCATCGGCCCGCACGGCAATGACGATCGGCGATTCGCCCCAGCGGATTGACGGAATACCGATCACCGCGCAGTCCTTGATGCCCGGATGTTGCAGAACGATGTTTTCGATCTCCGCCGGATAGACGTTTTCGCCGCCCGATATGATCATGTCCTTGATCCGGTCGTGAATGGTGATGAAGCCGTCCTCGTCCATCACCGCCACGTCCCCGGTGTGCAGCCAACCGTCGCCCACCGTCTCGGCGGTCGCCTCCGGATTGTTCCAATACTCTTTCATCACGTGACCGCCGCGCAGCAGCACCTCGCCCGGCATGTTGGGCGGCACGTCATTGCCATCGGCATCCACCAACCGCACCTCCGTATGGAAGAACGCCTTGCCGGTGGAGCCGATGCGCTGCATGGCATCGGCCGGACTGATCAGGCAGCCGGGGCCGCAGCACTCTGTCAGGCCATAGACTTGGTGAATTTCGATGCCGATATCCCGGTATCGCTCCATCAGCGCGACCGGCACGGGGGCGGCGCCGCTCATGATCCAGCGAAGTTGGCGGTAGCCTTCCGGGTCAACATCTGGAATTTGCAGCATGAAGTTCAACATGGCCGGCACGGCTAGCGTCACGGTAATTTGCTCCTGCGCCGTGACCCGCCACATCAGGGCCGGATCGAAGGCCCGCAACAGCACGCAGGTGCCGCCACCATAGATCACCAGCAACAAGGGCGCTAGGGCTCCTACATGGAACAGCGGCAACACGATGGAGAACCGGTCGCCGATCCGGATATCGCAGCTCGCGATCAGCGTCGTCACCGCCCAGAACGTGGTGCTGTGGGTGTGGACGACGCCCTTGGGCCGGCCGGTTGTGCCGCTGGTGTACATGATAAAGAGATTGTCGTCGTCATAGGCGCCCGGCTCCGGTTCGTCGCCGGCGGCCGCTTCGGCCAGGGCCGTATGGTTCTGCGCAAAGGGAACCAGCGGCGCGTCGCCCGGCACCTGCAGCCAGCGCTGCACCGCGGTCTGGCTGCCGGCATGGAGGGCTTTGACCTGTTCGGCGAAATCCGTGTCGAAGATCAGAGTTTCCGCCCCCGAATCGCTCAGAATGTAGGCGATTTCGTCCGGCACCAATCGCCAGTTTACAGGCACCGCGACGGCGCCGATCTTGGCGCAGGCGAAATAGGCTTCGAAGAAGGGCGCGCCGTTCATCAACAGCAGCGCCACCCGGTCGCCGGGCCGGATGCCGAGGCCGCGCAGCATGTTGGCGACGCGGTTGGTGCGGGCGTTGATCTCGGCGTAGCTAAAGCGCTCGCCGGAGCCGATATCGACCAACCCTTGCATGTTCGGATCACGGCGCGCACGGTTCGTCAGCAATCGGCCGATATTGACATGCATGCGTGCGGTTCCTCACCTGATCGAGCTTGAGGTTAAGTGTATGCGGGCGCTGTTCGGTTGTCATGGCCTGGTGGAAGGGCGTCAAGATAGTTTCCGAGGGGGAGATCATTC
The DNA here is from genome assembly GCA_963807085.1 of uncultured Alphaproteobacteria bacterium. Taxonomy (GTDB): domain Bacteria; phylum Pseudomonadota; class Alphaproteobacteria; order Bin95; family Bin95; genus JACKII01. The sequence goes on from CAWEBB010000029.1 coordinate 45,396, forward strand.
GATGGCGGCAGATCGCCAACTGCCGCCAGAAGGCGGCGGTATAAGCCGAAACATGCCGCCGGAAGGCGGCAGTATCGACCGAAACGTGCCGCTGGAAAGCGGCGGCAATATGAGAGACTTGGGCGGGCTGCCGCTAGCCGGCGATGCGCAGTTCCGGCGGCGGCGGATCTATCGGTCCGCCGCGCTCAACGCGCTGACGGCGGCTGACCGTCTCTGCTTGACGAGGCTGGGGCTCAAGAGCGTCGTGGATCTGCGTTCGCCGCTTGAGCGGGCGCATGCGCCATCGCGCCTGCCGGAGGGGCTCCGGATCGTGACCCCCGGCGACGGCAGCGTCGATGCCGCACCTGGAAACCGCTATCGGCCTGACCCGATGACGGAGGCCGACGCCCGCCGGATGATGTGCGAGGGTTACCGTACCTATCCACTGCGCATGGCGGCGGCGATCGGTGCGACCTTGCGGGTGCTGGTGGAGGGCCAGGGCGGGCTGTTGTTCCACTGCGCGGGCGGAAAGGATCGGTCGGGCTTCGTCGCCGCGGTGATCCTGCTGACCGCGGGGGCGAGCCACGAGACCGTGCTGGAGGACTATCTGGCGACCGATCACGTCTGGAACCGGAAGAGCGCCCGTCTCTCGGGGATGCCCGGCAAAGTGCAGGAGGCTGTCTTCACTGCCCGCGCCGAATATCTGGAGGCGGCACTGGCGGCCTTGGAGCAGGAATTCGGGACTGTCGAGGATTATCTCACCGGTCGCTGCAGGGTTGATGCTAGGACACTGGCCCGGGTGAGGGCGGCGCTGGTGGAGACGATTTAACCGGCATCCATACCGGCATCCATATAGGTTGGCGCTCCATTCCCTCTCGTCTCATTTTTCGCAGGCGGGGCAGCTCATCGCGCGGATGCGTATACCACTTTCTTCGTGATCTGCGCCGCCGCGTCCTGCCGCGCCCGGAACGCCTTCATCAGCCGCTCGTGGTTGGCATAGGCTTCAGGGCTGAGTTCCGCCCCAATACGCTCCTCCGTCGCGAAGTGTCGGTAGTTGTCCTGGCCTCGCACCAGCATCGCAGAGCCCGGCGTCGCGCCGATATCCCTCACATGTGCCGGAATATAGCTGATACCGAAGCCCATGCGCCGGTCGGCGGCGTTGTTCGGGTGCGAGCAGTGCACCAGCTTGGTGTGGTGCAGGCTCATCTCGCCCGGTTTGAGCGGCATGGGCACGCCGGTCTCGCCCTCAAACTTTCCAGAGATCGCCTGACCGCGCAGAATCAGGTTGTCGGGGCTGGGGTCGTCTGCATGCTCGTGCCAGTCGTCCAGGTGCGACCCCGGCAGCACATGCATGCAGCCGGCCTCCTCGCTCGCGTCCGACAGCGCTACCCAGGCGGTTACGTGCAAGGGCGGGTCCAGATAGAAATAGGTGCCGTCCTGGTGCCAGGCGATGTATTGCGGCGTACGGGGATCCTTGATCCACATCGTCGTGTGATAGACCAGGATGTCGGGGCCGATCAGATCCTCCACGGCGTCAAGCACGGCCGGATGCCGAACGAGCTTGTCGGCCCAGTCGAACAGCAGATAGGACTTTGATTTTTCCGGATAGTCCAGCGTGCGGCCGGTTTTGGCCTCGAACGCCTCTATGGCGGCGCGGGCCTCGCGCACTTCGTCGGCCGAAAGCACCGGAACCGGACGGGTAAAGCCGTCGGTCTCATATTCTTCTACCTGCGTGATTGTCAGACGCTTTGGCACGTTTCGAACTCCCGACGAAGGATCTTCTAAATATATAAAGATGGTGCGACCGTATGATGCGGAATGCAAGACGGACCCTGTTAGTGCTGGATGCAGCCCATGGCGTTGATATTGGATGCGTCCGCCGAAGAATCGGCCGAAACCGGAGCGCTGGTGCGGGACTTGGTCGAATGGATTGCGCAGCAGCCACGAGCATACGGGGAGGTGATGGACGCCTGTCGCACCTCGTGCCCGCGCCTGCCCGTGTGGGTGACAGCCTGCGACCGGCATTATCTGGCGCGGCTGGATGGGCAGATGAGGGTAACACAAACGGGGCTGGATATGTTGGAAGCAGCCCACCGGCGGTAGTGTCAGCGCGTCAGAATACGAGATCGGCATTTAAGTCACAATTGGCCGCATGCTCCGCAATCAGTCGGGTTCCAAGGGCGATTTGGCTATTATTGCAGGTCGGTGTGTCACAAATGCAACAGAGAGGTGCACAGTAGCATACCCGAGACGGAATGTTCATTGACAGGTAATGTAATCACTCTCATTTTGCGCGTAGTTCGTCGTTTGAGCGAACGTAAAGCACGCAAACACACACCAATGAGGGATGTCAGCGATTGTCGGGCATTCCTAATGAAGGGTCTGGACAATGGTAAAACTGCACGGTTTCGCTCTGGCGTCGGTGCTCGCTTGCGCAATGGGCACACAAGCGATGGCTCAATCGGGATCGGATCCGTATCCGGAATACGGACCGGTAAAGGGTGATTACGAGTTTCGCCTCTCCGGTAGTGGCGGATCGACCAAGAGCTTTGACAGCAACACATTTGGCGGTACGGTAGCCTTTGGCTGGTATTGGACCGACAATATTCAGCTTAGTCTCCGCCAGTCTGGCGGGTTTGGCCTCGTTGATAACGGCCCGGATACCTGGAATGGTTCATCGGTGGTTGCCGCCGACTATGTCTTTGACCTCGGCCGTTGGCGGCCGTTCGTGGGTGCCTTCGTGGGTGCTGTCTACGGCAAAGGTGTCGACTTTGACGGCGTAGCTGGCGGTGAAGCCGGTGTGAAGTGGTATGCCAACCCATTGACCTTCATCCAGGCGGACGCTTCTTATGGCCCGACCTTTACGGAAGGGTTCAATGGCGGGAGCTTCGAATATACGCTGGGTATCGGCTTTAACTTCTAAGGGGTACACTGGTCCCTGTTATCGGGCGTGGCGTAGGGTCCGGCCAAGTGCGAGACCTTTTTAGCCACGCCCTCTTTAAGACTGGCGGTCAGCACAAAAGGGTTTCACGGCCAGCCGCTGCTCTCTCCCTGCAGAGATGTCTAACGTCGCTTTTGCCGCTATAGAGCCGCATCCCATTTAGCCCACCGGCTCAACTGATGACATCGCCGCGCAGGCAAGGTCATGACTGCTTGGGGTGGAGTGTGTAGTAGGCTTCTGGGCATACCTTTATTGCACTATCCGCAAATCTTATTCGTGTTCAAACGTAAACCCCAAGGCGTCAACCTCACGCCAATACCAGCGGCTGACCAGATCGCGGGTGTAATCTGAATAGTAGGCCGAATAGTGCGGACGGCCCTCCCTGTACTGACGGCGGCGGGGCATGGTTAGGCCATTTGCTATGCTAAATCGTTCGCGCAACTCATCGACAGCTTGGTTCAGATTGGCGTAGTCGTACACCTTGTTCACCACGATCCTGTCGCCGATGGCATACATGGCCCAGTTATTCAGCCGACAGTATTCGGTATTTCGGTACCATATAGACCGCATGTCGCGGTCGAAATTTTCCGGTCCTTTGTTCTTCTTCCATTCGCGGTGAGTATAGAGCGAGATCTGACGATCCCAAGGGTTTCGTTCGACCGCGAAGGTAAAATACTCTTCGAAAATCTTTTGCCCAACCACCGCGCGCGCCTGGGCAGCGGTCGCGTGCGGGTGGGGGCCGAAAATGCGCGGAAAGGTCCGCTTCAGCGCGCCATGGTGCACCGGCGAATACTTGGCCCAGGTCGGACGCGTCAGGTCCGCAACCTCGTCTTCCGGTCCCAAATGCGGATAGAGCGCATCGAACAGCGAGGTGCTGGCGGTTTTCTCCGTCCGCAAGAAAATGAACTTGTGCTTGTGCGAAACGATCATCGGCGCGCTCTGAAATGGGAGCGCCACTGATGCGGCAGGTGCGGCGCGGGGTCAAGCCGGCGGCGGCATTCGGGCTGTACGCGGTCCCGGACTATCGGCTAACACCCTGGCGTCTTCACCCAGAAATAAAGTTGGTAATGACGCCCGATGACGGATGATCGAACCGACCCCGCCATAATACTCGTGCAGCCGCAACTAGGCGAAAATATCGGTGCCGCCTGTCGGGCCATGTGGAATTGCGGCCTGACCGATCTGCGTCTGGTCTGCCCCCGGGATGGCTGGCCCAATCCCAAGGCCCGCGCCATGGCGTCCGGCGCCGATATCGTGGTGGACCGCGCCCGTGTGTTCGAGACGACAGAGCAGGCGGTCGCCGAGCTGCACCGGGTCTATGCCACCACGGCGAGGCCGCGGGACATGGTGAAACGGGTTGTGGCGCCGCGCGCGGCCGCCGCCGAACTGAAGGCCGCTGCGGCGGACGGAGAGCGCTGCGGCGTGCTGTTCGGCGGCGAGGCCTGGGGCTTGGTCAACGAAGATATCGTCCGCTCGGAGGCGATCATTCAGGTGCCGCTCAATCCGGCCTTTACCTCGCTCAATCTGGGGCAGGCGGTGCTGTTGTTTTCTTATGAATATTTTCTGGCCGCATTGGAGCCGGGGCAGACAGCGCCGGAAGGCAAGGCCCGAGAACCCGCGACCGCCGAACAGGTGGACGATCTGTTGGCGCACCTGGATCGGGAACTGGACCAGGCAGAGTATTACCGGGAGCCAAATCTGCGTCCGACCATGCAGCGCAACCTGCACAATATTTTTCGGCGGGCGCGATTGACGGATCAGGAGGCGCGCTCGCTCAGAGGCGTGGTGGCGCGGCTTTCGGCATGGCGGGTGCGGCGGCCGGGCTGAGCGGCGGGCGACCGCACCCGCTGGCGGGGCGAGTCCCGCTGCATTTGACAAATCGCCTATGTGCCACCTATAAGCCGGCCTCGTTGGACATCCGCCCCTTTTCGGGCGCCACACCCACATGAGAGCAGTTTCATGAAACGCACTTATCAACCGAGCCGCCTGGTTCGCAAGCGCCGGCACGGGTTCCGGTCCCGTATGAGTACGGTCGGCGGCCGGAGAATTCTGAACAAGCGTCGCAATCACGGCCGCAAGCGCCTGTCCGCCTAGAGCAGGGGCTGCCGCGGAACCGTCCTTGCTTCCCCGGCTGAAACGGCGGCGCGAGTTCGTGCGGGCGGCCAGGTCCGGCCTGCATGCCTCGACGCCCGGAATGGCGGTTCAAGCCTATCGCCGGCACCAGGGCGACGAGCCGCCGGACGGCATTCGGGTCGGCTTCACGACGTCTCGCAAGGTCGGAAACGCCGTTGTTCGCAATCGGGTGCGCCGCCGGTTGCGCGCGGTGGCTGACTGCGTCCTGTCGAGCGAAGGCAAGCCGCGCCACGATTACGTGCTGGTCGGACGGAGTGAGGCAAAGGATCGGAATTTTCAGGACCTTGTGAACGATCTGCGGGTCGCCTTGCGAAAGATCGAGCGAAGGGCAGAGGATCGCGGGGCGCGCCGGCCGCGGCAGCGGGAGACCAGGTCGTCATGAAGTTTCTGTCGGGTGCCGCCATCGGTCTGGTGATGATCTACCGATATGGATTCTCCTGGCTGACGCCCAAATCCTGCCGGTTTGCGCCGACTTGTTCTGAGTACGCCATTGTGGCGCTTCGGCGTCACGGCCCGGTGCGAGGGCTTGGACTCACTTTGCGGCGGATCGTCCGTTGTCACCCTTGGGGCGGCAGCGGCTTTGATCCCGTGCCCTAGACGGTTTAAGAACCAGGTCTACGAATCCGGTCAGCGAAAGAACTCGGCTGGCGGAATTTCCATAACAATCAAGGATTGAAGCGCGCGCCATGGAGCAGCGGAACCTTTTCTTAGCCATCGCGCTGGCTGTGATCATTTTGTTGGGATCACAGTTGGTGATGGAGGAGCTATATCCGCCTCCGCCGCCGAGCGTTGGGGGCGAGACGGTTGCGGGCGATGCAACCGGCGCTGCCGACGGGCAGGCGGGTACAGCCACCGGCGGCGTGCCGGCGGCCCCGGGCACGGGTGCCGTCACAACGCCCGGCGGCCAGGCTGGCCCGCAGGTTTTGCCGCGCAAGGCGCAGTTGGCGGAATCCCCGCGCCTTCCGATCAAGACCGACCGCTTGAGCGGCTCCATCGCCCTCAAAGGGGCGCGCCTCGACGATCTGATGCTGCTCGACTACAAGGTCACGATCAAGGAAGATTCTCCCAACGTCGTTCTGTTTTCGCCGAGCGGCACGCAACTGGGTTACTATGCGCAGTTCGGATGGGTTCCTGCCGACAATTCCGTGAAGGTGCCGGACGAAAAGAGCGTTTGGTCGGCCAGCGCGGACGTCCTCACCCAGAACAAGCCCGTAACCTTAAGCTGGGACAACGAGGAAGGCTTGGTGTTCGAGCGGGTCGTCGCCGTAGACGACAATTACATGTTCACCGTCACCGACCGGGTGCGTGCTGCCGATGGCACAACGGCGACCCTGTTTCCCTATGGTCTGATCGGCCGCGACGGCGTGCCGTTCACCTCCGGCTTTTATATTTTGCACGAAGGGCCCATCGGCGTCTTCAACGGCACGCTCGAAGAGGTCGACTACGACGACCTGCAGGATGGCGACGAGCCCACCTTCAATACGACCGGCGGCTGGCTCGGCATGACCGACAAATATTGGCTGGCGGCGTTGGTGCCCGATCAAACCGTGCCGATCAAGGCGCGGATGTGGCAGCGGCTGGTCAATGGCCGCGACAAGTTCCAGACGGATTTTCTCGACGAGAACGGCAAGACGGTCACGGCGTCCCAGCCCATCGAAGTGACCACGCGCCTGTTTGCGGGCGCAAAGGAAGTGGACCTGCTCGAAGCGTACAACGAGCGGTTGGGGCTGCCGTTGTTCGACCGCGCGGTGGACTTTGGCTATCTGTGGTTCTTTACCAAGCCGTTATTCCATGCGCTGGATTGGCTCTACGGTATCGTCGGCAATTTCGGCATCGCGATCATGATTCTGACGCTGGGCGTAAAGATCCTGTTCTTCCCGCTGGCCAACAAGTCTTACAAAGCCATGAGTAAGATGAAGCTGTTGCAGCCGGAGATGACCAGGCTGCGTGAAAAATATCCGGACGACCGCCAAAAGATGCAGCAGGAAATGATGGCAATGTACAAGCGGGAAAAAGTCAATCCCGCGGCCGGATGTATACCCATTCTAATACAAATTCCGGTTTTCTTTGCCTTGTACAAAGTGCTGTTTGTCTCCATCGAAATGCGGCACGCACCGTTCTTCGGCTGGATCCATGACTTGTCAGCCAAAGACCCCTCGAACATTTTTGAACTGTTCGGCCTCATTCCCTGGGATGCGCCGCATTGGGCGCATTTTGGCGCGTGGCCGCTGATCATGGGCCTGACCATGTTCATTCAGCAACGGGTGAACCCGCAGCCCGCAGACCCGGTTCAGGCCCGCATTTTCATGTTCATGCCGTTGATCTTCACGGTATTCCTGGCCTCGTTCCCGGCCGGGCTGGTGATCTACTGGGCGTGGAACAACACGCTTTCGATCCTGCAGCAGACGATCATCATGCGGCGCGACCGGCTAAACCAAAAGAAAAAAGGTGCCGGTCCGGCGAAGCCGGCAAAGGTGGCGCTAGCGGCAAGCGGCGGCTCCGGCAGCCAAAGCAGCGGTACCCCGAGCGGCGGGACCCAAAGCAGCGATACTCAGGGCGGCGCTAGCCAAAGCAGCGGTAGCCAGAGCAGCGGTACCGCGGGCGGCAGTAAGAGCCGTGGCGGCAAAAGCGGCAGCGGCAGCCGTAGGGGTGGCGGCAAGAAAAAGAGATCCTGATGCCGGAAGCACCCCTGCTTGAACCTGCAGATTTTGAGACCGACGGCGCGTTGGAAGCCGGCCGCAAGCTGTTCGCGCAGGAGTGCCGCTTTTTCTGGGCCGCGGCGGGCGTCGGCAATTTGCCGCCGCCGGGAGCGCCAGAAGTGGCATTTGCCGGGCGCTCGAACGTTGGCAAGTCCTCGCTGCTGAACGCGCTCACCGGCCGCAAGGCGCTGGCCCGCTCGTCACAAACGCCGGGGCGCACGCAGGAGGTCAACTTTTTCAATCTGGTTGACCTCGTGACACTGGTCGATCTGCCGGGCTATGGCTATGCCAAGGCGTCGAAGCAGAAGATCGCGCAATGGACGGAATTGGTTTTCGACTACCTGCAGGGCAGGGCAGAGCTTGCCAGACTCTGCCTTCTGATTGATGCCCGGCATGGCATCAAGGAATCCGACCGCGAGCTTATGCGCATGCTGGACCGGACCGCGGTCACGTTTCAGATCGTGTTGACCAAGGCTGACAGGACGCCGGGTCACGCGCTGGAAAGGGTGCTGGGCGAAGTGCAGGCCGAAAGCGTCACCTTCACGTCCGCCTATCCGGTCGTGATCGCGACCAGTGCGGATACCGGGCTTGGTATCCCGCGCCTACGCTCGTATCTTGCCGGGCTGGCACTGCCGGCCTGATCTCCCCCTCCAGAGTTCCCGTCCATGAGCATCACCCCAGAAGAACGCAAAATCGCCCCACGGGTATTGTCCGAAGCGCTGCCATTCATGCGCCGGTATGCCGGCGCAACCTTTGTCATCAAGTACGGCGGCCACGCCATGGGCGATCCGAAGCTGGCCGAACTGTTCGCGCGCGACGTGGTTCTGCTGAAGCAGGTTGGCATCAACCCGATCGTCGTGCATGGCGGGGGTCCTCAGATCGCCAAGATGCTGGAGAGGCTGGCGATCAAAAGCTCGTTCATCGACGGATTACGGGTCACGGATGAGGCGACCGTGGAAGTGGTCGAAATGGTGCTGGCGGGCTCCATCAACAAGGAAATCGTGACGGCGATCAATCGTGCGGGCGGGCGGGCCATCGGGATTTCTGGCAAGGACGCGAACCTGATTCAGGCAAAGCGCCTGACGCGCACGAAAAAGGATCCGGATTCCGCCATCGAACAGGCGGTAGATCTGGGATTTGTCGGCGATCCGGATGTGGTCCATGCGGATTTTCTGAAGATGTTCGCCAACTCAGATCTGATTCCGGTGATCGCGCCAATCGGGGTCGGAGCGGACGGCGAGACCTATAACATTAACGCAGACACCGCAGCGGGCGCCATCGCAGAGGCGGTCAAGGCCGAGCGCTTGATGCTGCTGACCGACGTGACTGGCGTGCTGGATCGTGACGGCAACCTGATCGCCGAAATGAGCCGGAAAAGGGCTGAGGCGTTGATCGCTGACGGCACGATTTCCGGCGGCATGATTCCGAAAATTGAAAATTGTCTGGATGCCGTGCGCGGAGGCGTCGAGGCGGCGATCATCCTGGACGGGCGCAAGCCCCACGCCGTGCTGCTGGAAATATTCACCAACTCGGGGGCGGGAACGCTGATTCGCGGCAACAACGCGGCTTAGAGCGGCGTCCTGCGCTTTTCACATGGCGCGAAAAGCGGTTAGACTGTTGGCAAGCCATTAAAACACAACACTGGAGATCGGCCCGATGAAGTTTGGCATTTTCTACGAGTTACAACTTCCCCGTCCGTGGGAACGCCATAGCGAACACCGGCTGCACCACAACGCGCTCGACCAAGTCGAGCTGGCAGACAGGCTCGGCTATGATTACGCTTGGGAGGTGGAGCATCATTTCCTGGAAGAATACTCCCACTCACCCGCGCCGGAGGTATTTCTGGGCGCCGCCAGCCAGCGGACCAAGAACATTCGTCTGGGCCATGGCATTATCCAGTTGACGACCAACCATCCGGCTCGTGTGGTCGAGCGTGTCGCGACGCTGGACCTGCTTTCCAACGGGCGTGTTGAGTTCGGCATGGGCGAGAGCGCCAGCAAGACCGAGCTGGATCCGTTTGGCGTCGATTTCGAAGAAAAACGTGAAATATGGGAGGAAATGGTTCAGACCATTATCCCAATGTTCGGCGACGAGCCGGTCTCCTTCGACGGCAAATATTTCTCTATGCCATCGCGGCTGGTGGTGCCAAAATCCCTGCAGCGGCCGCATCCGCCGCTATGGGTCGCCTGCTCGCAGCTCGACACGATCGAGATGGCGGGCCGCCGGGGCATGGGCGCGCTAGGCTTTCAATTCGTCTCTGCCGATGCGGCGCATGCCTGGGTAGCTGCCTATTACAACTCGATCACCAAGCGGCTGGACAAGCTAGCTGACTATCAAACCAACCCCAACATGGCGCTGGTATCCTACTTCATGTGCGCCAAAACGGACGAAGAAGCCCGCGAACGGGCCGAGGGCCTGACCTTCTTCCAGTTCGCCCTTCAGTTCTATGGCACGAGCAAGACCCGCGAGCGGCCGCCGGCGGGTACGGTGAATCTCTGGGACGAATTCACCAAGTGGAAGAACGCGAACCCAGAGATCGTCGAGCGGGCGTTGCGCGGCGGTCTGGTCGGGTCGCCCGACACCATCCGCAAGAAACTGCGCCGTTTTCAGAGCAGCCATATTGACCAGGTCATCCTGCTGAACCAGGCCGGGAAAAACAGCCACGAGCATATTTGCGAGAGCCTGGAATTGTTCGCACGCGAGGTAATGCCGGAATTCCACGCCGAGGAAGCCGCACATCAGGAATGGAAGCGACAGGTAATGGCTGGTGAGATCCTGCTGGAAGAACGCGACACGTCCGAGCACAAGGACCGCTACGGCCATCTGTCGAAGGTCGCGCCCGGGCAGGGCAAGCCGGTCGCTGCCGAATAGCGCCGATCACGACGGCGACATAGAAACGCCCATGGGCGCGATGATTTCGGTCATTGCGCCCATTTCGTGACAGAGCCGCGGCCGTAGGCGAGGAGCCTCTTGTGAGACCAGCGCGCGAGATCGAATTTTCCCCTCGCTTTGTATCTGCGCTTGGAAACCATGGTACCAACGGCAGAGACTAATGACCTGTCATGGCCCAATTTTTCCAACCGATGGACCTGATCGTGTCCACGGCTCGTATCCTGGCCACCGCTTGGCAGCGGTGCCGCGTGCACCTCTAGAGACATGCGCTCGCCCATGCCGGCAAGAGCAGCCGCGTTGTTTCCGCCTTCATCGCCACCGCCTTCGCTCAGCCAGATCACGTGACGGCGAAGACGCAGTGGCGCCACGTCGCGGATCCCACGTCGCGGATCCCACGTCGCCGATCAGATGCGGGGCAAGCTGCCGAGGCTGGCCGCCCTCATAGGATAATGTCGAGGAAGATGTTCTGGCCTACAGGACCAGGCAGGACAGACGTGGTCGGCATCTTCCCAAACGAGGCTTGGACCTGCCACGGAATTGTGCCGCTCCTTTGATCACGTATCGTGTCACAAAGGAGAACACAGATGGCATTACGACGGACCGACGAATTTCGTGCCGAAGCGGTGCGCGTAGCGCTGACCAGGGGGCTGTCTCGTAAGCAGGTGGCGAGCGATTTTGGCATTGGCTTCTCGACGATAAGCCGCTGGATACAGCAAGACCGGCGCAATCCCGGGAAACCGGCGGCTCAATCAGATCTTGAACGCGAGCTCGCCGAGCTGCGGAAAGAAAACCGCCTCCTCCGGGAGGAGAGGGACCTGTTAAAAAAGGCCACGGTGTTCTTTGCGGAGCGAAGCAAATGAGGTTTGCTTTCATTGCAGAAAACAAAGACGCCCTCCCCATTAACCGCCTTTGCCAGATCATGGATGTCAGCCCCAGAGGGTATCGGGCGTTTCGCAGCCGCCCCCTCAGCCAAAGCGGCAAGGACCAGCGCAAGGACATGGTCGTGCTGGCCCACATCCGCGAACAGTTTCGCCTTTCTCTCGGCAGCTACGGTCGGCCGCGTATGACCGAAGAACGGAAGGATCTGGGTCTAGCCTGCATTTCTCACGAGGATAGGTGCATCGGGGCATAAGATCGGGGAAAATGTGAGTGTGGACATACACTTGACCCGACTTCAGGAGCAGCCCCAATGCGGACAGAGTGTAACCGGGAAGCGATGCTATTTGCACGCCTTGCTCGTCGCGACGTGGTCGCCGATTTCGGTGGCGGGGCGATCAGTTCGGATGCCGGAGCGTTGCTGCTGGGGGCGACGGACCGGGCGGTTAATCTGGTCGAGCGCTTTGCTGCCTGTTTCACCGATGGCCGGGCGGCTGAGCGGGTGGTCCACGACGTGCGCACGCTGATAGGCCAGCGCGTGTTCGCCATCGCGCTCGGCTATGAGGATCTGGTCGATCACGACGACCTGCGCCACGATCCGGTGCTCGGCCCCGTTCTCGGCCGACTGGAAGCGCGCCGGCCGGACTGCGCGCCGCTGGCGGGCAAGAGCACGCTGAACCGCCTGGAGCAAGCGCCGGTCTGCAACGACCGCTACCGCAAGATCGCCCACGATCCCAAGGCGATTGAGAATGTGTTCGTCGATCTGTTCCTGGACGCGCACACCAGGCCACCGGCACGCATCACGCTCGACCTGGACGCCACGGACGACCCGATCCACGGGCGCCAGGAGGGGCGCTTCTTTCACGGTTACTACGATTGCTACTGCTACCTGCCGCTTTATGTGTTCTGTGGCGAGCATTTGCTGGCGGCCAAGCTTCGGCGCGCCAATATCGACGCCAGCGCCGGTGCAGCCGACGAGATCGCCCGGATTGTCCGGCACATCCGCGAGCGTTGGCCTCGGGTGCGCATCCTGCTCCGCGGCGACAGCGGCTTTGCACGCGAAGAGCTCATGGCCTGGTGTGAGGCCAACCGGGTCGATTATCTCTTCGGCCTGGCGCGCAATTCCCGTCTGGTGGACCGGATCTACGTTGACCTGGCCTGGGCAGGGGAAGAGGCTGAGCGCACCGGCAGGCCCGCCCGGCGCTTCGCCGACTTCCGCTGGACCACGCGGGACAGCTGGAGCCGGCGCCGTCGGGTGGTGGCCAAGGCCGAGTGGATGCCGGGCCGGGGCGAGAACGGCGCCAACCCGCGCTTTGTGGTCACCTCGCTTGCGTCGGGGGACCTGGACGCCCGGACGCTCTACGAGCGCGTTTACTGCGCCCGCGGCGACATGGAAAACCGGATCAAAGAATGCCAGCTCGACCTGTTTGCCGACCGCACCAGTGCGGCGACCATGGCCGCGAACCAGTTGCGGCTGTGGTTCGCCTCCATGGCCTATGTGCTGCTGTGTGCGTTACGGCGAAAGGGCCTGGCGCATACCCGGCTGGCGAAGGCCACCTGCGGCACGCTGCGTCTGAAACTGCTGAAAATCGGCGCACAGGTGACCGTCACCGTCCGTCGTATCCGTGTGGCGATGGCCTCTGCCTGTCCTTATGCCGACGAGTTCGCGCTCGCACACACACGGCTCTGCCGCTGAAGCACGCTCCGGCATCGCCTCCGCCCGTCCCTTTAACAACACCGGACCCGACCTGATCCAGACCGCGCCCGAACGGCGCAACGAACCCGCGTGCCCAAGCCGCACGCATCCGTCATCCAAAGTGTTCCCCGTCAGCACCTATGGCACAATTTGAGGTTGTGAATTAAGGAGGATTGGGGCTTCGTCGTAGTGACGAAGGAACGAAGATGAAGACCCAATCCTCCTCGAGAAGATCGCCGGTGAAGGCCCCTGCTGAGCGGGTAGTGAAAGACATCCGGCGCGCAACCCGCCGCCATTTTTCGGCAGAGGACAAGATCCGCACCGTGCTGGACGGCCTGCGCGGTGACGACAGCATTGCCGAGCTATGCCGCAAGGAAGCCATTGCCCAGAGCCTGTACTACACTTGGTCGAAGGAGTTTATGGAGGCCGGGAAGCGCCGCCTGGCCGGCGACACTGCCCGTGCCGCGACCACCGGCGAGGTCCAGGATCTGCGCCGGGAGGCCCGAGCCCTGAAGGAATGCGTTGCCGACCTGACGCTCGAGAACCGTCTGCTTAAAAAAAGCATGATTGCGGATGGGGGCGACGACGAATGAGATACCCCGCATCTGAAAAGCTCGAGATCATCAGGATCGTCGAGCAGTCGCACCGGTCATGTCCCAGTGCGTGGTGTAAGAGTGCCGGTCCTCGGCGAGGTCCGAGGGTGATCAGGGCGCCACGGCGGGCAACCTGACGAGGTGATCATCGATTATCCGGGCCAGGCTTTCCAGCGCCATGTAGCGTCGGGCGACGGCCCATTCGTCATTTTGCTCCAGCATCAGTGCGCCAACGAGGCGGATGATGGCCGCGTCGTTGGGAAAGATGCCGACAACGTTGGACCGGCGTTTGATCTCCTTATTCAATCGTTCCAATGGATTGGTGCTGGCAATCTGGCCCAGTGCTCGCGCGGAAAGTCCATGTAAGCGAGCACGTCCTCCCGTGAAGCGCCCATCATCTGGGCCAGCCCCTCGTTCTTCTCGCGCAGAGCATCGGCGACCACCTGCCACTGCTTCTCCGCCTCCACCTTGGTCTCCTGGGCAAAGATAGTTTTGAGCATGGCGGCGACGGCGCCTCTGTTCTTGGCAGGCGCATGCGCCAAAGCATTGCGCATCCAATGAACTCGGCAACGCTGGTGGATGGCGTTGAACACACGGCTCGCCGCGGCGCGCAGTCCCTTGTGATCGTCGGCGATGACCAGCTTGACGCCCCGCAGGCCGCGATCGGCGAGCGAGCGAAGAAACCCGGTCCAGAATGTCTCCGCCTCTGATGGGCCAACCGCGATGCCGAGAATTTCCCGCCGGCCGTCGCCATTGACTGCGACGGCCACTATCACTGCGCGACTGATGATCCGTCCGCCCTCGCGCACCCGGATGTAGGTGGCGTCGAGCCAGAGATAGGGCCACGCGCCTTCAAGCGGGCGGTTGAGGAAGGCCTGCACCCGTTCGTCGATCTCGGTACAAAGCCGTGAAACCTGGCTCTTCGACACCCCGCCAGCGCCCATGGCCTTGACCAGATCATCGACAGCACGGGTTGAAACGCCGTGGACATACGCCTCTTGAATGACGGCAACGAGGGCTTTCTCCGCCGTCCGGCGCGGTTCCAGAAAGCTCGGGAAGTAGGAGCCCTTGCGCAGCTTCGGGATCGACAAAGCGATCCGACCGGCGCGCGTGTCCCATCCCCGTTCGCGATAGCCGTTGCGCTGTGCGGTCCGAAGCGGCGAGCGGGCCCCCTTCGCTGCGCCAGTCGCTCCTTCAACTTCCGCCTCCATCAGCCGTTCGGCCGCAAAGGCCAGCAGGTCGCGCACCAGATCGGCGTCCGCACTGTTTTCAACAAGCTCAATCAAAGCCATCCTATCGTCGGTCATTGTCATCTCCGGTTCGGTTTCGAGTTTCCCAACAAGAACCTCTACCGAAGATCGGCAATGGCCGCCCGCGCCGCCTTCCGCCCGCTACAGCGCTATGAGGGGCGCGCGGGCGGACGGCGGCGCTACCGCCTGCTGTTACACCACGCTATGGGACACTGCTGTCGCACCTGCCTGCAAAACGCACGCTGGGCCAGCTCGGCATCGCGCGCCGCACGTTTTATCGCTGGTATGACCGCTATCTCGAGGGCGGGCCTGAGGCGCTGGAGGATCGGCCCTCGGCACCAAGTCGGGTGTGGAACCGCATCGGCGACGATATCCAGGACCAGATCGTCGAGATGGCGCTGGATTACAGCGAGCTATCACCGCGCGAACTGGCGGTGCGCTTTACCGACGAGTAGCGCTACTTCGTGTCCGAAGCCACGGTTTACCGCCTGTTGAAGGCCCACGATCTGATCACCAGCCCGGCCTATGTCGTGATCAAGGCTGCCGATCAGTTCCACACAAAGACCACGCGACCGAACGAGATGTGGCAGACCGACTTCACCTACTTCAAGATCATCGGGTGGGGTTGGATGTATCTGTCGACCGTGCTCGACGATTACTCGCGCTACATCATCGCTTGGAAGCTGTGCACCAACATGCGGGCCGAGGACGTGACCGACACGCTGGACCTCGCCCTCAAGGCCTCGGGCTGCGATCATGCCACGGTGCTGCACAAGCCCAGGCTGCTCAGCGATAATGGCCCCAGCTACATCGCTGGCGAACTGGCGGAATACATCGAGGCCCAGAAGATGAGCCACGTGCGCGGCGCCCCGCTACACCCGCAAACCCAGGGCAAGATCGAGCGCTGGCACGAGACCCTGAAAAACCGCATCCTGCTGGAGAACTACTTCCTGCCCGGCGACCTTGAGGCCCAGATCGAGGCCTTCGTCGAACACTACAACCACCAGCGCTACCACGAGAGCCTGAACAACGTGACGCCCGCCGACGCCTACTTCGGCAGGGCTCCAGCCATCATCAAACAGCGCGAAAGGATCAAGCGACAGACCATCGAATATCGGCGATTGCAGCACCGCAAGCTCGCCGCCTAACATCAACCCCCAGACGAGGCCCGCACTCCGCTAATTTACGCCGCGAGTTGTGCCAAATGTTGTGACGACGGACACTTCGACCGCAACCGCTACAGCGTGTCGGCGACAGCGGCGGGGCGTCCGGTGCAGTTGCGCGCCTACGCGACCAGAATCGTGCTCTTGCAAGACGGCGAGATCGTCGGCGAGCATGACCGTGTCTTTGGACGTGACCGGACGATCTACGACCCCTGGCATTATGTGCCAGTTCTTGAACGCAAACCTGGCGCTCTGAGGAACGGCGCCCCGTTCAAGGAACTGATTTTGCCGCCAGCGATGCGCAAAGCGCAGGAGCGACTGTCCGGTCTTGACGATGGCGACCGACAGATGGTCGCGCTGCTGCTGGCCGCCCGGGACCATGGCGTCGAGACGGTCGGGCAAGCCTGCGCCGAAGCGATGAATACCGGGCTGCGCAGCGCCGATGCGATCCTCAACATTCTCTCGCGTCAGACCCGGCAGGCGGCGCCCCGGGAGCCGGTTGTCCTCCCCGCGCATCTGCGACTTCGCCACGAGCCACTCGCCGACTGCGCCCGCTACGATCGGCTCGCCGGGGAGGCCGTGCGTGGAGCGGCATGAATTGATCGACATGATGCGCGAGTTAAAGCTCGCGGGCATGCGCTCCGCCTATGACGAGATCATGCGCGCCGGTCTCCAGCACCAG
This sequence comes from uncultured Alphaproteobacteria bacterium, assembly GCA_963807085.1. GTDB lineage: Bacteria > Pseudomonadota > Alphaproteobacteria > Bin95 > Bin95 > JACKII01. Next base: position 62,300 of record CAWEBB010000029.1, read on the forward strand.
CGCGGCGCTGTCGAGATCCTGGGCGATCTGCTGAAGGCGGAACTGGCGGAGAAGACCGCCCGCTCGATCCGCTACCAGATGAGTGCCGCAAAATTCCCGGTGATGAAGACCCTGGCCGAGTTCGAGTTCGACGCCACTCCGGTCAACGAGGCGCTGGTGCGCAGCCTCCACGATGGCGACTTCCTCGACGAGACGCGCAACGCCGTGTTCGTCGGCGGCGCCGGGACCGGCAAATCGCATCTGGTCACCGCGATCGGCGCGAACGCGGTCAATCACCGACGCCGCGTCCGGTTCTTCAGCGCCGTCGATCTCGTCAACCGGCTGGAGGCCGAACTCCGCGAAGGGCGCGCCGGGCGGCTCACCGATCAGCTCACCCGCGTCGATCTGGTGATCCTGGACGAGCTCGGTTATCTGCCCTTCGCTCAGGCCGGCGGTCAGCTCCTCTTTCATCTGATCAGCCGGCTGTACGAGCGAACCTCGATCCTGGTCACGACAAACCTCGCCTTCGCGGAATGGCCGACCATCTTCGGCGACGCCAAGATGACAACGGCGTTGCTCGACCGGCTGACCCATCACTGCGACATCATCGAGACCGGCAACGACAGCTGGCGCATTCGCAACCGGAACTGACAGGAGAGGGGCCTGGCGCCGCTCCGTTCGTTGGTGACTGCACGTCGCCAGGCCCCTCTCCCTGCACCACCTGCGCGAGAAACGGGCCGTCGATCAGTTCACCGACAAGGGGTCAAAATTGCGCGCCGATTGGGGGTCAGAGTTCAGCGCTGATTGACATCATGAACTCCATCTTCGCGTCCGACAGATTGTGCTGGGCCTGCAGGATCAGGGCCTTGAACATCGAGACCGGATCGAACGGCGGCCGTCCACCCTTGCGGCCATCGCCATAGCCGAGGCCCTCGACCAGCCAACCCCTGAAATACTCGAAGTCCACCGTTGCATCGAGCACCTCCAGCGGGTCGCCATGCTCGCTGAGCTCCTCCAATGCTCCGACAGGTTTAAAAACCCACGCTGTTCCGTGAGACGGCTCCATCAATGCGGTGGAATAAGTGAATCATAAATTCGGCAGCTGCGCGAGGTTAACGCGGGTGTGCAGCTCGCGCCAGTTGTACCAAAAACCATACAAAATCAAAGAATATCTAACTTTTAGGTCAATTAAAACAATCAATTAGATCGCTATAATGGTACCCGGAGCGGGTATCGAATGGCTGGGCCGGATGACCGGCAGGGGCCGCCAGCAGGGATAACCTATGCTGCCGCGTTGCTCTCACCGGTCGTCACGGCGGCTTCTTCTGCGCTCGTGGGGCTGTCGTCCTCGCGGTGTTCGGTCAGCACGCGGATCAACTGGCGCTTGGAAATGACTCCCCGGAACTTGCCGTCGTCGTCGATCACCGCCACCGGATGATCGGACCCGAGGATGGTCGGCAAGGCCTCCTCCAGCACGCAATTGGCGGCGATCGTCGGGGTGAGGTCGGCCAAATCATAGAGCGACCGGTTGCCGTTCAGTTTCGCCGCCTTCCGCAGTTCGTCTTCCGTGACAACGCCGCGGAATTCGCCGCCTTCGAACACATAGCCGAAATCGGATTCGTGACCCCTCATCTGTTTAAGGGCTGAATCGATATTCTCGGTCGTCAGGCGCAATGCCGGAGGCCGCATCACCACATCGACCGTCAGCACTCGGGCGCGGTTCACGTCGCGCACGAACGCGGCAACATAGTCGTCCGCGGGATTGAGTAGGATGTCTTCCGGATTGCCCACCTGAATGAGGCGGCCATCCTTCAAGATGGCGATCTTGTCGCCGAGTTTCAGCGCCTCGTCCAGGTCGTGCGTGATGAAGACGACGGTTTTGTTCAGCTTTTGCTGCAACTCGATCAACTGATCCTGCATGCCGGAGCGGATCAGCGGGTCGAGCGCGCTGAACGCCTCGTCCATCAGCAATATCTCCGGATCGCCGCAAAGGGCGCGGGCGAGACCGACCCGTTGCTGCATGCCGCCGGAAAGCTGGGCGGGATAGGAGTTTTCGTACCCGGCAAGACCGACCGTTTCGATCCACTCCGCCGCCTTCTCGTCGCGCCCGCGCTTGCCCATACCCTGCATCTCCAGGCCATAGCCGACATTTTGAATGACGGTGCGGTGCGGGAACAGGCCGAAGCGCTGGAACACCATCGCCGTCTTTGTGCGGCGGAACTGGCGCAGGTCGTGCTCGTTCAGGCTGAGGACGTCCACATCGTCCACCAGAATGCGGCCGGCCGTTGGTTCGATCAGCCGGTTCAGGTGGCGGATCAGGGTAGATTTTCCGGAGCCCGAGAGACCCATAACGACGAAGGTCTTGCTTTCCTCTATCGAGAGCGTGATGTCGTGCAGGCCGACCGTATGCCCCGTTTCCGCCAGGATCTGGTCCTTGCCTTCGCCGGCTTCGGCACGCGGCAGCACCTTCTGCGGATCCGGACCGAAGATCTTGTAGACGTGTTCGACTTCGATTTTCGCCATGCTAGTGCTCTCCTTCCTATCAGTGCCCGTTGGTCTCAATGACCCACACCGCGGTGTTTCTGGATGCGCAGGCCATAGGCTTGGCTGACGCGGTCGAAGACGATGGCGATGGCGACGATGGCCAATCCGTTGAACAGGCCCATCGAGAAATACTGGTTCGTGATCGCCTTCAACACCGGCTGGCCGAGGCCTTTAACACCGATCATCGAGGCAATGACGACCATGGCGAGCGACATCATGATGGTCTGGTTAACGCCCGCCATGATATTCGGCATGGCAAGCGGGATCTGCACGCCGAAAAGCCGCTGCTTGAAGCTCGCGCCAAAGGCGTTGGCGGCCTCCAGCACGTCCCTGTCAACCAGGCGGATGCCCAGGTTCGTCAGGCGGATGACCGGCGGAATGGCATAGATCACAACGGCGATCACGCCCGGCACTCGGCCGATACCCAGCAGCATGACCACAGGGATCAAATAGACAAAGCTCGGCATGGTTTGCATGACGTCCAGGATCGGCGTGATCGTCTGCTGGGCGCGGTCGAAGCGGGCCATCATGATGCCGATGGGTATGCCGATCACGATGGCGAGCAAGGTGCAGACCGTGATGATCGAGACGGTTCGCATCGTGTCTTCCCACATGCCGAAAAAGCCTATGAGGATGAAAGCGACAACAACGCCCGCCGTCAGTTTCCAGTTGCGGCTGGCCAGGTAGGAGAAGCCAGCGATGACCGCGATCACCAGCCACCATGGTGTGTTGAGCAGCAACTGCTCGAACCAAATCATAAATCGAAGCAGCGGGTCGAAAAACTCTTCCAGCGCGGCACCGTAGCTGCGCGAAAATTCACGGAAGCCTTCATCGATGCTACGCTGCAACAGGCGCAGCGAGTCGCGCGAAAGCGATGGAAATTCGACCAGCCAGTCCGCCATCACTGTCGTCTCCCGTGTATTGTGATTCCAGTGCTACAAAAAGAAAAAGTGCGGAGTCGCACAAGACAGCCCCGCACTGAATATAACCGTCAATGGTACCGTCTAAAGTGCGTCTTCGACCTTCTTAACGGTGTCGTCAGAGAGCCATTCCTTCCAGAGGTCGGGGTATTCCTTTAGGAAGTAGCGCGCGCCATCTTCACCGGTGTACTGGTTGTCGGACATATAGGCCAGCACCTCGTTTGCGACCTCGTTCGACCAGGAACGCTCCTTGAGATACGCCATCGCCTCGGGCGCGTTCTCGGCGAACTCGCTCGTCACGACCGTGTACACCGGCGAACGGGTCCATTCATTCGGCTTCGGATCGGCGCAATTCGGCTGACTGGTGCAGGAATCCCATTCCTCCTTGTTGTGCTCCACGCCCATGTCCAGCCTGACCATGGGGTATTTGCCGAGAATCGAGGTCGGCGCCCAATAGTAGCCGAGCCATGGTTCTTTACGCTCGTAAGCCTTGGCAATAGAGCCGTCGAGGCCGGCGGCGGAACCTGGGTCGATCAGTTCGAACCCTTTGTCTCCGCCGTCATAGGCCCGGAACAGGTTTTCCATCAGGATCTGGCAGTTCCAGCCGGCGGGGCAGCCGTAAACCGCGCCCTTGCCATCCAATTCCGGATGTTTGAACAGGTCCGGATGCTCCAGCGCATCGTTGAACGTTTTGATGTCCGGATGCTCATCGGCGATATATTTCGGGATCCAAATGCCTTCTTGGCCGCCGTCTTGCAGGATCTCGGCCGCGTACACCAGACGGCCTTCCTCAACGGCGCGGTCCATCGCGATGCGGATGGCGTTGATCCACATCTCCGGCGCAAGGTCCGGCTCGCCCTTTTCCATCATGGAGGTAGAGGTCGGCATCGTGTCACCCGGAATCAATTCGACGTTGCAGCCGTAACCTTCTTCCAGGATGATCTTGTCAACGTGGGCCGCAAACTCCGCCGAGGCCCAGTTCATGTCGGCAATGGTGACGCGTCCGCAGTCGGCATAAGCCGGCTGAAACGCCATCAGTGCTAAACTGGCCGCACCAGCTAACGTGCTTAATGGAAATCGCATCAGGATTTTCTCCCTACTCTGCGCATACTTTACAGTGCAGTTGTTCCGACCTGCCGTTACTCACAGGCCGCCCGAAACCGGGGGTTTTGCATCCCTGAGCGTTGCATTGCGTCGGCTTGGGAACAATAACCAACATCGCTCAAGCACCAGCCAGTCAACCGAGCTCAACCCCCGCACGCTGCATAAATCCGTATAATGCAACGATTGAAACTTAAGAGATTTTACTGATTAAGTCGACCCCTAGGGCCCTAAAAATCCTGCGCGGCGATTTTCTCCGCTCGCGTGTGCAACGGAGTGCAGCTAGCGTTTGGCCGCCGCGCGGTCGATGAATTCCGCCAGTTTGATGTCCAATCCGGTCAGTCCGCCCGCGTCATGGGTGCTGAGCGTAATGTCTATCCGGTTATAGACGTTGAACCACTCTGGGTGATGGTCCAGCTTTTCGGCAGCCAGCGCCACCTGCGCCATAAAGCCGAAGGCGGCGTTGAAGTCGGCGAACTTCACCGATCGGGTGATGGCGTCGCGTCCGTCCACCATCTGCCATTCGGGAATGGCCGCCATCGCGGCCGCGCGCTCATTCTCTGGTATGACCGCCCGCATTCGCCATTTCTCCCTCTTGGTAAGCCGCCACATTTGCTGGCATCATAGCGCCATGAATAACCGAGAAACTCCCTCGCTCCAAGAGATGCTCGCCTTTGCGGAGGCGGCGCTTGCCGATATTCCCGAGCCGTTGCGGGAATACACTCGGGGCATTGCCATTCTGATCGAGGAATTGCCCGGCGCCGACATTTTTCGCGAGATGGGGCTGGAGTCGCCGTTCGAACTGTTGGGACTGTATTCGGGCGTTTCGATCGACCGGAAAAGCGTGCTCTACACGCCGGACGATCAGGACCGGATTTTCCTCTACCGGCAGCCGATCCTGGCCTATTGGCGCGAGAGCGGCGAGGATCTGGCAAACCTCGTCCGCCACGTGCTGATCCATGAGATCGGCCATCACTTCGGCCTGTCGGATGACGATATGGAGATGCTGGAGGCGGATGCTGGCGATGAGGCGCCAGGCTTGGGTTAAGGCAGGATGGGCGCCCTTGAGCTCCGGCCGAGCATCAACGCTACGTTACGGGGGGTGATGCCGCCTGCCCGAAATCCTCGCCGCCGTTTTCGATGTAGTTCCATTCCGCCGGCGTACTTTCCCGGCCGAGAATGGCGTTGCGGTGCGGAAAGCGGCCGAACTCCGCGACGAGGTTGCGGTGGCGCGTCCAGCCCTCGATCGATTGCTCAACATATGGCTTCCAGGCGGGCTCGGCTTCGGCCCGCAGCGCGTTCAGGATGACGAGCCCGCGGTCCTGCTGAACCAGATCTTCCGAATGGTGAAAGGGATGGTAGAGCCAGACGCGCTCGACCGGGTGCAGTTGGCGGTCAAGACCGTGCTCGATGGCGTCGTTGACGACCCGAAAGGCGCGCGGGTCGCCTTTCCAGGCATCCGGCGTGCCGCGATAGAGGTTCCGGGTAAACTGGTCCAGCAGCAGGATCAGCGCAAACGCCCCTTGCGGCGAGGCTCCCCACTCGGCGAGGCCGCCGCTGCAGGCTAGCTCTACCTCAGCGGAGAAGCGCTGCCGGATCCCCTCATCCACGGCCGCCCCGCCCCGGTACCACCAGTCCTTCCGCGCGAGCGCCTGATCCGGGCTTTGCAGCGCCGAACCGAGCCAGAAAGTAGTGATGGCTGTCGTTGTCGCCTGGCGGTCTGTCATGGGGTCTCCTTGTCGGCGTCCCGAGGTCCCTCATCGAGGGTTGGCGCGGCCGCTAGGGGTAACTCCGTTCGAACAGCATGGTCCAGAGCCGTGGCAGGCCACGGACCCGGCGGATCTCATCAAACGAAATGAAGACGAAGAACAGCACCGAAACCCAGATCAGAATAACCGCCGAATGCTGCCATACGAATGCGGCCCGGGCAGCATCCCATGCGGCCTGAAAGGTTCCGAGCGCGACCCATTTTCCGATTAATCCTTCCAACAGGTGGGTCAGCATAACGAAGAATGTGTACACAGCCGTGCGCCGCAGGACCGACCAAATCAATGGCCGTCCGATCAGGTTTTTCAGCGGTACCTTGTCGACGATCAGCACGACCTTGCCGACAACCAGCGCGCCGACGGTGGCGCTGGTCATGCCGTCATAGAGGACGCCGTCTTCCTGCAAAACCAAGTGAAGGGTCAACGCAATCAGGTTGAAACCGAAGAAGAAAAAAACGGTTGGCGGCAGCAGTTCATAGAGTTCGTGCTTCAGGACACGGCCAATTCTCTGGACCGTTGTTGGCTCGGGGGATTGGTTCATGACCGCTTGTTTTCCTTGGCGCGCGTCGACAGATGCCTGGCCCATTTACCATAAATACCCGCCGGCATTCACGTGCAAGGTCTGGCCGGTGATCTTGCGCGCCTTGTCCGAGGCCAGGAACACCGCCGCCTCGGCGATGTCTTCGGGCTCGATGACGCCCGCTAACGGCAGGTGGTCGAAGGCTTCGGATATCTCCTGCTCGCTCATGCCGTAGCGGGGCTGGGCGGTGTCCGTTAAGCCCGGTGCGATGGCGTTGCAGCGGATATTGTGCCGGGCCATCTCCTGGCTCACGGCGCGGGTGAGGCCGATCACGCCCGCCTTGGCTGTAACATAGTGCACGCCTCTGGGCGAGCCCCGGAAGGCCGCGCCAGACGAGAGGTTCACCACCGCGCCTCCCGCGCCGCGGGCCGCCATGCGCTTGCATGCCGCCTGGGTGCAGAGGAAGACGCCGCGCAGATTGATCGCCATGAAGTCCGTCCCAATCGGCCTCCGGCATTTCCAGGAAGTCCACCCGCGGAAAGATCGCGGCGTTGTTCACCAGCACATCCACCCCGCCAAGCTCGTCCGCCGTTGCCAGCATGCGCTCGATATCGGCGGGGTTGGAGACGTCACCCTGCACCAGTTCCGCGTTCACCCCTGCCGCTTGCGCGTCATGCTGCAGGGCCGTGGCCGCAGGCTGATCATCCAGCCAGTTGACGACAACGTTCGCGCCTTCCCGCACGAAGGCGCGAACGATGGCGGCGCCGATCCCCTGTTGCGCGCCGGTGACGAGGGCGGTCTTGCCGGAAAGGCTGGACATGGGCAGGCTCCTTTAGTCGGATAGGCGGACGGCCACAGGGAGTATAGCGCATGATCCGCGTCGCGTTCGACATTGGCGGCACGTTTACGGACTTTGTTTTGGTGGACGATGCCAGCGGCGAGGTCGCCGTGCACAAGGTGCCCTCCACCCCCGCCGACCCGAGCCGGGCGGTGACGGACGGCATGCCGGCGCTGCTGGCCAAGGCGGGCGTCGCCGCGGAAGCCATCGGCCACCTGTTGCACGCGACCACGGTCGCGACCAATGCCATCATCCAACGCAAGGGCGCGAAGACGGCGCTGATCACGACCCGTGGTTTCCGCGACGTGCTGATCCTGGGGAGGCAGAAGCGCTATGAGACCTATGACCTGCACATGGTCAAGCCCGAGCCGCTGATCCCGCGCGAGCACATTTATGAGGTGGGCGAGCGGGTGTCCTATGAGGGCAAGGTGCTGACGCCGCTGGATGGCGCCGACGTGGCCGCCGCGCTCGAGCAGATTGCGGCGGAAGGCTATGAGGCAGTGGCCGTCGCCTTCCTGCATGCCTATGCCAACCCGGCGCACGAGCGCTCAGTCGGCGAGGCGGTCCGCGCCCACCTGCCGGACGTCGCGCTGAGCCTGTCGGTCGATGTCTCGCCCAAGCTGCGCGAATACGAGCGCACCAACACCACGGTCGCGAACAGTTTGGTCAAGCCGCTGGTGGGCGCCTATGTGCGGCGGCTTTCGGAGAGCTTCGCCGCCATGGGTGCGGATGCGGAGCTTTCCATCATGCAGTCGAATGGCGGCCTGGTCTCGCCGGAACTGGCGCGCGAATACCCGATCCGCATCGTCGAAAGCGGCCCGGCGGCGGGCGTGCTGCTGGCGGGGCAGGTGGGCCGGCAGATCGGCGCGGAGCACGTCCTCAGCTTTGATATGGGCGGCACCACGGCCAAGCTGGGGGCCGTCGACGGCGGCGAGCCGGTGATCGCGCCCACGTTCGAAATCGACCCGGTGAAGTACAAAAAGGGCTCCGGCCTGCCGATCAACGTGCCGGCGGTGGAACTGATCGAGATCGGCGCGGGCGGCGGCTCGATTGCGGCGGCGGTGGATGGCGCCATCCGCGTCGGCCCGGAAAGCGCGGGCGCTGATCCTGGCCCCGCCTGCTATGGCCAGGGCGGTGTCAGGCCGACCGTGACCGACGCGAACCTGGTGCTGGGCTACCTCCACCCTGGCTATTTCAATGGCGGCGCGATGGGCCTGGACCGGGAGGCGGCGGCGCGCGCCGTTCAGGAGCATGTAGCTAAGCCATTGGGCTTGAGCCTGGAGGAGGCCGCCTGGGGCGTGCACCTGATCGCCACCGGCAACATGGAGCACGCGCTGCGTGTGGTCTCGGTCGAGCGGGGCCGCGACCCGCGCAAATACGCCATGGTAGCGTTTGGCGGCGCCGGTCCGGTGCATGCCGCCCGGATCGCGCGGGCCCTGGGCGTGCAGCGGGTGGTGGTGCCGCGAGCGGCGGGCGTGGGCTCGGCGGTCGGCATGCTGGCGGCGGAGAGCCGGCTGGACGCTTCTGTCACGCGCCTGCTGCGCCTGGACGAGGCGAGCGCCGACGACCTTCGCGCCATCTATGACGATCTGGCCACGCGGCTGGAGGCCGACCTCGCCCACCTGCCGGGCGCAAACGATACCGCACCGGTGTTCAAGCGCTTCGCCTACATGCGCCATGCGGGGCAGGGCTTCGAGATCCACGTCGACCTGCCTTCGGCCGAGCCCATCGACGACCTGTTTCTGACCGAGGCGGAGGTAGCGTTCCGCGCCGCCTACAAGTCGCGCTATCATACCGAAGACCCCGAAAGTGCCGTCGAGGGCGTGGACTGGGCGCTGGCCGTCAGCATCCCGCGCGGCGAGAGCTCAAGTGCTACTTCGGACGAGGCGCTGCCCGATGGTACCGGCGAGCCTCCGACCGAGCGCTCCGCCTGGTTCCCGGAGGCGGGCGGCTTCACGCCGACCCGAGTCTGGCGGCGGGAGACCATCGCGGCTGCGACCGTCATCCGAGGCCCCGCCATCATCGAGGACGCGGAGGCCACCACCGTGCTGCTGCCCGGCGACGAGGCCAGGCTGGGGCCGGGCGGGCATCTGATTATTTCTGTGAACCGGGCTTGGAAAGGTTGAAGGCAATGAGAAGGCTGTGGCTCGTTCGTCTCGGACGGAATGGCGAATATGAGGAGAGGCTTCTCCCTTTCGTTCCGGCGCTGCGAGATGTTGATGTTTCGGATGGCGGCGCGGGTGATGGCTTCCTGGTGCATGCAGGGCTCTGAGCAATTCTGATCGACGTAGGCAGCGGCTCGAGACGGTTGGATGCACCGCGGACAGGCGACGGCGATCTCGCATTCCGGGGTGTGGCGCCGTGATCTGGTACTCTCAGACACGCTGCTCGACGAAGTCGCGGGCGGTTGCTGGCGCGAGGCGGGCTCCGAGGCCGAGCAGGGTATCGAACGCCACGGCTGTGTGGCGGCGACGGTTCCACCTGAAGACGAACTCGTCGAGGTAACGCCTGAAGTGCTGGCGACGGAGGCCATGGTAGGTCCCGAGCGCCCATCTCTTGAGGTTTGAAAAGACGCGATGGGTCCAGCGCAGGATGATGTGGGCGGCCATCTTGCCGACGACTTTCGGCTCGTGCACATGGTCGGGCAGGCCATTGTAGCCGGACCATCCGTCCGTGACGACGCGGGCACCGGCGGCGGCGGCCGCGACGACGAAGGGCTTGAGCGTGGCGCCGGAGAAGTCGGCGATCGGCGCGAGACGAATGCGGCGCGGCTTGCCTTCGGGCGAGAGCTCCACCGCGCCGGCAACGAGCATCTTGCCCTGCGAGCTGCGGCCTTGACCGCCAGCGGGCGGGTCGTCCTTATGGCGCAAGGCGATCTCGGTCTCGTCAACTTCGACGACGTCCTCGAGAAGGCTTCGCTCGGGATCGACCATGGCGCGGCGGAGCTTCGTCAGGAGCAGCCAGGCGCTCTTGTAGCTGCCCAGGCCCAGTTGGGCCTGCAGTTGCAGGGCGGAGATCCCGTTGGAGTGGCTGGTTACGATATGGATCGCCGTGAACCAGGTCTTCAGCGGCAGATGGCTGCCGTGCATGACCGTGCCTGCGGTCACGGACGTCTGCCGCCGGCAGGCCGCGCACTCCCAGGTGAACGCCTTGGTCTTCAGCAGCCATCCCTTCGTGACGCCACAGCCCGGGCAGACAAAGCCCTCCGGCCACCGGCGACGCGCCAGATAGTCGGCGCAGGCCGCATTATCCGGAAATCGCGCCTCGAACTGGGCGCGGGAGAGCGGGCGGTCATGTTTCCAGCGGCTCGGCATGCGAGAACATTAAGCGAACGCACCTCGCGACGCAAGCGCAGATCACCACATTTTGTGCCGCCGGAGCCAACGGGAGAAGCCTCTATGAGGATATCGCTCTCGAAGAATCAATTATCTCTATACATTTCAACATATGGACAGATTTGAGCTATGCAAAAGACCAGAGAGTATATCGAAGGAACTAATTAAAAGTTTTCCTGGAATCGCGGATGGCCGTCTTAGGAATTTTGCGGCACAAGTAAACCAATTTATCAATGTAATGTCAGCCGGTGATCTGGTCGTATCGCCGCTGAAGACAACTGGTCAGATCGCCATTGGCGAGATAGTCGGAGATTATCAGCCATACAAAGACGGGAGGCCCGCTCGTAAAGTGAAATGGATGAAGACTGACGTTTCGCGTGATGTCTTTAAGCAGGATTTGCTCTACAGCTTCGGCGCAATCATGACGGTGTGCGAGATCAAACGGAATGATGCGCTAAACCGGGTCTTGATGGTTGCCAAGACGGGAAGAGATGCAGGCGACGGGGCATTGCCGAATGTGCCAGTTTCACGGCAAGAGGTTGACGACGAACCAACTGAACCTATCGAACCGACTTACAGTCTGGACCAAATTGCGCGAGATCAAATCCAGCGTCGGATCTCTAGCATTTTTACCGGTCACGAGTTCACAAAGCTCGTGGCCGCAATTCTGGAGGCGCAGGGGTACGAGACACACATGTCTCCGCCGGGGCCAGACTCCGGGATTGATATTGTGGCAGGTCAGGGCGCCTTGGGGTTTGGCGCGCCGCGATTGGTTGTTCAGGTAAAGTCTGGCGATTTGGTCGTCGATCAGCCGACCCTGCAAAGTTTAATCGGTTGTGTTCACGACGCTCAGGCCGACCACGGTCTCCTGGTGAGTTGGGGTGGATTTAAACCTACGGTGCGCCGCCGTACGAATGAGCTTTTCTTCCGCGTCCGGCTTTGGGGGCGCGACGAAGTCATTGACGCGATATTTGCTAACTATGATCAGCTTTCAGAAGTTGTCCGCGCCGAACTTCCATTGCGTCGGACTTGGACGCTCGTAGCCGACGACCAGGAAGACAACGGCTAGACAATTGGATGCTGCCGTTCACTGATAGGACCAAGACATGAACACGGAAACGCCCACCCCCTCCATCGACCCGATCACCTTCACCGTGGTCTGGAACTCCATCGTCTCCATCGCGGAGGAGTTGGGCACGACCATGCGACACACGGCGTTTTCCGAAGCCGTGCGGGAGGGCGACGACTTCTCCACCGCGGTGTTCGATGCCCAGGGGCGCATGATCTCCCAGGGCAATTTCTCGCCGGGGCATCTGGGCTCCATGCCCTTCGTCATCCGGCATGTGGAGAAGGCCTTCCCGCCGGAAAGCCTGAAGCCCGGCGACTGCATCATGCTGAACAACGCCTTGGATGGGCTCTGGCCACTTCCCGGACATGTTCCAGATCATGCCGGTGTTCGATGATGGCGATGGCGAGCCAGCCTCATCGGCTATGTCGGCGCCAGCGCGCATCAGATGGACATGGGCGGCGCCGCCCCGGCTCGCAGAAAGTGCACGGCGTCACCGAGAGCTTCCAGGAGGGCATCCGCATCCTGCCCGTGCGCTTCTGCCGCGAGGGCCAGGTGGACCAGGACATCCTGCGCCTGATCCTCGGCAATGTGCGGGTGCCGGACAAGGTGCGGGGCGACATGATGGCCCAGCACACCGCCAACCTGACCGCCGCCCAGCGCCTGCGCCGCTGTTCCGCGACCACGGGGCGGGAGACGGTGGAGGCGCGCGTTCGACCAGATCCTCGACCGCTCCGAGCGGCGCATGCGGGAGGCGCTGGCCAAGGTGCCGCCCGGCACCTACAGCTTCGAAGACCAGATGGACGACTACGGGCCGGGCACCGGGCCGATCCGCTTCGCCGTCGACATCACCTTCGCGAAGGCAGAGGGTGCGGAGGTGACGGTGGACTTCTCGCGCTCGTCCGATGCGGTGCCGGCGGCGATCAACAGCTACATCAACTACACCCGCGCCTATGCCCTGTTCGCCATCAAGGTGTTCTGCGACCCGCTCAGCCCGCAGAACGCGGGCGCGATGCGGCCGATCAGGCTGATGGCGCGCGAGGGCTCGTTCTTCAACCCGAAGTTCCCCGCGCCCAGCGGCGGGCGGGCGGCCCTGCAGGTGCGCATCTTCGACACGATCAACGGCGCGCTGGCCCAGGCCATGCCGGAGCGGGCCATGGGCGCCTTCACCCACTGGGCGAACCCGAATATCGGCGGCATCGACGACCGCACGGGCAAGCCGTTCGTCTTCTACGACCTGATCCTGGCCGGGTACGGCGGGCGGCTGCGACTCCGACGGGCCGCAGGGTCTCGCGCCGGTGATGAATTGCTCCAACATCCCGGTGGAGGTGCACGAGACCCAGAACCCGGTGCTGATCCACCGGCTGGAGTTGCTGGACGGCACCGGCGGGGCCGGGCGGCATCGCGGCGGCGGCGGCCTGCGCAAGGACGTGGAACTGCTGGCGGCGCGAGGCGGTGCTGACCTGCTTGGGCGACCGGCATGAGTGCCGGCCCTTCGGCGTCTTCGGCGGCGAGCCGGGCGCTCTGGGCGAGACCGTGCTGAACCCGGACGGGAATGGGGAGCGGCTGGGGATCGAAGGAAATCCGGGTGCTGAAGCGAGGCGAGGTGGTGAGCTTCCGGACCAGTGGGGCTGGGGGGTATGGGGAGGTTAAGAAATGTGGTTTAAAGGAGCAAGAATAGGCGATTGGCAACTCATTTGGTCTCGCCCACATAATCTATCGAAATTTTGTCCACAATTCTGTCTCAGCAGATCAGTATTTGTCCCTGCAGCAATTAATATTGACAAATCCTCAAAACAAAATGCTCTAACCAAATAAGAGACATTGCTACCTACTTGCATATAGCCTGAGTATCCATCCACGATTTGCGTTACACCGCCAACACCATTTGCATTAAATGATCGCAGTATATTATTTTGGCACTCGGCCTTGGAGGAGTATGACGGCAAAATAGTATGGGCCATTTGGGGAGTCGACAAATAACCCAGAGCGTTGCCAATATTTTCATTAAGCTGAGTCAAATTTGCATCCATCCTATTAAGCTCACTATCGACTTTGAAGACCGAATAGAGATGACCGATACCCAATTTCATAAATTCATTGGAAAAATAAGCAATATTGATTATCAGAAAGAGGCTTCTCCCGTTGGCTCCGGCGGCACAAAATGTGGTGATCTGCGCTTGCGTCGCGAGGTGCGTTCGCTTAATGTTCTCGCATGCCGAGCCGCTGGAAACATGACCGCCCGCTCTCCCGCGCCCAGTTCGAGGCGCGATTTCCGGATAATGCGGCCTGCGCCGACTATCTGGCGCGTCGCCGGTGGCCGGAGGGCTTTGTCTGCCCGGGCTGTGGCGTCACGAAGGGATGGCTGCTGAAGACCAAGGCGTTCACCTGGGAGTGCGCGGCCTGCCGGCGGCAGACGTCCGTGACCGCAGGCACGGTCATGCACGGCAGCCATCTGCCGCTGAAGACCTGGTTCACGGCGATCCATATCGTAACCAGCCACTCCAACGGGATCTCCGCCCTGCAACTGCAGGCCCAACTGGGCCTGGGCAGCTACAAGAGCGCCTGGCTGCTCCTGACGAAGCTCCGCCGCGCCATGGTCGATCCCGAGCGAAGCCTTCTCGAGGACGTCGTCGAAGTTGACGAGACCGAGATCGCCTTGCGCCATAAGGACGACCCGCCCGCTGGCGGTCAAGGCCGCAGCTCGCAGGGCAAGATGCTCGTTGCCGGCGCGGTGGAGCTCTCGCCCGAAGGCAAGCCGCGCCGCATTCGTCTCGCGCCGATCGCCGACTTCTCCGGCGCCACGCTCAAGCCCTTCGTCGTCGCGGCCGCCGCCGCCGGTGCCCGCGTCGTCACGGACGGATGGTCCGGCTACAATGGCCTGCCCGACCATGTGCACGAGCCGAAAGTCGTCGGCAAGATGGCCGCCCACATCATCCTGCGCTGGACCCATCGCGTCTTTTCAAACCTCAAGAGATGGGCGCTCGGGACCTACCATGGCCTCCGTCGCCAGCACTTCAGGCGTTACCTCGACGAGTTCGTCTTCAGGTGGAACCGTCGCCGCCACACAGCCGTGGCGTTCGATACCCTGCTCGGCCTCGGAGCCCGCCTCGCGCCAGCAACCGCCCGCGACTTCGTCGAGCAGCGCGTCTGAGAGTACCAGATCACGGCGCCACACCCCGGAATGCGAGATCGCCGTCGCCTGTCCGCGGTGCATCCAACCGTCTCGAGCCGCTGCCTACGTCGATCAGAATTGCTCAGAGCCCTGCATGCACCAGGAAGCCATCACCCGCGCCGCCATCCGAAACATCAACATCTCGCAGCGCCGGAACGAAAGGGAGAAGCCTCATCAGAAAAATTAGCGTCAAGAGATCTTCAAAGAGAAGATAAACTTGATAGTTGCGAGCAGGCCGTACCCCAACATGATGATTCCACGGGCTTACTGAAATTCATATAGCCCCGCCCGTTCCGGGTCTTGTGAATGGTGGTCACGGAAACCAAACCTTTGTCAGACGGAGATAAGCTCTTGGATAACCTTTTCACCTAACGTACCATGGCAAGATCATGTGTATCAAGCAGGTCTATCGATGAATTCAGTTAGATCGAAAACGGCAATCAGAAAAAAAGCGTCCCCGCTCCATTATCAATTGATTTTCAGTATCTTACTCATATTTTATAGTGCATCTGTTAGCGCACAAGAGGGGGTTTTTATCTCTCGCATTCAAGAATGGATCGATAACTTCATTGGCGCAAAAGCGAATTTTGCACAACACTCTAAAGGTGAAAGCAACCGAGTATGGAGATATTTATTTATCATCCAATGGAGACTTTCGGATGAATTATAAAAAGCCACAAGGCAAAGTCATTATTCATAGTGGCGGCTATCTTTCAATTCTCGAGCCGGGACTGGATCCTGTGTACCTATCTAATCGTCAGTATCCGACTTTGGATTTATTGACAAAAGTTTTTTCAGAAGGAGTCCTTGTTAAGGATCGTGATTTGATAAAACGGGTGGATCTAAAAAGAGATACAATTTCAATCTTATTAGATATTGAAATGGCTACGGTTCGGATATTTTTTTGGAAGGAAACTTTAAAGATTGCAGGGTGGTTGGTGCACCGTGACGGTGAAACTATCACCACCAAATTGAGCGCGCTTGACGAAAATTATCTTTTATTTCCAATTCTTTTTGATCACCGTTCTGCGCTATCAGAATTTCAGAATAAAAACCACAGTACAGTACAATAAGCCACACATTTACGGTACTTTTGATGATGTTATTCCGAAATGAGTGATGTTTAATCAAGATTGGTGATCGTATATTTGTAAAAACGGCCGATTTTCTGATTTTAATCGGTTCTCTGATTTATCCTTTCCTAGCCTGCATTTCTCACGAGGATAGGTGCATCGGGGCATAAGATCGGGGAAAAAGTGAGTGTGGACAGACACTTGACCCGACTTCAGGAGCAGCCCCAATGCGGACAGAGTGTAACCGGGAAGCGATGCTATTTGCACGCCTTGCTCGTCGCGACGTGGTCGCCGATTTCGGTGGCGGGGCGATCAGTTCGGATGCCGGAGCGTTGCTGCTGGGGGCGACGGACCGGGCGGTTAATCTGGTCGAGCGCTTTGCTGCCTGTTTCACCGATGGCCGGGCGGCTGAGCGGGTGGTCCACGACGTGCGCACGCTGATAGGCCAGCGCGTGTTCGCCATCGCGCTCGGCTATGAGGATCTGGTCGATCACGACGACCTGCGCCACGATCCGGTGCTCGGCCCCGTTCTCGGCCGACTGGAAGCGCGCCGGTCCACCTGCGCGCCGCTGGCGGGCAAGAGCACGCTGAACCGCCTGGAGCAAGCGCCGGTCTGCAACGACCGCTACCGCAAGATCGCCCACGATCCCAAGGCGATTGAGAATGTGTTCGTCGATCTGTTCCTGGACGCGCACACTAGGCCACCGGCACGCATCACGCTCGACCTGGACGCCACGGACGACCCGATCCACGGGCGCCAGGAGGGGCGCTTCTTTCACGGTTACTACGATTGCTACTGCTACCTGCCGCTTTATGTGTTCTGTGGCGAGCATTTGCTGGCGGCCAAGCTTCGGCGCGCCAATATCGACGCCAGCGCCGGTGCAGCCGACGAGATCGCCCGGATTGTCCGGCACATCCGCGAGCGTTGGCCTCGGGTGCGCATCCTGCTCCGCGGCGACAGCGGCTTTGCCCGCGAAGAGCTCATGGCCTGGTGTGAGGCCAACCGGGTCGATTATCTCTTCGGCCTGGCGCGCAATTCAAGTCTGGTGGACCGGATCTACGTTGACCTGGCCTGGGCAGGGGAAGAGGCTGAGCGCACCGGCAGGCCCGCCCGGCGCTTCGCCGACTTCCGCTGGACCACGCGGGACAGCTGGAGCCGGCGCCGTCGGGTGGTGGCCAAGGCCGAGTGGATGCCGGGCCGGGGCGAGAACGGCGCCAACCCGCGCTTTGTGGTCACCTCGCTTGCGTCGGGGGACCTGGACGCCCGGACGCTCTACGAGCGCGTTTACTGCGCCCGCGGCGACATGGAAAACCGGATCAAAGAATGCCAGCTCGACCTGTTTGCCGACCGCACCAGTGCGGCGACCATGGCCGCGAACCAGTTGCGGCTGTGGTTCGCCTCCATGGCCTATGTGCTGCTGTGTGCGTTACGGCGAAAGGGCCTGGCGCATACCCGGCTGGCGAAGGCCACCTGCGGCACGCTGCGTCTGAAACTGCTGAAAATCGGCGCACAGGTGACCGTCACCGTCCGTCGTATCCGTGTGGCGATGGCCTCTGCCTGTCCTTATGCCGACGAGTTCGCGCTCGCACACACACGGCTCTGCCGCTGAAGCACGCTCCGGCATCGCCTCCGCCCGTCCCTTTAACAACACCGGACCCGACCTGATCCAGACCGCGCCCGAACGGCGCAACGAACCGGCATGCTCAAGCCCCACGCGTCCGTCATCCAACGGTCAGCCAGCCATCTCCCGATCAGACAGGCAACACTGGTGAGAAATGCGGGCTAGCCCTAACCTCCTCACCATGCCAGTCTCCCTCCCAACGCTCGAACACAACACGAAAGAGGAACGCCCCATGGATGTCGGCTATTTCATGATTTTCAGCAATTACGGCTGGGACGGCCAGCCGGATGGGGAGACGTGGAAGGAGGAGCTGCGGCTCTGCGATTTGGCGGCGACCTCTGCTTTCCCCAATCTCCCATTCTCCCGCGAAAGCGGGGGCCCATGCCTGAGAGTAAGCACCACGTTCTTGCTCTGTGAGAAGCTCTCAGCCATGGGCCCCGGATCAAGTCCGGGGAAAGGATGAGGGGAGGGGCGTGCCTCTCAATACAACCCGCGCTCCGCCATGACCTGCGACTGGCGGTCGTTCTCCTCTTCCGTCAGCCCCTGCACGTGGTTTAGCAGCATCTTCGGATAGCTCGGCAAAATCCTGCAGTCAAGATGGTGCGCCGGGTCCCATAGCCGGGGGCAGACCAAGGCCTTGGGCCAGTGCAGGACGGCTTGCTGTATCCTAATGAACACGCCCACCTTCGGCGCGCGGCCGCCCATGGCGCTTTCTGCCAGGACCCGGGCGTCGTCGGTGATGCTGGCAGCGTCAGTCAGTCAGCCCAAGCCTTGGCGGTCAGATCACTGGTCACGGCTGCCGGGCGGGCTCTATTCCTGGCGTTCGAAAATTACGCAAGACGCGACCATTTGCGGGTCTGCGATTGAGGTTTGCGTGTAGCAGAGCTCGAAGCGATCGGCGTCCAGGATCCGGCCAATCGATTGCCCGTCATGGTCGGCCGTAACGAACGTGGTTTCGTCGGCGGAAATTACACCAATTTTGGTTTCCGTGTGGTTTGCGGAGGAAATGCTCCCGATCAAACGGCCCTCGTCTTGCTCTGTCCAATTGATGGTCAGTTCGATCTCGCGGAAACCCGGCTTTTCGACCTTCGCATCGCCGAAATGACCGCCAGCGCCTGACACCACGGTTCGGGACACGCCTTTCCATTCGCCCAACAAATTTGGCCAGGCGGCAGCAGCAGCGGCGGGTACCATAGACATCAACATAATGGCGGAAAGAATGTGGCGCATGGTGATTTTCTTCGTTTTGGCGAGCGGCCCGTCCAGCTTGGAGCGGAGCGAATGTTGAAGCGAACGTGTTTACGGAAACTTGTTCCCGCCAAGGTTGCAAGCCGCGTCGAGGAAAGCCGTGTATCGGTTCTGGACACGACCTAACACTACTGCGTCGCCCGCTGCTCCACCCGCACCCGGCCGATGGCGTTGGTGGAGGTCTGGTGGATCAGCAGGGACCCGCCGTCGCGGCTCAACCGCATGTGACGCAATATCCCGGCAAAGACCTCGCCCGAGGGGATCGGCCAGCTTTGGAAGCTCTCGGTCGCGGGGTCGAAGCGCACCAGCATGTCGGGCCTGACGCCGCTCTCATTGTACCAGACCGCGCCGTCGAACACGGCGATGGCATAGGGGTGAGACTTCGGCCCGCTGGGGGAGGGCCATTCGCGGATCGCGCCCGTCGCCGGGTCATACCGCCCGAGCCGCCCCAGGCCGGAATTCACCCACCAGATGATGCCGTCCGCGTCGATATCCAGCCGTCGGACGGTGGTCCCTCGTTCCGGCAGTTTGATCTCCGTCACCGCCATGCTCTCCGGATCCAGCCGCAGCAGGCAGTTGGAGCCGTTGCAGGCGACCCAAACATCGCCCGCCGCGTCCATTTTGATGCCATAGGGGCGCGAGCCGGCCGTCGGCGCGGTTACCAGCTTCACCTCCCGCGTTTCCGGCACTAAGCGGCCGATCATGTTGCTCTGTTGCAGGGTGAACCATAGCCGGCCCTTCGCATCGAATTCGGCGGTGTGCGGGTCGCGGGCGGCCGGGTCCGGCATCGGGAAGACGTCGATCGCGCCGGTCGCGGGGTCGAGCCTGCCGAGCGTGCCGTTCTTGTTGCCGGTGTACCAGAGCCCGCCATCCGGGCCGACGGTGACCGAATGGGGTTTGGCGCCGGCGGGCAGGGCGAACTCGTGCATGGCGCCGGTCGCCGGGTCGAGGCGGCCCAGCACGTCCGCCCACTGGCCGACCCACCAGATGCTACCATCCGGCCCCTCGACCGGATCGCGCGCCCGCTGGCCGAGCGTGGGCACAACCCACTCCTCGAATGTCACGCGCAACGGCCCATCCACCGGCGTGGCCGCGTGCCTGCCGCTCGGCGGGAAGTGCGCCGCCAGATAGTCGAGGATTTCCGCCTTGGTCTCGGGATCGCCGGAGAGGTCGATCATCCTGGCGGTCAGCGCGTCCCAATGCGGGCGGGTGTAGCCGGAACTGCGTTGGATCAGGTTAGTTTGGTGGCAGGCGGTGCAGTAGGCCTCAACGGCTTCCAGCCCTGGCCCCGCCGGCAGGTCGGCAGCTGTTGCGCCGGCGACCGTGCCGAAGACGGCGGCTGTGCCAAAGACAAAGGCGGAAAAAGTGGTTAGGGATGAGGTTATGCGCATGACTTCCGGTCCACTTGTTTGGCTCGTGACGCCAACTCCGGCGGGTGTCGCGTGCGGGGTTTGCGCTCAGTGGTTATTCTACCGCAATCGGGAGGAAATGTGATGCATCTCTCTGGTTCCTGCTACTGCGGCGCGGTGCGCTTCCGGTGTGAAGCCTATGCGCCGGTGCCGTATCTGCGCTGTCATTGCTCGATCTGCCGCAAGACGGCGGGCGGGGGTGGTTTCGCCGTCAATCTGGGCGCGAAGGCCGAAACTCTGATTGTCGAGGGCGGGGAGGCCATTTCTACCTTCCATGCCGTCATCGACGGCGAGGAAAGCTCGGCCGAGCGGCGTTTCTGCTCGAAATGCGGCTCGGCGCTGTGGGTGTCGGACCCCGGGTGGCCGGAGTTGGTGCATCCATTTGCCAGCGCCATGGACACGCCACTGCCGGAGCCGCCGGAGCAGGTCCATATGATGCTGGGCTCGAAACCAGCCTGGGTGCGGGATGACGCGCGGCCGGGTGAAGCCCAGCATGATGAGTATCCGTCCGTGTCTCTCGAAGCTTGGCATCGCGAGCGGGGGTTGCTGGAGGAGTGACGGAGCTTTAAGCGGAGGGAGGCTCTGGATACCGCCTGCGGCGGCTCTGGGGTTAAGGGGGAGCTGCACCAGCCGCGGCAATGGGCGAATCGGTTGATTAGTTTCACCAGTAGTCTACATAACGGCGCATGTCGCGAGTAATCTGGCCGTATCGAACAAGGCCAGACAGCGCGGTACCTTAGAAACGGAGATGCTTACGTTGAGAGATACGGTCGGTGCTGGCGTTCGGTTCGTGGACTCCGGAATTCGGAAGCGATGACGATTAAGACGAGCAGACGTCAGCTGCTGACGCTGGGTGCGGGTGCGGTCGCGGCCGGTGCGATGCCGGCGCGTGCGTGGGCGGAGGCGAGCGGCACGCCTTTCAGCCGCGAAACCGTTTTGGCAGAGGCGGAAGCGCTCGCCGCCGCGCCGTACAAACCGCCGCCCGCTACGCCCAAGGAACTGGCACAGCTCGACTACGACACCTACCGGCAGATCCGGTACCGGAAGAAAGAGGCGATTTGGGGGGTAAGTCCTACTCGCTTTTCCATCGAGCTGTTTGCGCCGGGCTTTCTGTTCCGGGACCTGATCGACATCTCTATTGTGGAAAACGGGATGTCCCGGCCACTTTCGATCGGCGATGACAGTTTTGACGTGCCCGACTCCGCCTTGGCGCCCAAGCTGACCGGCGCCGGAAAATTTGCCGGATTCCGCCTGCATTATCCGCTCAACCAGCCCGAATACCGGGACGAGGTCGTGGTTTTCCAGGGCGCGAGCTATTTCCGCGCCGTGTCGGAAGGGCAACTCTACGGTTTGTCGGCGCGAGGCTTGGCGCTCGATGTTGCCGAACCAAAGGGCGAGGAGTTTCCGGTGTTCCACCGCTTCTGGATCGAGCGGCCGTCGGCTCAGGCGACTTCGATCGTGGTGCACGCACTCCTGGATAGCCAGAGTGTCACAGGCGCCTATCGCTTCGGAATATACCCGGGACGGTCTACAGCCATGGACATCTCCGCGGTCCTCTTTCCGCGCCGGCGGTTGACGCATGTTGGGCTGGCGCCGCTCACGTCGATGTACCTGCACGGCTTGGCCGATCTTTCCAAGCCAGAAGACTATCGCCCTGCCGTGCACGATTCCGAATTGCTGGCGATGACCACTGGCAGCGGCGAAGCGATCGTTCGGCCATTGATTAACCCTGAAACGTTGCAGGCGAGCGCATTTATGGACCAAAACCCTCAAGGGTTTGGCTTGATCCAGCGCAATCGGTCGTTCGAATTGTTCCAGGATCTGGAGGCCCATTACGGCCGCCGTCCCTCTGCCTGGATCGTGCCGAAGGGCGAGTGGGGCAAAGGGGTCGTTCAGCTGATCGAGATTCCAAGCCAATCGGAAATACACGACAATATCGTTACCTATTGGCGACCTGCTGCCCCGCTGGAGCCAGGTCAGCCTTTCCGCTATGCCTACCGCCTGACCTGGCCGAATAGCGCGCCCCGGCCACAGGATGTGGCGCGGGTGGTGCGCTCGGTCCGCTCGCGCCGGTGGAGCGATGGTTTGCCTCAGGTAGCCATCGACTATAAAACGGCGTTGCCGGCGTCGGCGCTGACTTTGTCGGCATCCGTAAGCAAGGGAGAAATGCAGGAAGCGTTGCTTGTGGAAAACTACGAGCTAGGCGGGGTCCGCGCATTTGTGACGTTCGATCCAGGCGACGCACAGCTGGTCGAACTGCGTGTGGAACTGCAGCAGGATGGCAGGCAGGTCGGAGAAACCTGGCTATTTCGCTGGCTGGCGGGGTAGAAGAATGGATGCACTTTACGACGCGACAATATCCGCGGTGGGGACAAGGTCTCAGGACGGTTCCGCCAAGGGTGATGGAAGCGTTAGTTCCGGACAGCTGTATGCGGTGGCGCTGCCGTCCGAGGCGCCGCTTCGGATGGAGCGCGCGCGCCTGCATCGTATCCAGACGCCGTTGCGGCGCAAGGGCTGGCGCGCTTGGCTGTCGGTGGCCGGCTTGGCAATTGCCCGACTATTGGTAATATTGTCATCGGTCGCATTGGCCGCCTATGGCATTCGGGAAATGGTTGGCGTGATCTCCACCGACCACATCACACCGTTACAGTACATTTTTCTTGCATTTTTCACTGTGAGCTTCGCCTGGATTGCCTTTTCATTTATGCAGGCAAGTTTTGGGTTTTTCCGCCACCTCGTTCTCAGGGTTTTTCCGCCGAGGCAGCCCCGCGGCCCTCTTACATTGCAGACCGCAGTGCTGGTACCGCTCTACAATGAGGAACCGGTTCGTGTCGCGGCAAATGTTCTGGCCATGGCCGAAGCGCTCGCCGAGCGCCAGCCGGGCCGTTTCTGCTTCTTTTTCCTCAGCGACACCAACCGGGCGGAGGCATGGGTCGCCGAGGAAGCGGCGATCATGCGGGCAATTGAGGCCGCACCTGAAGCCTGTCCGATCTATTACCGCCATCGCAGCCGCAACATCGAGCGGAAGGCCGGCAATATCGCCGAGTGGGTCATGCGGTTCGGTGGCGCCTATGAAGCCATGCTCGTGCTGGACGCAGACAGCCTAATGGACGCGGAAACCATGGAGGCGCTGGCGAAGCGCCTGCAGGCAGAACCATCCCTGGGTCTGATCCAGAGCCATCCCCGCATCATTCGCGGGCGCACCCTCTATGCGCGTCTGCAGCAGTTCGCCAATAGCTGTTACGGTCCCATTTTTGCGAACGGCTTGGCATTTTGGCATGGCTACGCCTCGAATTTCTGGGGGCACAACGCCATCATCCGCGTTCATGCCTTTGCGGAGGCCGCGCGCCTGCCAATTTTATCGGGGAAACCGCCATTCGGTGGCCATATTCTCAGCCATGACTTCGCGGAAGCCGCATTTCTGCGCCGGGCTGGCTGGGGCGTGCGGCTCGATACCGATCTTGCCGGCTCCTATGAGGAAGCGCCGCCCTCGCTGATCGACGTCATGATCCGCGACCGGCGCTGGTGTCAGGGAAACTTCCAGCACGGGCGGCTGCTGTTCGCGAGAGGCTTTTCGCTGGCCAGCCGCCTGCATTTCACGATGGGCATACTTTCATATCTGACGGCGGTGTTCTGGTTTCTGTTGGTGTTGAGCGGTCTGGCGCTGGCGATCCAGGCGCAGACGATCAGGCCCGAATATTTCGCCGAGCCTTCGCTGTTCCCCAGCTGGCCGGTGTTCAACTCGGAGCGGGCAACGGATCTTTTCCTCCTGTCGGTCGCGCTGGTTCTAGGGCCGAAGCTCCTGGGATGGCTGGCCGCGATGCTTGATTTGCGGGCGCTGTTCCGGTTCGGCGGCCCAATTGTTCTGACGGCCAGCATTCTGTGGGAGACGCTGCTTTCGGCGCTGTTCGCAGCGGTGATGATGTTGGCACAGACGCGGATCGTCGTTTCGGTGTTACTGGGCAGAGACAGCGGTTGGCAGCCCCAGCGCCGCGACGACGGGCACGTGCCGCTGGGCGAGGTTGTGCGGGTTCATCTGTGGCACACGCTCATGGGCTTTGCGCTGGCCGGCATCGCCTGGTGGGCGCATGAGGATTTGTTCTGGTGGCTGTCGCCGGTAACCCTCGGGCTTGTTCTGTCAATCCCGCTTTCGGTCGCCAGTTCGAGCCGCTGGGTGGCGGCGGTCACGCGCGTTCTTCGTCTGGGGCGAACACCGGAAGAAAGCCGCCAGCCCGCCATCTTGCGCGCGGCGACGGAGCAGCATGCGCGTCTTTCCGCAGCGCTGGAGGATGCGCCTGAAGGAGCGCCGGTGGAGCGGCTCGCAAAGGACCCCGTCCTTTGCGCCTGGCACCTCGCCCAGGCGGATCAAGATACGCGCGGCGTGCGACCGGATGATAATCTGCTAGCCGCGTGGGCCAAGGCCATGCACGAACGTGACCCGTCTTGTCTTTCGACCTGGCTGACGCCTGCGCAGACCATGGCTTTGTTGGCGCATCCGACATTGCTGCCGTTTGCCCAGCGTGACCTCGACGGGGCCCGCGCCACCGCAAACGCGCGCAATTGCTACCCACCGGTTGAACGCCGGATCGCCAGCTGACCGATGCCCTAATATCCTCCAGCGGAGCTCGCCGAAATTTAGTGCATCGCCCGATCAAATTGGATCGCTATTGCGATCGATTTGCCAGGGTAAGATGCTCTAATTGTTAGCTTTAGAGCAGCTCCCGATCCAAACGGGACGGGATCTGCTCTAGTGCACCGCGGCCACGAATTCGATCAGCACGCCACAGGCATCTTCGGGGAAGATGCGCAGGCTGCCGTCGAATAGGTGCTCGGGCACGACGTGCTTCGCGGCCAGATATTGCTCGGTCGCGCCCAAATCCTTGACCGCGATGCGCAGGGCATACCAGCGGGGCAGAGGGCTCTTCGGCACCGCCGCACCGATATGCAGGGTCGGGAAACCCTGAGCCGTCGCCACATGCACGCGGCCTTTTGGCAGATGCACGCTGAAACCGTGCGGTGCGTCATGCAGGCGATCCTCGCCGTAGACCTTGGCCAGCGCCGCGCGGGATGCCGCCATATCCTCGACAATTGCCGTTGCCGAGGCGAGCGCCACCGCGCCGTTCGCATGCTTCAGCCAGGCCGGCGTGCGCATCAGGTCCGGTGTGCGGTGGCAGCAGAAAAACGTCCAGATGCCGGCGGTCTGCTCGGGCGGGATCATGACATTGTTGAAGGTGACCATGCCCTCGGGTTCCTGCTGCGGCCGCTCCAGCAGCACCGGGTCTAGGATATCCAGGCCGCGTTCGCGCAATTCGGCGGCGATGTCGTCGGCCTCCGCGGTGCCGTTCGCCAGCCGCTGGAAGCCCTCGCCATGGGTCGCCAGAAACTGCCTGATGCCGAAATCCGGCAGGTCCGGCTGGTTCATGCCGAGCAGTTCCAGATATGTCTCCGGGAACATGATGCAGTAATTGGCAGTGGCGCGGTTCTGGTGATCGCCCATAGGCACATTGGTGAAGCCCAGCCTGTTGTAAACTTGCCGTGCCGCCTCCAAATCATTGACGGCGATGACGGCGTGATCGAGCCCCAGAACGGCTTTGCTCATGACCCTGATTTCCTTTTAATACTAGCGACGTCGTAACCTTAGCGGCATCGTGGCCGTCGCGAAACCGGCTGCGTGGGAGTGTCGATGCGCCGAATGGTGCTTGGAAGTCTCGGTTTGGTGTTGTTTTTGAGCGGCATGGTCGTGTTTCCGCTGCCGATCCCTTTCGGCCTGCTGATGATGACCGTCGGGCTCGTTTTGCTGCTGACCAACAGCCGGTGGGCGCCGGAACTGCTGCGCCGGGCGCGAATCCGATGGCCGAGGCTGAACCGTACCCTGCGCCAGGCAGGGCGCAAGCTGCCCCGCTCCATGTACCGCGTGCTTGCCGCGACCGATCCCCGCCGCCGACCGAAAGGCATTAGTTCATGAACGCGCCCACAGACCGTAGGTTGAACAAGACCACCGCCCATTTCGTTCGCAACGCCGATATCCCCGCCCAGCATGTGAAGGCGCTGGAGGGGCAGGCCGAAAGCCAGGGCGGGCACAATCTTTCGATCAAGCCGCTGATGGTGGGCCAGGACATGGTGTTCCTGGAAGCGCACCGGGAGAAAGGGCTGGTCGATCCGGAGCATTCGCACCCGGACCACGAATCCATCTGCTATCTGGTAAAGGGCAAGGTCCGCGTCGTGATCGCGGGCGAGGAATTCATCGCCCGGCCGGGCGACACCTGGATTCATCCGGCAGGCGTGCCTCATTATCACGAGGCGTTGGAAGATTCGGTGCAGATCGAAATCAAGTCCCCGCCGAAAAAGACCTGGAGTTAGAGTTCTCTCTGCCGGGAAATCTGATGGGGCACCATACTTAGATCGCCGTAAAACCGCCGTCTATCACCAGTTCCGCGCCCGTGACGAAGGAACTTTCGTCGCTGGCCAGATAGAGCACGCCGTTGGCGATGTCCTGCGGCTGGCCGACCCGGCCGATGGGCGTGCGGTTCAGCATCCAGTCACGCGTCGCGTTGTCCCTGAAACGTGCGGCGGTCATGCCGGTTTCGATGAAGCCCGGATGCACGGAATTGACCCGCACGCCGTTGCCTGCCTTGCCGCATTCCAGCGCCGCCCCTTTCGTCAGCAGGCAGACCGCGCCCTTGCTGGCATTGTAGGCGACCGAGCCAACCGCGCCCACTTTGCCGTAGATGGACGAGACGTTCACGATGGAGCCGCCGCCTGTCTCGGCCATCATTTCGATGCCGTATTTGGTGCCGAGAAAGACGCCCTCCACATTGGCGGCGTTGACGTGGCGCCAGTGCTCCAGGCTGGTATCGGCGAGCATCAGGCCGTCATTGCTGACGCCCGCATTGTTGAAGAGGATGTCCAGCCGCCCTTCATTCGCCCGCAGCGAGGCGAAGACGGCCTGCCACTGCCCTTCATCCGTCACGTCCTGGGCCATGGCGCGAGCCGTGCCGCCGGCGTCGGTGATGCGGGCGGCGGTTTCGGCCGCCGCCTCCTCGCGCAAATCGGTCACAACCACGCTCGCGCGCTCGCGGGCCAGGGACTCGGCGGTCGCGCGGCCGATGCCCGAGCCGCCGCCCGTAACAAGGGCGACCTTGCCTTCCACTCTGCCAGTCATGGTTTTTCCTCCGGGTTTTGCAGCCGCGATTGGCGCTGCCATTCGCTGAATGATGGCTCAACGGCCCTGTTGCTTGCAAGATGGTCGGCAGCCCGCCACCGTGGCGATTTACCGGCTGTTGACCGATTGGCCTGATAAATGCAAATCGCTTGTGCTGCCTATTCCTCGACCCAATTGGTTGAAGCAAGTCCCTCGAACCAGGTTTAAGGACCGACGAATGACCTTGGCCATCTCCGCCCTCAGGATTGATAAATTGGTACGCCGCCTGGCGGTCTCGGTAACGGCCGGCTTCCTGCTGCTGTCGCCGGCGGCTGCATTGGCAGACGCGGATAGTTCCAAGCAATACTATGAGGATGCCCTGGATTGGCTGAAGAAGGGCGACTTCCGGGCGGCCGTGATCCAGCTGCGCAATGCGCTGCAGCAGGATGCGGATAACTACGCCGCCCGCCTGTTGCTCGGCCGATTGTATTTGCAGTCGGGAAATCTGGCCGCCGCGGAACAGGAACTGGACTACGTTTATCGGCGGAAGCCTAGCGACGAAGTCGAGGTCTATCTGGGCCGAACCCAGCTGGGTCTGCACCAATACCGGGAAGCGCTGTCGACAGTCCGCGAGACGGCCGACGATGCGCAATTCGCGACGGCCAAGAAAACGATCCGCGCCGAGGCCCTGTTCGCTCTCAGTAGGCTGGATGAGGCCGAATACATTGTCTCCGGCCTGTTGGCGCAAGATAGCACCTCCGTTCCCGCTAACTTGTTGATGGCCAGGATAAAGGCGCGGCAGGGCGACCCGGATGCTGCCGACCGCCATATCGACGCGGCCCTGACGGCGCAGCCGGACATGGTGGAGGCGTATATCCTGCGCGCGCAAATGGCGCTGCAGGCGCGCGATCTGGATCGTGTGCTGGAGGTCGCTGACAAGATCATCGAAGTCGCGCCGGACGATCCGCGCGGCAAGCTGATCAAGGCCGAGGCGCTGGTCCGGAAAAGCGACCTGAAGGCGGCCCGGGATCTGCTGGAGGCTTTCTTGCAGAAATCGCCGGACGCTATGCCCGGTCTGTATCTCTACGCCAGGGTCCTGATGCTGCTGAACGACTATCCCGCGGCGGACGCGGCATTGGAGGGATTGCCGGAGGCGGTGCAGCGGCAGCCCGCGGCGAGCCTGATCATCGGTCTCGTCAAGTACCAGTTGGAACAGTACACCCAGGCGGAAGAGGCGTTGGAGCGGTTCGTCGCCGCGGCCGGCGACGAGGGGCGGGAGGCACGACGCCTGCTGGCGACGATCCAACTCAAGACCGACCGTCCGCTGGCCGCGCTGCAAACGCTGGCGCCGCTGACCGGCGACACCAGCGGCGATGTCGCCGCGTTCCAATTGAGCGCCAGCGCCGCCCTGCGGACCGGAAGGCTGGAAAAGGCGCAAGCGGACCTGCAGCGGGTGGTGCAAATCGGCTCTGAAAACGACCGGCGCCAGGCCAATAGCTTCCTGCAGGTGCTGCAGACCGCCACCACTGACGAGGCTGGCAAACTGACCTTGGATCCGGTGGCGCAGGGCGTGTTGGAGGCGTTGGATCTGGCTCAGTTCGGCGACAGCGAGGGGGCGCTCGCCAAGGCGGAGGAATTGAAGGCGGAACAGCCCGATAACACCGCCGTGGCGAATCTGCTCGCGCGGCTTTATGTGAGCATCGGCGATCTGGAGAAAGCGCGCGCGGCGTTGGCGCCGGTACTCGCCCGCGATCCGACCGACCTTGGCAGCATCGCCAACATGAACCGCATCGATGTCAGCGAGGGCAAGTTCGATGCGATGGAGGGGCGGCTGCGCAATGCGCTGGAATTGGAGCCGTCCAATGAAGCCCTGATCCTGCAGCTGGCCAACTTCCTCGCGAACCGCGACCGGCGCGATGCGGCGATCGCCTTGCTCCGGCAGAAGGCCGAGGAGATCCCGGGCTCTCTGGCGATCCGGGCGAACCTGATCAATATCAGCTTGCGCGAAAACAATATAGCCGAGGCGAGGCGTTGGGCCGGCGAGGCCTACCGCATCGGCGAAAGCACCGATGCGAATGGCCTGGCGGTCGCGGCAGAGGCTTATTTGGCGCTCCAGGATTATACCGCAGCGGCCGAAGCCTACGCGAAACTGGCGGAAAAGCAGGGGCAGACGCCGGATGTGCTGCTGAAACTCGCGCAAGCACAATTGCTGGCGGGCGACGAGGCGGCCTCGAAGGCGACGGTTGAACGGGTATTGAAGGACGACCCTTCCAACTTTGCGGCGAACCGTGCGCTGATCAGCATGCTGCTCGGTGAAAATGACGAAGCGGGTGCGATGACGGTCGCGGAAAAAGCCGGCGAGGCCAGCCCGGCGCTGGGCGCGGTGTTGCGGGCGGCAATCTTTCGCCGCACGGGCCAGATCGACAAGGCGGTCGCCGAAATGCAGAACCAACTAGCCGCCAGCCCCTCCGCCGGGCTGGTGCGGGAAACCTACTCACTGCTGCTGGAGGCCGGCCGCCGGGATGAAGCGGCCGATCTCGTCGCGAACTGGCTCGGCGAAAATCCGGATGATGCCGGCATGCTGCAACTGCTGAGCGCGCACTACATCCAAGATAAAGAGTATCGCCGCGCGATGGCGCTGCTGGAGCGTGCCTACTCGATGCTGCCGAACAATGCAGTGGTGCTGAATAACCTGGCGTGGCTGCGCTACGAGTTGAAAGAGGATGGCGCTCTCGAAATGGCTCGCCGCGCCTATAGCATGGCGCCGAATGCGGCGGCGGTCGCCGACACGCTCGGCTGGATTCTCATGCGCGAAGGTCAGGTGGACGAGGGGCTGGAACTGCTTTACGCCGCGGCGGCCGAGGCGCCGGAGAATGTCGATATCGCCTATCATTTAGCATTCGCCTTGAACGAGGCCGGCAAATCCCAGGAAGCCATCGCCATATTGGAACGGGCGCTCGCGAATGATACCGACGAGCAAACCTCTACCGAACGGGAAAAGGCCGAGCATTTGCTGGCGGAACTGAAACAGAGTTGACGGCGGCCACGGTGACGGGGACGCGCCGCCTGGGCATGGACGTGAGGACCGGGCGTGAGGAGGGGGCGGCGTGCCGGTTTCACTGCAAAAATAGATACCCCGGTATCCCATGGTCGGCGCCGGCCATTTACACCAAAGCGGCATCTGTGTATCGAACACCAAGCATACACGAATGGATGGTCGCGCGGGTGCGGCGCCATTCGGCCCTCGAACGCCAGTAGACCGGTTCCGCCATGAAAATCCTTGCGGGAAACAGCAATCGTCCGCTGGCCGAAGCCATTGGCCGCTATCTCAATCTGCCATTGACCAATGCCGCGATCAAACGGTTCGCGGATATGGAAGTGTTTGTGGAGATCGAAGAAAACGTCCGGGGCGAGGATGTGTTCGTCGTGCAGTCCACCAGCTTTCCGGCGAACGACACGCTGATGGAATTATTGGTCTCCATCGATGCGCTCAGGCGTGGCTCGGCCAAGCGGATCACCGCCGTCATTCCCTATTTCGGCTATGCCCGTCAGGATCGGAAGACCGGGCCGCGCACACCGATCTCCGCCAAGCTGGTGGCGAACCTGATCACCACCGCGGGCGCGAACCGGGTGCTGACCATCGACCTGCATGCAGGGCAGATTCCAGGGATTTTTCGATATCCCGACGGACAATCTGTACGCGCTGCCCGTGTTCGTCACCGACCTGCGCAAGCGGTATGCGGGCGAGAAGCTGGTGATCGTCTCACCCGATGTCGGCGGCGTGGTTCGCGCCCGCAGCCTGGCGAGCCGGGTCGACGCGGATCTGGCCATTATTGACAAGCGGCGCGCACGGGCCGGCGTGTCGGAGGTCATGAACATTATCGGCGATGTGGCCGGCCACCGCTGCATTCTGATCGATGACATCGTCGATTCGGCCGGCACGCTCTGCAACGCGGCGGTCGCGCTGAAAGAGCAGGGGGCGACCGGCGTTTCTGCCTATGTCACCCACGGGGTGCTTTCGGGCGGCGCGGTTGCGCGCGTGGAGGCGTCGCCGATGGAGCAATTGGTTATCACCGACAGCATCCAGGCAACCGAGCCGGTTCTGGCCGCCCGCAGCATTACGCCGCTGAGCATCGCGCCGCTGTTGGGCGAGGCGATCAAGCGGATCGCCGAGGAACGCTCGGTCTCCAGCCTGTTCGACTGATCCTGCCGACAAAGGCACACTGGCGGTTGGCTGGTGCGTGGGAAACGCTATGGGGCTGGTGCCGATACTGGCTGGTAATCCCGCGGGAGAATACCATATAAGCGCGTCTCTCCCCGAAACCGGAGGTTTGCAGCATGAAGCCGCGTAACCCGATGGCGCGGTGCCTGGCAGATGCGGTCTTCCATCCCCGCCGCGTTAAGCCCAAAAAGGGCAAAGGCAGCTTTCGCCGCCGCCCGAAGCACAAAGCTTCTGGCGGCGGTTTTCTTTTGGGATAGGAGTCGCTCGTGGCCGGGTTGGAGATCTGGGAGCTGGCCTACCTGGCGTGTGCCGTCGGCATGGGATCGTTTATCCGCGGCGTGACCGGCTTCGGCTCGTCCATGATATATGTCGTCGGCCTGACCTTCTTCATGCCCGCCGCCGAAGCCGTGCCGATGATCCTGTTGCTGGAACTGGTGACCACGGTGTGGTTGCTGCCTCCGGTTTGGCGGGACGTGCATGTGCGCAGCACAGTGTTGCTGCTGATCGGCTGCGCCGTGGCGATACCGTTGGGGCTGATGCTGCTGGCCCATCTGCCGCGCGCACCGATGCAGGCGGTGATCGCGCTGGTCGTGCTGACCATATGCCTGATGCTGCGGGCCGGGTTCCGGCTCCGGCGGCAGCCGGGCTCGGCAGGAACGATCGGCGTCGGCGTGATGTCGGGCGTGCTGACCGGCGCCACGTCCGCGGGTGGCCCGCCCGCGGTGATTTATTACTTCTCCGGTCCGCAGGCCGTCGCCGTCGGGCGGGCATCTCTGATCGCCTATCTGGGCGCGGCCGACTTGATCGCAACCGGCATGGCGTCCTTTGAAGGATTGATCGATGAAGAGACATTCGTCCGCACGGCGCTAGCCGTACCGCCGATGCTGCTGGGCTCGTGGATCGGTGTGAAGATATTCCGCCGCATTGATGCGCTGCGTTTCCGCCAATGGGTAATCGTGACTTTGGCCGTGCTTTCGTTGGTGAGCCTGGCGCGGGCACTGATGGTTATGGCGGGGTTTTCCTGAATGATGCCGACGCCCTGCGATAGGCAGCCGTTGGTAAGGGGCACCATCGCATGACCGGTAAGACGTCCGACGATCTGCGCAGCCTGGCAATCGAACCAGGCGGCTGGCAGCCTTATCTGGAGGAGGACGAGGTTTTACTTTGGGAAGGCCAGCCTGCCGCGCGGCTCGCCTGCGAGCTACGGCTAGCAACCATACTGCCGAGCCTTTTCGGCGTACTGTTTGCAGGCGCCGCGGTCTTTATCGCATTTCAGGCGCTGATGGCGGGCGAGCCGTTGGCCCTGGTGTTCGCACTGCCGTTCTTTGCGTTTGGCGCTTTTATGGCAGTCGGTCGATTCTACTGGGATGCACATCGGCGCGCCAAGACCCGCTACGCGCTGACGAACCGCCGGGCGCTGGTCGCGCGCTCGCATCGAGGCCGGTCGATCCGGTCATACCCGATCCGGCGGGATGCGGTGATCGAACTTTATCAGGGCAGGGAAGACACGGTCTCTTTCGGTGGCCCACTGGGGTTTGACCGGCGGGGCCACCCTTACCGGACGAAACTCGCCTTTCAGATGATCGCCGATGGAGCGCACGTATCCCGGCTGCTCCGGCAGGTTCAGCAGACTGCCGATCAATGTTGAGCCGACGAGCCCGTATCTGACCTAAAGGTTCGCCACCTTGCGCGAGCCACCGCGCTCTGCCGCCAGGTCCGCTTCCAGCGATTCAACCCGGGCCGTGAGCCGCTTAACCTCTTCCAGCAAGGTTTCCAGGTGACGCTCGACCGGATCTTTCACGTCCGCTGCGGTGCCATAGGCTTCGAAGCCTTGGTCATTGTCGACCTTGCCCTTGGCGATCTGCGCCGGGATGCCGACGACCGTCACGCTGGCCGGCACTTCCTTCAGCACCACCGCGTTGGCAGCGACGCGGGCATCCTTGCCGACCGTGAACGGACCCAAGATCTTCGCGCCTGCGCCGACGATGACGCCATCCTCGATGGTCGGGTGACGCTTGCCCTTGTTTAGCGAGGTACCGCCGAGCGTAACACCTTGATAGAGTGTAACGTTGTCACCAACATGTGCGGTCTCGCCAATCACAACGCCCATGCCGTGGTCGATGAACAGGCCTTTGCCGATCGTGGCGCCGGGGTGGATTTCGATGCCGCTCAGGAACCGGCCGATATGAGAGATAAGCCGCCCCCAAAAATACCAGCCGTTTCGCCAGAACAGGTTCGCGATTCGGTGGAAGACCAGGGCGTGAAAGCCGGGGTAGCTGAAAACCACGTCCAAGCGCGACCGCAACGCCGGATCGCGGGCCTTGTAGGTTTCCATCTCTGACCATAATTCGCGCAGCATGGGGCCCTCGCTCGCGGATAATTTTCAAGAATATGGGACTGATCGGGAATAAATGTCAGTACTTTCATTTCTCATAGCATTTTTCCGCGCAATGCAAAGGCTGCCGGGTTAAATTGCTGCATCTGTACAACCGACGCTGCAAAAGAGTTGATCGAATGGACGTTCGAAACGGGTTTATCGACAGCATTGGCAATACGCCGCTTATCCGCCTGCGCCGCGTCTCGGACGCTACCGGCTGCGAGATTTTGGGCAAGGCGGAGTTCATGAATCCGGGCGGCTCCGTGAAAGATCGCGCCGCGCTCGCCATTGTGAAAGATGCGGAGGCAAAGGGGCTGCTGCGCCCTGGCGGCGTCATTGTCGAGGGGACCGCGGGCAATACCGGCATCGGTCTGGCATTGGTGGCGAACGCGCGCGGCTATAAGACCGTGATCGTGATCCCGGAAACCCAGACCCAGGAAAAGAAGGACATGCTGCGCCTCTGCGGCGCCGACCTGCGCGAGGTGCCGGCCGTGCCGTATCGCGACCCGAACAATTATGTGAAATATTCTGGCCGCCTGGCCGAGGAAATCGCCGCCGAGAACCCGGCCGGCGCGATCTGGGCGAACCAGTTCGACAATGTCGCCAACCGCCAAGGCCATTACGA
Organism: uncultured Alphaproteobacteria bacterium; assembly: GCA_963807085.1. GTDB lineage: Bacteria > Pseudomonadota > Alphaproteobacteria > Bin95 > Bin95 > JACKII01. The sequence continues at coordinate 97,261 of CAWEBB010000029.1, forward strand.
GACCACCGGTCCGGAAATCTGGCGCCAGACGGACGGCCGGGTGGACGGCTTTATCTGCGCCGTCGGCTCGGGCGGCACGCTGGCAGGCGTCGCGCAATATTTGCAGGAGCAGAAGGCCGACGTGAAGATCGGCATCGCCGATCCGCCGGGCGCGGCCCTCTATGAGTATTACAAGAACGGCGAATTGAAATCGGAAGGTTCCTCGATTACCGAAGGCATCGGCCAGGGTCGGATCACTGCCAACCTGGAGGGGCTGACGGTGGACATGCCCTACCAAATACCCGATGCGGAAGCGCTGCAGGTCGCCTTTGATCTGCTGTCGCAGGAGGGGCTGGCGCTGGGGTCGTCCAGCGGCGTCAATGTCGCGGGCGCAATCCGCATGGCCAAGGACCTGGGGCGGGGTCACACGATTGTGACGGTCCTGTGCGACGGAGCGGCGAAATACCAGTCGAAAATGTTTAATCGGGCCTTCCTGGAGGAGAAGGGGCTGCCCGTGCCCGATTGGCTGTAGCCATCCTGGCGTCCGGCGTTGCCAACCGACGACGTTGCCAACCGACGAAGATGTTGGCTTCTGCGCACCCTTTGATGAACGTCGCGGTCAACCGCGAACAGCCCGGGCGCGTGCTTTTCCCAGCCGCAACTCGTGGGCGATTAAAATGCTGGGTCCGGTGTGACTTTCTTCACCTCTAATGTTGGATATATGCGTTACTTTGTCTCGTAACGGACAGCAAACGATCCGAATTGGCGGTGCTTGCGGTTCGTTCTTCGAGGAAAGGAAGGCGTTATGACCAGCTCTATACCCGCCGCTAAGGTCTCCGGTCCTGCTGTAGTTATGCCGCCCAAAGTCGGTCTCGCCGGTTGTTTCATTGGGATGGCCCGCTGGCGCGGCCGCTTCCGCCAGCGGCGGGAACTGTGCAATCTGGACGCTCGGATGCTGGACGATATCGGCATGACCAGAGCCCAGGCGCTGGCCGAAGCGCAAAAGCCGTGGTGGCGCGCTTGAGGCAAGTCGGAAGCACTCCTGGATTGGCATCTTAGCCACCGTAAAGCCGCTTCAGGAAACCGTTGGCCGCCTGACCGTCGATCCAGCGCAGCACGACCACCAGATCGCGCTCGCGGTCGATGATGACACGGTTGGCGCCCGCACCATGCATCATGAGCAGGTGTGCGGGCGCATTCGGGTACTGGGCCCGCGCGGTGTTCAGCCAGAACATCAGGCCATAGCTGGCGTTGAGCGGGGAGGGGGTTGCCGCCTGCTCCAGATAGGCGCGCGAGATGAGTTGCCTACCCTCCCACACGCCATCGCGGGCAACCAGCAAGCCCGCGCGCGCCAGATCGTAGGCGGAGATGAACATGCCGCCGCCCCAATGGCCGCCGCCGGAGACACTCTGCACCGGCCGGCCGCCGGCCTTCACCCAGGAATTCTTGTAGCCCTGCCACTCCCAGGTGGGGCTCGCGCCGATCGGGTCCATGATTCGGCTTTTCAGTACCGATGGCAAACCGCGGCCCACGACCCGAAGCGCGGCGAGCGCCAGGCGGTTCACCCGTACATCGTTGTATTCCCAGTGACTGCCGGGTTTCGCCAGTGGCCGGGCCTCGCCCTTTGCCGCGTTCTGGCCTTCGGTTGAAAGCTCGCGGTTGCGGTCGACCAGATCGGGCTTGCCCCACAGCGTGCCCTCCCATTCGCTGGTGAGTTGCAGCAGGTGGCGCCAGGTGATGGCCGCGTTCTGCTCGCCCTCGAAGCCGCCATCGTCCACCAGCTCACGCACCGGCGCGTCCAGGTCCGGGATCAGGCCGTCGTCATGGGCGAGGCCGACACAGAGCGAGATGAAGGATTTCGCCACGCTGAAGGTCATGTCCGGCCGCCAGGGCATGCCCCATTCGGCCACGATCTTGCCCTGCGCGACGACTAGCCCCGCCGGGCCGCCGCGGCCACGGGTGGGGCCGATAATCTCGTTCCAGGGCGGGGGCTCGAAGTGGCCCGTCTCCAGGTGCCGCGTCAGGTTCCGGTTCCAAGGCGACTCGTGCGCCTCTGCGTGGGCGACCGCATCCTTGACGCCATCAGGATTCAGACCGGCCTCTTGCGGCCGGGCGCGGGCCCAGGTGCTTTCGCCAAATGGCGGAAAATAGAGCGGCATCGGCGGGATCCTTCCTAAAAGCCGGCTTTGTCTTATAGCCATTGCGGATCGGCTTGCGTAGACCAGGGTAAAATGCGAAAGGAATGTTGCCGATGGTATCGATAGTTTTCAGGGCCGGTGCGGGAGACCCCTCAGGCTGGGAGCGGGAGCTGCGCGGGCGTATCCCCGATCTGGACTGGCGCGTCTGGCCCGATGTCGGCGACCCCGCCACGGTCGATTTTGTGCTGGCGTTCAAGGTGGATGCCGGGTTTTTCGGGCAATTCCCAAACCTGAAAGGCATTCTGGCGACCGGCGCCGGCGTCGATGGCATATTTGCCGACCCCGATGTGCCGCTGCACCTGCCCATCGCGCGGATCGTCGACCCGTACATGACCCAGCAGATGGTGCAGTGGGCGGCCTATGGCGTGCTGCATTTCTACCGCCGCTTTGATGAATACCGGAAAATGCAGCGGCGCGCGCACTGGGAGGAATTAGGCGAGCCGTCGCGCCATCCGCCCAAGGTTGGGGTGCTGGGCTTTGGCGAGATCGGTAGCGCCATCGGCCGCGGATTGTTGGCGCTGGGTTTTCGCGTGCACGGCTGGACGCGGACGCCGCGGGATCTGGGACCGATGCCGAACTACGCGGGCATGGAGCAGTTGGATACATTCCTTGCGGAAAGCCATTTTTTGGTCTGCTCGTTACCGCTGACGCCGGAGACAATTGGCATTCTGGACCGCGCGCGCCTGTCGAAACTGCCGGAAGGGGCGGTGCTGCTGAACCTGGCGCGGGGCGCCCATGTGATGACGGACGACCTGTTGGCGCTGCTGGACGAGGGGCATTTGCTGGGCGCGGTCCTGGATGTGACCGAGCCGGAGCCTCTGCCGCCGGAGCACAAGCTGTGGCACCAGCCGGGCGTGATCATTACCCCGCACGAAAGCGGTCTGACCACACCGGCCACCGCGGCCGACCAGGTGGCGGAGAATATGCGCCGGATTCTGGCCGGGAAGAAGGTCACCAACCCTGTGGATGCGGCGCGAGGGTATTGATGCTGGCGCATCGAACGAGCACGCATCCAGCTACATATGAGTGGCACGTCCCGAAGTGCTCCGCATGATGCCGACCAAGGATTGGTCTTCGGCTCAACGATGGTTGCCCCATGATATCGCGACATGGTTAACCAGCAACTGAACATGCATGCTCATGACTTCGCATTGTGAGTTCTGATCTCCTGAAGAGATGTGGCCGGCATGTGGCGGATACCCGGTATCATTTGATAACCTACTGAAATATAGGAGATTTTACTGGCTTAAGCCTTTTAAGTATACAAAGTAATTGCATGATTATGACGACCTCTATACAGATGTATGTAGCAGAGGAAGAGATGAGTCTTCGCCCGACCATTGTTGACCGGACGGATGATAGGGCGGCACAAGGAGTTAGAGTGTAATGTCTATAATTAAAGCTGCGGCTCTGGCCGTGATTGCAGTATTTTCGGTAGGTACGGCGGGTGCCACACCGGTCCTCTCCGGCGATGGCACCGAAACGTGCGTTTTGGGGACACCGCTAGGTGGCGGTGCCTGCAGCGTCGTTTCGGTCGATCCCTATCCAGCTTGGCACACGTTGAGCACGGCCAAATGGATCAGCTATGGTGATACCGGATACAAGGGTACGTTGCTCGCGCCGACCACCGGCACGACGCCGCTGTTCTCGGTCTCGGAACAGCTCAATGTGACGGTGAAATCGCAGTTGTTACTGTCCGTTTGGGCGGACGATACGGCCGGGGTATTCCTCAACAGCACACAATTGACGTCGCAGGTCGGCTCAGGACCGAATTTCAGCCAGGACACCTGCGCAAAAGGCAGTCTCGGCTGTGAGCCCGGAGAGGAAGGCGTCTTCATGGTTCAACTCGACCCTGGCATTCATAACCTGACGTTCGAAGCCTACCAGGTCGGAACAGGGCTGACGACGACCATCAACCCGTTTGGTTTGATGTACTCGGGGGAACTGATGCCGTTTCCGAGCGAGGCCGGGACCGCGGGCGGTAGCGCGACACCGATGGCGACTCCGGTGCCGGCGTCGGGTTTACTCCTAGCGGGAGCCTTGGTGGGGTTTGGCCTGCTTCGGCGGCGGCAGCAAGCGCGCCGATAGCAGCGTGCACTGCCTATTCCGCGCCGGGCACGCCCATTGTCGTCGAGTACTCGAAGCGTAGAACCTCGTCGGGCCGCAGCCGCTTGAAGATGGCATGGGCGGCCATGGCGGCCTCGCTGAAACCGGTCAGTATCAGCTTGAGCTTGCCGGGATATGTCGCGACATCGCCAATGGCATAAAGGCCGGGGCGCGAGGTCTCGCAGGTCTCCATGGCGACCGCGACATGCTTGTGCTCCAGGGCCATGCCCCAATCGGCAACGGGGCCGAGATCCATGGACAGGCCGAAAAACGGCAGCAGCACGTCCGCCTCCAGGCGGCGCTCCTCACCCTTCAGGGTGCGGACGATGACGGCGCTGAGCGTATCCCCACCTTCCAGCGCATGCAGTTGGTAGGGAACCACCAGCTCGATAGTTCCTGCCGCCGCCAATTCCCGCAGGCGGCGCTCGCTTTCGGGCGCGGCCCGGAACTTGTCCCGCCGGTGCACGACGGCGACGGACTCGGCCAGCTCGCTGAGGGAAATGGCCCAGTCGACGGCAGAGTCGCCGCCGCCGCCGATGACGACCCGCTTGCCGCGAAAGGCTTCCCGCCGCTCGACCAGGTAAAAGACGCTGTTGCCTTCGAAGCGATGTATGCTTTCGAGCGGCGGCCGGTTCGGGCCGAAGGCGCCGACGCCGGCCGCGACAATCACCGCGCCCGCGTCTACCTGAACGCCGGCGGCGGTCTCCACCAGAAAGCGCCCGCCCGGCCGTTCTTCCAGGCGGACGACAGGCGCGCCAAGATGATAGACGGGGTCGAAGGGCCGGGCCTGCTCGGCCAGCCGGTCGATCAGCTCGTGGGCGCCGATGATGGGATAGCCGGGGATGTCGTAGATCGGCTTTTCCGGATAGAGCGCGACGCACTGGCCGCCGGCCGCCTCCAGCGCATCCAACACATGGCATTTCAGGCCCACCATGCCGAGTTCGAAGATGGCGAACAGGCCAACCGGACCCGCGCCTATTACGGCGACGTCAGTCTGATGTACGGGCATAGTTATCAAAGGGCATATCTATTGGGGAACATATCGGTGTCCGGGCATATGCAAGCGATCTCCGTCGGGTGACGCGGCGCCGGCGTCACCTTGGCGAGACCGAGCCGGAAGGCAACACGCCTTGGGGCGATATCCATAGCGCCTAGGCCAGTCGGTCCTTGGGGTGGTTCTGACCGTCAAACGGCACGATTGTCAGTGCGGATTCGATGTCGTTAAAGCGATCCAAGCAGCGCACGTTCACTGCATAGCGCTCCGGGTGCATGCGCGGCCGCGTCAATACGTGGATGCCGCAAGTGGAACAGAACCAGTGCGAGGCGGTTTTCGTGCCGAACTGATAGTTGGTCAGCGCGTCCTCGCCCTGGGTAATCGTCAGTTCCGACTCCTCTGCGGACGCCAGCAAGATGCCTTTTTTGGTGCAAAGCGAGCAATCGCATGCAACCGCTTCGGTAAGCTCCTGCGGTTTGGTCAGGGAAAACCGGACCGCACCGCAATGACAACCGCCATCATAGGTTGGCATCACCACCTACCGGTACTCGACGGAGGCGACTTCATAGAAGCGCGAGCCGGACGGGGCGAGCACCTCGACCTGGTCGCCGGCCTCCTTGCCGATTAGCGCGCGCGCCATGGGTGAGGTGATAGAGATGCGGCCATTGTCGATATCGGATTCGTCCGCGCCCACGATCTGGAACTGGGATTCCTCCTCTGACTCCTCGTCGATCACCACGACGGTCGCCCCAAACTTCACGGATTCGGTGCCCGACATGTTGGCAGGGTCAATGATTTCCGCGCGGCTGGTCTTGTCTTCCAGCTCGGCAATGCGGCCTTCGATGAAGGCCTGCCGGTCTTTCGCGGCGTGATATTCGGCATTTTCGGAAAGATCACCATGCGCGCGTGCCTCGGAAATGGCGCGAATGATCGCCGGGCGGTCTTCCGCCTTCAGCCGGCGCAATTCTTCCTCGAGCCTTTGATAGCCCTCGGGTGTCATCGGAACTTTATCCATCCCAAACCCTCCAGAACGAGGAAAAGCTGCACACCGCAGCTAGGCCTCATAGTGCATCATGTTCTTTTCGTTCTCGCCCGGACAGTCATCCAGAAAAGCACGTTCATCCTGCTCTGATATTGATCGTAAGCGTCCGTTGCGCCGGGACAAGCTTTTCATACTGCCTGCAGCGGCCCCCACCGCCCTTATTGCTTGCCTGCTGGCCGTTGCGTGGGACTAGAACAAACCCTCAAAATAAGCTTGCAGCGGCTGTACTTCAAGGTTTCCTTCGCAAAGGGCCGAGATAGCCTCTACCGTGCAGCGTGCGCCGGCAAGCGTCGTATAATAAGGCACTCGCTCGCTTAGGGCTGCCCGGCGCAAGCTGAAGGAGTCTGCTACCGACTGCTTGCCTTCGGACGTGTTGATAACCAGTTGCACGTCGCCGTTGCGGATGATGTCAACGATATGCGGACGGCCTTCCAAGACCTTGTTCACCCGATCCGCCTGCAGTCCCGCGTCTTGCAATGCTTTCTGGGTCCCGCCGGTCGCGATGATTTTGAAGCCCAGTTCCGCGAGCCGCTGAGCCGGGGCGATGATCGCGGCCTTGTCGCCGTCACGCACCGAGATGAACACGGTCCCGGACTGCGGCAGCATGGAGCCGGCGCCAAGCTGGGACTTGGCGAAGGCGCGGCCGAAATCGCGGTCGATGCCCATCACCTCGCCGGTCGACTTCATTTCCGGCCCGAGCAAGGTATCTACACCGGGGAAGCGGGCGAACGGGAAGACGGCTTCCTTTACCGCCATATGCTTAGGCGTCAGGTTGATCGGAGGGAAATCGCCAAGTTTCTCGCCCGCCATCAACCGGGCTGCGATCTTGGCGATGGCGGCGCCGGTGGCCTTGGCCACGAAGGGTACCGTGCGGCTCGCGCGCGGATTGACCTCCAGGATATAAATCTGGAACTCGCCGTCTTCCTTGCGCACCGCAAACTGCGTGTTCATCAGGCCGACCACGTCCAGCGCCTTGGCGAGGCGGACGGTCTGGCGCTTGATCTCCTCCACCGTTTCGCCGGGCAGGGAATAGGGCGGCAGCGAGCAGGCGCTGTCGCCGGAATGAACGCCGGCTTCCTCGATATGTTCCATGATGCCGGCAACGCGGACTTCCTCCCCATCGGAGAGGGCGTCCACATCCACTTCAATCGCGTCTTTCAGGTACGAGTCGACCAACACGGGGCTGGCGCCCGAAACTTGCACGGCGGTCGCGATATAGTTCCGCAGTCCCTCCACGTCGTGGACGATCTGCATGGCGCGCCCGCCCAGCACATAGGAGGGGCGGAGCAGCACGGGATAGCCGACGGTTTCGGCGACCCGCTCCGCTTCGGCGAGCGAGGTGGCGGTACCATTCGGCGGCTGCTTCAGGCCAGTTTCTGCAAGCAACGCCTGAAAGCGCTTGCGATCTTCGGCAAGGTCGATGGCGTCGGGTGAGGTGCCGAGGATGGGAATGCCGGCGTCTTGTAGGGCTTCGGCCAGCTTCAGCGGCGTCTGGCCGCCGAATTGGACGATGACGCCTTTCAGCGTGCCGTTGGACTGCTCCTTCCGGGCAATCGCGATCACGTCCTCGGCGGTCAGCGGCTCGAAATACAGGCGGTCGGCGGTGTCATAGTCGGTGGAGACGGTTTCCGGGTTGCAGTTGACCATGATGGTCTCGTACCCCGCTTCGCTGAGGGCAAAGACCGCATGGACGCAGCAATAGTCGAATTCGATGCCCTGGCCGATGCGGTTCGGGCCGCCGCCGAGGATCATGATCTTGGTGCGGTCGGTCGGCTCCGCCTCGCATTCCGGCTCCAGCGCGCCGTCGCCCTCGAACGTCGAGTAGAGATAGGGCGTTGCGGATGCAAATTCCGCCGCGCAGGTATCGATGCGTTTGTAGACCGGATGCACGCCGAGCTGCACGCGCATGGCGGCGACCGCGCTTTCCCGGATGCCACCGAGCTCGGCCAGGCGGGCGTCGGAGAAGCCCTGGCGTTTCAGGCGCCAGAACTCATGTGCGCTCTCGGGCAGGCCATTGACCCTAATCTCGGTCTCCGTCGCGACGAGGGCCTGGATCTGTTCGAGGAACCACGGATCGTACTTGCAGGCCGCCCGGATGCGTTCGACCGACAGGCCGCGCCGGAATGCCTGGGCGATGACCAGCAGCCGGTCCGGCCGGGGCTGGGCGAGTGCGGCAATGACCGCTTCGGTGTCGCCGCCGCCGCCAAGGGCGACCTCGTTCAGACCGGTCAGGCCGGTTTCCAGCGAGCGCAAGGCTTTTTGCAGCGACTCGGCAAAACAGCGGCCGACGGACATGACCTCCCCCACCGATTTCATCGAGGTGTTGAGCAACTGTTCGGTGCCCGGAAACTTCTCGAAGGTAAAGCGGGGCATCTTGGTGACGATATAGTCGATGGTCGGCTCGAACGAGGCGGGCGTGACCTTGGTGATGTCGTTGTCGAGTTCGTCCAGCGTGTAGCCGACCGCCAGCTTGGCCGCGATCTTGGCGATGGGAAAGCCGGTGGCCTTCGACGCCAGCGCGGACGAGCGCGAGACGCGGGGGTTCATCTCGATCACGATCAGGCGGCCGGTTTCCGGATCGACCGCGAACTGTACGTTGGAGCCGCCGGTATCGACGCCGATCTCGCGCAGGCACGCGATCGAGGCGTCGCGCATGATCTGGTATTCTTTGTCCGTCAGGGTCAGCGCCGGGGCCACCGTGACGGAGTCGCCGGTATGCACGCCCATCGGGTCGATGTTTTCGATGGAGCAAATGATGATGCAGTTGTCCGCCTGGTCGCGGACCACCTCCATCTCATACTCTTTCCAGCCGACGACGCTTTCGTCGATCAACACCTGGCCGACCGGCGATACCTCCAGGCCATTGCGCACGATCTGTTCGTACTCGTCCCGGTTATAGGCGATGCCCCCGCCCTGGCCGCCCAGCGTATAGGAGGGGCGGACGACGGCGGGCAGCCCGATATCGGCCAGCGCGCCCTTGGCCTGGTCCCAGGTGGTGACGATGGCGCTTTTGGGCGATTCCAGGCCGATGCGGGTCATTGCGTCCCGGAACAATTCGCGGTCCTCGGCCTTGGCGATGGCGTCCCGTCGTGCGCCGATCAGCTCCACCCCGAATTCGGCGAGCGTGCCATCATCGGCCAGAGCCAGAGCCGTGTTCAACGCCGTCTGCCCGCCCATCGTCGGCAGCAGCGCGTCCGGTCGTTCCTTTTCGATGATTTTGGCGACCATCTCCGGCGTGATCGGCTCCACATAGGTGGCGTCGGCCAAATCCGGATCGGTCATGATCGTCGCCGGGTTCGAATTGACCAGGATGATGCGATAGCCCTCTTCCTTGAGCGCCTTGCATGCCTGGGCGCCCGAATAATCGAACTCGCAGGCCTGGCCGATCACGATGGGACCCGCACCGATGATGAGGATCGATTTAATGTCTGTGCGTTTGGGCATTGCGGTTACCGGGCCTGGTCCATTGCCTGGACGAAGCGGTTGAACAGGTAATGACTGTCGTGGGGGCCGGGCGAGGCCTCCGGATGGTACTGGACGGAAAAGACCGGTTTGCCCTGCCATTCGAGCCCCTCGAGCGAGCCGTCGAACAGCGAGCGGTGGGTGACGCGGACGCCATCGGGCAGAGAATTCTGATCCACCACGAAGCCATGGTTCTGGCTGGTGATCTCGACCTTGCCTGTCGCGAGGTCCTTGACCGGATGGTTGGCGCCGCGGTGGCCAATCGCCATCTTGTGCGTCTTGGCCCCCAGCGCCAGGGCCAGCATCTGGTGGCCGAGGCAGATGCCGAAGACCGGCAGGTTGCGCTCCAGTACTTCCTTGAGGACGGGAACTGCGTATTCACCCGTGGCCGCTGGGTCGCCCGGACCGTTCGCGAGAAAGATGCCGTCCGGCTCGTGCTGGAGAATATCCTGAACGCTGGAGATCGCCGGCACGACCGTGACCGCGCAGCCTTGGCCCGCCAGACGGCGCAGGATGTTGCGTTTCGCGCCGTAATCGACGGCGACTACCCGGCGGCGCGGTTTTTCCAGCACGCCGTAACCACGGCCGAGCACCCAGGGTGTTTCCGTCCAGGCATAGGTCTGGCGGCACGAAACGTCCTTGGCCAGATCCATGCCTTCCAGGCCCGGCCATGCCTCGGCGACCGCGAGCGCGCTGTCGATCGGCACCGCCCCGTCGCGCACATGGACAACGACACCGGTCGGTGCGCCGCCATCGCGGATGCGGCGGGTCAGGCGGCGCGTGTCGACGCCGGCGATCCCCACCAAATCATGTTTGACCAGCCAGGCGTTCAGGTGCTCGGCCGCACGGAAATTGGAGGGATCCGTGATGTCCATCCGCACCACGCACCCGCGGGCCGCCGCCGTACCGGTCTCGATATCTTCGGCGTTGGCGCCCACATTGCCGATATGCGGGAAGGTAAAGGTGATGATCTGGCCGGCAAAGGAGGGATCCGTCAGGATCTCCTGATAGCCGGTCATCGCCGTGTTGAAACATACCTCGCCGACGGCCTGCCCGGTCGCCCCAAGGCCCTTGCCCCAAAAAACGGAGCCATCGCTCAATACCAGCGCTGCATTGGCGTCAGGCGGCTTGGCCCCGCCGTCTGCGGAAATAGGGGGAGTGGTGCTCGACATCGAACCTGTCCGTGAGAAGACTCGACCCGAGCAGCGTTTGCGTCCAGGCCGGGAATAAGAAGGCGAATTCGCGGTGCTTGACGAGTTTGCCACGGCCACCATATCAAGCCTGAGCGCGCGCCCGGTCAACGGCGGTATGTCTAGGCGAGGAAGAGGGCGGCGTCAAGGATGGCCAGGGACCGCCTCGCCGTGAAAAATAATAAATATCAATACATTAAGAAGTGATGCGACATCGTCACGGATCGGCGGTGTGAGTGCTGCGAACTGGTGTACACTGTTTTGACGAAATTGCGGAAGAGACAGATCTCATGCTGCGACCCCAACTGAGCCAAGCTCTCAAGGACGCGATGCGGGCCAAGGACGAGCGTGGCGTCTCCACCGTTCGGCTGATTCTGGCGGCACTGAAAGACCGCGATATCGCGGCGCGCGGCGAAGGCAATATGGACGGCCTGTCCGATAACGAGATCTTGCAGATGCTGCAAAAAATGATCAAGCAGCGTGAGGAATCAATTAGGATGTACGAGGAAGGCGGGCGCATCGAACTGGCGGCGGTAGAGCAGGGCGAAATCGACGTCATCAATCGATTTCTGCCGAAACAGCTTTCGGATCAGGAGATCGACGACGAGGTGAACAAGACCATTACCGAAATCGGTGCGGCGTCGGTGAAGGATATGGGGCGCCTGATGAACCTGCTGCGCGAGCGCTTTGCCGGACGCATGGATTTCAGCAAGGCCAGCGCCGTCGCCAAAGCCCGGCTGATGGCATAGGAGCCGGCGAACGCAGAATGGCCATACCGTCCGATTTTTTGGAGGACCTGCGCGACCGCGTGCCCGTTTCGGATGTGGTGCGCCGGCATGTGCAGTTGCGCAAACAGGGGCGGGAATGGGCCGGTCTCAGCCCGTTCAACAAGGAAAAAACGCCGTCGTTTTTCGTGAACGACGACAAGCGGTTCTTTCATTGCTTCTCGTCCGGCAAGCATGGAGATGTGTTTACATTCCTGATGGATGCAACGGGGCTGACCTTTCGCGAGGCGGTGGAAGCCGTGGCGGCCATGGCAGGCATCGACGTACCATCGGATGGGCCGGAGGCGGAGGAGCGGCGGCGCGAGGTTAAGGGCGTTCAGGAAACGCTCGCGCTGGCGACGGAGTTCTACGAGAGCCAGTTGCGGATGCCCGCAGGCCGCGAGGCACTCGCCTATCTGCGGACCCGCGGTCTGGACGACGCCACGATCCGCCGCTTCCGGTTGGGGTTTGCACCACCGGCCCATGGCAGCCTGTCCGCCGGCTTGGCTGCCGACGGCGTCAGCAAGGAGATGCTCGCCGCCGCTGGCCTGATGAAACAACGGGAAGACGGACGGTTTACCAATTATTTCCACGGACGTGTCATATTTCCGATTACCGACCGGCAAGGAAAGGTCATCGGCTTTGGCGGCCGCGTTTTGGGCGACGGTCAGCCGAAATACCTGAACTCGCCGGAAACTGCCGCATTCCATAAGGGCAGCGTACTGTACGGCCTGGCCCAGGCCCGGGAGGCGGCGCACAAGAATGGGCGCATATTGGTGGTCGAAGGCTATATGGACGTGATCGCCTTGGCCCAGGCCGGCATCGCGGAGGCGGTGGCGCCGCTGGGTACTGCTGTTGGCGAAGATCAGATCCGGCTGCTCTGGACGCTCTCGGCGGAGCCGGTGCTCTGCCTGGATGGTGACCGGGCCGGCCGCGCCGCGGCCATCCGAACGGCGGAACGGGCGATGCCGCTGCTGCAGCCGGGCCGGTCGCTGCGGTTCGCGATGCTGCCGGGGGGAGACGATCCCGACACGCTGGTGCGCAAGGCCGGCGCTCAGGCGATCGATTTGCTGATCGACGCAGCCGATTCGCTGGAGGCCGTGATCTGGCAGGCCGAGTGGGACCGGTGCGCGCCGACGACGCCGGAACGCCGTGCGGCCTTCCATCGCGCGGTACTGGGTCGGGTCCGGCAGATCGGTGACGCGACGGTACAGTCCTATTACGAGCAGTCCTTCCGGGAGCGTCTGCGCACCCAATTCGCCCCGACTGCCGCTCCGCTGACCGGTCGGGATGCGCGAATGCCGCGGATGCCAAGGCAAAATCGCGGCGACCGCGTGCCGCCGGGCTTGCGTTACCGGGCCGACCCGGGCCGGCTGCGTGGCCAACGCGAGCGGACCTTGCTGGGCGTGCTGTTGTTGCACCCGGCAATCATCTCTGAAGTGGCGGAGCGGATTGCGGTGCTGGAGTTGACCGACAGCGCGCTTGACACGCTACGGAATAAAATCATAACCCTAGGAGTTGCGCCGAATACCCTTGACGTGCAGTCCCTGGCTTCACAGGTATCAACGACGGCAACAGACCGTCCGACTGAAGAAAAGATGGCGGCCGAACAAGCAATGTTGGCAGCCTGCAGTAGCGCAAAGGCGGTTTTGGGCGGTGTGCCGAGCGAAGGACAGGATGAATTGACCATCGCACGAAACGCTGTTGCGGAACTGATAACGGCGCTGGAGCGCGATACGGTGCACGCGGACATCGCCCAACAGGTGAAATCCTTGGACGAAGCACCGGAAACGCTCGATCGGCTGGAAGCCAGTGTAGCGGCAGAACGCATCCGTTGGCCGGGTGGGCTCTAATGCGGTGGTTGACGGAAAACCCAGACAAAGTGATGGCGGGATAATCGATGGCAGCTAAAGCGGTAGAAAAGCAAAAAGAGACGGCGCAGGCTACCGAACCGAATTCGGATGGACGGGTCGTCGATGAAACGGCGGAAATCAAGGGGCTGATCAAGCGCGGCAAGGAACGCGGCTTCGTCACCTATGATGAACTCAATGCTGCCTTGCCATCCGAGAAAGTCTCTTCCGAGCAAATCGAAGACGTGATGGCGATCCTGTCGGAGATGGGCATCAATGTGGTCGAGAATGAGGAGTCGGACGATTCCGGTTCCGCCGCCGCCGAGAAAGAGGACGAAACAAAGGCCGCCACCGGCAACCTGGACGACGATCCCGGCCGCACCGATGATCCGGTGCGCATGTATCTGCGGGAGATGGGATCGGTCGAGCTGCTCAGCCGCGAGGGCGAAATCGCGATTGCTAAGCGGATCGAAGTGGGCCGGATCAAGATGATTTCGGCGCTCTGCCGGAACCCCCTGACGATTGCGGCGGTTGTGGAGTGGGGCCGGCGGCTTGAAAACGAAGATATCCTGCTGCGCGAGTTTATCGACCTGGAAGCGACCCTGGCGGCGGACCCGTTGGCCCGTCCCGCGCGCAGCAATACGGATAATCCGGCGGACACAAACGGTGCGGCCGGCGCAAATACCACTCTGAATGCCGTCAACGGCTATACGGTCATGGCGGAAGACGGGGCAGAGACGACAAAGGTCGGCGAACAAGGCGACGGCGAACGGCCCGGGTTGGCCGGCACGGACGAGAAAGCGGCAAATGGCAAGGCTGCGGCCGGCGAGGCGGACGAAGACGAGGCCGACGGGACCGCGGACGATGGTATTTCGGACGAGGAATCGGATTCGGACGACGACGAATACGAGAACAATCTGTCACTCGCCGCCATGGAGCAGGCGGTATTGTCGGGCGTGCAAGCGGCTCTCAACGCGGTGGCGGAATTGCAGCCGGGCATCATCGCGCTGCAGCAGGCCAAGCTGGCCGAGATGGAGGGCATCGACGAGCTGAGCGACGAGGCGCGCAAACAGTATGCGGCGCTTCAGACCGCAATGGCCGAACGCATGGCGGCGATCAAGCTGAACAATGCAAAGATCGACCTGCTGATGGAAGATCTCTATGCCCGCAACAAGCAGTTGGTGGCGATCGAAACCCGGATTCTGCGTATGGCGTTGGATTCGGGCGTGCCCCGCGAAGCCTTTCTGAAGGACTGGCGCGGCCGCGAGACCGATCCGAGATGGCTGCGCTCGATCAGCCAGAAAAAGGAATGGAAAGCATTCTGCAAGGCTCATGCCGACGAGGTGAAGGAGTTGCGCAGCGATATCGTCGATATCTGCCACAATGTCGGCTTACCCTACACCGATTTCCGCGAGCTGGTCGCCGCCGTGCAGCAGGGGGAGCGCGAGGCCGGCCGGGCGAAAAAGGAAATGGTGGAGGCCAACCTGCGCCTCGTGATCTCCATCGCGAAGAAATACACGAACCGCGGCCTGCAATTCCTGGACCTGATCCAGGAGGGCAATATCGGCCTGATGAAGGCGGTCGATAAGTTCGAATACCGCCGCGGCTACAAGTTCTCGACCTATGCAACCTGGTGGATCCGGCAGGCAATCACCCGTTCGATCGCGGACCAGGCGCGGACCATCCGCATTCCGGTGCACATGATCGAGACCATTAACAAGCTGGTGCGCACCTCGCGCCAGATGCTTCACGAGATCGGCCGTGAGCCGACGCCGGAAGAACTGGCGCTGAAGCTGCACATGCCGCTCGACAAGGTGCGCAAGGTGCTGAAAATTGCCAAGGAGCCGATCTCCCTCGAAACGCCGATAGGCGACGAGGAAGACAGCCATCTGGGCGACTTCATCGAGGACAAGAACGCGGTGCAGCCGCTGGATGCGGCCATCCAGTCGAACCTGCGCGAAAGCACGACCCGCGTCCTCGCCTCGCTGACACCGCGCGAGGAGCGCGTGCTGCGCATGCGCTTCGGCATCGGCATGAACACCGACCACACGCTCGAAGAGGTCGGGCAGCAGTTCTCGGTGACGCGCGAACGTATTCGCCAGATCGAGGCAAAGGCGCTGCGCAAGCTGAAACACCCGAGCCGCAGCCGTAAGCTGCGCTCGTTCCTCGATACCTAGCCGGTTGCGGTTCGATGGCCGCCGGAGCGCCCGGCGAATCGACGTCTGACGGCACGGCAATCCGGATCGAACCGCTGTCGCCCGCAGTCGGCCTCTGGGTTGATGGCGTCGACTTGTTGCGGCTCGATCCGGGTACCGCGGCCATGATCAAGGACTTGTGGCAACTGGGCGCAACTCTGCTGTTCCGTGATCAGCCCATGCCGGGCGAGGCGGCCGGAAGGCTTGCCTCGGTGCTCGCGAAGGCGCCAATGGAGGTGGCCGCTGCCGATGATGAGCCCGCGGTTCACATAACCGGTGACTGGTCCATGCCCGGCGCGGCTCGCACGATCCCGCCAACGGCGCTTGTCTTTGCGGCGTCTGGTGCCCTGCCGGACCGGGAACTGCCGGACCGGGGACTGCCAGCCTTGGAACTGGCGGGCATGGAGGCGGCGGCCGATGCGCTTCGGATGGAGGATCCTGCGTTCTTTTCGCAAATGGCCCGCGCCCGGGCTGCGCATGTGGAGGGGGGGCCGGAACATCCGGTTCTGTATGGGCATCCGCTCAGCGGCGCGGAATGCTTTTATCCGCCGCCGCCATCGGCGACGGCCGCTTTCGCTGGTATGGAGCGGTTGTTGGACTATGTCGCCCGGCCTCAATTCTGTTTCACGCATGCATGGCAGCCGCGCGATGTTCTGGCCGTCGATCCGCGCGCCGTGCGGTGCCGTTGGGTTAATGGCAGGGCTGGAGATGCTCCGATGATCGTCGTGCCGGGGATGGCGGCGCTCGCTGAGACACGGGGCGGTTCCGCCGGGCGGGAGCAAGAGGCATGACACCGCGCGGCGATGCGCTGGAAAAAGCCCGCCGGCTGATCGCGGAGCGTAGCGTTGCGGCCCTTGCGACACTGTTGCCGGACGGGTCACCCTATACCAGCCTGGTGCTGACGGCGAACGCGGGCAGCGGCGAGCCGATCCTTTATCTCGCCGCCATCGCCGAGCATACCCATAATTTGCTGCGCAACCCGCGGGCCTCGCTGTTGTTCGAGGCGGCCAGCCAGGAAGCGGAGCCCATGGCGCATCCCCGTGTCGGGCTGGTCGGGCGCGTGGAGCCGAGCGGGTCCCCGGACTTGCGCCGGCGCTTCATGCAGCGCCACACCGGCACCGATCCGGCGCTGGGCGGATTCGGGATCTTCCTTTTTCGGACCGATCGGGCGCGTCTGGTGGGTGGGTTCGGCGACGTGCGCTGGGTCGAAGGCGCGGAACTCTTTCCGGCGATCTGAACCAGGCTCTACCCACCGAAGCCAGTGGAGCGTTTGCCGAAGCCGCCGCGGCTGACGCTTTGCGTGCGGGTGCGGGTCGATTGTGCGGCCCAATTGGGCAGGGTTGTCTTGCCGAACTTGGCCGGCACCGTCCTGTTGTCGGCCGTGCGGAAATTGCCGGGGCTCTTGGCGTCCCGGTAGAGCGGGTTGGGATTGCCATAGCCGCCGCCAAGCATCCTGCCGGCGAAATAGCCCATCATCAGCGGCATGAAAAAGCTGCCGCCGCTCGCGGTCTGCTGCTGCTGGCAGGCATCCGCCCCGTGCGCCGCGATGCATTCCTCCTGGGTGGCATAGCGGGGGGCGGTCTTCACATGCTCTGCGACCGCGCCCTGATAGACTTCGCGGCATTGCGCCTCGGTCAGATCCTTGGCGTCGATGCAGCCTTGCAGATCGCGATAGACCTCTGCTTCGACCTTCTGCTCGTCGCAGGCTTGCAGCATTATGGCGCTGGCGCCCATGAGGGTAAGAGCGACGCTTTTGGAGCGCTTCATACTAAACGGTTCCTTCGTTGGGGCAGATCCGGATCCAAAGCGACCGGTCCGGTTCTGCGCGAAAACCATGATATGCCTCAGTACGCCATGCACGCGGCGTTGATGATACCCGCGGCCAGCGAGCCGCCGCCGAGCCAGATGCCCGCCGCGGTCTGGCCTTCGGCGATACGGCCGGAGAGGTTGCTGACCGGCAGGCGGAGCGCGAAATAGGCTGCGACCTGCACCACCAATGCCACCAATCCCCAAACCACACAATCACCCAGACTGATGGAGTTGGTGACGGCACTGGAAAGCGGGATGACGAAGCCCAGCAGGCTGCCGGCAAAGGCGATCGCCGCCGAGCTGTTGTTCTGGCGGATCAGGCCGAATTCGTTGTGAGGGGTGATCGTGCTGTAGACGAACAAATAGACTGCCATCAAACCGACCGACACGAACAGATATGCCAGAAACTCGGGCAGGCCCTGGGTTGACGCGGTGATGGTAAACTCGATCTGATCCATTTTCCTGCCTGCCGCCTCAGAGAACGCGGAACATACTGGGCTCCAGGTCAATGCCTACCATGGCTTCTACGCTGCGGCCATCGGGATGCTCTTCCAGCGACAGCAGCAAATATTCACGGGCGTTGGGCAGGCTTGGCAGCGCCCGGGCGAACAGCATCACATGCTGGCGAATCTCGCTTCGCGCGCCCGCGCTGTCGGTAACCTGTTCGGCAAAGGAAACGGGCGCGGCCCAGCCGGGGTCTTCCTTGAACCATTCGCGCTGATATTCCGGCCCGTCGTCCAGCGTATATGAAAGCTGGCCGACCGGACTGTTTTCGCCCTCCCATTCCGGCCATTCGTCGTCTTCCGGATAGATCGCGCCGAGCGGCACGAAGAACTTCACCTCCTGGATATGCTCCTCTCCAGCGCCATCGGCACAGATTACCTGGAGCATTTCATGCTCGTCTGTGTAATATCGTAGTGCAAAACTGCCGTCGCCGAAATCGATCCGTCCCGCTGCGGTCAGGGGAAGGGGGCCTTCCGGCAGCGTGAACCAGAGATCGCCGGTGGCGGATGCAAGGATGCCGGCTTCCAGCTCAATGGCCCTGCCAATGCCGAGGCCCAATGGACCCGCCGCCGGTTCGCCGCCACCCAACAGGCCTTTCAGTCTACCGCCAAGCGCCATTACGCAGGCTCCTTGAATAGGGTGGACCAGGCAATGTTGTTCGGGTCCAGACGATGGTCTGCGATATAGTAGAGGATGTCCCGGGTTAAAACCGCGCGGTCGCCAGGCGCATTAAGGAAAATCTCGTCGGCGCCCGCGCCGGATGCGACGCCAAGCAGGGTCGCGCGGTGGTTTTCGTAAAAGTCCCGCAACAAATCGGCGAACCGGATGCTTCCGACTCCCGCCGGAACCTGCATGCTGAAGAGCGTTGGGCCGACCAGGGTCGAGAGAATGATTTTCGGGATACGCGACGAGCCCGGGTCGTCGGTGGTACGGGCAAGCATTTCCATTGTCATCGGCACCAGGCACTCGGCGCCCGGACAATGCGCCTTCAGAAGATCGGCAACCGCCTCCTCGTTAAAGAACGCGACCAGATGCGTGGTGGGGCTTTGGGCCGCTACTGCAAGGCAGGCGGCCAGGGTTTCGTTATCGTCGTGCCCCGTAACCACCGTATGGCTGGATGTTAGGACCCCCGCCCTGGTCAAGAGACTTTCCGCGGTCAATGTCGGTCCGTAGACGAAGTGAACCTGGTCCGGCAGCGGGTTTTCCTGGACACGATGCGCGGCCAGAACAATGTCCCGGTCCTGCCGGTCGCCGCGCATATAGGCGATCATCTTGCGGGTATTCTCGCCGTGCCAGCCCAGAATTACCGTATGGTCCTTGAAGTCGCTGTAACTGCCGTGCCCTAGCATGGTCCGCCTCCAGTAATGTGCGGCGCTCTGCACGACTTTGGCCACAATGCTGGTAAAGATCGCGATGCCGCCGGGCATGATCCAAATAACGGCGATGGCGCGCCCGGCTGCCGTGGTGGGAGCAAAGTCGCCGTAGCCGACCGTCGTCGCCGTTACCAGGTAAAAATACCAAAATACATTCGGCGCGGCGATGCTGCCGCCCTCGGCCAGGGTGATTGCGACCCAGGACGAAAAGAAATGCACCGACGCGATCAGCACAATCGCGGGCCAGGTAACGGCCGCGATATGTCGGTAGATTAGCCGGGTGAGCCGCTCGAATTTGGGCGGAGCAACGTTGTTCCACGCCTCTTCTGGCTGTTCCTTATCGCTCACCTGTGCGCCCCGGCTTCAACGCCTAGAACAGACCCTCAACCTCGCCGGCGGCATTCAAACGAATGGTCTCCGCGGCCGGCACGCGCGGCAGGCCGGGCATGGTCATGATGTCGCCGCAAATCAGGACGACGAACCCCGCACCCGCCGCAAGCCTCACCTCGCGAACCTCAACCGTGTGTCCGGTGGGGGCGCCCTTTACGGTGGGGTCGGTAGAGAAGCTGTACTGGGTTTTGGCCATGCAGACCGGCAGATGGCCATAGCCCTTCTCCTCGAACTGGGCGAGGTGACGGGCGGTGTGGCCAACCAGGTCGATGTCGGCCGCGCCATAGATTTTCCGGGCGACGGTGCGGGCCTTCTCCGCCAACGGCATGTCGTCCGGATAGAGCGGCGCGAACGAGGAACGGCCGCTGTCCGCGGTGGCGGCCACGATTTCCGCCATTTCGCTGGTGCCGGCGCCGCCATCCGCCCAGTGGGAGCATATGGCGGCCGGCACGCCCAACTCCGTGCAAAAGGCCATGACGGCTGCCGTTTCGGCGTCGCTATCGGTCACGAACTGGTTGATCGCCACGACCGGTGGCACCCCGTACTGCTGCACGTTCTCCAGATGCTTGGCCAGATTGGCGAAGCCCGCTTCCACCGCCTTGACGTTTTCCCGGTTCAGGTCGGCGCGGGCGACGCCGCCGTGGAACTTCAGCGCACGGATGGTGGCGACGACGACCGCGGCGGCAGGAGAGAGGCCTGCCTTGCGGCACTTGATGTCGAAGAACTTCTCCGCGCCCAGGTCCGCGCCAAAGCCCGCCTCCGTCACGACATAGTCGGAGAGCTTCAGCGCGGTCTTGGTGGCAACTACGGTGTTGCAGCCGTGGGCGATGTTGGCGAAGGGGCCGCCGTGGACGAAGGCCGGGTTGTTCTCCAGCGTCTGCACCAGGTTCGGCATAAGCGCGTGCCGCAGCAATACCGCCATGGCGCCGTCGGCCTTCAGGTCTTTGGCGGTGATATAATCGCCGTCCCGCGTGGCACCGATCACGATCTGGCCGAGCCGCTGCTTCAGGTCTTCCAGATCGGTCGCCAGACAAAGGATCGCCATGATCTCGCTGGCAACCGTGATGTCGTAGCCGCTTTGACTCGGAAAGCCGTTCGCCACACCGCCGAGCGAGGTAACGATCTCTCGCAATGCCCGGTCGTTGATGTCGACTACGCGCCGCCAGGTGATTCGGCGGGCGTCGAGGTTCAGTGAATTACTCCAATAGATGTGATTGTCGATCATGGCCGACAGCAGGTTGTGCGCCGCACCGATGGCGTGCATGTCGCCGGTGAAGTGGAGGTTGATGTCTTCCATCGGCACCACCTGGGCATAGCCACCGCCGGCTGCGCCGCCCTTTTGGCCAAAGCAGGGGCCGAGCGAGGGCTCGCGCAGGCAGATGCCGACGCTCTTCCCTATCCGTGCGAGGCCATCGCCCAGGCCGACCGTGGTAGTGGTCTTTCCTTCGCCTGCCGGCGTCGGCGAGATGGCGGTTACCAGGATCAGCTTGCCATCCGGTTTCTCCGCCAGACCCGGCACCCGGTCCAATGCCACCTTCGCCTTGTTGCGGCCGAAAGGGTCCAGCGCATCCTCCGGCAAGCCCAGCTTCGCCGCGATCTGCGGCATCGGCTGCAGGGACGCGGCGCGCGCGATTTCGATGTCAGACGGAACCGGTATCGACGAGACGGGCATCGGCGGGGACTCTCAGGGCAACGGTACTGTGGTTGCCGGGAGAATAGACGGACGTTCCGGACTAGGCGATAGGGCGGAAGGTGTTTTTGTCCGTATCCAGCCATTCCAGTACGCCCGACGCTATGCCGAAGAAGGCGCCGTGGGTCGTCAGCGTGCCCGCCGATTCGCGCTCGGCCACGAATGGGAAGCTGCGCAATTGCTCCAGCGAATAACGGATGGCGGAGCGTTCCAGTGCCGCTGCGGCCTCTTCCGCCGGCAGGCCGTCCGGCAGCCGCTCATAGGCCGGTTTCAGCAACGATGCCCAGCGGTCGATATACTGCCCCGCGCGGCCGCCATTCAGCGCGCCTTCCACGTAGGCGCGCACGCCGCCGCATTGGGCATGGCCCATGATGACCACATGCTCGACCTCAAGGATGGAGACGGCAAACTCGATGGCAGCGCTGGTGGAGCGAAAGGCGTTGTCGTCGGCGGGCGGCGGCACCAGGTTCGCGACATTGCGCAGCACGAACAACTCACCCGGTCCGGCATCGAAGATCAGGGCGGGGTCGGTGCGGCTGTCGCAGCAGGCAACGATCATGACACCCGGATGCTGGCCATGCTCTGCCAGGCGGCGATAGCGGTCGCGCGCTTCGGTGAAGCGGCCTTCGCGAAACCGCCGGTAGCCTTCGTACAGGTCTTCGATGCTTCGCATTGGGCGCATGCGCCAATTCCTTCTGTGGTGCCTGTCGTGGTGTGCTTGTTGCGCTTGCAAGGCCCGGAGGCCGCCGGTAGGTTCTTGCCACCCTAACTAGTCATTCCCAAGGAAATGCCAAGATGGCTGATACGACGGTGGAATCCGAGATTCCGGGTAAGATCCTGCGCATCGAAGCGCCGGCAGGAACCGCGGTGGAAGAAGACGATCCGATTGTGTTTGTGGAAAGCATGAAGATGGAAATTCCCATCGGCGCGCCGTCTGCCGGTACCGTGAAGGAAATTCTGGTCGCCGAGGGCGACACCATCGAGGAAGGCGACGAGATCGCGGTGGTTACGACCTAAGCCGTAGCCTCCTTTCTGACGCGTTTTAGGCGCGCTGTCTCTATCCGGGGATGGCGCGTTTTTGCGTGGGTCAACAGAGGGATGGTTCACTGCCGATGATCCAGCGCTGTAATCTCCCTACCGGGCTAACGGATGGTGTTGCAGCACCAGCGCCCGCCGGCGCTCCTCCAGCACATGGGTATAGATCTGGGTGGTGCCGATATCGGCATGGCCGAGCAGGGTCTGCAACGCGCGCAGGTCGGCGCCGTGCGAAAGCAGGTGCGTGGCGAAGGCATGGCGCAGCACGTGCGGCGAGACCTTGGCTTGGTCGATGCCGGCCTCCAGCGCCAGTTCCTTCAGCAACTGGCCGACCCGGCGGCGGGTCAGATATCCCTCCCGGCTGCGCGAGGGGAACAGCCATTTGGCCAGGCCGGGCTCGGTGATGAACACGCCGCGCACAGCCATATAGGCGGCGAGCGCCTTGGCTGCGGCCGAGCCGACCGGCACCATGCGCTCGCGCCCGCCCTTGCCGATCAGCCAAACCACGCCGCTCTCCGCACCCTGGCGGGCGGCGGAGGCGGGCAGGCTGACCAGTTCGGTAATCCGCAGGCCGCTCGCATAGAGCAGCTCGACAATGGCGGCGAGGCGCAGACCCTCCGGCTCCTCCATGTTGTGGACGGCATCGAGCAGGGCATCCACCTCCGCTTCCGAAAGGAACTTGGGCAGGGACTGACCGGCGCGAGGCGCATCCAGGGTGAGGGTGGGGTCGTCGGCGCGCGCGCCCTCGCTGACCAGAAAGCGATAGAATTGGCGCAGCACCGACAGGCGCCGCGCCTGAGTGCGGGGCGACAGGCCGCTGGTTTGGAGCGACTGCAGGGCGTGGCCGATTGCGTCGGTGTCGGCCTGGCTGAGGCTGGCCGGGCGGACGAGCTTCTCCATGAAGGCCAGGTCGCGGCGGTAGGCTTCCAGCGTGTTGGCCGCCGCAGCGCGCTCGGCGACCATCATCTCCAGGAATGCTTCAATAATATGGTCGCTGTTGACGCCGCTTGGGCGGGAGGCGGCCACGGCCCGGTCAGAGGCCGCTGGCAACGGCCAACTCCAGCGCCAGGGCGCGGGCGTGGCCGGGATGGACGAGCGCCAGGCTTCGTATTGCCGCGACCTGGAGCGCCAGATCGGGGCTCCTCTCTCTGCTGAGGGCCGCCAAGGCTTTGAGCGCCGCCTCACCTGGCGCTTTTTCTGCCAATGTCAGGACGGAGGCGGCGGTGCGGTTCGCGCCCATATTGGGAGAAGGCGCAAAGGCAAAACCCTCGCCAACGGCGCCCAGTGCTCCGCCCACAAGCTGTTGCTGGGCGTCGGAGGGCTTGGCTGCCGACACCCATATCGGCCACCATTGCCGCGGGTTCCCCATGTCCTGCCCCGCCAGCGCCAGGAGGGCGTAGCTCGCATCGCGGCTTGCCGAGCCGCCGGGGCGTCCGGTGGCCGCGGCCTGCGCGTTCCGCCATTTCCTGATGGCGGCCGGGTCCTGGGCCAGCAGTGCCGCGCGGAGCGCATCCCGGATGAAGTCCGGTGGCGCATTGGCCAGGTCAAGGCCGGCAATCACGCCCAACGTCAACGGCGCCAACTGCGCGATCAGGCCTTCACCGCGCGCCACGGCCCATAGGTCTTGCAACGCCCGCAACCGCTCCGGCACGCTCTGCGCAAAGGCCGCCTTGCGGTAGGCGGGGCCGACCCCTTGGCTGCCGCCGCCTTCCAGGTATAGCTGGACCAGTGTTCCCACCCCGCCCGCATTGGCGGCGACGGCCCGCTCCATCGCTAGCGTGCGGATGGCGATCGGCACGTTGGGGTTCTGGCCCAGATTGGCCAAAAGCAGCGCGGGTCCGGCCGGTAATAGCTCCGCCGAGCCCGGGCGCAGGCGCAGCAAGCGGTACATGGCGGCGTGCAATGGCTCGGTCGGAATGAGACGGTCCGGCTTTGGCCGCTGTGGGTATTGCAGCGCCAGGAACAGCGCGGCGAAGGTGTCGTCTGTGGCTTTGAGCGACAGGCTGCTCAGCATGGCCGCGGCGGTCGCTTCGCTAGCCTCTCCGTTCAACTGATTGCAAAAGGCCCGCAGCTTTTGCCATTCGACCGTCGCCGTCGCGGCGGCATTGGCAACCGGCAGGTTGCAGGCGCCCGACAGATCGTTGCGCAGCAGGCGGATATCCGCTTCCGCCGCCAGCAAAGGCTCTTGGCGGAACTGCTGCGGCGCTCGGACGGCCAGGGCCAATGCCTCGCTATCCGCGCCCAAGCGGGCCAGGGCGGTTATGCGCCGCGTGATCAGCGGCGGCTGTAAGGTTTCATCGGGCGACTTGGCCGGGGGCAGGGCCGCTGCGGCTCCCAGCATGCCGGCCAGGGCGCGGTGGGCGGCCAGCCAGGGTGAGGGTCCCTCGATCGCGTCGATCGCGCTTGCCAAGCCCTCCCGCGTGCTGCCGTCCCACAGGGTCTCGGACAATCCGGCCTCTGCCGGCTGCATCGTACCGACCTGCTGCGGATCAACTTGGATGAACCGAATGGTCTGGGCCTGGCCCGCAGACAGCCAGACGGCGGCCGCCAAGCCTAGGCCTGTCCGCAGAAGCCAAGGGTTATTGGAAGCGGGCATCGGGCAACGTCTTTTCGATGGTCTTGGTAGGCGGCGAGATGTCCCCCATGGCGACGTAGATCGCGCCGCCTAGCGCCGCCAGGATGACTAGGAGAAACAGAACGCCGATGATTTGACCCATGTGCCTGCCTATCTGCCGGAGCCCTTCGGCTCCGTTCTGCGGGATGCTTTGCGGACCATGCACGAACTTGTTACCGGATTCCTGCTATGCCGACAGCTTGACGATCGTACCATTCCTGCGCCATGGAAGCGCGCTATGAACGATACATCAATAGCAAGCGCCGGCGGCGATCCCCGAATAGTGGCCCGGCCGGACCGCACCATCGTGCTCGTCGGGATGATGGGTGTTGGCAAAAGCACGGTCGGAAAGCGGCTTGCCAACCGCCTTGGCGTGACCTTTATCGACGCGGACGCCGAGATCGAACAGGCTGCGGGTCTGACCATTCCCGAAATCTTCGAGAAATATGGCGAAGCCCATTTCCGCGATGGCGAACGACGGGTGATCGCGCGGCTGTTGCGCGAGGAGCCGGCTCATGTGCTGGCTGCTGGCGGCGGCGCCTTCAATGACCCGGAAACGCGGGAGCGGATCGCGAAGCGGGCGATCTCTGTATGGCTGACCGCGGACCTGGCGGTTCTGGCCAGCCGGGTGGCGCGGCGGAATAACCGGCCGCTGCTGGCGGGCGAGGGCGAAACACTGGAGAAATTGCAGGCGCTGTCCGCCGTGCGCGACCCGGTATATGCGCTGGCGAATTTGACCATCGATACGTCGGAAGGCAACCCGGAGGACAGCGTCTCGCGCGTCATCACGGCGCTGGAGGCCAATGGCATGATGAAGGTATTCGAGAACCGGTCATGAGTTCGCAGCCTCCGAACATGCAGGCCCTGAAAGTCGACCTGGCGGGCGACGCCCAGGACCGGTCCTATGATATTTTGATCGGCGGCGGGTTGATCGCCCGGGCGGGTGCGCTCATCGCCGAACGCCTGCCGGGCCGCCGTGCGGTGATCCTGACCAATTCGGCGGTGGGGCCGCTTTACGCCGATGCTATGCAGGCGTCGCTGGCGGAGGCGGGGATCGCCTCGGAAGTAATGACCATCCCCTCCGGCGAGGGATCCAAGAGCTTTGACCGGTTGCACGACCTGCTGAACCAGGCGCTCGACGCGGGTCTCGACCGCAAGAGCTTCCTGGTGGCGCTCGGCGGCGGCGTGGTCGGCGACTTGGGCGGCTTTCTGGCCGCAATCCTGCTGCGCGGCATCGACTATGTGCAGGTGCCGACGACGCTGCTCGCGCAGGTGGACAGCTCGGTCGGCGGCAAGACCGCTATCAACACACGCCACGGTAAGAACCTGGTGGGCGCGTTCCACCAGCCGCGCCTGGTGCTGGCCGACACCGACACGCTCGCGAGCCTGCCCAAGCGGGAATTGCTGGCCGGCTATGCGGAGATCGCCAAATACGGCCTGATCGATCGGCCAGAATTCTGGGCCTGGCTGGAGACCCATGGCGAAAAGGTGCTGGCCCTGGAGCCGATCGAACTGGCCGAGGCGGTGCGGGTTAGCTGCCTCGCCAAGGCCGAAGTGGTGGCGCAGGACGAACGCGAGGGCGGCGTGCGGGCTTTGTTGAACCTCGGCCATACCTTCGGCCACGCCATCGAGGCGGAGGCCGGCTATGGTGGTCAGGTGCTGCATGGCGAGGCGGTTGCCGTCGGCATGGCGCTGGCGTTCCGGCACTCGGCTCGGCTGGGATTGTGCGAGGCGGCCGACGTGGCACGGGTCGAGGCGCACCTCGCAAGCGTCGGCCTGCCGGTCGGGCCGCTGCAGGTGATGGGGCAGCGGCCGCCCGCCATTGACAAGCTGATGGCGCGCATGGCGTCGGACAAAAAGGCGGAAGGCGGCCAGTTGACGCTCATCCTCGCCCGGGGCATCGGCCGGACTTTCGTCGCCAAGGATGCCGACTCGGCGCAAGTCGAGCGCACCTGGGCGGATGCGTTGAAGGGGTAGGGGGCCAGAGCCGGGCAGTTCAGTGTCCTGGGCTTGACCCGCAGGCCGACCCAAGGCGTCATAGTCCCCTACAGGCCCCGGTTCGTGGCGGGGAAAGCATTAAGGTAGACAGAGGAGCCGCGCCCATGACCCAAGCCTACTCCAGTCCATCCTATCCGAAATCCGCCGGCTGGCGGGATTTTCCGCGCTATCCGGACCCGGCCATCGAGACTCTGGACGCTCGCTTCGCCCCTCTCCGGATTTTCTCGGCGGCGGTGGAGCGCCTCTATACAGGTTGCCGTTGGGCCGAAGGGCCGGTCTGGTTCGGCGACGGGCGTTACCTGCTCTGGAGCGACATTCCCAACCAGCGCATCCTGAAATGGGAAGAGGAAACCGGTGAGACCAGCGTCTTCCGCAAGCCCAGCGACTTTGCCAACGGCAACACCCGCGATTGTCAGGGGCGGCTGGTGACCTGCCACCACGCCCGCAAGCTGACCCGGACCGAATATGACGGCGCCATCACCGTGCTGGCCGATTCCTACGACGGCAAAAAGCTGAACTCACCCAATGACGTAGTGGTAAAGTCCGACGGCTCTGTCTGGTTTACCGACCCGGTCTTCGGCATCCTCGGTAACTATGAGGGCAACAAGGCCGAGGCCGAACTCCCCATGTGCGTCTACCGGCTGGATCCGGCCACGGGCAACATGACCATTATCGCTGACGATATCGACGGGCCGAACGGCCTCTGCTTCTCCCCGGACGAAAGCATCCTCTATGTGGTCGCCAGCCGGTCGGAACCAACCCGCACCATCCTCGCCTATGACATGTCCTCAGACGGCAAGAGCGTGCAGAAATCCACCCGCCGCGTGCATATCGACGCGGGGCCGGGCGGCACGCCGGACGGCATGCGCTGTGACACCGACGGCAATCTGTGGTGTGGCTGGGGCATGGGCTCGGCGGAGCTTGATGGGGTGATGGTGTTCGCGCCGGACGGTGCCGCCATCGGCCAGATCCGCCTGCCGGAGCGCTGCGCCAATGTCTGCTTTGGCGGGCGCGAGCGCAACCGCCTGTTCATGGCGGCGAGCCAGTCGCTCTATGCCGTCTATGTGAACGCTCAGGGGGTGGCGGGCGGCTGAAACAAATCATCTAACCGGTAGCGGGCAGCGGGCAGGTCTTTGTGGATGGCGCCAAACGCGTCGCGCTTCAGGAAATGGCCGGTCAGCCGCAAGCCGGCGGCGATGTCGGCATCGTCAAAGTCCGCCGCGCCCACCAGGAAACCGGGGAGGGGCAGCAGGCGATCGGCCAATTCGCCGGCGCCCTCCCCCGTCACCGCCGCGCCGGTGCGGGGCGAGACATAGGCCAGCCCCTCGGTCGCGCCGGTGCGGGCGCAGCGGTCAAGCGCCAGACCAAACCCCAGCGCCGACAGCAGCCCCAACTCCCAGGCAATATAGCCGGCGGGCCAGGCATCCGTCTCCAGCATGGCGAGGAACGCGGCGAGGCCGTTATAGACGCCCGGCATCGGCTCCCTCTCCGGCAGAACGGAGGCGACGGCGCAGGCCGCCGCGATGGCAGTCAGCCGTCGGCGGTCCTCGAGCCAGAACGCGGCGTGCGGTGTCTCCAGTTCGCACGTGTATGTGCCGAGATGGTCGGCGAGGCGGGCGCGCCAGGCCAGTTGCATCTGGGCGCCCGGTTGCAGTTCATGCGCCCGCTTGCGGGACGCGCCGCCATGGATTAGGCCCGCATGTCGGCCATGCTGCTCGGTCAGCATCTGGACGACCGCATGGCCTTCCCCGTGCGGCTCGGCCGAGAGAAGAATGCCCTGATCGGTCCATTCAATCATCGGTCGGCTCAATCACCGAGCGGCAACGAGCATGCCGCGGCGTCATGCGTCGTAGTCCAGCCCAAGGCCCTGGTAATGGCTGCGGTCTTCGTCCCAGCCGGGACGCACCTTCACATGGACGAACAGGTGTATCGGCGTCCCATAGATCGCCTGAAGTTCCTTTTGGGCGGCGCTGCGAATCGCCTTGATTTGCGCGCCCTGCCTGCCGATGACGATGGGCTTTTGGCTGTCGCGGGCCAGATAGATCACCTGGGAAATGCGGATGGAACCGTTCTGGAATTCCTGCCAGTCCTCGGTTTCGACGGTCAGGTCATAGGGCAACTCGTTGCGCAGGACGAGCATCAGCTTTTCGCGGGTCAGCTCCGCCGCCATCAGCCGGTCGGGCATGTCGGAAAGCTGGTCTTCCGGGAACAGCCACGGCCCTTCCGGCAGGCGGGCGGCGAGTTTCGTGAACAGATCCTCGACGCCGTCGCCATTGATGGCGGCGATCATGAACACGTCGGAGCAATCGACCGCCTCGCTTACCTGTTGGGCCAGTTCCAGCAGGCGGGGGCGCTTCACCCGGTCGATCTTGTTCAGCACGACGACCACTTCACGGCCCGCACTCCGCAGGCGCTCGGCGACACCCCGGGTTGCGCCGTCCATGCCCTTGGCGGCGTCGATCAGGAAACAGACAATGTCCGCATCGCCCGCCTCGCGCCAGGCGGTCTGCACCATGGCCCGGTCCAGTCGCCGCTTTGGCTGAAAGATCCCGGGCGTGTCGATGAACACCACCTGGGTAGCCTGATGCACCCGGATGCCGAGCACGCGCGTGCGCGTGGTCTGGGCCTTGGGCGTGACAATGGCGACTTTTGCCCCGACCAGCCGGTTGATCAAGGTGGACTTGCCGACGTTCGGCGCGCCGACTAGCGCGATCAGGCCGGCTTTGGTCGCATCCGGCGTCAGCGGAGCTTCATTCATTGCCTGCCTCCAGCAAGGCTAAAAGCTCGGCCGCTGCGGCCTGTTCGGCGGCGCGCTTGTTCGCCCCCTCGGCTTCGGCGGCTTTCCCATCTGCCGTCGTCACTCTGATCGTGAACAACGGCGCGTGGGCGGGGCCGTTCTGCGCCAACACTTCATACTGCGGCAGGTCCATGCCGCGGCCCTGCAGCCACTCCTGAAGCGAGGTTTTTGCGTCGAGCGGCGGTTGGGCGTTCGCGCCCAGCAGGGCTTCCCAATGCCGGTGGACGAAGGCGCGGGCGGGCTCCAGCCCGCCATCCAGATACACCGCACCAATCAAGGCCTCGCAGGCATCGGACAACATGGATTCCCGCGCCCGGCCGGCTTCGGCGCGGGCAGACGACGCCACGGTCAGGTGCCGCTCCAGGCCAATGGCCTCGGCCACCTCGGCCAGCGCTTCCCGCCGCACCAGGGAGACCAGCCGCTTGGAAAGCGCGCCCTCGTCCTCGTTCGGAAAGCGGCGGTACAACAATTCGGCAATGCAGACGGCCAGAACGCGGTCGCCCAAAAACTCCAGCCGCTCATAGAGGTTGCGGCTGTCCCGTGCACCGGTGCTCGGGTGGGTGAGGGCGGCCGTCAACAGGTCCGTATCGACGAACGAGTAACGGAGAAGGTCACTCAGCCCGGTATCCGTTGATCCTGGCAATAGGGCATCCTTCGGTCAAGGCGATATGCGGTTGAAGATCCGGCTCCAGCGGATGCCGCCGGGCACACCATAAATGCCGAAATTATCGCTGTCCGTATCGATGGAAAAGAACATCAGTTCGGCCCGCCCCACCAGATTGACCATCGGCACGAAGCCAACCTGGCTCATCACCCGGCTATCGGCCGAGTTGTCCCGGTTGTCGCCCATCGCGAAAAAATGCCCGTCCGGCACCTTGTATATGGGCGTGTTGTCGAAGGGCGAATTATCGCCCCGCTCCAGAATGTAATGCTTGACCCCGCCAGGCAGTTCTTCCTCGAATCGTTGCAGGCGAGTCACTCGGTTGAACTCGTCCCGCTCTTCGAACATCCCGGCCGGGGTGCGCGGCACAATCTCTCCGTTGATATAGAGGCGGCCCCCTTTCATCTGCACCGTGTCGCCGGGCAGGCCGATCACCCGTTTGATATAGTCGACCGAGGTATCCGCGGGATAGCGGAATACCGCAATATCGCCGCGCTCCGGCGGTGTGAACAGGATCCGGTCCGGAATGACCGGAATGCTCCAGGGCAGCGAATAACGGCTGTAGCCATAGGAGTATTTGGAAACGAAGAGATAGTCACCGACCAGCAGCGTCGGCAGCATCGAGCCTGACGGGATGTTGAACGGCTCGAACGCAAAGCTGCGGAACGTGAATGCAATCGCGCCGGCAATGATGACCGTGCGCACGACCGAGCGCCAGCCGCCACTAGACTTTTCTGCCAAAGGTTGTCTCCCGGTGTCTGGGCTCGCACCCAGTGCGGTGCAATGATTGAGGGGATGGTGTCAAGATTAGGCCTTGAGGCTTGCATACTCTTCCGGAATGGCGGAGATCACGACAAAGGCCTGGGCCAGGGGGTAGTCATCGGTGATGGTGATATCGATCTGCGCCACCATTCCGGACGGCATGATGGCCTCCAGACGGGCGGCGGCGCCATTGGTCAGCCGCATGGTCGGCTTGCCGCCCGGCAGGTTGATCACACCCATATCCCGCCAGAACACCCCGCGGGAGAGGCCCGTACCCAATGCTTTCGAACATGCTTCCTTCGCCGCAAAGCGCTTGGCATAGCTGGCGGCGCGCTGGCGCCGGCGTTCGGATTTTGCCTGTTCGACGTCGGTGAAGATGCGGTTGATGAACCGCTCGCCGAAGCGTTCCAGGGTCTTTTCGACCCGCCGAATATCGATCAGGTCGCTGCCGATGCCGATGATCATGAGGCGGCTCCTGCCCGTGCTTCGTCCATAGCCGCCCGCATTCGCCGGATGGCGGCTTCGAGGCCGGTGAAGATTGATTCGCCGATGAGGAAATGGCCGATATTGAGCTCCACGAGCTGAGGAATGGCCGCAACGGCGCCGACGGTATCGAAATCGAGGCCGTGGCCGGCGTGGCATTCCAGCCCCAGCGTATTGGCCAAGGCCGCGCCTTCCTGCAGCCGGCGCAGCAGGTTCTGCCGCGCCTCGCCCGATGCCTCGCAATAGCTGCCGGTGTGCAGCTCCACCACCGCTGCGCCGGCGCCCGCCGCCGCGCGGATCTGCTCCGGGTCGGCTTCGATGAAGAGGGATACCCGGATGCCGGCATCGG
This sequence comes from uncultured Alphaproteobacteria bacterium, assembly GCA_963807085.1. Taxonomy (GTDB): domain Bacteria; phylum Pseudomonadota; class Alphaproteobacteria; order Bin95; family Bin95; genus JACKII01. The sequence goes on from CAWEBB010000029.1 coordinate 129,506, forward strand.
CCAGCGCGGCGATCAGCGGGCGCAAGCGGTTATCCTGGCCGCGCACGTCGAGGCCGCCCTCGGTCGTCAGTTCCTCGCGTTTCTCCGGCACCAGACAAGCCGCATGCGGCAGCGTCGCGAGCGCGATCTCCCGCATCTCATCGGTGGCCGCTACCTCGAAATTCAGAGGCAGGTCTACCTCGTTCCGCAGCCGGCGGATGTCGGCGTCGCGGATATGGCGACGATCCTCGCGCAGATGGGCGGTGATGCCGTCCGCCCCGGCGGTCTTGGCAATTTGGGCGGCGCGAACCGGGTCGGGCACCAGCCCGCCGCGCGCGTTCCGCACGGTCGCCACATGGTCGACGTTCACGCCAAGGCGCAGATAAGGGAGCGGCATAAGAACACCTGGACTCGAGGTTAGGCCTGAAGTGGTCGTTAGGAGCGTGCCCGACCGACCGAAGCCACAGACGGGTGAGCGCGCAACGCCGCGATAATATTGCTCAGATGCGAAACGTCCATCACCTGGATGTCGATCTGCATCTCCATGAAGTCTTCGGCCCGGTTGGTAAAGCGCAGATTGGTGATGTTGCCATGTCCCTGGGCGATGGTCGAAGACACTTCTGCCAGCAGCCCCGGCCGATTTTCAACAATAACGTCGAGGCGCGCCGTGTTCAGGGTCGCCGCATCCGGATCCCAACTGACATCGAGCCAGCGTTCGGGGGTATGGTGGAAGCTTTCCAACGAGGCGCAATCGTGGGTGTGGATAGTGACGCCCTTGCCGGTGGTGACGATGCCCACGATCTTGTCGCCCGGTAACGGATGGCAGCAGCGCGCAAAGTGCAGCGCCAGGCCGGGGATCAGCCCGTGGATAGCGACCGGTTGCTTTTTCTTCGCCGTCGTCGAATCTCGCTTGCGTCTGCCCGGCAGCAAAGGGATGATTTTCGACGCAGCACCCCGTGCCACGGGGGCAATTGGGAACAGGCACGCCGCCAGTTCACGCTCCGTTACCTGACCTTCGCCGACGGCGGCGTAAAGGTCTTCCGAATTTGCATGGCCGAACCGCTCCAGGGCCGGTGCCAGAGCCCGCTCGGACAGGGCCGTGCTGTGCTCGACAAAAACATTCCGGACGATTTCCTTGCCGAGTTGCACATACTGCTCGCGCTGCTGCAAGCGCATGGAGCGCCGAATCCGGGCCTGGGCCTTGCCAGTTACCACGAAGCGTAGCCATTCGGGGGAGGGGCTGCGGTTCCGCGACATGGTGATTTCGACCTGATCGCCGCTGTTCAGTTTCGTGCGCAAAGGAACCAGCCTGCCGTTGACTTTCGCCCCGACGCAGGTGTCGCCGATGTCGGAATGGACGGCATAGGCGAAATCGACCGGCGTCGCGCCCTGCGGCAGTGATATCAGTTCGCCCCTGGGCGTGAAGCAGAACACCTGATCCTGGTACATTTCCAGGCGCGTGTGCTCCAAAAATTCGTCCGAGTCGGAGGTCTGATCGAGAATATCGACCAATCCGCGCACCCAGGAAAACTGCTGGCCGTTCACCGCTTCCGCGCTGCCTGTTTCCTTGTAGAACCAGTGGGCCGCGACCCCGTATTCCGCAATCTCGTGCATTTTCCGGGTGCGGATCTGCACTTCGATGCGAAGATTGTCCGGGGCGATAACCGTCGTGTGCAGCGACTTATAGCCGTTGAGTTTGGGGACGCTGATATAGTCTTTGAAACGGCCGACTATAGCCGGGTAACAGTTATGAATGCATCCCAGAGCCTGATAACATTCGGCCACGTCGTCGACGATGATGCGGAATGCCATGATATCGGTGATCTGCTCGAAAGGGACGTTTTTCTTCTTCATTTTCTCCCAGATCGAGTGCGGGCGTTTTTCGCGCCCAAAAATCTCCGCCTCTATATTGTTCTCACGCAAAATTCTTTGCAGGTCACCGATAACCCGCTCGACCAGGTTCTGCCCGTGCTCCCTCAAATAATTCAGCCGGGCGATGACCGAAGAGCGTGCGCCCGGATGCAGTTCGGCGAAAGCCAGGTCGGTGAGTTCGTCCCGCCAATCCTGCATTCCCATGCGCTGGGCGAGGGGAGCATAGATTTCCACGGTCTCGCGCGCGATCCGCTCCCGCTTTTCGGGTTTGGAAAGATGGCGCAGCGTGCGCATGTTGTGGACACGGTCTGCCAGCTTGACCAACAGAACCCGAATGTCCTTGGCCATCGATATGACCAATTTGCGGAAGTTCTCGGCCTGTTTCGACTGCTCGGAGTGCAGTTCCAGCTTGGAAAGCTTGGTGACGCCGTCAACTAGATTGGCGACTTCGCCGCCGAACTTGGCGCTGATCTCTTCCAGTGTGGCGCTGGTGTCCTCGACGGTGTCGTGCAGCAGGGCCGTTGCGATACTGGCCGTATCCAGCCGCTTGGAGGCGACGATGCCGGCAACGGCTAGCGGGTGCGAAATGTAAGGGGCGCCCGATGCGCGCGTCTGGCTTTTGTGATGGGTATCGGCATACGCGAACGCGCGTTTGATCAACTCCACATCCGCGCGCGGTGTATTGCGGGCGACGGTGGCAGTCAGTTCAGAAAGACCCGAGACTTCCATGGCCCGTCTATCTCAAAGCGTCAAAGACGGTCGGAAGCCCCTGCGGACGGTATGGCAGGCGCGGGCATGTGCTGTTCTAGTCGTCCCGGCCCTGATATTCACCGGCCTGGGCGGCCAATTCACGGGCGAGCGACGCCAGATCCAATTCTTCGGCAGGTGGCGGATCGTCATCATCATGTTTTGCAGCGCTGGGCGCATGCTCATCCAATTCGAAGGCTTGCTCAAATTGACGTTGATTGTTTTGCACGAGTGATTCATGCAGTTCGTCCAGAGCAATGGTTTCCTCGGCAATCTCCCGCAAGGCGACCACAGGATTTTTGTCGCGATCCCGATCAATAGTCACATCGGCGCCGGCGGAAATGCCGCGGGCGCGCTGTGCCGCCAATAACACCAATTCGAACCGGTTGGGAACCAGTTCAACACAATCCTCGACGGTGACACGAGCCATATTGTTCCTCCACAAGTGAGTCATTGAAACTATGGTGCTTTGCAGCAAAGCGCAATGGGGCAGACAATACAAAAACGCGCAGACTCCGGCCGGCTGGCAAGGCGAACAACGCCTTTCTGGCACGCGGAAGAGGGGAAAGTCGCTTCTGCCAATCTTTCTGCAAACCCCGAAGAAGCAAATCCTTGAAAAGCCGGGCGGAATCCCTAACTACAAGTTAATAGCGTCGATGCGTCAACCGGTTGATCGGAGTTGGCGTCGTCGCGACGGTCTAAACCTCAACATTATGAGTTATAAATGGTAAAAGACTATCCGGAAGAAAGAACTGCGCTTTTTATCGATGGCGCAAATTTATATTCAGCCGCGAGGAGCTTGAATTTCGATATTGACTACAAAAAGCTCCTTGATTATTTTCGTCAAAACACCTATTTGAAGCGCGCCTTTTATTACACGGCGTTGATGGAAGATCAGGAATATTCGCCGATTCGGCCGCTGATCGATTGGCTGGATTATAATGGCTTTACGATGATTACAAAGCCGACCAAGGAGTTCACAGACGCAACCGGCCGGCGCAAGATCAAGGGAAATATGGATATCGAGCTTGCGGTCGACGCCATGGAAATGGCCGAGCATGTCGATCACATCGTCCTGTTCTCCGGCGATGGTGACTTCCGGCGGCTGGTCGAGTCGGTGCAGCGCAAAGGCGTCCGCGTGACGGTGATTTCTACCATACGCACTCAGCCGCCGATGGTAGCGGACGAACTGCGCCGGCAGGCAGATCACTTTATCGATCTTGCCTTCCTGCAGCGGTTCGTCGAGCGAGCGGGCGGGGGGGGGCCGCGCATGCACCGCCCCGCGATGGATGACGGCCCCGCTGACCGGGATGAAGGCCCGTTTGAATACGACGACGAGGACGAAGGCGCTTATAACTGACGCCGATGCTGGCGCCGCGTCCCGATTGCAGTCTCTGCCCGCGGCTTGCTGCCTTCCGCGAGGAGCAGCGGGCGGCCTTCCCCGGCTGGTTCAACAAGCCGGTGCCGTCTTTCGGGCCGGCTGACGCCGCCCTGCTTGTCGTGGGGCTGGCGCCGGGGATGCGTGGCGCGAACCGCACCGGGCGGCCCTTTACGGGCGACTATGCGGGCGATCTGCTGTACGGCACACTGCTGGAGATGGGCTTTGCCACGGGCGAATACCGCGCTTCGCCGGCCGATAGCCTGGCGCTGGTGGATTGCCGCATCACCAATGCAGTCCGTTGCCTGCCCCCCCAGAACAAGCCGGTCGCGGCGGAAATCAAAAACTGCCGGCCGTTCCTTCAGAGCGAGCTCGAAGAGCTGCCGCGCCTGCGCGTCGTCGTTGCGCTCGGCCGCATCGCCCATGACAGCTTGCTGCGCGCTCTCGGCGTTCGCTTGGCGGAATTTCCCTTCGCGCATGCTGCGATGCATCAAATCGGCGAGTTGACCGTTGCCGACAGCTATCATTGCTCGCGCTACAACACGCAGACCGGGCGGTTAACGGAGCCGATGTTTCGGGCTGTTTTCGAACAGGTGAAGAGCGTGTTGGCCGATTAGCGCACGCATTGCTGGCGTCGCTAAATGCCGGAACATTGCAATAGCCCCTGTCGCGGACTATCCCGGGTCACCGTGACGGCAATGTGGTTGAATGGACGTCGATGGACAGCAATATCTGGATCTCCGGTCTGATCGTATTGATTTTGATCGGCGTATCAGCCTTTTTCTCCGGATCGGAAACGGCGCTGACGGCCGCCAGCCGGGCGCGCATTCACCAGCGCGCGCGCAACGGAGACCAGCGCGCCCGCATCGTCCGCCGCCTGCGCGAAGACAAAGAGACGTTGTTGGGCGCGCTGCTGCTCGGCAACAATCTGGTCAACATCATGGCCGCCTCGCTGGCCACCAGCGTGCTGGTCGGCATTTTCGGCGAAGCGGGCGTCGCGTTGACGACGCTCGGCATGACCCTTCTCCTGCTTATCTTCGCGGAGGTGTTACCGAAGACCATCGCGATCACGCATCCGGACCAGACGGCGGTCTTCGTTGCGCCGGCGGTCCGGTGGGTGGTGCGCATCCTGCGGCCCGCCGTGATCGCCGTGCGCGTGATCGTACAAGGCATCCTGCATCTTCTGCGCATCGAGGAGCCGTCGATCATGAGCCACGAGGCGCACGAGGAGGAGCTGCGCGGCGTCATCGAACTTCACCGTAGCGATGATCCGGACACGCATGTGGAGCGCGAGATGCTGCGCAGCGTGCTGGACCTGGGCGATGTGGAGGTCGACGACGTGATGACCCATCGATCCCGCATGATCTCGGTCGATGCCGGCCTGCCGATGGACGAGATCGTCGAGCAGGTCTTGAACAGCCCCTATACCCGCATCCCGCTATGGCGTGATGATCCCGACAACATTGTCGGGGTATTGCATGCCAAGGCCCTGTTGCGCGCCATCCGCAGCAGCGAGGGCGGCCTTGGCGAGGTCATGCTGCACGAGATCGCCTCGGAGCCTTGGTTCATTCCCGACACCACCACCCTTTGGGACCAGCTTCAGGCATTCCGCAAGCGGCGCGAGCACTTCGCCCTGGTCGTGGACGAATATGGCGCGCTCATGGGCATCGTCACACTGGAAGATATCCTGGAGGAGATCGTCGGCGATATTGCGGACGAGACCGATATTTCGGTTCCGGGCGTCCGCTTGCAGCCGGATGGCTCGGTCACGGCACCCGGTTCGGTCACCATACGCGACCTGAACCGCCAGTTTGACTGGTCGCTACCGGACGAAAAGGCGACGACCATCGGCGGCCTCATTCTTTACGAGGCGAGACTGATACCCGAGGCCGGGCAAACGTTCGAATTCTTCGGCTTCCGCTTCCGCATTCTGCGCCGCACCGGCAATCGGATCAGCGCCGTGCGGATCACACCGCCCAATGTTCGCGCCCGCAGCGCCGTTCAGGCCTTGCGGTAGCACCAGATCCAGGCCGGCGGCACGTTTTTGGCGACAAAGCCGGTGCGCTCCGCCTTGATGCCCCATTCATGAAGCTTGCGGCCCGGCACCGGGCTGCGAAAGCCATAGGTAAACTGAATGAAGACCGGGTCCGATCCCGCCGCAAGCGACCCGCTCAGGATTTCGTGCTGCGTGCTGCTCGGCATGGAAAGCAAAGGCAGCCCGGAGACAACTGCGTTGACCTCGCCCACGCTATAGCGGCCTAAAAGGCTGGTCAGATCGGCCGCATCACCCATGGCGAGGGGCGCACTGGGAAACCGCCGTTGCAGGCGGGCGAAGAATACCGGATCCCGCTCGACGATCAGCAGGTTGTTGGCCTCCGGCTTGCGCTCCAGCAATACACGGGTGAAGGAGCCGACGCCGGCGCCCAATTCGACCACATGACCGGGCCGGCGCCAGTCAACCTGACGAACCATGGCTTCCGACAACGCGCGGCCGCTGGGGGTCACGGCGCCGACCTTGGTCGGGTGCTGCAGCCAACGGAGAAGGAAAATCGGATCGTCGGCGGTAACTACGCGCTCGCGGCGACGATGACCTTGGTTCAACACGGTGCGGCTCCCGCAAATAACGGAGGGCAGAAGCCACCGGCAGCGCGCCGCACGCCAAGCGGTATCATTACCCAGGAACAGTTGGTTAACATTATTGCCATAGCCGATCGAACGACGGCTAGAGCCGATTTTAGATCAGCCATCGGCTGGGAGCGCGAGCAATTGATTCACAATGGAATTTGGAAGCAAATGAGGCTCTGGCGGTTATCATTCTATCCAGCTTTCTGAGACGCAAAGACCGCGAATCCGTTTGTCACACCGCACTTATCCGAAGGTACTGCCCGCTTCCGGGAGTTCTCCAAGGCGCAGACAGACACTTGGTCACGAATGAGGGACGATGCCATCACTGCCCTTGGGGTGGTGCGATCTGCCGCGACGCAAATCGCGTCACCCCGCGCGGTTGCGTTTTGTCGCGCATGCCCGCACCTATGGGGCACCTCCCGTCCGCACCGATGGTGCACTTCCCCGATCGTCAATCGCCACCGGAACTCGGTATGCGCCCGGCCGGCGATCTGCAGGCAGACTCTATGACCAATATTCGCTCCGATGCCAGCGCGCCTGCCGCGCGCTCCTCCGATCTCCCCGCGCCTGCCGCCCGCAGGCCGCTGCACACTCGAGAGGTACGGTGCCAGGGCTACATCCGCGACGATGGTCTGTTCGATATCGAGGGCGAGATCATCGATACGAAGGCCTATCCGTTCGACAATCACTATCGCGGCGAGTTGCAGCCCGGTGATCCGATCCATCACATGCGCGTGCGCATCACCGTGGATGAAGATCTCCGCATTCGCGCGGCGGAAGCGGTTAGCCTCTCTACCCCCTATGAAGTCTGCCGCCTCGCCGCGCCGAATTTCGAACGCCTGGTCGGCATCCGCATCGGACCTGGCTATATGCGACGGGTGAAGGAGCGCTATGGCCGCGACCAGGGCTGCACGCACATCCTCGAACTGCTCTACCCGATGGGCACGACGGCTTTTCAAACGGTTTTTCCGTATCGTGAATATCAACGCCGGCAAAAGGGCATGAGCGAGGGCGATGCGATGCAGAACGGGCCGCCCCTGAACTCTTGCTACGCCTTCTCGTCCCATAGCCCGGTTGTCAAACATCTCTGGCCGGAAAACTACGACGGACCGGACGACGAAGACGCTCGGGCCTAGGCAGGATGGCAATAGGGACCTTATATAGCTCGTTCATGCGACGATGGCATCGGGAGCCACCTTATGTCCGCCTCCACTATTCGTGAATTGATCCGTCAAGGCGAAGCCGACGCACTGGCCATCGCCGCCCCCGAGCGGGAGCCGCTGACCTATGCCGGTTTGAACGCCCTGGCCGATCTGACAGGGCGCACGCTCAACGACTTTGGCGTTGGCCGTAACGATCGCATCGCGATCGTCCTGCCGAACGGGCCGGAAATGGCCGCGGCGTTCGTAACGATCGCCTGCTATGCCACGACCGCACCGCTGAACCCCTCATACCATGAGGAAGAGTTCGCGTTTTATCTCGAGGACGTGGGCGCAAAGGCGCTGGTTGTTTTGGAGGACGACGACACGCCGGCAGTTGCGGCCGCCGAAAAGTTGAAGGTGCCCCTGTTGCGCCTTTCCGTGGCAAGTGAGGCAAAGGCCGGCGAATTCGAACTGCTGAGTGAGGATGGCGGCGGCGGGCAGGCCGCATCCAGCGGTACCGCGGCGGAGCAGGATGTGGCGCTGGTGCTGCACACATCCGGCACCACGTCCCGGCCTAAGATCGTACCGCTTTCGCACGGCAATCTGTGCGCGTCCGCCGGCCACATCGTGACCGCCCTGTCGCTGACGCCGGCGGACAGGTGCATGAACATCATGCCACTTTTCCACATCCACGGCTTGATGGGGGCAGTCCTTTCCTCGCTGGCGGCGGGGGCAAGTGTCTGGTGCACGCCAGGCTTTAACGCCTTGCGCTTCTTTGCCTGGGCCGACGAGATCGGGCCTACCTGGTACACGGCCGTTCCGACCATGCATCAGGCAATCCTAGCGCGTGCGCCACGCAATGCGGAGTCCGTACAGCGCCTGAAGCTGCGCCTGATCCGCTCGTCCTCGTCCTCGCTGCCGCCGCAGGTGATGGCTGCGCTGGAGGAAGCCTTCGACGCGCCGGTGATCGAGAGCTATGGCATGACCGAAGCGGCTCACCAGATGACCTCCAATCCGCTGCCGCCGGGGGAGCGCAAGGCGGGGACCGTGGGCGTCGCCGCGGGACCGGAAGTCGCGAGCATGGACGACGCAGGCAATCTGCTTCCGAGCGGCGAGGCGGGCGAAGTGGTCATCCGCGGCCCGAACGTCACCAGGGGATATGAAAACAACCCCGAGGCCAACGCCGCTGCCTTTGCGGGCGACTGGTTCCGTACCGGCGACCAGGGAGTGATCGACAAGGACGGATATTTGACCATCACCGGCCGCCTGAAAGAGATCATCAACCGCGGCGGCGAAAAGATCTCTCCGCCGGAGGTCGACAACGTGCTGATGGACCACCCGGCCATCGCCCAGGTCGTGACCTTTGCCATGCCGCACAAGTCGCTGGGCGAGGAAGTGGCGGCTGCCGCCGTGCTGCGCGAAGGGATGGAGGCGACGGAGCAGGAGATCAAGAATTTCGCTGCCGAGCGCTTGGCCGACTTCAAGGTGCCGCGCAAGATCCTGATTCTGGAGGAAATCCCGAAGGGCGCGACCGGCAAGCTGCAACGCATCGGGCTGGCGGAGAAGTTGGGTCTGGGCTCATAGGGACGATCCGTAATCATGAAAATCGCCATCTATGGGGCAGGAGCGATCGGCGCGCATCTGGGCGCAATGCTGGCACGCACTGAGCACGAAGTCTCGCTGATCGCCCGCGGGCCGCATCTGAAGGCGATGCAGGAAAACGGCCTCACCTTCCGCTCGAAAGAGGAGGAATTCACTGTCCACCCGCGCGCGACCGACGATCCGGCGGCATTGGGGCCACAGGACTATGTCATTGTGACCCTGAAGGCGCACCAGTCCGCGGGCGTCGTCGATCTGATGCAGCCCCTGCTGGGGCCGGAGACGGCGGTGGTTACCTGCATGAACGGCGTGCCCTGGTGGTATTTCTATGGCCTCGGCGGCGAATTTGAAGGCAAGACCTTGGAGACGGTCGATCCCGGCCAGAAGCAGTGGCGTGACTTGGGGCCGGAGCGCGCGATCGGCTGCATCGTCTATCCGGCGACGGAGATTGTCGAGCCGGGAGTTTGCCAGCATATAGAGGGCAACACCTACTCCCTGGGCGAGCCGACCGGCGAACGCACCGAGCGGGTCAAGGCGCTGAGCCAGGCGCTGATCGCGGGCGGCCTGCGCGCGCCGGTGCGCACCGCCATCCGCGACGAAATCTGGGTGAAGCTTTGGGGCAATCTCTGCTTCAATCCGATCAGCGCGCTGACCCATGCCACGCTGGAGGACATCGGCACCGACCCCGGCGTGCGCGAGGTCGTGGTCAGGATGATGCAAGAAGGCCAAGCCGTGGGGGAGGCGCTGGGGGCGAAGTTCAGGGTATCTTTGGAAAAGCGCCTGGCGGGCGCCGTTGCCGTCGGTGCGCACAAAACCAGCATGCTGCAAGACCTGGAGCGTGGCCGCCCCATGGAGATCGACGCATTGGTGACGGCCGTTGCCGAACTGGGCGACATTGTCGGCGTGGATACGCCGACGATTGATGCGGTGCTGGCGCTGGTGCAGTTGCGGGCAAAGACGGCGGGCCTCTATCCCCCATCCTGAAGCATATCGGTATTGACGCGGCGGCGGAGAATTTGTAGAACATATAGAGAACATACAAACATACTAAATGGTCGGGGCAGGATGCAATGGCCGATAAACTCGCCCGGTTGGCCGAACAGATCGCCAGGATAGAGGCCGGCACCAGCCGGCGTACGAAGGTTTTGCCGCCGGTGCCGCTGCAATGCGCGGCCATCGACGCCGCGCTGCCGGAGGGCGGGCTCGCCCGGGGCGCGGTGCATGAGATGATGGGGCCGGGCCATGACGGCGACCAGCGTGGCGACGGCGCGCTGATGGGCTTCGCTTCTGTCACGCTCGCCCGGCTGATGCACGCGGATGAACACGCCCGCCCGGCGCTCTGGTGCATGAACCGCCGCCTGCAACAGGTGGGCGGCCTGCTCTCCGGCCTGGTCTATCCGCCGGGCCTGCAAATGATGGGCGTGCCGGTGGAGCGGCTGCTGCTCGCCTATACCAACAACGACGCCGATACCCTTTGGGCGATGGAGGAGGCGCTGCAAAGCCGCGCGGTATCCGCTGTGCTGGGGGAGTTGAGCCTGTTTGCGCCATTGGCGGCGCGGCGGTTGCAATTGGCGGCGCAGACCCATGCGGGTTCGGCGCTGGTGCTCTGGCCGGGGAAGGGGGGCAGCGCCGCCAGCTTTGCGGAAAGCCGCTGGCGGCTGACCAGCCTGCCCAGCGCTGGAGACACCATTGAGCCGCACTGGCAGGTCAGCCTGTTGCGTGTCCGCCGCAGCGCCGTGACCGGCGAATGGTCCGTGCGCTGGCGGGGCGGAGAATTACAGGCGACTGCGTTGAGGATGGTCGCGCCGCCGGTGCCGCTTACGGCTGGCGCTAACCGGGGTTAACCCGTACCTTGGCCCCCAACCGAATCGGAGGAATGCGAACCCATGAAACTTTGCTATTTTGACGACTACCGCCTGGGCGTGGTGAAGGGCGAGAACGTGGTCGATATCACCGATGCCGTCAGCCACCTGCCGCACCGTGACCGCCGCGACCTGATCTGCGGCCTGATCGCCGACTGGGCGAACCTGAAGAGCAAGGTCGAAGCCGCCGCCGATGCAGACGGTGTAGCGCTCTCCGGCGTGCGCCTGCGCCCGCCCGTGCCGATGCCGGGCAAGATTGATTGCATGGCCGTCAACTACATGGAAAACGGCCTGCTGGAGAAAGCCGCGCCCATCAATGCGTTCCACAAGACCCCGGCCTCGCTGATCGGTCATGGCGATACGATGGTGCTGCCCGACGCGCCCGCCGGCATTTTCGAGGGCGAGGCGGAACTGGCGCTGGTTATCGGCAAGACCGCCAAGAATGTCAGCCAGGCCGACGCCATGAGTCACATCTTCGGCTACATGAACTTTATCGACGGGTCGGCCCGCGACCTGCCGCCGGCCGGCAACGTGTTCTTCCAGGCGAAGAGCCGGGATACGTTCGCGCCGACCGGCCCTTTCCTGGTGACGGCGGACGAAGTGCCGAATTCCCAGAACTTGCCGGTCAAGCTCACCAACAACGGCACGGTCTATCAGGAATTCAACACCGACGACATGGCGCACCAAATCCCGCGCATCATTGAGTGGCTGTCGTCGATCCACACCCTGGAGCCGGGCGACATCGTCGCGACCGGCACGAACCACCAGGGCCTGAACCCGTTCCACGACGGCGACAAGGTCACACTGGAAATCGGCCCGCTCGGCAAGCTGGAATTCACGGTTGCCGACCCGCTGCAGCGTACCTGGGCGCGCGTGACCCGCGCCGCGCACAAAAAGTCCGGCGAGCCCGGCAACTACACGCCGCAACTCACGGGCAAATACGCGAAGTAGGCGGGCTGGGAGCGCCGCCCTTGAGCAGCGCTCCCTTGCCGCGTTACGAACTGCCGATGCTCAGCAGATTTACCACCGGCTGATAAAGCTCTTCCAGATAGACGATGTCTTCGGGGGGAAGCTCGATCTTGGTAGCGGCGACTAGTTGCTCCAGCTGAGAGAGCTTGGAGACACCAACCACCGGTGCCGTGACCTCCGGTTTGCTCAGCACCCAGGCGACCGCGATCTGGGCCGGGGTATGACCCAGCTTTTCCGCCACCTCCACCACACGGTCTGCGATCTTGAAATCCATCTCGCCGCGGTAGAGGCCGCGGGTGCGCTCCTTGTCGGCGCCCTGGCTGCGCTGCGTCGAGCCTGCGTCCAGCGAACCCTTGTAGGCACCCGTCAGGATGCCGCGGGCCAACGGCGACCAGGGCGTGAGGCCAACGCCGGTCATCGCGCAATAGGGGTTCATCTCCCGCTCTTCCTCGCGGTAGATCAGGTTGTAGTGGTTCTGCATGGAAATGAACTTGGTCCAGCCGTGCCGCTCCGCCGTCATCTGCAGTTCGCAGAATTGCCAGGCGAACATGGAGGAGCCACCCAGATAGAGCACCTTGCCGGCCTTCACCACGTCGTGCAGCGCTTCCATCGACTCCTCAATCGGCGGGTGGGAGCCGCCGGGGCGGCCGTGCGGGTGGCGATGGATAACCAACTGGTCGATATAGTCGAGGCCCGTGCGCTGCAACGAGGCGTCAACGCTTTCCATGATGTGCTTGCGTGAAAGGCCGCCCTGGTTCGGGCCTTTCCCCATCATGCCGGAGACCTTGGTGGCAAAGACATATTCATCCCGCGGCAGCAATTCCCGCAGCAACGCTCCCACCACCCGTTCGCACGCGCCCAGGCCATAGACATTGGCGCAGTCGAAATAGTTCAGGCCCAGTTCGATGGCCGCCTTGAAGATCGGGCGGGCCTCATCGATGGTCAAGGTCCAGTCGCCCTGATGGCCGACGCCGGGCTCGCCGAAATTCATGGTGCCGAGGCAGAGGCGCGACACCTGCAGGCCGCTCTTGCCGAGTTGAAGGTTCTTGAGCATGGAGAATCCTTGTCTATTACGGGGTTTATTCGGCGAGGGAGTTATCGACCATGGTGGCGAAGTCGGTGCCGGTCGTAATAAAGCCGGAGCCGATCATGGACTGGCGCAGCCGGTCGAACCCCGCTTCCTGTAAGACGCCGGTGCGGCTCCAGAGGCCGAGGTCGCAATAGCGCTGCACGCAGGCGGTCAGCAGCTCCAGCGGGAAGTCCGGGAACAGACGGGTCATGGCCCTGGCCGTTTCCTCCGGCGGCTGGTCATAGGTGTCGTTCACCGCCCGCCGCGCGGCGCGTACCATGGCGCGGAAATCCTCGCGCCGGCGCTCGACCGTGCTCTTGATTGAATAAAAGCAGGTATAGGCGGTGGGGCCGCGATTGGCGGCCACGTAGGTCAGATGACCACCCGCCCTTAGCGCCTGCTCGGCATAGGGCTGGAAGGTCTGGAAGGCATCGATCTCGCCGCCTGCGAGCGCGTCCCGATTCTCCGGCATGGTGGGCTTTTGCACCGCGCCGAGCGAGGCGGGATCGATGCCCAGGTCGCGCAGGTCCTCCTGCAGGCACAGCCAGGGAGTCGGCACCTCGCTCACCACGTGCAGGCGCTTACCGGCCAAATCTTCGAGGGCGCCCGGCTCGCGTCCGATCACGAAGAACGGATCGCGGCCCACCACCTCGCCAAAGCAGACCAGTCCGCAGTCCGGCTGTTTGTCATAGGCGCGCAGGATGCGGAGCGGCCCGCCCCAGCACACGTCGATCTCGCCCGACAGCAGCCGGGGCAGTGTGTCGGTCGGGTCATGGCTTTCCTGCATGGTGACGTCCGCGCCTTCCGTGCGGAAATAATCGCGCTCGAACGCCAGGTAGAAGGGCGCATAGAAGACCGCGCGCAGGTTCTCCAGCAGGGTGATGGGGGTTTTGGTCATGGCTGGCGGCTCCTTGTCCCTAAGTCCAATAGCGGCCGCTGGCGCCGATAACGGCAGTGAGCAGGCCAAGAGCAAGATTGACGGCGACGATGGTGCGGATCTGGCCGATCTGCTTGGCCGCGCCCGGCGTGTCTCCCGCAGCGACCGCCGCTTTCAGGCGTTTGAACGGCGCGAAGAACAGATGGGCGAACAGCGCCATCATGATGAGGCCAAGCAGCAGCATGGTATGGACATACATGCCCGCCGCCGCAAACCCGCCCCATTCAACCAGAATGATCCATAAACCGCTGACCAGGAGCACGAGGACCGCGGCCCACACCCAGGGAAAGAACTTCCCAAATACGCGCGCCCACAGCGCCGTCCGGTCCGGCGGTTGCAAGTCGCCCACGGCTGGCCGCAGGCACAGATAGGCGAAAAACATTCCGCCCACCCATACAATGGCGGCAAGCGCGTGCAGCGCGGTCATCAATGCGATCATCGATCCTGTCCTTCATCTCGGTTGCCGAACAGGATTGATGAAGCGCACCGAGCTTGGCAAGGATGTTCGCCGAAAGCAGAGGTACGGCGCAGGCTTCACGGCAGTGTGAGCGAGTTTGACGAGACCCGCACGTGCCATGGGCCTACTATGGCGTGTGCAATGAAGCGTGTGCAATGACAGGCGCGACCCAATTCACGCGGCCATGAATAACGAAAAACGGATCAGGGAACCGTGAACGCATCCCCCTCAAAGCTGCCGAGACGGCCGCGCGACCGGCGTCTCGATTTTTTCCGCGGTATGGCGATGTTCATCATCCTGATCGCCCATATCCCATACGATTGGTGGGCGCTTTGGATTCCGGCGCGGTTCGGCTTTTCGGACGGGGCGGAGATGTTCGTCTTCTGCTCCGGCATGGCGTCGGCATTGGCCTTCGGCAGCCTGTTCCGTACCCATGGCCTATGGACGGGTCTCGCGCGCGTATCGTTCCGGGTCTGGCAGATTTACTGGGCGCATATCGGCATGTTTCTCGCGACCGTTGCGGTGTTGCTTGCGGGCAATGAGCTGCTGGAGACGGGGATCATCTATACAAAGCTTGTTTGGGTCGAGCCGTTTCTGGAGGACCCCGCGACTTACCTGCCCGCCCTGCTGACGCTGCGCTATGTGCCCGGCCTGTTCGACATGCTGCCGATGTATGTCGCCGTGTTGTGCCTGCTGCCGGTCGTTGCCGCGCTCGGCAACGTCAACCGGTTCTATGCCGGAGCGTTCGTCCTGACGCTTTGGCTTCTGTCGACGACCAACCTGGTCGACCTGCCGGCCAGCCCGACTACGGATCAGGTGTGGTTTTTCAATCCGTTCGGCTGGCAACTGGTATTCTATACGGGCTTTGCCTTTGCGACGGGCTGGATCACGCCGCCGCCGATCCGGCCAGGATACGTGCTGACTGCGCTGGCGATTGTCGTGATTTCGGTGCCGCTTTCCTATTACCGACTTTACGAGGCGGTGCCGGTGCTGAAGGGCCTGCGGGAGCAATTGACTCCGTTTTGGGACAAGACCGACTATGGCATTTTCCGCTATATCCACTTCCTCTCGCTCGCCTATCTCGCCTACGCCGCAGTGGGCGAGGGCGGCCGCCGATTGTTCGTGGAAGGGATCGCGGGGCGGATCATCAATATGTTCCGGCTGGTCGGCCAGCAGTCGCTCGCGGTGTTCATGGTCAGTATCGTGCTCTCGCAAATCCTGGGCATGGTCTTCGATATCGTTGGCCGCAACCATTGGACCATGCTCGTGGTCAACCTGCTCGGTTGCGCCTGCCTGGTCGTCGTCGCCCAGGTGGTGACCTGGTACAAGTCCGAACCCTGGAGGAAAGCGCCGCATCCGAAGGGAGCTCAAACCGCGGAGCCTTCGCCCCTGCCGAGCGCCGCCGCCACCCAGATCGCCGGGTAGCGATCGGGATCGAGGTATGAGGGGGTCGTGGTTACTTGGCGCAGCGCTAGTGGTCCTCATGATGATGAGGGGCCATGCCGCATTGGCCTGCGGGCCTGATAGCGCATGCAATGTCGAAGGTGGCAGCTATCGGATTCGCCTGCCGGCCGGCGTGCCCGACGGCAGTCCGGTCGGCGCCATCGTCTATTTCCATGGCCATCGCAGCAGCGCCGAGGCGACCATGCGCTTCCAGAGCCTTGGCGAGGTGGCAGAGGAATTGGGCGTCGCGCTGATCGCGCCGGATGGGTTGGGCGGGAGCTGGTCATTCCCCCATTCGCCGCGCCGCGAGCGGGACGAGATCGCCTTTGTGGGGCGCGTGCTGGACGACGTGCTGGTCCGCTTTCCCATCGATGCCAGCCGAGTGATGTCGGCGGGCTTCTCCATCGGCGGCAGCATGAGCTGGTATATGGCCTGTTATCTGGGTGAGCGCTTCGCCGGGCACACGCCGATTTCAGGCACGTTTTGGTCGCCCTATCCGGCGGAGTGCTCCAGCCCCGACCCGTTCATCAGCCATGTGCATGGCACGGCCGACACGGTGTTTCCGCTGACGGGCAGGGTGATCCGCGGAAAATACCGCCAGGGCGACACCCGCGGAGCCATCGCCCTGTTCCTCGCGCGCGGCGGCAACCGGCCGGTGATGGAGCACTACACGGACGGGCAATTGGCGTGCGAGAGCGCGGCAATCGCCCATGGGGAAGAGGTCGAGCTTTGCCTGCACGACGGCGGCCACAGCGTGCGCGGCGAGTGGATCAGGCGCGGCTGGATGCGCCTAGCCGCCTTCCGTGGCTGGAAGGAGTTCCGGCAGACCGCAAAAAGGGCTGACTGACGCCCGGGCTAGGGGGCGGGCGCTTTATGCGTCCGGTGAAAACGGCGCGGGCGCCATGATCCGGTCTTCCTGGTGCTGCACCATCCCTTCGGTCTTGGCGAGGTAATCGGCCCAGGCCGGGTCGGCGTCGCGGGCGGCGCGCTTTTTCTCCAGGTCGGCCAAATTTTCGTATTTCCAGATATGGATGACCTGGTTCAACTGACCGTGCCTGGCGACGTAGTAGCCCATCAGCTCGAAGCCGTGCTTCAGCATTACCGGCAGGGCATCGCTTTCCACCAGGCTCAGATACGGCCCCATCTTGCGGGGCACGATGGTGTATGTCCGGTGATTGATGATCATGGCCAAGCGGCTCCCTTTTTCTGCTTGAGTCGTTAAAGTGTAGCCTACCCTATCGCGGAGAAAGCACCATGACCGATACCGTCACTGGCGGCGAGGCGATCGTCCGTTCCCTGATCGCCCATGGCATCGACACCGTGTTCGCGCTGCCGGGCGTGCAGACCTATCCGGTCATGGATGCGCTCGCGCGGCACAAGGACAAGGTGCGTACCATCGGCGCGCGGCACGAGCAGGCGACCGCCTATATGGCGTTCGGCTATGCCCAAGCGACCGGCAAGGTGGGCGTGTATTCCGTCGTGCCGGGGCCGGGCGTGCTGAACACCATGGGAGCGCTCTGCACGGCATGGGGTTGCAACCTGCCGGTGCTTTGCGTGACTGGCCAGGTGCCCAGCGCCTATCTGGAAGGCAGACGCGGTCACCTGCATGAAATTCCTGATCAGCAGGGTACGGTGTCGCGCCTTTGCAAATTCACCGCGCGGGTCGAAAGGCCGGAGGACGCACCGCGGATCGTGGCGGAGGCAATCAAGGCCATGACCTCCGGTCGGCCGGGGCCGGCGCTGATTGAGATGTGCTGGGACGACATGGCGGCCACCGGCCCCTATGAGCCCGTCGCGCCGTTGCCGCCGGACCCGCCACCGGCCGTCGACGCGGGCATGATCACCGAGGCTGCCGCGCTTGCCGCTAAGGCCGAGCGGCCGCTGATCATGGTGGGCTCCGGCGCCCGCCACGCCCAGGCGGAAGTGCTGGCCCTTGCCGAAAAGCTGAACGCGCCGGTGACGGCATTCCGCGGTGGCAGAGGCATCGTGCCGGCGGATCATCCGCTTGCCTTGTCCAGCTATGCCGCCTGGCAGTTATGGGAGGACACCGACCTGGTCATCGGCATCGGCTCGCGGCTGGAGATGATCTATATGCGCTGGTCCGGCATGACCGGCCGCATCGTCGAGCCCGAGGCGCCGCCGCATCTGGTGCGCATCGACATCGACCCGGCGGAGATGGAGCGCCTCGTACCGCACGTGCCGGTCGTCGCCGACGCGAAAGAGGCCACCGCGGCGTTGCTGGCTGCGCTGGACAGGGAGCAGACGCCAGCCGCCAAAGACCTGGACCGGCTGGAGCGCGCCCGGGCCACGGCGCGGCAGGCCATAGCCGCGGTGCAGCCGCATGTGACCTTCCTGGAACATCATCCGCGGGGCGTTGCCGCGCGACGGAATCTTCGCCGAGGAATTGACCCAGGCGGGCTATGCCAGCTTTTTCGCCTGGGACGTGTTTCAGCCCCGCACCTACATCACCAGCGGCTTCCAGGGAAATCTCGGCTACGGTTTCATGACGTCGCTGGGCGTGAAGGTCAGGGCGGCCGGATGTGCCGGTGGTGGCCGTGACCGGCGACGGCGGCTTCATGTACGGCGCAAGCGAACTGTCAACGGCGGTAAAGGAGCAGATCCCGCTGATCGTGCTGCTGTTCAACAACAACGCCTATGGCAATGTCAGACGGGACCAGATGACCAATTTCGACGGCCGCACGATTGCCAGCGACTTCGCCAATCCAGACTTCGAGCTGCTGGCCAAGGCCTATGGCGTGAACTATCTGCGGGCGGAGGACGGTCCGGCCATCGCCGACGCCATTCGCGCGGCCCTGCCGAACACAGGCCCGACCCTGATCGAGGTGCCGGTTGATCTGGCGACCGAGGTCAACCCCTGGCCCTATATTCTGCGGCGGTAGCAGGGCCTACGTCCGGAGCCGCGATGGCAAAGCGGCCCCGGAGAATTATTCGCTCCGCACGATCACGTTAGAAATCACTTTAATAATTCGCCTTGTCGTCCACCGCATGGCCGGTGAATGGCACCAGGAACGAGCGCTCGTAGCTCATGAACTGGACGCCGTCCTGCTTGAAGGCGCGTGTCTTCTACCTTGACGATGCCCTGGTTTGGGCGGCTCTTGCTCTCGCGCTTGTCGAGCACTTCCAATTCGGCATAGAGCGTGTCGCCGACAAACACCGGTGCCGTCAGCTTGATCTTGTCCCAGCCGAGATTCGCAATCGCCTTCTGCGAGGTGTCGGACACGCTCATGCCCGCCACCACGGCCAGGGTGAAGGCGCTGTTCACCAGCGGTTTGCCGAACTCCGAATGCTTGGCATATTCATGGTCGAAATGCAGCGGGTGGGTGTTCATCGTCAGCAGCGTGAACCAGGAGTTGTCCGCCTCGTTGATAGTGCGGCCGGGGCGGTGCTCGTAGATGTCGCCGACCCGGAAGTCCTCGAAATAGCGGCCTAGGCTCTCGCGGTAGCGGTTGTCGCCGACTTTCTTGGCGTTGTAGGTCATGGTGCGATCTTTCCTTGCGGCGGGTCCATCTTGGCTCTGCGCAGGAAATACCACAGCAGGCCGCCCAACTGAATGGCCAGCATCACCGCAAGCGCGGTCTGATGGGCGGCGTGGCTGTAGCCGCCGTTTGCCGCCAGCGGGAACTGGTTGATGATCAGGCCGACGCCCCATTGCGCGGCGAAGCTGCCCGCGAACATCAGACAGTTGAGGCTGGTGTTGACGCGGCCGGCCAGGCCAGGCTCGAAGCGCCGGGCCAGCAGGGGGAACAGGCCGACCATGGACGCGGAGCCGAACGCGAACAGCGGCCAGATCAGCCAACTGAGCGAGACGATCTCCAGCAGGGCCAGCACCTGCGCCGTCAGTGACAGGGCGACGCCGCCGAAAATCACGATCATGCCGCTGCCGCCCCGCCGGATGATGCGTTGGGACAGGCTGCCGACCGTCAGCATACCCGCCATGGTGGCGCCCATCATGGCGAACAGCGCCCATTCCTGCTCCACCTGATCGAAGCCCGCGATATCGCGCAGCCAGATCGGCGACCAGAGGCTGAGATAGGCGCCATTGGTGCCAACGCTCGCCATTGCCATCGGCGCGACCAGCCAAACCACGGGCGATCGTACAACCCGGCCCAACTCGCGCAACTGGCTTGTGACGCTGAACGCCGGACGGGCCGGGCGCGCTCGGCACCAGGAGGGCGATCAGCAGCATGAGAACGGCGCTATAGCCCAGGATGACGCCGAGCCCGCCGCGCCAGCCGATCTCCGCCACCAGCAGACCCATGGGCGCGGTACCTAGCATGCCGCCAACGCCGGTCATGGCGAACATGCTGGCAGAGACAAACGGCAGGCGGTCGGCAGGCGCCCAGATGCGGGCGGCTTTCAGTCCACTCATCATGCTGCCGGCTGCGCCCAGACCCATGAGGAAACGCCCGAGAATGAGCGAGGGCGCACCATCAGCGTTAATGAACAGCAGCGCCCCCAGCCCGGCCACGGAATACAGCGACAGGATCACCGGCCTTGGCCCGTACCGGTCCAGCAGCACGCCGAGCGGCAATTGCATGACGCCGAAGCCAAAGAAGAACGCGCCGGTGACAAAGCCAAGTTCGCCCGCCGACAGGCCGAATTCCGCCACCAGCTCTGGCGCGATCAGCGCGTTCAGCATCCGATAAAGGAAGGAGAGGATCGGCGTGCCGTAAAACGGCAGCAGAATGAGAAACAAAGATTTGCCGGACGGCACCGTCGCACGAGACCATGAACAGGAGGAATGCCTGTACATGGGACAGGCCGGGAAGCTGGTTCCTATCCCGCCAGATGTGGCTTGTCAGGCAAAAAACGATCGAAGGCCAGGTGGCCGCTGTCCCTGACCTTCGTTTTGTTTCGGCCTCAGGTCATCTGATAGCCTGGGCGTTGATTTCGAAATGGCAATCTCTTCTCCGCTCATTTCCTCCTCGATATCGTCGAAGAGCGGGGTCGACAGATAGCGCTCGCCGGTGTCCGGCAGCATGGCCAGGATGACGGAGCCAGCCTCGGCTTTCTCTGCGATCTGCATCGCGATCGCGAAAGTGGCGCCGCCGGAAATGCCGGTCAGGATGCCTTCCTTCTGCGCCAGTTTCTTGGCCCACTTGATGCCGTCCGCGCCGGCCACCGGGATCAGTTCATCGTAGAGCCTGTTGTCGATCGCTTCCTGCAGGACGTAGGGGATGAAATCGGGCGTCCAGCCCTGGATCGGGTGCGGCTCGAAAGCCGGATGGCTGACGGCGGGCGAGTTATCCGCGGTCGCGCTCCTGGGCATGGCCGCTGCCGATGATGGCGGCGTTGGCGGGCTCGCTCAGGATGATTTTGGTGTCGGGACGCTCCTTGCGCAGCACGCGGCCAACGCCCGTAACCGTGCCGCCGGTGCCGTAGCCGGTGACAAAATAGTCCAGCCGGTCGCCGTCGAAATCGGCCATGATCTCGCGCGCCGTGGTGGCTTCGTGGATATCGGCATTGGCGTCGGTCTCGAACTGGCGCGCCAGGAACCAGCCGTTCTGTTTCGGCCAGTTCCACCGCCTTGCTTGTACATGCCGAAGCCTTTTTCGGCGCGCGGCGTCAGCACCACCTTCGCGCCCAGCATGCGCATCAGCTTGCGCCGCTCGATCGAGAAGCTCTCGGCCATGGTGACGACCAGCGGGATAGCCCTTCTGCGCACAGACCATGGCCAGGCCGATGCCGGTGTTGCCGCTGGTCGCCTCGACCACGGTCTGGCCGGGCTTCAGAGCGCCGCTGCGCTCGGCCGCCTCGATGATGTTGAGCGCCAGCCGGTCTTTGACCGAGGCGGCCGGATTGAAGAACTCCGCCTTCACGTAGAGCTGCACATGCGTCGGGCGCGAGGTTGTTGACCCGGATGCAGGGCGTGTCGCCCATGGTCTCGACGACATTGTCAAACAGGCGGCCACGGCCTTTGGTAGTGCGAACCTTGGGTCTTTGGCCATGGGGAGGCTCCTCTGTCATTGCCGGTGCGAGCGCGGGCGAGCACCTTGCGGCAGAATGGTCGAATTGGGAACCGAAAAAGAGCAACCCCGGAAGGCCGGATCCGGCCTTCCGCGAAGCCAATAGCGCCGCTGCCTCTACGCCTGATCGATGAGCTTCACGATGAAGTTCGGGAGGGCGAACGAGGCCACATGTACCTGCGGGTTGTAATATCGGGTCTCGATCTCCAGCGCATTGAAGCGCTGTTCGATCGTCTCCGGGCTTTGGCGGCGGAGATCGGCATTGTCGGTCGCCCAGCCCAGCGCCATGAAGCCGAGCGCATAAGTAGGGCAGGAAACGACAAAGGCAGCGCCATCCCTGAACAGGGAGCGGAAATGCCCGACGGAGCTGATCAGTTCGTCCCCCTGCATGAACGGCACGCCGTCCTGGGTGACGAGAATGCCGCCCGGTGCCAGGCACCGCTTGCAATGGCCATAGAACTCGCGCGTGAACAGCACGGCGCCGGGGCCGATGGGATCGGTTAAATCGACCAGCACCACGTCGAATATCTGGTCGGTCTCGGCGACGAACTTAGCGCCGTCGCCGATGACCAGGTTGACCCGCGGATCGTCATAAGCCTGACCGCAAATGCTGGACAGATACGTCTTCGACACCTCCACGACACCGCCGTCCAGTTCGACCTGGGTGACATGCTTGACCTTGTGCTTCAGCACCTCTTCGAGCAAGCCACCGTCGCCGCCACCGATGATCAACACGCGCTTGACCGACCCGTGGGCCAGCAAGGGCACGTGGGCGAACATCTCGTGATAGACGAACTCGTCACCTTCGGTGGTTTGCACCACGCCGTCCAACGTCATGAAGCGGCCGAACTTGCGGTTCCGCATGATCTTAATGTCCTGAAAGCCCGTGTGGCCTTCATAGAGGACTTCTTCGATCGCCAGACGCTGGCCGACGCCGTCGTGCAGGACTTCGTCGAACCAGTTCGCGCTCATGACGCGATGCTGCTGACCTGCAGGCCCCGGCGGTGCTCGGTTAGGTTAACGTGGGCGGGGGTGAAGGCTTCCTTCAGCACCTTGATGGCGTTGTAGGGGTTGCAGTCGCCGCACATGAAAATGTCCAGCGCCGCGAAATCCCGCTCCGGCCAAGTGTGGATGCTGATATGGCTTTCCGACAGCACGACCACGCCCGAAATCCCGCCGTTCGGCTGGAAATGGTGCAGGTCGACATTCAGGATCGTCGCGCCCGAAACTATCGCCGCCTTGCGCAGCGCAGCCTCGACCGTTTCCAGGTCGTTCAGCTTGGACGCGCCGGACAGGTCAATCAGCAGATGGATTTCCAGCAAACTCCAGCCCGTCCTTCTTGACGAAGAAGTCCAGACGGTCGTCGTCCGCAGGCGCGACGTATGCCGCCACGCCGGCAATATTGCGCGTATCCGCCTGGTTGCGATCCCTACAATGCGGATCGACAACCCGAACGGCTTCGTGCTCTTCAGGCTGATAGGCGGACGAGAGGTCGTTAGACAACTCGTACCCCGCTGCAACAGCCAGCTCTGCGAAAGTGCGATTTTCATCCATCGCAAATCCTCCGTAAAACCGGTATTGGGGGGTCGTGGGAAAGGCGCGCCTTATGACGGAATCGGGCGGCCGGTGCAAGGGGAAAATTGGCTGTCGCGCATATTTCCCCCGGTTAATGAAAACGCCGCGGTTACCGAGCGGCGACGACCGGGTCGGACTCGCCGACGGACGAACGGCGGGTTGGCGATACGACGTCAGATGGGGCGCCGGCGCGCCGATGCAATAGCCTGTTTTGGCGGAAATAGGCATTCTCCTGATCCGCTTCGCTGCGGCGGCTATCTCATCCTTTATGAGCCGCTGTGGTATGAACCGCGGCGAGCGTCAAGCCAAGCGGGTCGGGCAAGAGAGAGGACCTCTATCCCAGGAGGACCGGCGGCTTAAAACGCCTCCGGCCCTATCGCCACGACCAGCGCGCCGCCGGCGGTGACGGGGCGTTCCATGGCGGTGCCTTCGGGGATGAGCTGCTCGGCGAAGAAGCGGGCGGTCTTGCGTTTCTGCTCCGCAAAGGCACCGCTCTCCTCAACCGTCGCCAGCGCCGATCTGGCCATCAGCCAGCCGCCGACCACATAGCCCGCCATCCGCATATAGCTGGTTGCGCCCGCCAGCGCCTCGCCCGGTTGCTGGCCCAGGCGCTCGACCATCCAGCGGGTGGTGCGCTCCAGCGCGGCCAGCCCCTCGGCCAGCGGCTCTTGAATGGCGGCCAGGTCCGCATCGTCATGCCCGTGCAATGCCTCAACCGTCTCGGCGATTTCCGCCGCCAGGGCGGCCATGGCCTCACCCCCGTCGCGGCCGAGCTTGCGGCCGACCAGGTCGATGGACTGAATGCCGTTGGTGCCCTCATAGATCGAGGCAATGCGCACGTCCCGCAGATGCTGGGCCGCGCCGGTCTCTTCGATGAAGCCCATGCCGCCATGCACCTGAATGTTGGTAGAGGCGACCTCCAGGCCCACATCGGTGCTCCAGGCCTTGACGATGGGAATCAACAGGTCGACGCGGCGTTGCGCCGTCTTCCGCGCCTCCGGGTCGGGCAGGTGTTTCGCCAGATCCAGGCCGGCGGCCGCGGTGTAGGCCAGGCACCGCATGGCTTCGGTTTGGGCGCGCATGCGTAGCAGCATGCGGCGCACATCCGGGTGGTGAATGATGGTGACCGGACCGCTGCTGCCCGCCACGGCGTCGCGCATCTGCACGCGCTCTTTGGCAAAGGCGACGGCCTGCTGATAGGCCCGCTCCGCCACCGAAAGCCCCTGCAGGCCGACGCCCAGGCGGGCATTGTTCATCATGGTGAACATGTACTCGATGCCTCGGCATTCCTCGCCGATCAGATAGCCAACCGCGCCCTCATTCTCGCCATACAGCATGACGGCGGTGGGGGAGGCGTGAATGCCAAGCTTGTGCTCCAGTGACGCTGCGCGCAGGTCGTTTCGCTGGCCCAGGCTGCCGTCTTCATTCACCAAAAACTTCGGCACGATGAATAGCGATATGCCCTTGATGCCGTCCGGCGCGCCATTGGTGCGGGCGAGGACGAGATGAACGATGTTCTCCGTCATCTCGTGGTCACCATAGGAGATATAGATCTTTTGGCCGCTGATGCGGTAGTGATCGCCTTCCTTCACCGCCTTGGTGCGAAGCGCCCCCACGTCGGAGCCCGCCTGCGGCTCCGTCAGGTTCATAGTGCCGGTCCAGCGCCCGGTAATCATGGCCTCCAGGAACTTTTCCTTCTGCTCTGGGCTGCCGTGCACCTGCAGCAGTTCGACCGCGCCTTGCGTCAGCAGCGGACCGAGGGAGAAACCCAGATTGGCCGAACCCCAGATCTCGTTCAGCACTGTGCCGACCAGCCAGGGTAAGCCCTGGCCGCCGCGTTCTGGGTCGAACACGGGCCCGTTCCAGCCGCCATCGACATAGGCCTTGTAGGCCTCCGTGAAGCCTTGCGGCATGCGCACCACGCCGTTTTCCAGCCGCGCGCCCTCTGTATCGCCCACCCGGAGCAGCGGCGCCAGCACGCCGCTCGCGAATTTGCCGGCCTCATCCAGCACGGCATCGACCAGGTCCGGCGTAACCTCCTCGAACCCTTCGAGCGCCAGAACGTCGTCCAGCCCGGCGACCTTGCCGAGCGCGAAGCGGATATCGTCGAGGGGTGCGGTGTAGTCCGACATGGCTGATCATCCACGGGAAGGGTGCATCTATAAAGTGCGATTTAGGGCAGGCGTGGCAGTGTGCCAATCCGCTTTTGGTTGACCACGACGATTCTGTCCCTATTCTCCCCTCTCAAGCTATCGAACCCTGTGGGAGAGTTCGTTCGTGCTTCGGCCAAACGGTCAGGGTACGGGTGACGCCGAAGGAGCAACCGGCCCCGGAAACTCTCAGGCACCACGGACCGCAGGGCGAGGCACCTCTGGAAAGCGAACCGGCTTCGGCCGGTTCCGCCGACGAAGTAAGCGAAGGTAGGCGGCCGCAATGGGCCGAACCGCCCGCGTGAATCTTTCAGGCGCATGAGACAGAGCGGGGCTGTATGCAGGTCAATCTTGGCCTGGATGGCAGCAACCGCGAGTTAGGAGGTTTATCCGATGGTGGATCAGAGCGACCGAGCCTTGTTGGAAACTCCGCTTGCCGGATTGCACCGGCGCCTCGGCGCAAAAATGGTGCCGTTCGCGGGCTATGCCATGCCGGTCCAATACACGGACCGCGTCTTGAAGGAGCATCTGCATACCCGTGCGGCCGCCGGCCTGTTCGATGTGTCCCATATGGGTCAGGCCTCGCTCAGCGGCGCGGGGACCGCGGATTTCCTGGAAACGCTGACGCCCGGCGACATTAACGGCGTTGGCATCGGGCGGATGCGCTATACGGTGCTGCTCAACGCCGAGGGTGGCATTCTGGACGACCTGATGGTGTTGCGCTTGGCCGACAATGAGTTTCACCTGGTCGTTAACGCTGCGCGCAAGGCGGAGGACTTCGCCCATATTGAGGCGCACTTGCCATCCGGCCTGACTTTCACGCGCCATCCGGAACTGGCACTGATTGCGCTGCAAGGGCCCGAGGCTGCCACCGTATTGGCGCAACTCGCCCCCGGCGTGGAGCGGATCGACTTCATGCAGAGCGCCAACGCCTCCATCGATGGCGCAGATGTGCTGATCACCCGCTCCGGCTATACCGGTGAGGACGGCTATGAACTCAGCCTGCACGAGAGCAAGGCCGAAGCCCTGGCCGAACGGCTGCTGTCGTTCGAGGCGGTGAAGCCCATCGGCCTCGGCGCGCGGGATTTGTTGCGGCTGGAGGCGGGGCTCTGCCTCTATGGCCACGACATCGACGCGGCGACCACGCCCATCGAGGCCGGGTTGATCTGGGTCATCCCCAAGGAGCGGCGGACGGTCGAGGCTGGTTATCCGGGGGCGGCGCGGATTGCCAAAGACATCGCCGACGGTCCCGCCCGCCGCCGCGTCGGCATCAGGCCGGAAGGCCGGACCATTGCCCGTGAGGGTGCGCCAATCCTAGACGCCGACGGCGAGCGCATCGGAGAAGTGACCTCGGGCGGTTTTGGTCCGTCGGTCGGAGGGCCGGTTGCCATGGGTTATGTGGCCCCGGCTTACGCGAAAGCCGGCACGCCTTTGCAGTTGGAGGTGCGCGGCAAGCCGCACCCGGCACAGGTTGTCAAATTGCCGTTCGTTGCTCACCGCTACCACCGCAGCAACTGAACGCTCCAGGGACCATCAGATCAAGGAGATCATAACTATGGCTGGTGAACGTTACACGGAAGAACATGAATGGGTGCGTATCGAGGGCGATATAGCCACCTGCGGCATCAGTGACTATGCGCAAGAGCAATTGGGCGACGTGGTGTTCGTCGAACTGCCGGAGATCGGCCGCGTCGTTGCCCAGGGAGACGCCGCCGCCGTCGTGGAATTGGTCAAAGCGGCAAGCGATATCTATGCACCGGTCGGCGGTGAGGTGGTCGAGGTGAACGAGGCGGTCGTCGATGCGCCCGAATTGGTGAACGCGGATGCGTTGGAGGAGGGATGGCTGTTCAAGATCAAGGTGGATAACGCGGACGAA
Source organism: uncultured Alphaproteobacteria bacterium (assembly GCA_963807085.1). Taxonomy (GTDB): domain Bacteria; phylum Pseudomonadota; class Alphaproteobacteria; order Bin95; family Bin95; genus JACKII01. Next base: position 157,173 of record CAWEBB010000029.1, read on the forward strand.
GCCAACGCGCTCATGGACGATAGCTCCTACGGTGACTTCGTTACCGGACTGGACGACTAGGTCCATGCGGTATCTTCCCCAGACGGCCCAGGATCGGGCCGCCATGCTGGAGACGATGGGGGTCGCCAGCGTTGACGAGCTGTTCCGCGACGTTCCGCCGGAGGCCCGGCTTGACGGGCTGCTTGATCTGCCGCCGCACGCGAGCGAACTGGCAGGTCGAGCGTGCGTTGACGGCGATGGCGAACCGCAACCATGCAGCGGGCGACGGCCCGTTTTTTCTGGGCGCGGGCGCCTATCGCCACCACGTGCCGGCGACGGTGGATTATCTGATCCAGCGCGGCGAGTTTCTAACCGCCTATACGCCCTACCAGCCGGAGATCGCGCAGGGCACGCTACAGGTATTGTTCGAGTTCCAAACCCAGGTCGCGCTGCTGACCGGCATGGATGTGGCCAACGCCTCCATGTATGACGGCGCCACCTCGTGCGCCGAGGCGGTGATGATGGCGGCCCGCGTTACCCGGCGGACCAAGGCCGTTCTTTCTGGCAACTTGCACCCGCACTACCGGGACGTGACAACGACGCTTTGCCGGATGACGGACCATCCGTTCGCGGTCACGCCGGTGCATGTGCAAGGTCCGGACCTGGAGGCTCTGACCCAGGCAGTGGACAAGGAAACCGGCTGCGTCGTGATCCAAAACCCAGACGTGTTCGGCCATATCGCCGACCTGACACCGCTGGCAGATGCCTGCCACGAGGCGGGAGCGCTGCTGATAGTCGCGGTGACCGAAGCCGTGGCGCTGGCGGGACTCAAACCGCCGGGCGAGATGGGAGCGGATATCGTGGCGGCGGAGGGTCAATCGCTTCGGCAACGCCCTGAACTTCGGCGGCCCTTATGTCGGCCTGTTCGCCACGCGGGAAAAGTTGGTGCGCCAGATGCCGGGGCGGCTCTGCGGCGAGACCGTGGACGCGGCGGGCGAGCGCGGGTTCGTGCTGACGCTCTCCACGCGCGAGCAGCATATCAGGCGGGAGAAGGCGACCAGCAATATCTGCACGAATTCCGGTCTGTGCGCGCTGGCGTTCTCGATCCAGGTCTCGCTGTTGGGCGAAGCCGGCATGCAGCAACTGGCGGCGGCCAATCATGCGGCGGCGGTGCAGACGGCGGAGCGGCTGGAAGCGGTGCCGGATGTTAAACTGCTGACACCGGCGCTTTTTCAACGAGTTCGCCGTGCGCTTGCCAAAGCCGGCCGAACCGGTCGTCGAGGCGCTGGCGGGGCAGGGGGTCCTGGCCGGCGTTCCGGCGTCCCGGCTCTATCCGGAAGAGGAGGCGGTGGCGGACGTGTTGCTGGTCGCAGCGACGGAAACCGTGCTGCCGGAAGACATCGAAGCGCTGGGCACGGCGCTGGAGGAAGCATTGGCATGAGCTTGAATACCCAAGGCCGCCCGACCGCACCGGCCGCGCCCGCCGTGGCAGGTCATTCCGATGGCGCCGGACCGGAGACATTCACCGGCAACCGGGCGCTGGCGCAGAAAGACGTGCTGATTTTCGAGAAGGGCTCGGAGGGCCGGAGCGGCGTGGATTTCGCTCCCCCGCCGGAGGTCACAGACCGGCGCGGCGGCCTCGCCCGCAGCGGCCCGGTCGGGCTGCCGGGTTTGTCCGAGCCCCAGGTGGTGCGGCACTACACGCGGCTCAGCCAGCAGAATTACGCCATCGACGCGGGCGTGTTTCCGCTCGGCTCGTGCACCATGAAGCACAATCCCCGGCTGAATGAGCGCATGGCCCGGCTGCCGGGCTTTGCCGACATTCACCCGCTCCAGCCGGAAAGCACGGTGCAGGGCGCGCTCGAACTGATGCACCGGCTGGCCCATTGGATCATGACGCTGACCGGCATGCCCGCCGTGGCACTATCGCCGGGTGCCGGCGCTCATGGCGAACTGACCGGCATGGCGGCGATCCGCGCGGCCCTGGAAGACAAGGGCGAGGCAGGCAAGCGGCGCAAGGTGTTGGTGCCGGAGTTCGGCGCACGGCACCAATCCGGCGACGGCGGCCTCTCTGGGTTTCACCATCGAAAGCATCGAGGAGGACGAACACGGGCGCGTCGATTTCAAGGCGTTCGAGAAGCATCTGGGCGACGATGTTGCCGCCATCATGCTGACCAACCCCAACACCTGCGGCGTATTTGAGTACGATATACGCCGCATCGCCGACGCCCTGCACGACGCGGGCGGCTATTTCTACTGCGACGGTGCCAACTTCAACGCCATCGTCGGGCGCGTGCGGCCGGGCGATCTGGGCATCGACGCCATGCATCTGAACCTGCACAAGACGTTCTCCACGCCCCATGGCGGTGGCGGTCCTGGCAGCGGCCCGGTGGTCTACTCGGAGGCGCTGGCCGCCTACGCACCCGTACCGCGGGTGGAGCGGGATGCCGACGGCAGGCTGCGGCTGGTGGAGCGCACGAACGGAGAGGCCGAGAAGGCGTTTGGCCGGGTAAAAGGTTTCCACGGCCAGATGGGCATGTTCGTCCGCGCGCTTGCCTACATGATGAGCCACGGCTCGGACGGGTTACGCAAGGTGGCGGAAGATGCCGTGGTGAACGCCAATTACCTGAAGGAGCGGCTGAAGGGCGAATTCAGCCTGCCCTATACCGACGGCCCCTGCATGCACGAGGTTCTGTTCGACGACCATTTCCTGAAAGGGACGGGGGTCTCGACCCTGGATTTCGCCAAGGCGATGATCGACGAAGGCTTTCACCCGATGACCATGTATTTTCCGCTGGTCGTGCATGGGGCCATGCTGATCGAGCCCACCGAGACCGAAAGCAAGGAGGCACTGGATCAGTTCGCGGACACGCTGCTGGGTTTGGCGAAGGCGGCAAAAGCCGGAGAAGTCGAGCGCTTCACCCAAGCGCCCTACTACGCGCCGCGGCGGCGTTTGGACGAGACCCAAGCCGCGCGGCGGCCGGTGTTGCGTTGGAAACCCAGGGCCGAGTAGGCGTGTCGCTTCTATTGCCATGTTGAAGGGCTCCGCAACCTTTGGCGGGGCCTTTCTTCAGGTCGGACGATAATCCCACCGACAAAATAACGTATGCTTTCGGCATAAAGTCTCGACCCTCGACCTCCCCTCTCCCTTCCATCGGCTCAGGCTTGAGCCGCGGGAACGGAAAGGTCGCTTGTTCATGCCGGTGGTATCATTCAAGGCGGTCGTCGTAGGGGTCGTCATAAAGCAGACGCTCGCGGGCACCGTCCAGATCGTCATACTGGCCGGCGCGAAGGCTCCAGAAAAAGGCGGCGAGGCCGAGCCCGCCGAGGAAAAGGGCGATAGGTATCAAGATGATCAGGGCGTCCATTCCGTCAGTCTCCCTTCTCCACCGATCGTTCCTCGGCTGGAAATGGTGGCATTCGTCAATGGCGAATGGGCCGAAACCCCAGAGCATCGCCCGATCCTTTTGGATCGGGCGATGCTCTAATCCCACCAGAGACGAGCCGTCATGCGATAGAGCGGCGCTTGTGGCTTGCCATACGGCTTGGCCTCGGCTTCCAATTGCCATTGACCGGGTTCGAAGGGGCCGACCTCGGCGACATAAATGCCCGGCCCCGCGTGCCGAAACGCCAGGGTGCGGTCCTCGTCGTCGGTCGCGGGCCGGCGCATGGTACCGATCACTTCCAGGTTCGATACCGGCTTTTCGTCGGCGTCGCTGACGCGCAGTTCCACATGATCGCCCACGATTTCGGCGTGATGAGCCCATGCCAACGCTCGCTGTGACTTGTAGGCCGCGATCGTCTCGTTGTAGTGCAGGCCTTTCTGATAGGCATGCTCTTCCGAAAGACCGGAGAAAGTGGTCGTCGCGAAATAGACGAACACGCCGTTGACGGCAAACATGACTCCGAAGAATGCCAGCAATCCGAACAGAACGTGACGGCCGTCGATGGGACGCATCGGGTTTACCTCTCGGGTAGCCGGAATGTGGTATCGTTTTCGGCGCGGAGTTCTCCGTCGGTGGTCTGGACGACGAACGTGGCTTCGAGCATGTCATCACCCTTGGCAATCAATGAGCGGGCTTCGTCGGCCGACAGCACGACGAAGACGCGCGTGCTGGTCAGGGCATCCGGCAATATCGACAGCACGGGCTCGTCCTGCTGGAGGACCGACAACCGCGCGGCCGGCAGGCCCTCGACCGAAAGGCGTACGTTGATCGTCTCGTAGGTCTTGTTCAAGATCCTGAGCGAGTAGCTGTTGCGAATACTGCCGTCGGACAGCCGCACGAACAAGGGTGTCCGGTCGGGGAGGACGTTAACCTCCAACCGGGTTCGCATGGCGACACCGGCAAGCATCATCAGCCCAACCACGGCGATCAGCACGGTATAGATAACCGTGCGTGGCCGGATGAGTTTCAATTTGTGCGAACGTCCGTTCGCCTTCGCCTCCAGGCCCTGGAAGCTGTCGTAAGCGATCAAATAAGGCGGCCGGTCCACCTTTGCCATCACATCGTTGCAAGCATCGATGCACAAGGCGCAGTTGATGCATTCGAGCTGCGGCCCGTCCCGAATGTCTATACCCATCGGACAGACAACCACGCATTGCTTGCAATCGATGCAGTCGCCCCGATTTTCCCAGGAATCATCCTTGCGTTTGTGCCCACGCGGCTCGCCTCGATAGGCACGGTAGGAAACCATCAGGCTTTCATCATCCACCATCGCGCCCTGGATGCGCGGCCAGGGGCACATATAGGTGCAGACCTGCTCCCGGGCCAGACCGCCCAGCAGATAGGTGGTCCCGGTCAGGATGGCGATGGTCGCATAGGCGACATAAGGGGCTTCACCCGTCACCAAGTCGACCAGCAGCGTGGGGGCGTCGCCGAAATAGAATACCCAAGCACCGCCCGTCAGCAACGCTACCAGCAACCAGATCGTGTGTTTAACAACCTTCTTGCGAACTTTGGACGCGCTCCACGGCTCCTTGTCGAGCCGCAGCCGTTGTGTGCGATCGCCCTCGACCCAGCGCTCGATCAAGATCATCAGATCGGTCCAGACGGTTTGCGGGCAAGTATAACCGCACCAGACCCTGCCCGCGACCGTCGTTGCCAAGAACAGAATGAGCGCAGCCAGCACCAATAGCCCCGTAACGAAATAAAATTCTTGCGGCCATATTTCCAGAAAGAAGAAAAAGAACCGCTGGTTGGGAAAATCGATAAGGACCGCCTGGTCCGGCAGATGAGGCCCGCGATCCCACCGAAGCCACGGCGTGCCATAATAGATTGCCAGGGTGACAGCCATGACGATCCATTTAACGCTGCGAAAAGCGCCGCGCGCCCGCTTCGGGTGGATCTTAACGCGCTCGACGTAGAGTTTCCGGTTCTTCTTGGCGTTGACGGCCTGAACGTCGGCAACCTCTTGGGTTTCCGACGCCAGCTGTTGCTGCTCTCCGAGCACGGCTGCAGGGCCTCCTTACTGGCCGCCGCCCAGCGAATGGACGTAAACGGCTAACTGCTTGATCGTCACAGGATCGAGCCTGTCTACCCAAGCTGGCATCACGCCGTGGCGTCCGCCGTAAATGCTTTGCCGCACCGACGCATGGTCGCCGCCGTAGAGCCAGATCGCGTCCGTTAGATTAGGGGCACCCAATTCCTGATCCCCCACGCCGCGTTCCTGATGGCAGGCGACACAGTTGTCGGCAAACACCGTCTCGCCGCGGGCCGCTGCCTCATTGTCGTGGTCCTGACCGGAGAGCGAGAGGACATAGTGGGTCACATCGTTCACTTGCTCGCGGTCAAGGATGCCATCGCGGCCGAAGGCCAACATCTCATTGATGCGGGTGTCTTCGTGGTTGGAGCGGATGCCGTAAAGGAGGGTCGTCTGAATTTCCTCCAGCGTGCCGCCCCAAAGCCAGGCGTCATCGTTCAGGTTGGGATAGCCGACGGAGCCCTGGGCACCCGAACCATGGCAGGGTGCGCAATTGTCACCGAATGCCGCGGCACCACCTGCCACCGCGAAGTGCAGCAGCGCCGGGTCCTTCGTAATCTGTTCCAGATCTTGTGCCGCGATCTGGTCGCGCCATTGCGCCTGGAAGCCCCGGTTAGCCTCCAACGCTTCGGCCACCTCCATCCGCTGGGAATAGCCCAACAGCCCCTTGGCATAGCTGTTGATCAACGGCCAAGAGGGGTAGAAGAAATAGTAGCCGACCGACCAGATGATGGTGGCGTAAAAAACATACAACCACCATTTCGGCAGCGGCCGAATTCAATTCCTCGATACCGTCCCATTCGTGGCCGGTTGTCTCATAGCCGGTAACGTCGTCGGTTTGCTTTTTGTCAGCCACGGCAATCTCCGTCGCGGGCGGTATTGGAGTTCTGGTCGTTGTCGGGGTTTTGTTCGTCCTCCAGCGGCAGGCGTGCTGCGTTTTCGAACTTTGCTTTGTTCTTCGGCCGAAGCGCGTAAAACAGAACCCCGGCGAACGCGACGATAAAGATGATCAGCCCAACAACGCCGCTGATCGATTGCAAGGTAGAATAATCCACTATTGCCAGTCTCCTACCGAGCGTTTGCTTCGGCGTCGTAATCGGCGAATTCGACCAGCGTGCCGAGCAACTGGAGATAGGCGATCACGGCATCCATTTCGGTCAGTCTTTCCGGATCGCCATCGAATACGCGCACTTGCGCCTTGGGATAGCGGTCCAGCAGATCGTCGACGCCATCCGCGTCCGGGTTAGCCTGGGCGATGAGATCGGCTTTCGCGTTTTCGACCATGGCATCGTCATAGGGCACCCCGGCGGCACGGTTGGCCAGCAAATGGTGTTCGATCAGGCTGAAGCTCGACCAAGTCTCCGCCAGCCAAGGAAAGCCCGGCATGACCGATTCAGGCACGACCGAGCGCGGATCGACGAGGTGCAGCGCGTGCCAGTCGTCCGAGTATTTGCCGCCGACCCGCGCCAGGTCCGGCCCCGTGCGCTTTGAGCCCCACTGGAACGGGTGATCGTACATGCTCTCGGCCGCGAGCGAGTAGTGGCCATAGCGTTCCACCTCGTCGCGCAGCGCGCGCACCATCTGACTGTGACAGGTATAACAGCCCTCCCGCACATAGATATCGCGGCCGGCCAGTTCCAGAGGCGAATAGGGCCGCATGCCTTCCACCTTTTCGATCGTGCTCTTCAAGTAGAAGAGCGGCACGATCTCAACAATACCGCCGATGGCAACGACCACCAGCACCACGACGGTTAGAAGGAGCGAATTGCGCTCCAGAATGACGTGACGATCGAACATCAAGCGTTACTCCGCCGGGACGGCTGCGTTTTGGGGGGCAGGGGTCACCACGGTTTCGTTCACCCGAACGTCGCCTCTGGCCGTGCGCCATAGATTGTAGACCATGATCAGCGCCCCGATGAGGAACAGCAGGCCGCCGAAGGCGCGGATGATGAACATCGGGTGCATGGCCTCAACCGTCTCGACAAAGCTGTACTCCAAAAAGCCCAACTGGTCGTAGGCGCGCCACATCAGGCCCTGCATGATGCCGCCGACCCACATGGAGCTGATATAGAGCACGATGCCCAGGGTCGAGATCCAGAAGTGCCACTCGACCAGCGCGGCCGAATACAGCCTCTCGCGTTTCCACAGCCAAGGCACCAGGCAATAGATCGCGCCAAAGCTGATGAAGCCGACCCAGCCAAGCGCGCCGGAGTGCACGTGTCCGATGGTCCAGTCGGTGTAGTGGCTGAGCGCGTTGACGGCCTTCACGCTCATTAGCGGTCCTTCGAAGGTGCTCATGCCGTAGAACGCGACCGAGACCACGAGCATACGCACGACGGGGTCGGTGCGTAGCTTGTCCCAGGCGCCGGAAAGCGTCATCAAGCCGTTGATCATGCCGCCCCATGACGGCATCCACAACATGACGCTGAAGGTCATGCCCAGAGTCTGTGCCCAATCCGGCAGGGCGGTGTAGTGCAAGTGGTGCGGACCGGCCCAGATGTAGAGGAAAATCAGCGACCAGAAGTGGACGATGGACAGGCGATAGCTGAAAATCGGCCGCTCCACCGCCTTCGGAATGAAATAGTACATGATGCCGAGGAAACCGGCGGTCAGGAAGAAGCCGACGGCGTTATGGCCGTACCACCACTGGATCAAGGCATCCTGCACGCCCGACCAATAAATGTAGCTTTTCGACGAGCCGATCGAGACGGGAATCGTGAAATTGTTCACGAGATGCAGCATCGCGATGGTCACGATGAAAGAGAGATAGAACCAATTCGCCACATAAATGTGCGGCTCGCGCCGCTTAAACAGCGTGCCGAGGAAGACGAGCAGATATGTGACCCAGACAATGGTCAGCAGAATATCCGCGAGCCACTCTGGTTCGGCGTATTCCTTGCTCTGGGTCACGCCGAGCAAATAGCCCGTGCCCGCGATCACGATGAAGAGATTATAGCCCCAGAACACGAACCATGGCGACCAGTTGCCTGCCAGCCGCGCCCGGCAGGTGCGCTGCACGACATAGAAGCTGGTGCCGATCAAGACGTTGCCACCGAACGCGAAAATCACCGCCGACGTGTGCAGCGGGCGCAGGCGGGAGAAGGTCGTATAGGGCCAGTCGAAGTTCAGGGCGGGAAATGCCAGCTGCCAGGCAATGAGATCGCCGACGAGGAAACCCGTGATGCCCCAGAACATGGAGGCGATCACAAAGGCCTTGATCAGCCGTTCGTTATAGACGCGGGGGTCCGGCGCGGGTTTGGCTCCGGTGGATACGTCGTTAACGCTGTTCAACAGGGCGACCAGACCGATGCCGCACGCCCCCGCCAACAACCACGCGTGGAGCGTCATCGCATCGTCGGTCGCGTTCGCGGCCAGAAACAAACCGACGAGGACGCCGACGAATAAACCGATTACGGCCAAAATATCCGATGATGCTCGCTCGGATCCGGTTGGCGCCGTCGATGCCATAAAAGCCTCCGCCAGACTGCTGATAGGGAAGTGTGACCTGCAGGAAGGGTCGAAACCCGGCCTTGACCTAGATCAACCGGGAGGCGGTTTGATAGCCTGTGCGACCATAAAGCGTTCTCCCGCGATGGGGCCAAAGCAACATTGTACCAGACTAAGCCATGTTCGGTTTCCATAGGCAAAGCGACAAAATCCTCCTCGGCCCGCCGCTTGCCGTCGGCCATGCAAGACCCCGCCGGTGCACTCAATGAAAACGCATTTTTTGCGCCAGGAGCACGGCTTGGGTGCGGGAATAGACGTTCAGCTTCCGCAAGATGGCGGAAACGTGGGCCTTGACCGTCGACTCGACGATGTTCAGTTCATGGGCAATCTGTTTGTTCAGCATGCCCTGGCCCAACAGTTCCAGCACCCGCATTTGCTGTGGCGTGAGGGTGGCGAGCTGTTCGCCCAGACTGGCGGTTTCGTCCTCTGCCATGGTCGTTTCGTCATGCGCGGGCCAATAGCTGTCGCCTGCCAGGACCGCGGCGATCGCCTCGAGCATCTGATCCGTATCTGCTGCCTTGGAGACAAAGCCGGCCGCACCTGCGGCCCGCGCCTCGGTCTGGTAGCGTTGCTCGTCGAACCCACTGACCACCAGCACCGGAACCCGCGGGTAACTGGCGCGCAGCGTGTGCAGTCCGCTGAGGCCGTCCGAGCCAGGGATGTTCAGGTCCAGCAGCACCATATCGATGCCGCCTTGTGCCGATAGCGCCGTCTGAGCTTCCGATAGGGAGGTCGCCTGGTGAACGTCACATTTCGAATGGGCGCGTTTCAGCGCCCCCTCCAGCGCGGCGCGGACCATGGGATGGTCATCGACAATCAAAAATTTGGTCATGGACATTTGCTTTGCTCGGAGAAAACCACGGCGGGTGCGCGGCGGGTAGAAGAGATCAAAACGCTGGTTGGGCTAGTTTGCGGCTCTTTAGCACGTTAAAATATGCCCTACCGATCAAAAGGCGGCAACGCCGCACCCTCATCTGCCATGGAACGCCTTCGAAATGACCAGATCCGCTCCTTATGATGTCGTCGTAGCCGGTGCGGGCAATGCCGCGCTCTGTGCCGCGATCAACGCCAGCCTGAACGGTGCCCGCGTCCTGGTGCTCGAAAAGGCCTCGGAGGAGGAAAAGGGCGGCAATTCATACTTCACCGCCGGCGGCTTCCGCTTCTGCCACACCGGGCTGGACGATGTCTGCCGGGACGTGATGCCGGACCTGAGCGAGGCAGAGCGCGCGAAGATCGACTTACCCAGCCATGACCGCCAGTTCTTCTATGACACCTTGATGAAGGTGACCCACCATCAGGCCAACGAGGAGCTGGCGAATATCCTGATCGGCGAATCCCGCGCCACCATGGCCTGGCTGCGCGAGAACGGGGTACGCTTCATTCCGATGTATGGCCGCCAGTCCTATGAGGTGGAGGGCAAGCACGTCTTCTATGGCGGCGTGAATATCGAGGCCGTGGGCGGCGGTGCGGGCCTCGTCACCTTCCTGTTGGAGCGGGCGGAAAAGCTGGGCATCGAAATCCGCTACGAGACCGGTGCTACCAAACTGATCCAGGACCGGGACTACAAGATCAGCGGCATCACCGTGCGCGGCCCGGAGGGCTACGAAGATATCCCGACCCGCTCCGTCGTGCTTGCCTGCGGCGGCTTCGAGAGCAATCCCGAAATGCGGGTGCGCTATCTGGGGCCCGGCTGGGACCTCTGCCGGGTGCGCGGCACGCGCCACAACACCGGCGACGGCATCAAGATGGCGCTGGATATCGGCGCGCAGGCCTATGGCAACTGGAGCGGCTGCCATTCAGTCGGCTGGGACATCTCCGCCCCGCCCTATGGCGACCGCTGGATCCTGGACAATTTCCAGAAGCACTCCTACCCGCTCGGCATTATGGTGAACCTGGACGGCGAGCGCTTCGTCGACGAGGGCGAGGACTATCGCAACCTGACCTATGTGCGCTTTGGCCGGGCGATCATGAGCCAGCCGCATCGGACCGCCGTCCAGATCTTCGACCAGAAGACCGTGCACCGCCTGCGCGACGAGTACCGCATCCGCGAGGTGACCAAGGTCGAGGCCGATACCATCGAGGAATTGGCGGAGGGCCTGGAAATCGACGCGAAAAAGCTGCGGGCGACCGTCGACGCCTACAATGCCGCCTGCGGTCCGGCGGATGCCTATAATCCGGCGGTGTTGGATGGGGTTTCGACGAGTGGCCTCAGCCCGAACAAGACCAACTGGGCCTTGCCGATCGACCAGCCGCCCTATGTCGCCTATGTCACTACCACGGGCATCACCTTCACCTTCGGCGGCGTGAAGATCAACGAGCGGAACGAGGTGCAGGACCTGACCGACCGGACCATCCCGGGGCTCTATGCGGCGGGCGAGCTGGTCGGCGGCCTTTTCTACGAGAACTATCCGGGCGGCACCGGCCTGATGAGCGGCAGCGTGTTCGGCCGCCGGGCCGGCCTGCACGCGGCGGAATATGCCAGGACGCGGAATTAGGAGCGTGCAAAGACGCTATTCAGAGGACGCCCTCCGTTGACCGGGCACCCCACGATCATCGCCGCAGACCTGTTTGCCGTCTCGCTGCCCTATGCGGAGGCCAAGACCTGGACCATCGGCGGCACGGAGACTGAGAGCCACTATGTCGTGCTCAGGCTCACTGATAGCGCCGGCCGCATCGGCGCGGCGGAAGTCGTCTGCAAGCCTGCCTGGAACGGCATGCAACCGCCGGTGTTGCTGGCGGCCTTTCAGCATCTGGTCTGGCCCCTGCTGGCAGGCAAAGAGGCGGCGGACGCGGCCCAAGGCGCGGCGCTGACCAAAGGCATTGCCGGTTCGCACGCACCGGCAAGCCTGGCCGACAACGCTTGGCGGGATTTGGTCGCCCCCTGGCCCGACGCCCTGCGCCGCGCCGAAGTGCGGGGCGCCAGGGTGCTGAACCGCGATACACCCGCCAGGATGGCGGAGGCGGCGCGCAAGGCAGTGCAGGAGGAAGGCTATCGCTGTCTGAAGATCAAGATCGGCCAGGGCCTGCCTATCGATGGCGAGGTGGTGAGCGCGATCAGACGGGGCGTCGGCGACGGAGCGGTGCTGACGGCCGACGCGAACAGCGCCTACCAGCATGCCGAAGTGCCGGAGCTGGACCGGTTGATGGCGGCCCATGGCGTCATCTTTCTGGAAGACCCGTGCCCCTTATGGCCGGATGCGGCGGCGGAAGAGCTGATCCGGGCCTGCTCGCTGCCGGTCGTGATCGACCGCAACGCCACGTCGCATGCCTTGGCGCGGGCGTTCGGCGACCGGGGCGCCACCCATTTCAGCGTCAAACCCTCCCGCATCGGCCCGACCGAGGGCGAGGCGGTCGCCGCGCTCGCGGCGACCCTCGGCGGCGGCGTCTGTTTCGGCACCTATGCGGAGGGTCCGTTGGGCGCGCTCAATCAGATCGGCTTCGTCGCGCCCTATGTCGGCGAGCCGTTGTTCCTGAGCGCCGAGGTGGACTTTCACCGCGAGTTGCTGGGAGACTATCTGCACGCGCCGGTCCGATTTGCAGACGGCTGCTTCCGGCTGCCGGCAACCGGCAACGCCGCCGCGCAGGTGGACTGGGACAGGCTGGCCAGCCTTGCGGCGGCGCACATCCCGCTCATGGCCTGAAGGAGAAACGCGAATGACGCCCGAGCAACTGATGAACCGCGCGATCGAAATCGCCCGCGCAGCGCTGGAGGAGGAGGGCGCGCTGCCTTACGGCGCCGTGGTCGCGCGCAACGGCGAGATCATCGGCGAAGGACTGAACCGCGCCATCGCGCTCTCCGACCCGACCTCCCACGGCGAGGTAGAGGCGATCCGTGATGCCTGCCGCAAGCTCGGCACCACCGATTTGTCCGGCGCGGAGATGTACACCACCGCCGAACCCTGCTCCATGTGCGTCGCCACCATGCTGCTCTCCCGCATCGAAAAGGTCTATTTCGCCGCCGGGCCGGACGACAGCGCCGCGCTGATGCGCAGCGTGGCGGCGAATAACGCGTCCGTCCGCCGCCGCTTTTCCATGGCGGAGTTGCGGGAGCAGGTCGGCAAGCCCGTGGACCAACGGGAGATGCCGGCCGAGCGCCTGGGCGTCACCGAAGTCCAGGCGCTGTTCCGGGAATTTAGCGAGAAGCAGGGTTAGAATTCCCATCCGTTTGGATCGGGTGAATCTGCTCTAAATTTAGGAATTAGAGCATCTTACCCCGGCAAATTGATCGCGATTCAATTTGATCGGGCGATGCTCTAGTACCAGCCGCAGAGCACCCGGCGTTTCACCCTGATTTCGAATCCATTCGGCCTATAGGCGCGGCGATCGACCTCTCATTTGTCATAGAAAATGGCGGGCGGCGGGTTGGTGGCCATGTGTTCGGCCTCCCATTCCCACAAGACCGGCATTTTCTCCGGCGTGGCGGCCCGCAAGGCGCGGAGTTCCACCATGGGGCGGTAGCGCTCGTACATGCGGCGAAGGGCTGCGACCGCATCGAACTCCATATCGACCCGCAGGTCGAGCGCCGGGATATCCGGCAGGGCCTTCGTGCCGACGACGCGGATGGCCGCGCCGCGCTCGCTGTAATGCCGGCCCGGCTCGGGGCTCTGGCCGCCGGCGTCGCGCCCGCCCTCCAGCGCGGAGAGCAGACGGCCGGCGAGTTCTGCCCCGTCGCGAGCAGCCGCTTCATAGGCCGCGACCATGGCGTCCACCACCTGCGGGCCGCTCAGCACATTGCCAAACGCCATGCAGCTTTTGCCGTATTTCTCACCTGCCCAGGGATGGTTCTTGGCCCCGGTGCGTCCGATCATCTGGCCGTCGCGGCGGAGGATGGCGATCTGGCGCTGCTCCTTGTCCGGGTCGGCGGCGATGATGGCGGCCAGCGCCTCCTCGACCGAAGCGCCATTATCCAACGCCCGTGCGCCCGCGATGGCGGAGTGGGGATTGCCCCTGGCCTGCACCACCACAATGTCGCCACCATAGCCGTAGAATGGTGAGGTCGCGCCCACGCCCATGGTAACCGAGGTCAGCGCCAGGCCGATCTGGCCGGTTTCCGGGCAATGGCCGAAGATGGAAAAAGTCATAAGCGGCGGCTTTCTTCGCTAAACTGGGTTGGCGCCAGTCTAGGGAGCGTCTCCTCTCCGGCGCAAGCGCAACGCGGGGCTGGCGAGCTGGCGCAAGGCGTGGTTTCATACGCTCAACGTAAAACCCAAGGAAACGTCTCATGCTCTATGAATTGCGCACCTATTACACCGTCCCGGGCCGGATGCCGAACCTGCTGGCGCGCTTCCGTGACCACACCTGCAAGCTGTTCGAGAAGAACGGCATCGAGAATGTCGGCTATTGGGTGGCCGACAACGATCCGAACTGCCTGATCTACATCGTCCGCCATCCGGATGCGGCGGCGATGCAGGCGAACTGGGACAAGTTCCGCAACGACCCGGATTGGGTGAAAGCCAAGGGCGACAGCGAGGCCGACGGCCCCATCGTCGAGCGCCTGACCAGCCAGGCAATGCAGCCGACCGACTTCACCATGCCTGGCACGGATTAAGGAACGCTCAGCCATGCAAAAACTGACGGAACAGCAATGGCGCGAGTGGCGCACCGCCGGCTACTTCAAGGTAGCGGGCGCGCTAAGCCCGGACCAGGTCGCTTACTTCTCCAACAAACTGGACGAAGTGCGAATGCAGCCCGGCTATGAGCCGGCGTCCGGCATGCTGCCGCGCGGGCATTACAAGTGGATGGAGCATTGTAAGGATACCAATGCCGAAGGCTTCATGGACCGGCGCGATCTGCTGCCCTATGGCCAGGCGTTCATGGACCTGATCGACCATCAGCCCGTGTTCGATCTGATCGTGGATCTGATGGGACCCCATATCGCCTTTTCCATGAGCCAGGCCATCGTACGCCCTGCCGGCGACAACTTTCCCGGCTATACCCACACCGACGGCGGCGAAGGCCAGCGGGAGGTGCGGGTGATGGAATCGAGCAGACCCATCGCGGTCAAGGCGCTCTACCTGCTGACCGATGTGGAGGGCCGCAATAACGGCAACTTCACGGTCTATCCCGGCAGCCACGTGCACCAGATCCCGTTCGATCAGGACCCGCCGCTTGATCCGCAATCGCCGGGCTGCGTGCATCTGGAGGGGAAGGCCGGCGACGCCTTCATCTTCAGCCACTCGCTCTGGCACGGTCCTGCGCCGAACAACAGCGGCCGGGCGCGCAAGACGCTGCTCTACAACTACAGCCAGTTGTTCATGCGGGCCTACGACTATGACGGCGTGCACGCGCTGGCCGAGCGCGGCACGGCAAGGCAGCGGCGGCTGATGGGTGATCTGGGCTACGAGTTCCGGCCCGGCAGCTATTTCTATGTGCCGGAGGACCAGGTGGAGGTGATTACCGGCGGCGCTGCCTGACTGTCGGCGTCCTACCCCCGCGCGGGTTGGACTGCCGACAGATAAGTTTCCGTCGGGCGTGAAACAAACCGCCTGCCCAAGCGTTGACACTCTTTTAGACTACGACAACGAAGGCCGGATGCATGACTGACGAGCGCAAGGTGAACCTGGACAAGGGTGGCGCACCCCACCAGACGACCGAAGATGGCCACGAGACCCTGACGACGCAGCAGGGTATTCCGGTTTCCGACGACCAAAGTCACCTCCGGGCCGGCGCGCGCGGCCCGATGCTGATGGAAGATTTCCATTTCCGCGAGAAAATCTTCCATTTCGATCATGAACGTATCCCGGAACGGGTGGTGCACGCCCGCGGCTACGGCGCTCACGGCTATTTCGAGCTGACCGAAAGCCTTGCCGAATACACTCGCGCCAACGTGTTGACCGAGGTTGGAAAAAAAACGCCGGCCTTTGTGCGTTTTTCGACCGTGGCGGGCAACAAGGGTTCGCCTGATGTGGCTCGCGACGTGCGCGGCTTCGCGGTAAAGCTTTATACCAACGAGGGCAACTGGGATCTCGTCGGCAACAACATTCCCGTGTTCTTCATACAGGATGCGCTGAAATTTCCCGACCTGATTCACGCGGCTAAGCCGGAGCCGGACCGGGGCTTTCCCCAGGCACAAACCGCGCATGACAATTTCTGGGATTTTATTTCGCTCTCTCCGGAAAGCATGAACATGGTCATGTGGATCATGTCCGACCGGACGATCCCGCGCTCCTTCCGCTTCATGGAGGGATTTGGCGTTCACACCTTCCGCTGGTTACGGGAACGGCAAATCGACTTTCGTCAAGTTCCACTGGAAGCCGAAGCTGGGAATGCAATCGGTTGTCTGGAATGAGGCGCTGAAGCTCAACGGCGCCGATCCGGATTTCCACCGCCGCGATATGTGGGACGCGATCACCAGCGGCAACTTTCCGGAATGGGAGCTGGGGGTGCAATTGTTCGACCAGGCCTTCGCCGACCAATTCGAGTTCGACGTGCTGGATGCGACCAAGATTATTCCCGGAAGAGCAGATCCCCGTTCGGCTGGTCGGCCGGCTGGTGCTGGACCGGGTAGTGGACAACTTCTTTGCCGAGACCGAGCAGGTCGCCTTCTGCACCCAGAACGTCGTGCCCGGCATCGACTTCAGCGACGATCCGCTGTTGCAGGGCCGCAACTTCTCCTATCTCGACACGCAGTTGAAACGTCTCGGCAGCCCTAACTTCACCCATATCCCAGTAAATGCTCCCAAGTGCCCGGTGCACAATTTCCAGCAGGACGGGCACATGGCGATGCGCAATCCCGTCGGCCGCGCCAACTACGAGCCGAACAGTTGGGGTACGGAACAGGGCGGCCCGCGGGAGAACCCGGAGCGGGGCTATACCAGCTTCCCCGAGGAGGTGGCCGGGCCGAAGGTGCGGGCGCGCTCGGAGAGCTTCGCCGACCACTACAGCCAGGCGCGGCAGTTTTATACCAGCCAGACACCGGTCGAGCAGTTCCACATCGCCAGTGCCCTGGTGTTCGAGCTGAGCAAGGTAGAAACCCTCGCGATCCGCGAGCGCATGGTCGCGCATCTTCTCAACATCGACGAGAGCCTGGCAAAAAAGGTTGCCGATGGTCTGGGCCTCGCCCGGATGCCGGAGGCGCTGCCGCCGGCGGCGACGCCG
This sequence comes from uncultured Alphaproteobacteria bacterium, assembly GCA_963807085.1. Lineage (GTDB taxonomy): Bacteria > Pseudomonadota > Alphaproteobacteria > Bin95 > Bin95 > JACKII01. The sequence continues at coordinate 174,237 of CAWEBB010000029.1, forward strand.
ATCACCGACCTGGCGGTGTCGCCGGCGCTCAGCATCCTGAAGAACGGTCCCGACCGCTTTGAAGGGCGCAAGCTGGGCGTGCTGGTCACCGACGGGACCGACGCCGACTTGCTGACCGCACTCAATCGCCAGATCAAGGACGCGGGCGGCATGATCGAGTTGGTAGCACCAAAGGTCGGCGGCGTCAGCCTGAACAACAGCCATTCCGTTGCTGCTCAGCAGAAGATCGACGGCGGCCCGTCGGTTCTTTACGACGCGGTGGCGCTGCTGGTTTCGAAGGAAGGCGCCGAGCAATTGCAGTCGGACGCTCCCACCCGCGACTTCATCGCCGACGCGTTCGCCCATGCCAAGTTCATCGGCTATAGCGAGGGTGCCGATCTGTTATTGCAAAAGGCGGGCATCAAGGAAGCGCTGGACGAAGGTTGCATGGCGCTGAGCAGCGCGCAGGCGGTGCAGGACTTTGTCGGCAGGCTCGGCAATCTCCGCTTTTGGGAGCGCGAGGCGAAGGTAGACTTCGACGCGCAATAGAAGGTTGCTGGGCGGAGATGACGGCATCCTGAAGAAGCGCGCCGGAGTATTTTCTCGACGAGGCGGTGCGCGCCCTTTGGTTGGCGTCAACGCCGTCACTACGCCCTTGCTGCATTACACGCCTGCGGACCGCAGGGTCGCGCTGACGGACGATGCTGTGTTGGAGATCAACGGCAGCGGCTTCCATCCGATTTCAAAGGCATTGCGTAGCGCCTGCGCGACAAATCTGGGCAGAGGGGCGGCAAACAGCGGGCTGCACGCGTTCCCGATCAGGCAAGCGCGGAAGAGTCCGCCGGCGTCGCGCTCGCGCGGCTGAGGTAATGCGCCCGGCACGACACCGATGACGGCGCGGCTATTGCGAGGCCGGCTGCTGGTTCAGCCCGGCCAACACCTCCGGGTCCCGGCCGTAGATGTCGTCCAGATAGCGCACCGAACCGTCACCGCGGTCGATCACGGTCAGATAGAGGATGTGCACCGGCACTTGTGCTGCCAGATTGACCCGGGTTTCGCGTCCGCTGGCGACGGTGGCGTCCACCTTCGATCGGGACCAACCGGGCGTCTCCTCCAATAGCCAGGCAGAGAGGTCGAGCGCGCGCTCCACCCGGACGCAGCCCGAAGAGAACGCGCGTTGGCTCCTGGCGAACAGGCTGCGCGTCGGCGTGTCGTGCAGATAGACGGCGTGCTGGTTCGGAAACATGATCTTGACTTTGCCGAGCGCATTCTGCGGGCCGGGGGCCTGGCGCAGGCGATAGGGGAAGGCGTCGGCAGATATCGCCATCCAGTCGATCTCGCTCGGGTTCACCACATAGCCGTTGATGTCCAACACCTGAAAGCCCAGACGCCAGACCGCGCCCGGATCCCGCCGGAACTGGGGCAGCTTGTCCAGACGCGCCAGCCGCCGCGGGGTTTCCCACCATGGATTGAAGATCAGGTATTCGATTTGGTCCGAGAATACCGGTGTCTTGCGGTATGGTCGGCCGGTGATCGCCAGGTAGGTATGTACCGCCGTGCCGTTCTCAAAGGCGGTTGTTTCGAACGCGGCAATGTTGACCCGGACATGCCGCCGGCCGAGATCGTCCGGCAGCCAGCGCCATCGCTCCATGTTGACGCGCAAGCGCTCAATCTTGCCGGCAACGCCTCGGTTCAGTGCACCAAGCGTGGCTTTCCCCGCCAGTCCGTCTGCCACGAGGCCATAGTCGAACTGGAAGGTTTCGACGGCGTTCTCCAACCACTCGCCGAAAAAGGCGGGGTCGCCGTCTGTCTCGGTTGGATATCCCAGTTCGTCCAGCCGTTCGCGCAGCGCCGCAATGCGGGGACCCGCCATGCCCGTTTTCATCGTCGGCCCGGCGGGCACATGCGTTTTTTCGGCGGCCTGAAGCGGGCGGAGGCGCGCCAGTTCCGCTTTCAGCGCGCGGTAGGCTGGATAGTCCGGCGCCAGCCGTTCGAGGCTGCCGGCGATGCCGCCGTCGGCGAGCGCGAACCGCAGGTGGGCGGGTAGGTCCACCTGGCGCGGATCGGCGCTCCAATCGGGCTCCAGTTCTTCCGGCGTGAGCTTGCCTTGGACGAGATGGGCCGCCGCAGAGAACCAGGCATCGGTCGCGAGCCGTTCGCGCGCGGCCCGATCGTTCCGCACCGTGTGCAGCGCGGCCCTGTGATAGTGTGCCGGATCAAGCCCGTGGGCGGTAAGGCCGTCAATGGCGATTAAAAGGGCATCGTACCGTTGATCGTCCTGCCAAATCGCGGTCTGCTCATTGTTGGCATAGAACGCTTGGACCACACGCGGCGACAGCAGTTGTTGCTCTGCGGCCGGAGCGTGACTGGCGCCTGTTACGGCCCATATTGCGAGCGCAAGCACTTGTCCGAAACGCGTGAAATTCGGCATAAGGTGTCCCCATCGCTCCGAAACCGGCAGCGACTATAGGCAGCCCTCCCACCCGGCCGAACCGTCGGAGCGCTGCCGCCTCACGCCACCTTCACCCTACCGGCGAGCAGGTAGGGCCGAAGATATTGGCCGGTATAGCTTTCCCGAATCTTAACCACGTCTTCCGGCGTGCCGCAGGCGACGATGCGGCCGCCGCCAGCACCGCCCTCCGGCCCCAGATCGACGATCCAGTCGGCGGTCTTGATCACGTCCAGATTGTGCTCGATCACCATGACCGTGTTGCCGGTCTCCACCAGGGCTTGCAGCACTTCCAGCAGTTTCTTCACGTCTTCGAAATGCAGGCCGGTGGTCGGCTCGTCCAGGATATAGAGGGTGCGGCCGGTGGCCCGGCGCGACAGTTCCTTGGCCAGCTTCACCCGCTGCGCCTCGCCGCCCGAAAGCGTCGTCGCCTGCTGCCCTACCTTGATATAGCCGAGGCCGACCCGCTGCAGCGTCACCATCTTGTCCCGGATGCTCGGCACGGCGTGGAACAGGTCCGCCGCCTCGTCCACGGTCAGGTCGAGCACGTCGGCGATGGAGTGCTCGCGGAACTTCACCTCCAGGGTTTCGCGGTTGTAGCGCTTGCCCTTGCAGACGTCGCATTCCACGAAAATGTCCGGCAGGAAGTGCATCTCGATCTTGATGACGCCGTCGCCCTGGCAGGCCTCGCAGCGCCCGCCCTTCACGTTGAAGGAAAAGCGGCCGGGCTTGTAGCCGCGCGCCTTCGCTTCCGGCAGACCGGCGAACCAGTCGCGGATTGGCGTGAACGCGCCGGTATAGGTGGCGGGGTTGGAGCGCGGGGTGCGCCCGATGGGCGACTGGTCGATGTCGATGACCTTGTCGATATGGTGCAGGCCATGCAGTTCGTCATAGGGGCCCGGGATCTCGCGGGCATTGGTCAGCGCGCGCGCGAGCGCCTTGTAAAGCGTCTCGACGATCAGCGTGGACTTGCCGCCGCCCGAAACGCCGGTGACGCAGACGAACGTACCGAGCGGCACGGTCAGGTAGACGTCCTGCAGGTTGTGCGCTGACGCGCCGGTCAGCTCTAGCGTCTTGCCATTGCCGGTGCGGCGCAGGGCCGGCACCGCGATCTCGCGCTTGCCGGTGAGGTAGTCGGCCGTGATCGAGTGCTCGGCGCGCATCACCTCTTCCGGCGTTCCTTGCGCGACCACGTGGCCGCCATGCACACCGGCCCGCGGCCCCATGTCGACCAGATAGTCGGCGGCGCGGATGGCTTCTTCGTCATGCTCCACGACGATCACGGTGTTGCCGAGATCGCGCAGGCGGACCAGTGTCTCCAACAGGCGGGCGTTGTCGCGCTGGTGCAGGCCGATGGAGGGCTCGTCCAGCACATAGAGCACGCCGGTCAGGCCGGAGCCGATCTGGGAGGCGAGGCGGATGCGCTGGCTTTCGCCGCCCGACAGCGTGCCGGAGGTGCGCGACAGGTTCAGGTAGTCCAGGCCAACGGCATTCAGAAAGCCCAGACGCTCATTGATTTCCTTCAAGATACGCTCGCCGATTTCCTTGTCCTTGTCGGCTAGCGCTTCGTCCAACTTCAGGAACCAGTCGCGGGCATCGGCGACGCTCAGTCCGGAGATTTGGGAAATGGGCGCCGCCCAGTCCCGCGGGCCGACCTTCACCGCCAGCGCCTCTGGCTTCAGCCGCTCGCCCTGGCAGGTGGCGCAGGGCTTTTCGGCCTGAAACTTGCTCAGCTCCTCACGAATCCAGGCGCTCTCGGTCTCGCGCAGGCGGCGCTCCAGGTTGGGAATCACGCCTTCGAAAGGCTTCGTCACATTGTATTTGCGCATGCCGTCTTCGTACACCATGCGCACCGGCTCCTTGCCGGAACCAAAAAGCACCGCCTTTTGCGCCTCCGGGTCCAGGTCGCGGAAGGGGGTCTTCAGGTCGAAGCCAAAGTGATCGGCCAGTCCGGCCAAGGTCTGCTTGTAATAGGGAGAAGGCGTTGCGGTGCGCGACCAGGGCAGGATCGCGCCATCGTGCAGGCTGAGCAGCGGGTTCGGCACCACCAGGTCGGGCGAGATGAACAGTTGGACGCCCAGCCCGTCGCAGGCCGGGCAGGCGCCGGCCGGATTGTTGAAGCTGAACAGCCGCGGCTCGATTTCCGCAATGGTGAAGCCCGAGACGGGGCAGGCGAATTTGGCGCTAAAGGTGGTCTGCTCGCCGGTATCGGCGTTTTCAATCAGGGCGATGCCGTCGGCCCGCTCCAGCGCCGTCTCCAGCGAGTCGGCGAGGCGCCCGGCAATGTCATCGCGCACCACCAGGCGGTCCACCACTACTTCGATATCGTGTTTGACGTTCTTTTTCAGGTCCGGCACTTCCGAGACCTCGAAAAGCGACCCGTCCACCTTTACCCGCTGGAAGCCTGAGCGTTGCAGTTCCGCCAGTTCCTTGCGGAACTCGCCCTTGCGGCCGCGCGCGATGGGGGCCAGCAGGTAGAGGCGGGTACCGTCGCCCATAGCCATGATGCGGTCCACCATCTGGCTGACGGTCATGGCGCTGATCGGCTCGCCGGTGGCGGGCGAATAGGGGACGCCGATGCGCGCCCATAAGAGGCGCATATAGTCATAAATCTCGGTGACGGTGCCCACCGTGGAGCGGGGATTGCGGGACGTGGTTTTCTGCTCAATGGAGATGGCAGGCGACAGCCCCTCGATCGAATCCACGTCCGGCTTGTGCATCATCTCCAGGAACTGGCGGGCGTAGGCCGACAGCGACTCGACATAGCGGCGCTGGCCCTCGGCATAGATCGTGTCGAACGCCAGCGAGGATTTGCCCGAGCCGGAAAGGCCGGTGATCACGACCAGCCGGTCGCGCGGTAAATCCACGTTAACGTTCTTCAGATTATGCTCGCGGGCACCGCGCACCCGAATGGCGGGCGCTTCGCGGTCGTGGATCTGGCCGGTTGCGGTGCGCGATTTGGGCATGGTGGGGATGGTCGAATTTGGCATGGCCCGCATTCTACAGGTGTTCATGATGCCGCCCTAGTGCCAACAATGCGCGAAGCGGCTAGCTTATCCCCAAGCAGGGCGTATAGGTTGTGGGCGGATACAGAGTTTTACGGAAACGGGAGCGATCCAGATGTCCGGCAGTGTCAACAAAGTCATCCTCGTAGGCAATCTCGGCCGCGATCCTGAAGTGCGGTACATGCAATCCGGCGACAAGGTGGTCAATTTGGCCATGGCCACGTCGGAGCGCTGGACCGACCGCACGTCGGGAGAGCGGCGGGAAAAAACCGAATGGCACCGGGTGGTGGTGTTCGACCAAAATATAGCCGATGTGGCGGAGAAATACCTTAAAAAAGGCTCGAAAGTGTATCTGGAGGGCCAGCTGCAGACCCGCAAGTGGACGGATCAGAGCGGCCAGGAAAAATATACGACGGAGGTGGTGCTGCAGCGCTTCCGCGGCAATCTGACCATGCTGGGCGCCCGCGGCGAGGAAGGCGGCGGTAGCTTCGGCGGCGGCGGTGGAGACTATGGCGGCGACTACGACAGCGGCCCGGCCGGGGGCGAAAGCTATGGCGGCGGCGGCCAACAGCGCCGCAGCGGCAGTGCGGGCGCACCGGCCAATGACCCCATGGACCTCGACGACGACATCCCGTTTTAGACGGATCACAGCTCCGCCGAGATCATCCTGTCGGGATAGATGCCCTAATTTTTTACATTCAGGGCAGATTCACCCGATCCAAATGGATCGGGATTTGCCCTAGTCGTCGTCCAGTTCGGTGTCCCAATAGAGGTAATCGCCCCAGCTTTCGTGCAGAAAATTGGGCGGAAAAGCCCGCCCATGATCTTGCAGTTTGAACACCGATGGCTCGGCCGGCACAACCGTCGGCCGCATGCCTGAAACCGCCGGCATCTTGTTGCCCTTCGACAAGTTACAGGTGGAACATGAGGTGACCACGTTTTCCCAGGTCGTCCGCCCGCCGCGCGAGCGGGGGATGACATGATCGAAGGTCAGGTCCTGCGGGTGAAAGCGCTGGTCGCAATATTGGCAGATGAACTTGTCGCGCAGGAACACGTTGAACCGCGTAAAGGCGGGCCGGCGGGCTGGCGGCACGTATTCCTTCAGTGCGATGACCGATGGCACGGCCATTTCGAACGACGGCGAATGCACGGCCATATCGTATTCGGCCAGAACGTTCACCCGGTCGAGAAAGACTGCCTTGATCGATTCCCGCCACGACCAAAGTGAGAGCGGGAAGTAACTTAGCGGCCTAAAATCGGCGTTTAGCACCAAAGCCGAACAATGGTCCAAAGCGACCCTCACGGCAGGAATGCTCCTTGATTTGCGGCGAAGGGGGCAGCACGACCTTCCATTTTGTGTCGCCCGAAAGGTTTGCCACCGCGCATCCGCCTCCATGAGTTGCGCTATATATTGCGGCAAATTTATGCCATGTGACAAGAACAAGTCGCAGGCGGCGCTTAAATTCCTTTCAGGGCTATCCCGTTACCCGAGGGCAATGAATGCGATCCTCTTCCGGCTCTCCTGATTCCGGCTCTCCTGCTTCGGGCTCTCCCACGTCAGACGGCCGCTCGGATTGGGCGACGATCCGCACGCTGCTGCCGTACCTGTGGCCGGCCGGCAACACCAATGCCCGGGTGCGGGTCGTGGCGGCGTTACTCGCGATGATCGCTGCCAAGGTTGCCGTGACCTATGTGCCGTTTCTGTTCGGCGAAGCGGTAGATTCACTGCCCGCGCTGGCGGAGGCCGGGCCGGCGGCGGCGTTGCCGATAGGGCTGATCCTCGCCTATGGCCTGGCCCGGGTCGCCTCCCTGGCATTCGGCGAATTGCGGGATGCGATATTTTCCAGCGTCGGCCAGAGCGCGATCCGCACTGTAGGGCTTTCGACGTTCCGGCATCTGCATCAACTGTCGCTGCGTTTCCATCTGGAACGGCAGACGGGCGGACTCTCGCGCTACATCGAACGTGGGACCAAAGCCATCGAAACGCTGTTGCGCTTTGCGCTGTTTGCAGTTCTGCCGACGATCATCGAACTCATCCTGGTGTTTGTCCTGCTTTGGAGCCTTCTTAATATCTGGTTTGCGCTGGTGACGATGGCGACGGTGTCAATCTACATCACCTATACGGTGATCGTGACCTCGTGGCGCATCAAACTGCGCCGCCGCATGAATGAAGCCGATCAACGCGCCAATACGCGCGCCATCGACAGCCTGCTGAACTACGAAACCGTTAAGTATTTCGGCAACGAAGGGCATGAGGCGGAGCGCTACGATAGTTCGCTGCGCCGGTACGAAACAGCGGCGGTGGCCAGCGGTCAGTCGCTTGGGCTGCTAAATACCGGGCAGTCTTTTGTCGTCTCCGCCGGGCTCGCCATGGTCATGCTGATGGCCGCCGCCGGTATTCAGGACGGCAGCATGAGCACCGGCGATTTCGTCATGGCGAATACCTACCTTATCCAGCTGGCGCAGCCCTTGGGCTTTTTTGGCTTCGCCTACCGCGAGATCAAACAGGCGCTGGTGGACATGGAGCGAATGTTCGAATTGCGCCGGGTTGCACCCGAAGTCGAGGACATGCCGGGGGCGCCGCCGTTGCAAGTTGATGGCGGTGCGGTGGCGTTCGAGAACGTGTCCTTCGGCTACGACTCGCGCCGGCCGATTTTGAAACACGTTAGTTTCGAGGTGCCGCCGGGTCGAACGGTGGCCGTGGTCGGGCCTTCGGGCGCCGGAAAATCGACCATCAGCCGCCTGCTGTTCCGATTTTACGACGTCAATGCCGGGCGCATTCTGATCGACGGGCAGGATATCCGCGAGGTGGCGCAGGCCTCGGTTCGGGCGGCAATCGGCATCGTTCCCCAGGACACGGTGCTGTTCAACGATACGGTCGCATACAATATCGGCTATGGCAGGCCCGGCAGCAACCACGCTGCCATCGAGCAGGCGGCCACGCACGCCCAGATTCATGACTTCATCGCCAGCACGCCGGACGGCTATGACACGGTCGTTGGCGAGCGAGGCCTGAAGCTCTCGGGCGGAGAGAAACAGCGCGTCGCCATTGCCCGCACCATTCTGAAAGACCCGCCCATCCTGCTGTTCGACGAGGCCACCAGCGCGCTCGACAGCGCAACCGAGCAGGCGATCCAAAAGAACCTGCGCGACCTGTCGCAAGGTAAAACCACGCTCGTCATCGCTCACCGGCTCTCGACCGTGGTCGACGCCGACGAGATCCTGGTGCTGCAAGAGGGTCAGATTGTCGAACGCGGTCGGCACCGTGATCTGGTGGTCGCCGAAGGCATCTATGCCGACATGTGGGCGCGCCAGCAGCAAGACCGGGAAGATACAGCCGCGCCGAAAGCTGCGCCCGACTGACAGGGACCATTTTCTCCGGCGTCGCCTTGAGTCATAAGGCTAAACTGCTCAGCACACCGGAATTTGGCACTTCATCAGCCCAGACCTCGAACCCCGTCAGCATGTTGGGGCCAAACGTATTCACCAGCGCCACGTCCGCCGCATCACGGCCAAAGGCGATCATGACCCGGCCGAACTGGGTATTGTTGTTGCGGGGATCGAACACCCACCAACGGTGCCCCAAATAGACCTCCATCCAGGCGGCGAAATCCATGATGCCATGTGGTGGCGGCTGCCCGATATCGCTCAAGTAGCCCGTGCAATAGCGCGCCGGAATATTCAGGCTGCGGCAGAAGGCGATGGCAAGATGGGTATAGTCCCGGCAGACGCCCCGGCCTTCGCGGTACGCATCCATCGCCGTGCGGGTCGCGCTGGCGTGCTCGTAGCCAAACGTGACGTGATGATGGACGAAATCGCAGACAGCCTGCACCCTGGCCCAACCGGGCGGCGTGTTACCGAACAATCGCCAGGCTTCCTCGGAGATTACGTCGGTCTCGCAATAGCGGCTGCCGAGCAGATAAATCAGTACATCTGACGGCAGGTCCTCCACCGGATGCTGGACGCTGGACCAATCCACCGGATCCGGTTTGCCCTCGTCCCGAATGATGCTGTCGGTTGAAATCATAAAGCAGCCGGCAGGGGCAACCAACCTGCTGCACCAATTCCCAAACATATCACGATAACTTTCCACTGGCACTGAGGGCGTGGGCACCAGCATGTCGGGCCGCTCCAAGTCACCAAAGCGGGAGTGGTGGACGTTAAGCAGCAAAATCATCGGCGTGGGTTGGGGCAGGTCGTAGGTCAGTTGGCAGCCGATATGAATACGCATGCAGGGTCTCCAGACAGGCAACGGCGGAGCCTTGCCAATGCCGTCAGCAAAATAGTCAGTGTGTATGAGAGGTATTAATCAGTATGTGGGGAGCGCCTTGAAAATTGCGAGATTATCGCTCGGCTGCGCGTGAATAAAATGCCGGCGAAAGAGGGTCTTACCGTGGAATGATGGCGCCGGGCGCCTGAATTACTCGGGCCGCCACCGCCTGGCCGTCGCTGGGCGGCGGCTTCCGGTGGCTTTCCCGCCATACGCGCGGCGAGATAGGCGCCGTTGAAGGCGTCGCCGGCGGCCGTCGTATCGATGACCTTCGCAACCGGCTCGGCCGGGATCAGCTCACCGCCGGAAAGATAGACGCCGGCCGCGCCGTCCTTCACGACCGCTTCGCCGACGCCGAAGCTCTCCAACTGGCGGAGCGCGGCTTTCGCCGTGCCGGCGCCGAAAACCCGGCCCATATCGTCCAGGCCCGGCAGGGCGATGGTGCTCCACGCGAGCGCGATTTGCAGGGTCGAGGCGGCCTCTGCCACGTCTTCCCATAGTTGCGGGCGGTAGTTGATGTCAAAGGCGACCTGGCCGCCGGCCTCCACCACGGCCCGCATGGCCTCGAACCGGCCAGGCGGCGGATATGTTCGGTCGAGATGCCTTCGTCAGCCCAAGCCGCCAGCATGTCACCGCCGAAGGGATCGTCGCCCAAGGACTGTGAGCTAGCTCACCGCGGCGCCGCTGCGCGCGGCGTAGACTGCAGTATTGAGGCTGTCCCCAGCGCAAGCTTTGGCAATAGCTCGGTCGGGCCGTTCCGATAGCTCAAGCATGTATTCGCCGAACGACAAGGCGGGATATGGATGGCCCAACTGGGTGAGAAGGGTGTCCCACTAGCTTGGAGGATCCCACCGTGAAGAAAGCCCTTTTTCTGACCGCCGCGCTTGTATCCGTTTTGCTGCCACCTGCTGCAGCGCAACAACTTAACATCTATGGGTCTACCTGGGAGACGCAATTCTCAGGCAAGGGCGGCGGCAGCCGCACGCTTGCGCCGCCGAGCGGAACCGATGCCACACTCGCCAGCATCATCGCCAGGGAGCGCTCCGACGACCCGTGCCATTTGGAAACGACGTTTCGGGACATCAACACCAACGCCACGGTGCACACGGCGAAGTTCACCGAATGCGCTAACAGCGGCGACAAGCGGGACGGCAAGAAAGGTTCGGAAGAGCGGGTCGCCGCCAGTGAGGTCACCTATGCCGACTTCTGGCCGGTGGCCGCCCGCATTTGCCATAACAAGGATGGCGACAAGATGAAAGGCATGGCCCTGATCTTTCGGCGGAAGTCTTGCATTTTGGGCGAGGCCACCTTCCAGACCAAAGACGAGGAGTGCAAGATGGTCAAGGTCAACGGAAGCGACCAGCAGTTGTGCGCCGACACCAAGGTCATCACGCACACATGTGACGAGCCGCTGGCGGAAAGCACTGCATGGTTCGAGCGTACCAACTGCGTCGGCGACCATGACTATCGAGCGGGGCCGGACGAGGACTGGAAGCGCGAGGTGCGTTGCCCCGCGGACAAGATCGCAACGGGTCTGGTCCTCAGCACCCGCGACGGCGGCAGTGACCGTGAAATGATCGATGGCATCGCGTTGCAATGTCGGTCGGTCCTTGAAGCTTTTAGCGGCCATGGCGCTGGTGCGGTGCGGGCCGATTGATCCGCGTTATGCCGGTCTGGTCGCCCGGAACGAGGGGCGAGCCATCATCTTGTCCAGCCATGCCGCCAGATTGGGATGGCTGGACCGCCAATCCTCGCCGATACGCAGGTCGTGGAGGTCCAGCGCGACCGCGGTCAGAAAGCGGCCAAGGCTATCTCCTGCGCCGCCAATTCGTCCACGCGCGTTTCCAAATCGGCGAAGCAGCGCCGTTGCCGCTCGGTTTCGATGGCGACAAAGCCAGGGGAGCGCTCGTTCTCGGGCGGGCGGAATTCGCGGCTGCGCCAGGCGATGGAATCGAGAAAGGCGTGCGCGAAGCCGTCCAGCGCCTTTTCCTGCCAATAGGCGAGGCCCGCTGCCGGCAACAGCGAAGGCGCATCGCCGAACTGGTTCAGATACTCGCAAACCGTGGCCGACGCGATCAGCACGAGCCCCGTGTCCGGCCCCTCTTCGACGACAAGGCACGGCACCTTGCCCCTGGCGCTATAGGCCAGCACCGGATTTTCTGGCGAGCGCAGTTTCGACGGCACCTCGGTGATCTGATCGGTGAGGCCGCGCTCGTGCGCCACGATCCGCACCTTGCGAGCAAAGGGGGAGGTGGGGGACTGGAACAGCTTCATTTGGGGCATGGGTCGATTGTTTTGCTTATGGGGCGGATTGTCTTGGTTTGCTGTGTCATGGCGTATTGCCCCGGTCTTCGCGCCAAAGGTCGAGCTTTTCCTGCACCACCCGGTCCGAGAAGCTGAACAGCATGGCGTCCTTGCCGGCACGGTGTTGGCGCCAGGCCCAGCTCGGCGCGACGAATACGTCGCCCTCTGCCCAGCGGAAGGTTTTGCCTGCAATCTCGCTCTCGCCCTCGCCCTCCGCCACGCAGAAGACCGTGGCATCGGTGGCGCGGTAGGGTCGGGTCTCGAAACCCGCCTCGAAGGATTGCAGATGGGCCGCCATCGTCGGCATGGCGTAATCGCCCGTCACCGGATTCACATAGCGCAGCCGCCGGCCGTGACAGGCGTCCGGCGGCGTCGCGGCGACGGCGGCTTTCGAACGGTCATAGGGATAGTGGAAGATCGGCGAGGAAAGGCCCGCGGGCGTCTGGTCCGGCAACATGCCGCTGCCATAGCGCGCCTGGGCGGCGCCCGACGGCTCGGTCGGCGCCCGCGCCGCTTCGGCGGAACGCTCGGCGAAGCTCGCGTCCAGCAGCTGGATCATTGGAATGTCGAGCCCGTCCAGCCAGACCACCGGCCCCGCGCCCAGATTGCCGTGATCGTGCCAGCCCCAGGTCGGTGTGATGACGAAATCGCCGGGGGCCATCGTCACCCGCTCGCCGGCGACCGTGGTGTAGCCGCCTTCGCCCTCGATCAGAAAGCGCAACGCGGTCTGAGAGTGGCGGTGGGCCGGCGCGATCTCGCCCGGCAGCACCAGTTGCAGGCCAGCATAGAGCGAGGTGGTGATGCGGCTTTGGCCCGGCAGGCCCGGATTTTCCAGCACCAGCACCCGGCGTTCCGCTTCCTCCGCCGTGATCACATCGCCGGAGGCCAGCACGTGCGGCCGGCAGGCGGCATAGGCCCAGTGGGCCGGCTGCACGCCCGACTTGGGCTCCGGCGAGATCAGGCCAGCCATCACCTCCCAAAGCGGGGTCAGGCTCTGGGGTTTGATCGTGTCATAGAACTGCGCGCGCTCGCGGTCGGTGGTGATCGGGTCGGTCATGGCGCAGCTCCTCGTCCGGGTCCGGCAGGCTATTTCTGCCCCTTGGCGAACGCTTCGCGGGCGCGGCGCGCGGGTTCGGCGTCGCGCACCAGCAACGAAATGTCGGAATCCATGAAAGACGCTGCATGATTAAAGGCGTTTGCTGTGGCATTCACCGCCTGCTTGCTCATGGTGACGATGCCGGCCGGCATGGCGGCGGCGGCCTCGGCCAGCTTCAGCGCTTCGTCCACGGCCTTGCCGTCATCGGCCAGCTCGTCCACAAGACCCCAGTCCAATGCCATTTGGGCGGGCATTTTCTCGCAGAGCACGATGATGCGCTTCGCCCGCGCCGGGTTGACCAGCGTCAACAGCCGCGGGATCGCCTGCCATTGCAGGGTCAGGCCGATTTTTACTTCCGGCACATAAAGATAGGCGGAGCGCCCCATGGTGCGCCAGTCGCAGGAAATGGCCAGCGCCACGCCGGCGCCGACGGCCAGTCCCTCGATGGCGGCGACGGTGATCTGGGGCATCTCTTCCCAGGCGCGGCAGAGATGCCGGCCCAAATGGCTGCGCTCGCGCTGCGCCGCGAAACCCTCTGCACCGTAGCGTTCCTTCAGGTCGGCCCCGGCGGAGAACGCCCTTTTCATGCCGGTCAGCACAACCGCATGGATATCGTGCCGCGAATAGAACGAATGGGCGACCGCGGTCAGTTCCCGGACCAGCGGTTCGTTGAAGGCATTCAGAGCCTCGCCCCGGTCGAAGGTGACGATTGCGACCGGGCCGCGTTCTTCGATGGTGGTGAATTTCCAGTCAGACATGTTTCATTCTCTTGTCATTCGGTTCGGGCGTGTCCCGACGCCCGTTGCTGGATCGATCTTGCGTACTGCCTGAGCAAGAAGCAACTGGCGCGCGCCGGTAGCTTAGCGCCGACGTTTCTCCAGAACGATACCGGCTTCGATCAGTTGGGCGATCTCTGCCTCGCTCCAGCCACGCTCCGCCAACACCTCGCGGCCGTGCTCGCCGAAGGCGGGCGGCGCGTGGCGCACATTGCCGGGCGTCCGGCTGAGCTTCGCCTGAATTCCGAGCGCATTGAAGCCCTTACCGTCCGAAACGTGCATTTTCCGATGAAGAGTGTGCTCGCTGGTCATGGCCGTCGGCACGTCGTTCACCGGCCCCGCGGGCACGCCCACATCCAGCAGCGCGCGGGCAAGGTCGTCGCAATGCCAGTCTTTGAAGGCGGCTTCGAGCGTCGGCTTCAGCTCCTCCCGGTTGACCGAGCGATCCGGCGCTCGGGCGAAGCGCGGATCGTCGGCCAGGTCAGCCTGACCGAGCACCTCGCACAGCCGCCGGAATTGGCCGTTGTTGCCAACGGCCAGGAAGATCGGCTTATCGCCGGTCTCGAATGCATCATAGGGATAGATGTTGGGGTGCGCGTTGCCGGTTGTCTTGGGCGCGGCTCCGTTCATCAGGAAGTTGTTCGCCTGCGGGTGCAGCAAAGCGACCGCGCAATCATAGAGCGTCATGTCCAGATACTGGCCGCGGCCGGAACTGTTGCGCTCGTAAAGCGCCATCAGAATGCCGATGGCGGCATTCAAGCCGGTACCCATGTCGACGATCGGCGTCCCCAGCCGCGTCGGGCCGCTGGTCGGCGTGCCGTTGATGCTGGACATGCCGCTGACCGCCTGGACCACCGCATCATAGCCGGGATCGCCGCCCATGGGGCCGGTGGCGCCATAGCCGGTCACATGACAATGGATCAGCCCCGGGAACTGCTGGCTGAGGACGTCCTCATAGCCCATGCCCCATTTCGCCATCTGGCCCGGCTTGAAGTTTTCGATCAGCACGTCGGCGCCTTCGAGCAGCTTGAACAAAATGTCCTTGCCCTCGGGTTTCGACAAATCCAGGCCGAGCGAGCGCTTGTTACGGTTCACGCCCATGAAATAGGCGGCCATGTCGCCCGCCGGGTCGTCGTTCAGGAACGGAGGGCCCCAGTCCCGGGTCTCGTCGCCCTGGGGCGGCTCGATCTTGATGATGTCGGCGCCATGGTCGCCCAGGATCATGGTGCAATAGGGGCCGCCGAGGACGCGGGTCAGGTCTATGACCTTCAGGCCCTTGAGCGCGCCGGTGACCGGGGCCGATGGGCCGTCGAAGTTCATGGGCTTTGTCGTCATGCCGTGTCGTCCCCTTTCGGAATGGAGCCTGTCCCGCGCTTGGGCCCGAAAGCTTGGGCTAGAAAGCCTGGCAGCGGAACCGCGGCAGGCGGGTAGCGGGCTGGCTCGGATTGAGGTCAGGAAGGGCATGTAGCCGTGTTCGCCGTCGCCTTGCAATAAGCAAGCCGCGCTGCAACCTCATTGCGGCCGGGTTCGTTGAAATGAGGCCGCCGATATGAAAGGCTTGCATCGTACGCGCTGCTTCCGGCCCCATTTCCGCCGGCCAGCGCAACCAAGTGGAGTGTCGTCGGTTATACTCTTGATAGAAAGGATTAATAATGGAGATACAAAATGCTGATAAGGCAGTGCAATATATGGAGCGAACAAGGCGGTATTATCGCGCGCTCGGCTATGAAAACGACTATGTCTGGGCGCAGCACGATGATGTGCCGTTCGCCGGTCTGGCGAAGCCGCTGGCGGAATGCACGGTTGGCTTGATCACGACGGCCGGGCCGCCCGACCTCTCAAACCGGGACGAACGCAACCGCAAGCATGTCTGGTCCGGCGAGATCACCAACCCGCCCGCGACGTTCGACACCGATCTGGCCTGGGACAAGGAAGCGACCCACACCGACGACCGCGAAACCTTTCTGCCGATCGACGCTGCGCAGCGTCTGGTGGCGGAAGGCATGATCGGCCGTCTCGCGCCACGCTTTCATGGCGCGCCGACCGACTACAGCCATCGCAAGACCAACAGCCAGGACGCGCCCGACCTATTGCGCCGCTTGCGTGACGACAAGGTGGACGTAGCCGTTCTGACCGCCCTTTGACCGGTGTGTCATCAGACCGTGAGTCTGATCGCCCGTCATTTGGAAGAGAACGGTATCCCCACCGTCCTGATTGGCTCCGCCCGCGATATCGTCGAGCATTGTGGCGTGCCGCGCTTTCTGTTCTCGGACTTCCCGCTGGGCAACCCCTGCGGCCATCCCTGGACGCCCGATATGCAGACCGAGACGCTGCGCCGGGCGCTTTCGCTGCTGGACACGGCGGAAGGGCCGCGGACGACGGAGCGCTCGCCCTTCGAATGGAAGGACGATCCGGACTGGCGCGAGCGCTATAACCGCGTGCGACCTGAGGATCGTGAGCGGCTGCTGGCTATCGGCGACGAGCGCCGGCGGGCGCGCGGCCAGGCCGCGCGTGCATGAGCGGCGCAGGTCGGTACGGGGCCGCTGCCAGGGCAGAGGTAGCAGCGGTTGAAGCCCATGGTCAGACGATCACCACGCGGTGCGGCTCCGGCCGGATGCGCTGGCGCATCTGGGGTTCCGGCGGAACTTTGGTTCTGCTGCACGGTGACTTCGGCTCGTGGACACACTGGATGCGGAACGTGTTACCGCTCGGCGAGCGTTTCCGGGTGATTGCGCCCGACATGCCGGGCTATGGCGATTCCGATGCGCCGCCGGAGCTCTGGTCACCCGAAACCATGGCGGCGATTTTGGCCGATGGCTTGGCCGAGACCGTGCCGCCGCCCGGACGATACAGCCTGGCGGGATTCTCATTCGGCGGCATTATCGCTGGCCACCTCGCTGCACTTGAAGGCGAGAGGGTTGAAAATCTTGTCCTGCTGGGCGCGGGCGGTCTTGGCGTGCCGCCATCCGGTCCGGCGCCGGAGCTACGGCGCATGGCCGCCGACATGAGCGCGGCGGATCGGTTTGCGGTTCACCGGCACAATCTGACAGCCCTGATGATCGCGGACCCTGAAAAGGTGGATGACCTGGCCGTATCGCTCCAGATCGAGAATACACGGCGGGCACGCATCCGCGCCGGCCGAATCCCGGCGTCCGACGCCTTGCTCCGGGCGCTGCCGAAGGTGCGCGCGCGCATCCACGGCATTTGGGGCGCACGCGACGCCACGACCTTTCCGGCTATGGCCGAGCCCGAGGCGGTCTTGCGCCGTTTCCAACCCGATCTCGATTTTCGCCTGATCGAGGGCGCGGGCCACTGGACGCCGTATGAAGCGGTCGATGTCGTCAACGACGCCTTAAAGGAAATGCTGGGAAAGGCGTCCGCTCAGGAAGGGTGAAGACGCGGGCATACCGGCGCTTCACACTCCCAGCAACGTGGCCTGGGCTTCACGGTCCGCTCGCAGTGCGGCTGTGGTTCCCCGCCACTTCATCTCTCCACGCGCCAAAACATAGGCACGATCCGCCAGATTGAGAGCGAAGCGGGCGTTCTGCTCTATCAGCAGAATGGTCATGCCATCCGCCTTGACCGCCGCCAGCCGCTCGCCGATTTCCCGGACGATCAGTGGCGCCAGGCCTTCGGTCGGCTCGTCCAGCAGCAGCACCGTCGGGTTCAGCAGCAGGGCGCGGGCAATCGCCAGCATCTGCTGTTCGCCGCCGGAGAGCTGGCCGCCGCCATTCCTGCGCCGCTCGGCCAGGCGGGGGAACAGGTCATAGGCGCGCTCGACGGTCCAGGGGCCGGGGCGGCGGCCGGCCACCAACGTCAGGTTCTCGTGCACCGTCAGCGAGGGAAACACGCCGCGATGCTCCGGCAGATAGCCGAGGCCCGCCATCGCCAGCGCGTGCGGCCTGGCCCTGGTGATGTCCTGTCCGTCGAGCGTGATCCGGCCGCTCCACGCGGGTGTCAGGCCCATGATGCTGCGCAACGCCGTGGTCTTGCCCGCGCCGTTCCGGCCCATCAGCGCGACGACCTCGCCTTTGGCAATAACCAGCGAGACGCCGTGCAACACCTGGGTTTCCCCGTAACCGGTGGTAACATTTTCCAGGCTCAGCATGGTGCGGCCGCTGCCCCGCCATCGCCGAGGTAGGTTTTCTGCACCAGATCCGAGTTCCGTACCTCTTCAGGCGTGCCCTCGAACAATACCTCGCCTTGAGCCAGCACGGTAATACGCTCGGCGTGGGCAAAGACCAGGTCCATGTCGTGCTCGACGATCAGGATGGCGAGATCGCGCGGCAGCCCGTCGATCAAGGCCAGCATTCGATCGGTCTCGTCGGCGGACATGCCGGCGGCGGGCTCGTCCAGCAGCAGCACCTTGGGCTGGCCGATCAGGGCGAGGCCGACCTCCAACTGCCTGCGCGCGCCATAGGAAAGGCTCGCCACGGGCCTGTCCAATGCATCGGCAAGGCCAACTTGTCCCGCCACGCGCTCGGCCAGCGCGTTGCCCCGGCGGTCGGTCGAGAGACGCCGCCAGAAATGCCAGCCGTAACCGCGCGCGGCAATGTCGGCGAAAAGCAGGTTCTGCCGCACGGTCTCCGCTTCGAACAGATTGTTGCGTTGGAAGCTGCGGCCGAGCCCGGCGCGGGCGCGGGTGTCGGGGGCGGCCCTGGTCACGTCCCGGCCATTCAGGATGATGCGGCCGGTATCCGGCATGATCTCGCCTGCCAGCAGGTTGAACAGCGTGGTCTTGCCCGCGCCGTTCGGCCCGATCAGGGCATGCCGCGCGCCCGGTGGCAGGTGAAGGGAGACGTCGCGCGTCGCTTGCAATGCGCCGAAGCTCTTTGAGAGGCCGGTCGCCTTAAGCATCGCGGCCGCCTCGCCGGATCAGACCGGCCAGCGCTGACAGCGTGCCAACCAGGCCATTCTGTCGGCTTAGCACTACCAGGATCAGAAACCCGCCCAATGCCGCGCCCCAATAGTCGGTGAGGCTGGAAAGCTCGTGCCGCAGAAACACCAGAGAAAGGGCGCCGAGCACCGGCCCGACCAAGGTGCCGAGGCCGCCGAGAATGACCATGACTAGCACCTCGCCACTGGTGGTCCAGTCCAGCAGGTTCGGCGCGATGAACAGGGTGTGCTGGGCGGAAATGCTGCCCGCGAAACCGGCGACCGCGCCCGCCACCGTGAAGCCTGCGGCGCGATAGGCAAGCACGCGCAGGCCAAGGGCGCGGAAGCGTCGGGGGTTGGCGTGCAGGCCACGCAGCACCGCGCCGAACGGTGTCGCCAGCAGCCAGGCGAGGGCCGCGTAGACCAAGGCGGCTGCCAGAATGGCAAACAGGGTGAAGCTTGCCGGATCGGTCAGGTCCGCGCCGATGGCGGAAAGGTCCAGGCGCGTGATGCTGTAGAAGCCGTCATCGCCGCCCATGGTGTCGTTCTGGAAGAAGAACTCATAGCCCATCTGGCCGAAGCCGAGGGTGATCATGATGAAAAAGACCCCCTCGACCCGCACGGCCACCGCGCCGATCAGCAGCGCGACCAGCCCGGTGCCGAGCGTCGCGCCCAGCATGGCGAGCGGTGCGGACAGGCCGACAACGCCGCCGAGCCACGCATAGGCATAGGCGCCGGTGCCGAACAGCGCGGCATGGCCCAGGCTGACCATGCCCGCATAGCCCGCGATCAGATCCAGGCTCATGGCAAGAATGGCGAAGACAGCGATCTCGGCCAGCAGTTCGAAGCCGTAATACTCGGCCTGGGAGTGCCAGGCGAGCAGGCCCGCGAGCGTCAACAGGGCGAGGAGATGGCGGGAGAACAACGACTCAACCCCTCGCCGGAAACAGGCCCTGCGGCCGGAGCAGCAGCACGGCGATCAGGGCGGCATACATGGCGATCCCGGCAAAGGCGGGAAAGAGGGCAGTGCCGAAGGTCAGCGTTGCGCCGATGACGAGCGAGCCGACAAGCGCACCCTTCAGGCTACCGAGCCCGCCGACCACGACCACCACCAGGGTCGGCACCAGGATGCCGACGCCCATGCCGGCCTCGGCAGAAAAGGCGGGCATGGCGACCGCGCCTGCGAGGCCGGCGAGTGCGCAGCCGAGCAGGAACACCAGAAAGAAAGTTCGTTCCACCGGCACGCCGAGCGCGGCGGCGGTTTCGGCGTCGTCGACGCCGGCCCGGACTTCGGCGCCAAGGCGGGTCTTGTTCAGGAGCAGATGCAGGGCGGCATAGACCAGCAGGCCTATGGCGATGATGAACAGCCGGTAGGCGGGGTAAAGCTCACCCAGGATCTGCACGGTGCCGTCAAAGGGCACGCCTTCGGTAACGCCGAGCGCATCGGTGCCCCAAAGATAGCGCTGCGCGTCGATCAGCACGAAGATCAGGCCGAAGGTCACCAGCACCTGGGGCAGGGGGCCGGCAGTGCGCAGGCGCGCGATCAGGGTGACGTAGAGCAAGGCGCCCACGGCGGCCACGGCGGGCGGGGCCAGCAGATAGGCCCACCAGGCGCTGCCGGTCGCCTTAGCGATGGAATAGCCCACGAGTGCGCCCAGGGCATAGAGCGAGCCGTGCGCCAGGTTGACGAAGTTCATCAAGCCGAAAATCACGGTCAGCCCCACCGACAGCAAAAACAACAGCATGGCGAGTTGCAGGCTGTTCAGGGCTTGCACGAGCCAGAAGCCGGGATCGGTAAGCATAGGGGCCTAATTCAGAATGTATCGCCAGCCGAGGCGGTTGCCGAGAGCCGGGGCCGCGTGCGGCATGTGCATATCCGGACGCGGCCCCGGATCGCCTGACAGCGTTCGGGGATGCAGTTGGAGGCGGGGGCTCACATCTGGCAGCCGTTTGGCGGGTCTTGCACGCCCTCGACCGTCGCCAACACTTTCTGGGTAATCTTTCCGTCCTCAAAGTCGTTCCGGAAGATGTACATGTTCTGGATGACGTTGTGCGTGGCCGGGTCGATGCGGAGCGGCCCACGCGGACCGTCGAAGCTGACCTTGTTCAGCTCTTGTTTGAACTTTTCCTTGTCACCGCCGGAAGCCGCAATCGCCTCGATAATCAGGCGGGCCGCGTCATAGCCGGCGACGGAAAACTCGCTGCCCTGCTTGCCGTCATAGGCCGCCTGATAGTCTTCCTGAAAGCGCTTGTTCTCGGGTGTGTCGATGGTCGGGACATAGTGCAGGCTGGCGATGATGCCGTCCGCAGCCTCGCCCTGCACGTTCACATAGGCGGCCGAGGTCAGGAAGCCGGCACCATAGAGCGGCAGGTCGTCGGCCGCGCCGAACTCGTGATACTGCTTCACGAAAGCGATGGCCGCGCCGCCGGCGAAGAAGGTCATCAGCGCATCCGCGCCGCTGGCCTTTGCCTTGGTGATGTAGGGGCCGTAATCCTTCACCCCGTTCAGCGGCGGATAGGCTTCGCCGACGATCTCGCCGCCCGCTTCCTCAAAGGTCTTGCGGAACGCGTCCATCATCTGATGGCCGGCGGCGTAGTCGGGCGCCATCAGATAGGCGCTCTTCACGCCCTGTTCCGCGAGCCACGGACCCATGACCCGTGTGATCGACCCGTTCGAGAAGCTGACGCGCGTGATATAGGGGCTACAGCGTTCGCCGGTGGCCTCGTCGTTGCCGGCATTGGCGACCACCAGGGGCGTTTTCGACCCGTGCACGAAATCGCGCAGCGCGCCCAGCACGGCGGAGGAGACGATGCCGACCAGCACATCCGCCTTGTCCGACAGCACCATCTTCTTCGCCTTGGCGAGCGCTGCGCCGGGATCGGCTTCCGTATCGTCGCGCAGCATGGTGATGGTGTTGTCGCCCAACTTGTCACCGAAGTGATCGACGGCCAGCTTGAAGCCGTTTTCAATGTGCGCGCCGAGGCCCGCATAGACACCGGAGAATGGCAGCAGCAGGCCGACCTTGAATTCCTCGGCCTTTGCGGGCGCGGCGGTGAGCAATGCCGCGGCAGCCGCGGCGGCGAGCAGTCGTTTCATGGCTTGTTTACCTCCCTGATTAGTGTTGTCGGCCGCATGACTAGCGGAGAGCAGCACGGGAGAAAAGGGCGCCGATCTGTCGGACGCGTTAGACCGTGCCTTCTGTTGCCGGCTTTGCGTGGAATGTCGCCAGAATCTCCTGTTGCGCCGCCGGGTAGCCGGGGCTGACATGGGCCAGCCGCTCCTTGATGATCCGGTGCAGTTCCGGCAGGCGGTGGAATGGCACGGCAGGTGCAGGTGATGCTCGGCGTGGAATGGCATGTTCCACATCAGAAACCGCACCGGCCAGCTCGCGAGCGTGGTGCGGGTGTTGGTCAGGCCGTTGCTGTCCTCGGTGCAGCCGGTGTGCTCGGCCAGCAGGATGGCGCGCAGCAGGGGCTGGCCGCACAGCATCGGCAGCAGCCAATAGGTGAGGGGCGCCCACGTTTCCAGCGTGACGGCGGCAATGGCGACGGCCGCATAAACCGCGAACTGCGCCCGGGCCGACCAGGCGAGGCGGGATTTTGATCGCTCGGGAATATAGGGATGGTCGAACCGGTAAAGCGCCACCCGGAACAATTCGGCGAGCCGGTCCTTGTAGTAATATAGCCCGACGAGCCGGTGCAGATATTCGGCCCAACTCTTCGGCTTCGGTCGGACCAGTTCCGGATCCTTGCTCGGGATCTGGGTGAAGCGGTGGTGCCAATGATGGAAGCGGCGGTAGAAGTCGCCGTTGTTGAGCGTGATCACGCCACAGACCCACGTCACGGCCTTGCCGATCCAGGCTGTCTTGAAGGCCGTCGCGTGCCCGGCCTCGTGGGTCGGCGCGAACAGCGTGACCAAGGCGAAGCCATGCAGCACCAGCGCCGGCAGGATGACGATGCCGCCAATGGCATAGGCTTCGCTCAACAGCCAGCCGGTCGACAGGATTACCGCGATATGCCCGCCGAGCCGACGCAGGCCCGGCGCGTCGCTGCGTTGGCTGAGGCGCTTCAGCGTGGCCGGGTCGAGCACGTTCCGGCCGGGCAAGTGATCTGTGCCCATGGCCGGATCGATGATCCGGTCGCTGGCGACGCCGCTGCGGCTCATCAGTAGAGCTTCTCCCGATAGGCCTGCTCGGTGTCCTTGTCGGCCTGGGCGGCGTCCATGCCGCCGATCTGGTCCGCCAACACCTTGCCGAGTGACGGGAAAGCGCCGGTGGCAACCTGGCTGGCCGGGTCCCAAAGCTTCGAGCGGATAATGGCCTTGCCGCAATGCATATAGGCTTCCCGCACGGAGACGATCAGTGCGGCCTTGGGCGGCTTGCCTTGTGCTATCAGGCTGGCCAGGTGAGCGGGATCGGTGTTCAGTTCTGCGGTACCATTCACCCGCAGCGTCTCCCGCAAGCCCGGAATGAAAAACAGCA
This sequence comes from uncultured Alphaproteobacteria bacterium, assembly GCA_963807085.1. Lineage (GTDB taxonomy): Bacteria > Pseudomonadota > Alphaproteobacteria > Bin95 > Bin95 > JACKII01. Next base: position 197,472 of record CAWEBB010000029.1, read on the forward strand.
GCCCGATGCCGGGATTGCCGAGCAGATTGGTGTGGCCGTCCACTCGGTTGTTGCCGGGGCGATCGGGCACCAGCAGCGTGTTATCATTGACTACCTGAACGAAGCCCGGCGCGTCGCCCTTGGGCGAGGCATCCACCATGCCATCCGCACCCGCGGTCGCGACCACACAGAAAGGCGACAGGGCGATGAAGGCCCGGCAGTGCCGGTCGAGCCGGTCGAGCTGCTTCAGGCGGGCTCGCTCGGACGGCTCGCCGAAATGGGCGCGCAAGCTCGCCAAGTCGCTGATGGCATTGGTCATCCGTGGAACTCCTGAAGCTGACGGCGATCGAGCGCCAGTTTGATGGCAAGCGCGCGCGGGCTCAAGTGATGTCTTTCTTTTTACTGGCGCAGGGAAAGGGGGGCAGGCATGATCCCGTGTTTGGCAGGCGCGGTCTGAGGGGGTCGCAACCTGCGGGGGCACGAGGGAAAGGATACTCTATAAATGTCCGATAGAGCGACGGCTCATAAATCATGGGATGACCGGTGGCAAACGGCCGAGGGGCGGAATCAATGGCTGAACCCCGATTCTCGTGTCGTGCGCTTTGCCACCGCCCGTCGGGAGGCCGGCGCGGAAACCGCGCTGGATCTGGGCTGTGGTATCGGCAGGCACAGCCTGGCACTGGCGCGCCTCGGCTTTGTGACGACGGCGTTCGATGCCAGCCTGGCCGGGCTGGAACACACCCGGCAGGCTGCCGCGGAGGACGGGCTCGCCCTGATTTTCGAGCGCGGAAACATGATGGAGCTGCCGTTTCCGGACGGCAGTTTCGACTACGTCCTCGCCCTGAATGTCATCTATCACGGCGACGCCTCGGTCGTGCGCCAGACCCTGGCCGAGGTCCGGCGCGTCTTGAAGACCGGCGGCTTCTATCAGGGGACCATGCTGTCAAAGCGCAACGCCCAATATGGCGAGGGGGAGGAAGTGGCGCCCGATACCTTCGTTAAAAAGGGTGCGGGCGGCGACAAGGACCACCCGCATTTCTATTGCGACGCCCAGGGCCTGGTCGCCCTGTTCAGCGGCTTTGAAATCCTGTCTATGGAAGACATTGAGCAGAAGGGGCCGGGAACCTGGCATTGGTACGTGACGGCGGAGGCACGGTAGGGCCAACCGCCGCTCGTCGGAACGTGCCTAACCGGTGCCGCCCACCGTCATCGCTGAAATCAGCATGCTCGGCTGGCCCACGCCGACCGGCACGCCCTGGCCGCTCTTGCCGCAGGTGCCGATACCATCATCAAGTGCCATGTCGTTCGCGACCATGCTCACCTTTGTCAGCGCGTCGGGACCGTTGCCGACCAAGGTCGCGTCCTTGACCGGCGCCGTTACCTTGCCGTTCTCGATCAGATAGGCTTCCGAAGCGGAGAAGGTGAACTTGCCGTTGGTGATATCGACCGCGCCGCCGCCGAAGTTGACCGCATAGAGGCCACGGTCTACCCGCGCAATCAACTCGGCCGGGTCGTATTTGCCAGCAAGTGCGTAGGTGTTGGTCATGCGCGGCATCGGCGAATGGGCATGAGACTGTCGGCGGCCGTTGCCGGTGGGGGCCACGCCCATCAGGCGCGCGTTCTGGCGATCCTGCATATAGCCGACCAGGCGGCCGTCTTCGATCAGTACCGTGCGCTGGCTGGGGGTGCCTTCGTCGTCGATGGTGAGCGAGCCGCGACGGTCGGGGATGGTGCCGTCGTCGACCACGGTGACGCCCGGGGCGGCCACCATCTGACCCATAAGACCGGCAAAGGCAGAGGTTTTCTTCCGGTTGAAATCGCCCTCCAGGCCGTGCCCGACCGCCTCATGCAGCATGACACCGGTCCAGCCGGAGCCGAGCACAACCGGCATCTCGCCGGCCGGCGCGGAAACGGCGTCCAGCTTGACCAGCGCCTGGCGCAGCGCGTCGTCCACCTGGACCTGCCAGGCCGCTTCATCCAGATAGGGCAGCAGCAGAGAGCGCCCGCCGCGGCCGTTGGAGCCGCTTTCCATGCGCTCGCCCTGGCGCACGGTAATCGCCACATTGATGCGGACCAGGGGCCGGATGTCGGCCATGCGCTGGCCGTCCGCGCGGATAATCTGTACCGCCTGCCATTCGTTGGCGATGGAAGCGCTTACCTGGGATACCCGATTATCCTTGGCCCGGGCGTAGGCGTCGATCGCCTCCAACACCTTCACCTTGGCGGCGAACGCCACCTCGTCCAAGGGATTGCCGTCGCCATACAGGCGCCGGTTGGTGCTGGCCGGCGCGATGCTGACGGCGCCGCTGTGTCCGTCCGTGACCGCCTTAACCGTCGAGGCCGCCCGCCGCAGCGCGGAATTCGGTCAGCTCGCTGGCATGCGCGTAGCCTGTGGTTTCCCCGGCGACCGCGCGCAGCCCAAACCCTTGGGAGAGGTCATAACTGGCGGTTTTCAGCTTGCCGTCGTCGAACGCCAGTGCCTCGCTGGACCGGTATTCGAGGAACAGTTCGCCGTCGTCCGCCCGCAGGAGCGCATCGCGGACCAATCGTTCCGCCGACGACAGCGAAAGGTTCGAGGCTTCAAAGAAGAGGCGGTCTGTTGTGGCAAGATGGCTCACTGTCTAACTCCTATGGCGGACAAGGTATTTTGCGTGATTGTACGCTAGCGTTGCGGTTTAGGCGATCCCGGCCAAATCCGCAGAAAACTGCGGGTTTTCGGTGACATCCGGTCGCATCGCTTGCTGACGGCCAGGTCTTATCCTGCGGGCAGAAGGCTGGCTCTGCGGCGATGCGACGGTTTCCTTTTGGTTACCGGTGAGGCTTTCTCCGCACTGAGCTATATAACCTTGACCACAGACGGAAGGATATCCGGATCGTGCGTGGCGTTTTGATGATGGGCTTGGCGGTGCTGGTTGTTGCCGCCTTTGGATCGGCCGCTTTTGCCGCTCAGCCGGCGGAATGGGCATTGGGGTTGCAACCGGCGGCCTCGCCGGTGATGGAAGACATTCATGCCTTCCACGACGATCTTCTGATGCCGATCATCACCGGCATCACCCTGTTTGTGGTGCTGCTGATGCTGTTTGTGATTGTCCGGTTTAATCGGAAAGCAAATCCTACTCCGTCCAGCTTTACCCACAACACGACGGTTGAAGTGCTTTGGACGGTGGTGCCGGTGATCATCCTGGTGATTATCGCAATTCCATCCTTCAAATTGCTGTACAAGGCTGACAGCATCGCAGATCCGGAAATGACCCTGAAAGTTACCGGGAACCAGTGGTTCTGGTCCTATGAGTACCCGGATCAAGGCGGCTTTACCTTCGATAGCAATCTCCTGGAGGGCGACGACCTCAAGCAAGGCGATCTGCGTCAGCTTTCGGTCGACAACAAGGTGGTGCTGCCGGTCGATACCGACATCCGCATCCAGGTAACAGCGGCCGACGTACTGCACAATTGGGCGATGCCAGCATTCGGTATCAAGATCGATACGGTTCCGGGCCGCCTGCTGGAAACCTGGGTTCGTATCACCGAGGAAGGCACGTACTACGGCCAATGCTCGGAACTTTGCGGTGTCCGCCATGCCTATATGCCGATTGAGGTCTTGGCGGTCAGCAAGGAAGAATTCCAGGCCTGGGTGACTAAAGCGCAGGCGAAGTTCGGCGCTCCGGACCTCGACCCGACCAAGCTCGCATCCGCGCAGTAAGCGCGCCTGCAAATTCCGCTAGAGGGAACACTGATTATGGCAGATGCCCATTCCCCAGAAACCGATCATGGCTACGGCCATCACGAACATACGCCGGGCTTCTTTGTGCGTTGGTTCTTTTCGACCAACCACAAGGATATCGGTACGCTCTACCTGATTTTCAGCGTAGTTGCTGCACTGATTGGCGGCGCGTTCAGCGTTTTGATGCGCATGGAGTTGCAAAACCCTGGCGTGCAAATACTGACGGACGCGGCAGGCAATCCGGACGGCCACTTCTGGAACGTGATCATTACGGCGCATGGCCTGATCATGGTGTTCTTTGTCGTCATGCCGGCGCTGATCGGCGGCTTTGGCAACTGGTTCCTGCCGATGATGATCGGCGCGCCGGACATGGCTTTCCCGCGCATGAACAATATCAGCTTCTGGCTGTTAGTGCCGGCCTTCCTACTGCTGTTGGGTTCGGCGTTGATCGGCGGGGGCGCCGGTACCGGTTGGACCATTTACGCGCCACTCTCGAATGCCATCTTCCATCCTGGCATGGCGGTGGATATGGCGATTTTCGCACTTCATCTGGCCGGTGCTTCGTCGATCCTTGGTGCGATCAACTTCATCACCACGACCTTCAACATGCGCGCCCCCGGCATGACCCTGCACAGGATGCCGCTATTCGTCTGGTCGATGCTGGTAACGGCGTTCCTGCTGCTGCTGGCGCTGCCGGTGTTGGGTGGCGCGATCACCATGCTGCTGACCGACCGTAACTTCGGCACCACCTTCTTCGATCCGGCCGGTGGCGGCGATCCGGTGCTGTTCCAGCACCTGTTCTGGTTCTTCGGTCATCCCGAAGTCTACATCATGATCCTGCCGGCGTTCGGCATCATCAGCCATGTGGTATCCACCTTCTCCCGCAAGCCGATCTTCGGCTATCTGGGCATGGCGTACGCTATGGTCGCGATCGGCTTCGTCGGCTTCATCGTGTGGGCGCACCACATGTATGCTGCCGGCATCGGCGTCGATACCCGCGCCTATTTCACCGCTGCGACCATGGTCATCGCCGTGCCGACTGGCGTGAAGATCTTCAGTTGGATCGCGACGATGTGGGGCGGATCGATATCTTTCGAGACGCCGATGTTGTGGGCCCTGGGCTTCATCTTTCTGTTCGTGGTTGGCGGCGTCACCGGCGTGGTGTTGGCGAACGCCGGCATGGATTTGGCGGTCCACGACACCTACTACGTTGTTGCGCATTTCCACTACGTTCTGTCGCTGGGCGCGGTGTTCGGCATCATCTGCGGGATCTACTATTGGTTCGGTAAAATGACCGGCCATCTGATCCCGGAATTCGCGGGCAAGATTCACTTCTGGACCACGTTTATCGGCGTGAACCTGACTTTCTTCCCGCAGCACTTCCTGGGGTTGCAGGGCATGCCGCGGCGCTACATCGACTATGCGGATGCCTTTGCGGGCTGGAATATGGTCTCGTCGATCGGCGCCTATATTTCCTTCGCCTCGACCCTGTTCTTCATCGGATTGCTGATCTGGTCGATGCGAAATGGCAAGCGCGCAACGGCCGACTATTGGAACACGGGCGGCACCACCTGGGAATGGACCGTCAGTTCGCCGCCGCCGTTCCACACCTTCGAAGACGTGCCCGTCTACCAGGCGCCCGTCTATCAGGAGAAAGAGGGCGCGCATTGAGCGCCCTCCCCCTTGTATGCTGTCAGGCAAAGCATGACCTCGCCAAACCTCTCTGACCGACTGACGCTCGACCAATTGGATACGGAGCCAGCCCCCGCGGTATCCGATTTCGTCGAAATTCTGAAGCCGCGGGTAATGTCGTTGGTCGTGTTTACCGGTCTGGCGGGGATGATCGTCGCGCCGGGCGATCTGCATCCGTTGCTGGCGGTGGTCGCGATCCTGTGCATCGCCGTGGGCGCGGGTGCCTCCGGGGCGATCAATATGTGGTACGACGCCGACATTGATGCGGTGATGCAACGTACGGTGAACCGCCCGATCCCGGCGGGCCGGATGACGGCGGACCAGGCACTGGCCTTCGGGGTCATCCTGTCGTTCGGCTCGATCGCGGTCATGGGCCTCGCGGTCAATGCGGCCGCGGCCGCATTGTTGGCGCTGACCATCGGCTTTTACGTGTTCGTCTACACGATGTTCCTGAAGCGCCGCACGCCGCAGAATATCGTGATCGGAGGGGCCGCCGGTGCGTTCCCGCCCATGATCGGCTGGGCAGCCGTTACGGGAGATGTCTCGGTTGGCAGCCTGCTGCTGTTTGCGCTGATTTTCTTTTGGACTCCGCCGCATTTCTGGGCGCTGGGGCTGGTCAAGGCAGAGGAATACGCGCGCGCGGGCGTACCCATGTTGCCGGTCGTGGCCGGGCGGAAGGCGACGCTGCGCCAGATCCTGCTTTACAGTGTGGTCCTCGCGCCGATCGGCGTCGCCCCCGCCTTCATCGGGCTTGCAAGCCCCGCCTACGGCATGGCGGCGGCGGTGCTCGGAGCCGCGTTTATCGGGCTGGCGGTCCGGCTTGCCCTGCAACCGAGCGACAAAAGGGCGATGGGCCTGTTTGGGTATTCGATCCTGTATCTGTTCCTGCTGTTTGCCTGGATGATCGTGGAACGGCTCGCCGGACTATGGGGTTAGCAATGAAGGATGAGGGCCAGCGGCAGGCTCGGAAACGGCGCATTCGCAACCGCAACTGGGCGTTACTGGCGGTACTGGTCGCCCTGTTTGTACTGTTCTACCTGGTTACCATCGTCCGTTTCGGCGGGGGAGATATGTAATGGCGAAGGGTCAAAAAAACAACGGTCTCTTGGCGTTGATCCTTACCGGCGCCGTCTTTGGCATGGTCGGTTTGTCGTTCGCCGCCGTGCCGCTCTACCGGGTGTTTTGCCAAGTGACCGGCTTCGGCGGCACGCCGCTGATCGCCGAAGCCGCCGGCGAGAAGGTGCTCGAGCGCAAAGTGACCGTGCGGTTCAATGCCGATACCGACCGGAATTTGCCCTGGCGGTTCAAGCCGGTTCAGCGCTCAATGGAATTGCATTTGGGCGAGCAGGGCTTGGCCCACTACGAAGCGCGCAATCACGGGAACCAGCCGATCGTCGGCACGGCCACCTTCAACGTCATCCCGCTTAAGGCCGGGCAGTATTTCAACAAGATCGCCTGTTTCTGTTTCACCGAACAGCGGCTGGAGCCCGGCGAAACGGTCGATATGCCGGTTACCTTTTTCGTCGATCCGCGACTGAATGACGACCCGAGTATGGCAGACGTGACCACCATCACTCTGTCCTATACCTTCTATCGTTCCGAGGAAGAGCAGACTTCCACCACAGATACCGCTCAACTCTCCAACTCGTCGATCTCTCCAAACTAAGACCACCGGAGCCCTTAAACCGATGGCTGATTCCCAGGCCCACGAACAAACCCATCCTTACCATCTGGTTGATCCCAGCCCATGGCCGCTAATTGGCGCGCTTTCTGGCTTGGTTCTCGCGTCAGGTGCGTTAATGGTGATGCACGCTGAGAGTTATTGGCTGCTGATCATCGGCGCGGTCATGGTGTTGGGCACCATGTTCGGGTGGTGGCGCGACGTGGTGGATGAGGCCGAGCACAAGGGCCATCACAACCGCGTCGTCCAAATCGGCCTTCGCTATGGCATGTCACTGTTCATCGCCTCGGAAGTGATGTTCTTTGCGGCATTCTTCTGGGCGTTTTTCAACGCATCGCTGTTCCCGCCCGAGGAGATTGGCTCTGTGTGGCCGCCGGCTAGCATTCAGCCGTTTGATGCCTGGGATTTGCCCTTTCTGAACACCATGGTCCTGTTGCTGTCCGGCTGTACGGTCACGTGGGCGCACCATGCGTTGCTGCATGGCAATCGGCGGGACCTGGTGCGCGGCCTTGCGATTACCGTGGCGCTTGGCGTGCTGTTCACGACGTTGCAGGCCTACGAGTATAGCCACGCGGCTTTTGGCTTCCGCGAGGGCATTTATCCTTCGACCTTCTATATGGCGACCGGGTTCCATGGGTTCCATGTGATCATCGGCACCATTTTCCTCTTCGTGTGCCTGATCCGGGCGATGAAGGGTCATTTCTCGGAAGACCATCATTTCGGCTTCGAAGCGGCGGCGTGGTACTGGCACTTCGTTGACGTAGTCTGGCTGTTTCTGTTCAGCTGCGTTTATGTCTGGGGTTCGTGACGGTAGTTCCCGCTCTTGGTCCGAACAGCGCGGGACATACACCAAAAGCCGCCGGCTTCCTTGATGGAGGCTGGCGGCGTGTTGTCTCATCGACATGAGACCGCGACGTCGTTGATTGAGAGAGGAATCGAGGCTCGCTACTAGCTGCGAGCTTCGAATAGGTTGTCCATTCGGACCTGACCGAGAAGACTGGAGTTACCGAGCTCCAACCTATCTCGGAGGGAAGCTCGAATGAACATCCACCAGAATGCCCGTCTGACTCTCGATCGAGAGCATATGGTAAGTTCGATGCCGGGCGGGCAAAGCCCGCAGGTCGCCGCACGAGCCGCAGAGAATTGCCCGGCCCCGGCCATCGCCCGGAAATGGCGCGCCCGTTATCAGGCCGAGGATGCAAGACCGCTCGTCCAGACCGAAGCGTTTGCGCAAGCCCACCACGCGGGACCATTGACCGGATCACCGCGCTGCGTCGCCAGCGCCGCACAGGCCAGCACATCGCGTTTGAGGCCGGTGGCTTACCGGCGACCGTTAGCCGGGTTTTGAGGCGGAAAGGCCTCCTCCCGCCTTAGAGACCTGGAGCCTGCCGAACCGGTGCTTCGATACGAGCGCAAGACGCCCGGCGAGATCATCCATATCGACATCAAGAAGCTTGGCCGGTTCGAGCGTCCCCCTTCAATCAATTGGGCCATCGAAAGACCGGCGACCGCACCGGTCAATCGCGCCCGCGCAGCGGCGGGCTGCCAGGAATGGCTGTGAATTCGCTCATGGCGCCATCGACGATCATTCCCGCCTGTCCTTTACCGAAATCCACGGCGATGAGAGGCAGGGCAGCGCTATCAAGCACTTGAAAGCCGCCGTTGCCTGGTACAGGAGCTTCGGCATCACCGTCTCCGGCATCATGACCGACAATGGCTCCTGCTACCGGTCGAAGAAATTCGCCAAAGCCTGCAAAGCCCTCGAGCTCCCTCATTTGAGGACAAAGCCCTACACGCCGAAGACCAACGGCAAGGGCGAACGCTTCATCCAGACCGCGCTCCGTGAATGGGCTATGCCAGAGCCTATCAAACCTCCGACCAGCCGCCGCTGACTTGCCGATCTGGACCCATCTCTGCAATCGGCATCGACCTCACGGCGGCATAAAATACCAAGCACCTGTCAGCCGACTGGTACTAAACCAGGACAACCTGTTGAGGCACCACAGCTAGCGGGTTGTCGGTGTCAGGCGTTGACGCCGCTAACGCGTCGGCACCGGGTCCGGGCCGCTGTAGTCATAGAAGCCGCGGCCAGTCTTGCGGCCGAGCCAGCCGGCTTCGACATATTTCACCAGCAGCGGGCAGGGGCGGTATTTGCTGTCCGCCAGGCCGTCATACAACACCTGCATGACCGCCAGGCACACGTCCAGGCCGATGAAATCCGCCAGTTCCAGCGGTCCCATGGGGTGATTGGCGCCCAGCTTCATGGCAGTGTCGATCGCCTCGACCGAGCCCACGCCCTCATAGAGCGTATAGACCGCCTCGTTGATCATCGGCAATAGAATGCGGTTGACGATGAAGGCAGGGAAATCTTCCGCCGAAACCGGGATCTTGCCCAGCTTTTGCGTGACCGCCCGGAAAATACCGACGGTCTCCTCCTCCGTGGCGATTCCGCGGATCAGTTCCACCAGGTTCATCATCGGCACGGGGTTCATGAAATGAACGCCCATGAACTTGCCCGGCCGGTCGGTCGACGGCAGCCAGCCGGGTGATGGAGATGGAGGACGTATTGGTCGCCAGCAACGCATCCGGCCGCAGCATCGGCACCAGCTTTTCGAAGACCTGCCTTTTGACGTTTTCGTCTTCGGTGGCCGCCTCGATAACGATGTCGCAATCGCCGAAGGTCTCGTAGTCGACGGTTGTTCGGATACGGTCTAATGCTTCCATTTTCGCGGCTTCGTCGATAAGTCCACGCCGAACCTGGCGATCCATGTTGCGCGCCATCTGGCTCATGGCCTTGTCCAGCCGGTCTTCGGATATATCCGCCAAAACGACGTCATATCCCCCGAGAGCGCATACATGGGCGATGCCGTTGCCCATCTGTCCCGCTCCGATCACGCCGATTTTTTGAACCATCACAATTTCCTTTGGCCCGGCAGAATGGCTTCTACCGGGCCGTTAGCAATCTATTTTATCAAGATCGGAAAGCGCGTTAACGTTCTGCCCGCCGCTTTTTGATCTCTGCGGTCAACTCTGGCACGACGGTGAACAGATCGCCGATCAGACCGTAATCCGCCACTTGGAAAATCGGCGCCTCTTCGTCCTTGTTGATCGCGACGATCACTTTGGAGTCCTTCATGCCGGCCAAGTGCTGGATGGCGCCCGAGATGCCGCAGGCGATATAGAGTTCCGGCGCGACCACCTTGCCGGTCTGGCCGACCTGGTAGTCGTTGGGCACAAAGCCCGCATCGACCGCCGCGCGCGATGCGCCCACCGCGGCGCCCAACACATCGGCGAGTTCTTCCAGAATGCCGAAATTCTCGCCCGAGCCCATGCCGCGGCCGCCGGAGACGATGATGCCGGCCTGGGTCAGTTCAGGCCGCTCCGACTGGGTTAGCTCGCGCCCGACAAATGACGAGAGCCCCGCATCGCCCGCACTATCCACATTCTCCACGTCGGCGGAGCCGCCGCTTGCGGCGGCGGCGTCGAACGCCGTCGCGCGCACGGTGATGATCTTTGGGTTGTCGGATGATTTCACAGTGGCAAGGGCGTTGCCCGCATAGATCGGGCGAATGAAGGTCTCCGCATCCTTCACCTCGGAGATTTCCGAGATCTGCATCACGTCCAGCAGGGCGGCAGCGCGCGGCATGATGTTTTTGCCGAAATTGGTTGCCGCCGCCAGGATGTGCGAATAATTCCCCGCCAGCCCTGTGATCAGCTTCGCGACGATTCTCCGCCAGGCCATTGGCATAGACCGCATCGTCGGCGCAAAGAACCTTGGTGATGCCGGCGATCTTGCCGCCGGCCGCCGCGGTGTCGCCGCAGCCTTCGCCGGCAACCAGCAGGTGGACATCGGAATCGATCGCGACGGCAGCGGTGACCGCATTACGGGTCGCCGGTGCGATCCCTTCTTCGTTCAGTTCAGCTATGACGAGGACGCTCATCAGATCACCTTCGCTTCAGACATCAGCTTGCGAAACCAGTTCCGGCACGTCGGCGACCTTGCCGCCGCCCTTGCGGGCCGGCGGCTCCGCGACGTTCACCACCTGCAGTCGAGGCGCGGTGTCGACGCCCAGATCGGCCGGCGATCATTTCTTCGATCGGCTTCTTCTTCGCCTTCATGATGTTCGGCAGCGACGCATAGCGCGGCTCGTTCAGGCGCAGATCGACGGTTACGACCGCGGGCATGGTGATTGAGATGGTCTCCAGGCCGCCATCGATCTCACGGGTTACCGTGGCCTTGTCACCGTCGAGCTTGATCTCGCTGGCAAAGCAGGCCTGCGACCAGCCCAACAGGGCGGCGGTCATTTGGCCGGTCTGGTTGGAGTCGTCGTCGATGGCCTGCTTGCCGACCATGATAAGTCTGCGGCTCTTCTTTTTCGGCGAGCGCCTTCAGCGCCTTGGCGACGGCCAAGGGCTCGAGCGTGTTCGTCCGTCATCACGTGGATGCCGCGGTCGGCGCCCATGGCGAGTGCGGTCCGGATGCGTTTCCGTGCATTGCTTTGGGCCCATGGATACTGCGACCACCTCGGTCACCGTGCCGGCTTCTTTCAGGCGAACCGCTTCTTCGATGGAGATTTCGTCGAACGGGTTCATCGACATTTTCACGTTTTGGGTCTCGACGCCCGTGCCATCCGGTTTGACGCGGATTTTGACGTTGTAGTCGATGACCCGCTTTACCGGGACCAGGACTTTCATGGGGGCTCGTTCCGCTTAAGGTTTCTTTGCCTGCGACAGGCGGATTAGATAAGACGTTGTTACGGAGGCTGAAGGTCGCTGTCAACGGTTGGCGCCGGGAACCCATAGCACGTCATCCGCGCCGTCATTATTGCAGTGGCGCGCCAGCACGAACAAATGGTCAGAAAGGCGGTTGATATAGCGCACTGCGGCTTCGTTGAGCGGCTCCTGTGCGGCGAGCTCTGTGATGTGCCGCTCTGCCCGGCGCGCGATGGTCCGGGCGAGGTGAAGGTAAGCGGCGGCAGGCGAACCGCCCGGCAGAATGAACGAATTGAGCGGCTGTAGCGCCCCGTTCATGCGCGTCAATCTCACCTTCCAGCCGTTCGACCTGGTCCGGGACGACGCGTAACGGCTCATAGCCGCGCTCGCCACCTTCGGGCGTGCACAGGTCGGCACCCAGGTCAAACAGATCATTCTGAATGCGCGATAGCATGACATCTACCATCCCCGCGGTGTGCACACGAGCGAGGCCAATCGTGGCGTTGGCTTCGTCTACCGTTCCGTAGGCTTCCACGCGCAGATCGTATTTTGGCACGCGCGCACCGGATCCGAGCGAGGTCTCACCTTTGTCGCCGCCACGGGTGTAGATCTTTGTCAGACGAACCATGGATTTACCTTTAGCCGCCGGCTACCACTGCCAGCAGCAGCAACAGCATAACAGCCGCGAACTGCAATATGACGCGCGCCTGCATCAGTTTGTTACCATACCGCCGGTTGAACTTGCCGCCCTTGGCAAAGCCCACGATACCCGTCACCAGAACCGCTACGACGGCGAGGAAGGCAAACGGGATCAGAAAGTAAAGAAAGCTCATGCATTTATGTACGGCCGCTCGGCGCCCTTGATATTGCGACAAGCTGTCCCGCCGCCCGAGATACCGGCGGGCTTTGTTCCCCCGAGCCGCTTGCCGCGCCAGATTTGCTACCGAGACGCGGGAGAAGTCATTATGCTAAGTCGACCATAAACGGAACTTCACGATGTCATTGAAGGGTTACCGCGCGAAACGCGATTTCGGAAACAGCGCCAAGCGGGCCCAGAATCAATGATCCGTGGTCGGAGATCGATGCGGCACCACTCAATGCTCGTCAACTGGCCATACTGCAGATGACCTTTAAGACGGGCACCATCGCAAATCGGTGCCGGGGCAAGCGATCATTTTCCAGCCCCGGGACCGGATGCGGTGAACCCTCGACATGTAATGGCCCGGCTATCGCTTACCTCGTCGATCTGGCGAATGTGTGCGGTTAGTCACACAACATATGGCGTTTGCACTTGCGATCGAC
>CAWEBB010000030.1:0-5747 GCA_963807085.1 uncultured Alphaproteobacteria bacterium
AGCATGAGGCGCGGGTGATGAAGCTGATTGAACGGAACGGGCTGATGAATGACCGAGACGATTTTGAGGTTGTTGACGCGGCTGAGTGAGGCTGGCGACGACGCAATCCTGTCCGGCGAGCTTGCCGTGCCCTTCTTCGGTCCGGTCTTCGACCGGCTGCTGGCGAAACGTGTCCTCGTCGAACAGGCGCCGCTGGCCGATTGGGAGGTCTGCGATGCCTGCGAATGCGGGCTCCCCTGTCGGCCGATCCGGAAAGCGGGCGATGGATATGTTGCTGAGTGCCCGCTCGACCGCCGACACGACGTCGATCTCACCGACGACGATTTGCGCGAGTTCCGCATCGGCGGCGGGGCGCTGGCATCCGTGATCGGCACCGCGGCAGGGTTCGGCACAGCCCCGAAGCTCGCCGCGGAAAAGGTCTGGCGGCTGGGCGACACGCCATCGGGTCGGGCGGTATTTCTCGCGCTGGATCCTGCTGCCCTGACCTGCGGCGGCATCATCGCAACGTTGCGCCAGGCCGCGCAGGGTTCGGACATCACGATCCTCGCACCGGCGTTGCCAGCGGAGACTGCCCGGCGACCTCGGGATGCGGGCTTTCATCTGATCGAAACCCTCGCGGTGCTGATGCCTGCCTCGGATGGCCTCGGCGCCGCAATCGACGTCGCGGCTCTGGCGCCGATGCCGCTGGCGCCCGTGCTTCGCGTTCGGAGAGCGGCGGCCGAGGTTCAATGTATGCGCCGTCTCCGCCCCATTGAGGTTTCGAGTGCAGGCGGATTTTCCGGCGCGGCCAAGATGAACGGCTTGGTTTGCGAAGGCTCACAATGAGCTCACCCGGGACTTCCCGGTGAGCTCATTGTGAGGGATCGGTGGCCGCGGCGAATGCCCAGGGCATCAGCGCGTCGATGTCCCTGTCGAGGTGGCCGTCGGCGAGCTTGGTGAAGAGATCGACCAGGTAGGCGTAGGGCTCGACGCCGTTGATCTTGCAGGTGCCGATCAGGCTGGCAAAGCGCGCCCAGGAACGGCCGCCTTCGTCGTGGCCGGCGAAGAGTGCGTTGCGGCGGTTCATCGCCGGGCTGCGGATGGCATTCTCGACCAGGTTGGAGTCCATGTCGACGCGGCCGTCCTCGAGGAACAGCCGGAAGCCATTCTGGCGCTTGAGCATGTAGGCCAGGGCCTTGCCGAGATCGGACTTGCGCGACACCCGGGCGGCCTGGGCGGAGAGCCAGGCGAAGAAGTCATCGACCAGCGGCCGGGACTGCTCCTGCCGGACTGCGCGGCGGAGATCGGGCTCCTTGCCGCGGATGGCATCCTCGATCCTGTAGAGCGCGGCGATGCGCCGGAGTGCCTCGTCCACGATGGGCGAGCCGGCCTTGGGCTTGGCCGCGATCAGCTTCCTCCTGCCGTGGGACCAGCAGAATGCCAGCTTGAGCGGCGCGCCTCCCGTGCGCGCATTCCGCGCCAATCGGTCATAGCCGCCATAGGCATCGACCTGAATGGTGCCGTCGAACCCGGCGAGGATCTCCTCGGCATGCGCGCCGCTGCGGCCGGGGTGATAGTGGAACATGACGCCAGGCGGCGCCGGGCCGTTCCAGCCGCGATCGTCGCGCAGCACGGCCCAGAGATACCCGGTCTTCGTCCTGCCGCGCCCGGGGTCCAGCACCGGCGCCGTGGTCTCGTCCACGTAGAGCCGGGAGCTGCCGGTCTTCAGCAGCACCGCCATGCGCTCGACGACGGGCGCGATCAGCGCGCCGGTTCGGCCCATCCAGTCGGCCAGCACCGAGCGGTCGATCGGCACCCCGTGCCGGGCCATGACCACCGCCTGCCGGTTCAGCGGCATGTGCTCGGAATGCTTGGCCACGGCGATCTGGGCGAGCAGCGCTTCGGTCGGCCAGCTCCCTTCAAGGAGATGTGCCGGCGCCCTGGCCTGCGTCACGCCCGTCCGGCCCTTGGGGCAGGCGTATCTGGGTCGGATCGTGACGATCACCTGGTAGCGCGCCGGGACGACGTCGAGCCGCTCCGTGCGGTCCTCGCCGATCCGGACCATGTCGCCGCAGCCGCAGGGGCATGCGAGGGTGTCAGGCTCGATCACACGCTCGATGCGCGGCAGGTTGTCCGGCAGGGCCCGGGCCTTGCGGGGTTTGCGTGGGGCCTTCTCGTCCGGATCGGACGCGCTGGCGGCGATCCTCTCCTCGACCGCTGCGATCTGTGCCTCGGTCTCGGCGATGGCGGTCTCGAGATCCTCCAGCGCCAGTTCCAGCTGGGCGGGGTCCAGCTTCTCGGACTTCGGCCCGAACTTCGCGCGCCGATACTGCTGGACCTGACCCTCCAGCGTCGCGACCAGTTCCGTGAGCTCGGCCACCACCGCCTGCTCGTGCTGCCGCGCCGCGCGCTCGACCGAGGCCTCGAACCGGGCAGCTTCCAGCGCCGTCTGCTGCGCGGCAAAGGCCGTCACCACCTCGGGCGGGAGGTCCGGAAAGCGGCTGAGATCGAAGGGCTGCGACATGCGCATTCCTACCCGATCGCGGCAGGAAAGCCCAACAAAACAACGCCAAAACGCGCCTTTTCGGAGTCACCCCGCCGCAGTCGGCGCCAGCACCCGCTGTGCCATCACCCGGCGCCAGTCGAGCCCTTCGAACAACGCCTCGAACTGCGCCCGTGACAGCCGCATCATTCCGTCCTGAACCTTCGGCCAGGCGAAGCTGCCCTTCTCCAGAACCTTGTAGACCAGCACCATCCCGGTCCCGTCCCAGACCAGTATCTTCAACCTGTCGCCGCGCTTGGAGCGGAAGATCACCGTCACGCCGGAATGCGGATCGAGCCGGAGCGCGTTCTGCACGATCAGCGCCAGCGCCTGATGGCCGCACCGGAAGTCCACCGGACGGGTCGCGACGAGGATCGGCAGGCGCTGACCGGCGACGATCATGCCGCGCTGCGCAGCGCGCGCACAAGGGCGGCCGCCCGCTCCGCCGACACGTCGCCGGGAACCCGCAACACCAGCCCGTCTCCGAGTTCGATCCCGACGATGCCCTCGGCGCCGTTCGCGCCTCCGGACGGGGCGCCCGCCTCGGAGTCCACCGACACCGGCACAAAGGCAGGGAGCGCTCTATCGGCCACCCCCTCCATGGCCTCAGCCGGCAGCGCCAGAAGCCCCTGTCTCGCCTGACGCCGCCAGCTCGAAAGCTGATGCGGCGCAAGATCATGGCGCTGCGCGACGTCCACCACCCGCGCACCGGCCTGAAAACTCTCCGCCACGATCCGCGCCTTCAGCGCCTCAGGCCAGCGCCGATACCCTCTCGTCCGCCGCACCACCTCGATGCAGCCACCGAACCCATCCCCACCGTCCGCCATGACACCCGCCTTCCGAAACATCAGAAGGAGGCTCGCCGCTCGACCGCCAACGCGGAACCCGCGATATCAATGGGGCGTGGGCGCCGCTTACGGTTCAATGGGACGGTCGCTCCGTTATTTTGTCGCGACAGATTTTCCCCGTGTTCGAGCGCCTGCTGGAGAAGGCGCTGTCGCGGGATCAGGTCGCCTCCGGATCCCATGTCGAAGGCACGACGGCGCGCGAGGCCAAGGATCTGATCCGCGAGCTGCGCGACGCGTTCAAGGCTGCTGGGTTCACCAATGCGGAGAGCAAGACCCTATCATGACCGTGTGCGGCCGGGGCTATCGGCTTGGCATCCCGGCGTCGGGGATTGTTGTCGACGGCTGGAACGCCATGCAAACACTAATGGCAAAAATCGACGTTTAGATCGAGGGCAGTTCTAACCTGCCAAGCTGTAAGGCATACGATTGTCCTGAATATGACTAGGTAGGTAGCCATTATTCATCAGCAGCGAGTCGACTGTCTTTTCACTTACAGAGAAGTGATTGGCCGCATCCTCTATTGCCGTCTCAGAAAAGTCTCCACCAAGGTAACCCACAAGAGGCTTGATCGGACAAAGGAATTCAGCAGCAAAAGCTCTTTGAAACTTTTGTCGTGCAGTAGCAAGGTCAGCGGACACAAGCCAAGAGTGCGGGAATTTTCTTAATGATTGTGAATAGTCACCAACAAACCTTGCAAGCTCAAATCGTTAGAAACTGGATGTCTTTTTCGCGGAATGAACTTCATCTTACCGCCATTTACGGTTCCGGCAACTGATGCTCTTGGGCGCCCTTTGGGAACCCAATTCGTAAGACTTTTCTCAGATAGCCCAAGAAGACTGTGCAGGATAGAATCATCTAATGCGTCATGAGCGTTGCCAATCTTCCGCCTCAGTTCTCTTGCAGCAGACACTGCAACTTCCCAAGGCGGTCGCCCTGCGTCCTCTATGGGTAGATCGAGTATGTCGTCGGGCGTGCCAGACAGACCATCTGCGTGGATAAGCTCTTGCATCGCTTCGAGACGCTTTTCGGAGTTCTCGGCATAAGCGCCAGCAAGTTCAGAGAAAGAACTAGCTCCTACCCTTTCCTCCAAATCCATTGCCTTTTCGATCATCTCGTCGGGGCAAACTTCTGGGTCAAAGCCAAGCTCAGCTTCTAAGCGCTGCTTTCGAAGTTCTATCGGGTCCTTCGAATCCTCCAGAATGAAGCCCCAGAGCGCGGCAAGATCTGAAGTCCTTGCAACCGACTTCATGGATTCGCGCCAAGACATCACTAATCAATGACGATACTTCGAGCGTAAACTGTTCTTTTGGTACCGAATGTACAAAGTTAAGGCCTTCAAGAAATCTTACAGATTCGCCCTTATTGCCTTGTGACGCTTGAGCCCAAACCTGAATGCTGTCGCTATCGGCGGCAAACATTACTCTCGGCCAAATAAAGCCCATATTGGCTGCCGCCATTTCATGGCTCATCCTCCAGTCGTGAGACGGGATCTTCCGTGCGTTGGCAGGCAGTACTTCATAATGCAGCCTCCACCAAGAAGAAGCAAACCACATTGCCAAAGGGTATAGAGAAACATGTATCTGGTCTCGAATGGTTTTGGACCAAATATCTTCATTTCTAGTGAGGCAATGGCCGTCTAGGAAGATGCCGAAACGCGCAGTAGTTTCTCCGACCTCCTTGAGGGGGTCATCGTATGAGCTCCACTCATGTTTGAAACACAATTTGCTCATTAAGAATTCCAGAAACGTTTCACTTCGGCCGCCATTGGGTCTTCTAGTGGCATTGGGTATCCATGATAGCTGCCGTTTCCATCTCTTTGAGCCTCCAGCGGAGTGCCATCTTCGGTGACAGCCCAAACAATCTTCGGCCAACCATCAATAGACTGCTCACTCACAGCACCACGCTCAAATCCCTCACGAACGTACCGCAGGGCATCACTGCGCTTGAATATTGACGCCCCATCACACAAGGATTTGCCTCTGCGAGGTTGAGCTGGTGGCGTTAGGCCGAAGTCGCCCGGGTTACGTTTGTGTTCCGGGTTTCCAATATAGGTGACTGCTTCAGCAAGTGCTTTCCGCTCTTCAACCTGAAGACTGTCAGCGCCGGCAAGACGTGTCTTGAGGTTGAATTTTTTGTACCGTTGCATGGCGGATTCTCTTTGGAAGCGAGACGTAATTGACAGTTCTTGTACGCGACAAAAGTGACTAGGTCGATACCACGCCCTCTGAGGAACGTCTCGTGAACGGTGGCTCAGTCTACCGGTACAATAGCAGCTCTGCACGCATAGATTACGTTCAAACCGCATGCGCATTCCTCATATGAACTCTAGCCGTCCTCTGCCTGATCAGGCGAAGTCTTCGCTAAGTTCCCACACCGCG
>CAWEBB010000031.1:0-6555 GCA_963807085.1 uncultured Alphaproteobacteria bacterium
TGCCCCCAATCCCGGACCAGGGGCTAAAGTAGCGTCTGAACCGGGAGAAGCAGATGACCAAGAAGACAAGGCGGCGGTTTACGCCGGAATACAAGGAGCAGGCGGTGGCACGCCTTTCTGAGGCGGGCGTGACCTACGCGAGCCTTTCGGCGGAGCTGGGGATCACGTCCGGGCAATTGAAGACGTGGCACCTCGAGTTCTGGCGGCGGGTTCGGCGACGGCGATCGCTCAAACCAAAGCCGAGGCGGCCGAGCTGGCGCAGCTGCGCCGAGACAACAAACGGCTGAAGGAAGAGAATGAGGTGATGCGCAAAGCATCGGCTTTTTTCGCTCAGTGGGCGGCGAAGACATGAACGCCAAGCTGGCATTCATCGCTGCCCACCTCGCCGATTACTCCATACGTCTGATGTGCCGGGTGCTTGGCTTGAGCCGGAGCTGGTTTCAAGCCTGGCGCCGCACAGCCCCTGACCGGGCGGCGCGAACGTGTCGGTGGGACGCGCTGATCGATGAGATCCGTATGATCTTCAAGGACAGCAAGCAGCGCTATGGCGCACCTGGCATCCACGCCGAACTGCGAGGATCAAGGCCACCGCGTATCGCGAAGACGGTGGCCAAGCTGATGAAACAGAACGGCATTCACCCGCCTGGACGCAAGCGGCAGATGCCCATGACTACTGATAGCCGCCATTCATTTGCGATCGCGCCCAACCTGCTGCACCGCAACTTCAAGATCATGGCGCCCGACACGGTTTGGCTCGCGGATATCTCGTACATTCCAACCGGCGAGGGCTGGCTCTACCTCGCGGCGGTCAAGATAGTGCCCCGGGGGATGGTGTAAGAGCGCCGACCTTCGGAGAGGTCCAGAGCCTGATCAGGTCGCCACGGCGGGCAGCCTGATGTCGGGATTGTCGGTGACGCGCGCGAGGGTTTCAAGGGACATGTATCTCCGCGCGACCGTCCACTCGTCATTGGTCTCGAGCATCAGCGCGCCGACGAGCCGGACGATGGCCTCGTCGTTGGGGAAGATGCCGATGACGTCGGACCTGCGCTTGATCTCGCGGTTCACCCGCTCGAGCGGGTTCGTTGACGCGATCTGGGCCCAGTGCTCGCGGGGAAAATCCATGTAGGCGAGAACGTCGTCGCGCGAGGCGTCCATGAGGGTGCCGAGCTTCGCCTGCTTCTCGCGCAGTGCGTCCGCCACGACCTCCCACTGGGCTTCGGCATCCGCCTTGTTTTCCTGGGCGAAGATCGTCTTCAGCATCGCGGCCACGGCCGTGCGCTGCTTGGCCGGGGCATGGGCGAGCGCGTTGCGCATCCAGTGAACGCGACAGCGCTGGTGCGTGGCATCGAACACCCGCCGCGCAGCAGCCCGCAGCCCCTTGTGGTCGTCGGCGACCACCAGCTTCACGCCGCGCAGGCCACGGTCTGCGAGAGAGCGCAGGAAGTCGGTCCAGAACGTTTCTGCCTCGGAAGGACCGGTGGCGACGCCGAGAACCTCGCGCTTGCCGTCCTCGTTGACCGCGACGGCGATTATCACGGCGCGGCTGACGATCCGTCCGCCCTCGCGCACCTTCACGTAGGTCGCGTCGAGCCAGAGATAGGGCCAGGCGCCTTCCAGCGGGCGAGAGAGGAAGGCGTTCACCCGCTCGTCGATTTCGACGCAGAGGCGACTGACCTGGCTCTTCGACATGCCGCCCGCGCCCATGGCCTTCACCAGATCGTCCACGGAGCGCGTGGAAACGCCTTGGACGTAGGCCTCCTGGATCACCGCCACGAGCGCCTTCTCGGCCGTGCGGCGCGGCTCCAGGAAGCTGGGAAGGTAGCTCCCCTTTCTCAGCTTCGGGATCTCCAGCGCGATCCGCCCGGCACGGGTGTCCCAGTCGCGGTCGCGGTAGCCGTTGCGCTGAACCTCCCGCAGGGGCGAACGTGCGCCCTTCGCCGCGCCGGTTCGCTCTTCTACCTCCGCTTCCATGATCCGCTCGGCCGCGAAGGCCAGCATCTCGCGCACGAGGTCGCCGTCAGCCTGCTTCTCAACCAGCTCGATCAGCGTCATTCTGTCGTCGGTCATCGTCATCTCCGTTCTCGGTTCAAGGTCTCGCAACCCGAACCTGCCCGAAGATCGACGATGGCCGCCAGCGTCACACCCGGCCGCGCGCTGCGCTACGCCGGGGGCTCCGCGCGCGGCCTCCTACACCAAGCGTTGGGACACTGCCGCGGTCAAGGACCTGGCGACCATGGAGATCGTCGGATGGTCGATGTCGGAGCGCCTGAAAAGCACCCTGTGTGAAGACGCGTTGAAAATGGCCATCCGCAACCGCCGCCCCCCGCCGGGGCTGATCGTCCACACGGACAGGGGCGTCCAATACGCCTGCGACAGCTACCGGAAACTGCTCAGACTGCATCGCATCACAGCCTCGATGAGCCGCAAAGGGAACTGTCTCGATAACGCCCCGATGGAGAGCTTCTTCAGCTCACTGAAAACCGAAATGGTTCACCGAACTCGATCCGCACGGGCTGTATGTCGGGATGATGGACGGCCAGCCGCTCTTCTATAGCGGCAAGGCGCACCTGCTGACCTGCGCTCCGGCGCGGCAGGGCAAGGGCATCGGCGTCGTGATCCCGAACCTGCTGCACTATTCCGGGTCGGTCGTCGTCACCGATCCGAAGGGCGAGCTGGCGGCCGTCACGGCGGCGCATCGCCGGGAGCGTTTCGGGCAGGAGGTCTGTGATCCTCAATCCGTGGGGGCTGCACGGCCTGCCGCAGCACCGGATCAATCCGCTTGAAGGCGTGATCGCCCTGGCGAGTGATCCGAGGCTCCAGCGCGGGCTGACGGATGAGGTGAAGGCGATTGCCCTCCAGCTCTATCCCGAACCGGAAGACACGAAGAACCGCTATTTCCGGGAAGGCTCGCGGACGATCCTGCGGGCGGTGCTGATCCATCTGGCGATGCAGGCGCGCCGAAGCGCTGCACCCTGCCGGAGATGTGGCGGATCATCGCCAATCCGAGGCGGCTGGAAGCGGGCCGCGCAGGATATGCGCAAGTCCGAAGCGCTCGGCGGAATGCTCGCCGATCTCGGCGAGGATCTGGCCTTCCAGATGGAGGACAACCCGGAACAGTTCGGCGACTTCCGCGCCGGGGCGGTGCAGGCGCTCGATATCTACGAACCGGGCGGCTATCTCGCCGATGCGGTCAGCGGCTCGGATGTCGATCTCGCCGATCTGAAGAAGCGGCAAGGTGAGCATCTACCTCGCCTTCCCGCAGGAGCAGGATCGCAACGCACGGCGCGTCGCTCGGCCTGATCGTGAATCAGGCGATCACGGCGGTCGCCCGGTCGCAGGCGAAGGGCGAAGGTGCTGTTCCTGCTCGATGAGTTTGCCAACATGGGCAAGCTCTCGGGGCTCGCGGAAAGCCTGACGGCGCTGCCGGGCCTCGGGGTCCGGGTGTGGATGTTCGTGCAGGAGCTTGCCGAGCTGGTGCGGCTCTACGGCCCGAACACAGCAAAGACGGTGCTGTCGCAGGCGGAAGTGAAGCAGTTCTTCGCGGTGAACAGGACGAGCTGGCGTGCACCCTGTCGAAGGCCCTCGGCCAGAAGACGGTGAAGACCCGCAACTACAATCTCGGTCGCTTCGACGACGACGAGATCGGCGAAAGCCTGTCGCGAGTCCGGCAGCCGCTGATGCGGCCCGAAGAGATCGTGCTGATGGGAGCGGATCGAGCCAGCTTCTGCTGGTCAAGGGGCTGCAGGCCGATCCTGGCCGGAAGGACTTCCGTTCTGGTTCGTCTCGCCCTGGGCGCGATGGGCCGCGCCGAACCCGGTCGAAGGCGACTTATCCGCAACCCGAGCCGCTGGTGCGGATCGAATACCGCAGAAAGGAGAAGAGCGATGAGTGAGTTTGAAATCAGAGGTGGTCGGCGCGCCGCCGCCGAAGAAGACCGAAGGCGCGTTCATGCGGACGCTGCGCCGCTCGGGTCGGATCGTGCAAAGCGATCCTGATGCGCCCGCGCGTGATGATGGCTCGGCGGGATGGCGGCGTTCGTGCTGTTCGTCGGAACCCCTCATGCCGGTTGGGACTATGAGTGCCGCCTGCCGATGAGGTCGGGGCGAGCCGTGCCCGGCAGTTTTCTACTGCGCATACTACGGCATTCAGGGACGGCGGGTGTGTTCCCGGAAGACGGGGAGACCTGCGGGCTGGTGACGGTCCTGCCGATAGACTGGGACCGGATCATGTGAGGGCAAGACGATGAAAGCGACACGCAAACAACAGGCATCAGCGCCGCAGCACCCGCTTTTCAGATGATGGCCGCACGGTCTTCGTGCAGCTGCGTGTGGACGGCGCGGCTACGAGTTCGCCGAAAGGCTGGGCCGCATATCCACGCGCCCCGCCGATCCGGCAGGCACGGCGGAGGAACAGCTCGAAGGCTATCTCGGCATGGCGCTGATGAGCCACATGGACCGGACAGGCTGGACTGCCGCCGCCGGAGATCGAAGCGCTCTATCCCAAGGCGCAGAGACGACGAGTGCCCGACCGGAGACCTGGAAGACGGGATTCCGTTCTAACCCAAGGAATCCGCGGGTTTCAGAGGATTTCAAATTTGCCATAACACAACATATAGTGGCAAAATAGAAGTATCGGCCACTATATGCTGATCGTCGGAAAGGAACCGGACGATGAAACACGAAAACCATACGTTCGACAGTAATCACTTGGCGAGCGTTTCGACCTGGCGGCCCGGCCGGTTCTGACGGTCGATGTGAAGAAATATCAGGCCTTGCTCGATGAGCCGGGGCTGAGCGAAGAACAGAAGGAAGAGTTTTTGCGGGCGCTGTGGTCCATCGTGGTCACGTTCGTCGAACTCGGCTTCGGCGTCCACCCGCTGCAAGAAGTCTGTGGACAAGATTCCGAAGACGGCACGGCGGAAGTAACGGCGGCTTTCAATGAGGTAGAATCAGCAGAAATCCGATACTGTAAAAACATCAAGAGATTCAGGCCCTCCGGGCGGTCTGGAGGTGGAATGAAAAAGGAATATGAACAAGCGGCAGATATCACGAAGGCGATTATCTATTGCCGCGTATCAAGCACAAAGCAGAAGATTGAGGGCAGCGGCCTGGAAAGTCAGGAGCACCGCTGCCGTCAGTATGCCGAAGTGAAGGGCTATGAGGTCGAGGCTGTCTTTCCTGACGACGCCTCCGGCGGCGGCGACTTCATGAACCGTCCCGGCATGGTGGCGCTGCTGAGCTACCTCGATGCACAGCCCGGCAAAGGCTACGTCATCATCTTCGATGATCTCAAGCGCTTTGCCCGCGATACCGAGTTTCACATCAAGCTGCGCCGCGAATTCCAGACGCGCGGCGCGCGGATCGAATGTCTGAATTTCAGACTGGACGACTCGCCGGAGGGCAAATTCGTCGAGACGATCTTCGCCGCGCAGGGCGAGCTGGAACGGGAGCAGAACCGCCGCCAGGTCATCCAGAAGATGAAGGCGCGGGTCGAGAAGGGCTATGCGGTGTTCCACCCGCCTGTCGGCTACAGCTACGTCGCGGATCGTGCCCATGGCAAGATTCTGGTCCGTGATGAGCCTGTAGCCTCGATCCTTGCCGAGGCTCTTGAAGGCTTTCGCCTCGGGGCATTTGGAGTCGCAGGCGGAAGTGAAGCGCTTTCTGGAATCGAAGCCAGGCTTCCCCAAGGACCTGCCAACCGGGGAAATCCGCTGGCAACGGGTTCAGCGTCTGCTATCGCATGTCACCTATGCGGGGTATGTCGAAGCGCCCAACTGGGGCGTGACCCGGCGCAAGGGGCATCATGAGCCGATCATCAGCCTGGAGACGTTCGAGCGTATTCAGGACCGGATGAACGGCAAGGCGAAGGCTCCGGCACGCAAGGATATCAGCGAGGACTTCCCGCTGCGCGGCTTCGTGCTCTGCGATGATTGCGGTCAGCCGATGACCTCCTGCTGGTCGAAAGGCCGCTCGCAGCACTATCCCTATTATCTGTGCGATACGCGGGGCTGCGAGAGCTAAGCGCAAGTCGATCCCGCGCGACAAGATCGAGGGCGGCTTCGCCGACATTTTGAGGAGCCTCCAGCCAACGCGGCAGCTTTTTGCGCTCGCCAGAGAAATGTTCAAGGACGCATGGAATATGCGCCTTGCCGAAGCGCATCGCGACAAGGACGAAATCGCAAGGCAGCTCCGCGAAACGGAAAAGCAGATCGAAACGTTGCTGGAACGCATCGTTGAGACCGATAACACCAGCGTCATCAGGGCCTACGAAGGGAAGATCGCCAGGCTGGAGCGTGAGAAGCTGCTGCTTGCCGAGAGGACCGTTCGAATCGTCCCGCCTAAGGGCAGGCTAGAGGAGTTTATCGAACCGGCGCTTGAGTTCTTGGGAAGCCCTTGGAATATTTACGAGAATGGTAGTCTGGTCTTCAAAAGAACGGTGCTCAGACTGGCTTTTTCAGAGCCTCTGCGGTACTCGCTGGAATCGGGTTATCGAACCGCTAAAACCGCATTTCCTTTCAAGGTGTTAGCGGAAATTTCAGTGTCAAAAGGCGAGATG